>JAIESC010000015.1 GCA_019746355.1 Xanthobacteraceae bacterium | reverse complement strand
CCGCAAGGCGCCGTGATCCTGCCGGGCCTCGACACCGCGCTCGATGCGCCGACCTGGGACCGGATCGGCCAAGGGAAGGCCCAGGACGACGGCGAGGTGGTGCACAACCATCCGCAGTTCGCCATGCATGCCTTGCTCAAGCGCATGCAGCTCGCGCGCGAGGCGGTGGAGCCGCTCGGCGCACCGGCGGCGCATGGCCGCGAGATCGTCGCGTCCGAGGCGCTGCGCCCGGCGGCCGCCAGCGACCTGTGGCAGGAACAGTTGACGTCGGCGGCCTTCGCCGCCCGCGCGGACGCCGCGTTCCGCGATATCACCGTCATTGAAGCCGGCAGCGCCGAAGAGGAAGCGCTGGCGATCGCGATCGCGCTGCGCGAGGCGATGGAGACGCCGGACAAGACCGCGGCGCTGGTGACGCCGGACCGCGCGCTCGCCCGCCGCGTGCTCGCGGCGCTGGCGCGCTGGAATGTGCCGGTGGACGACTCCGGCGGCGACGCACTGTCCGACACGCCGGCCGGCGTGTTCGCAAGGCTGGTCGCCGAGGCCGCGATCGAGGGGCTGCCGCCGGTGACCCTGCTGGCGATGCTCAAGCACGAGATATGCGCGCTCGACCGCCATGCGGCGGCGGTGCTGGAGCGCGCGGTGTTGCGCGGCCCGCGCCCGAAGCCGGGCGCCGAAGGCCTGGCGCACGCGCTTGCGACCTTTCGCGAGGAGCTTGCGAAATTGAAGCAGAACGAGGCGTCGTCGCTGCATTGGTCCGATCCGCGCACCGCGCTCACGGATCGCGAGCTGACTGCCGCCGGCGCCTTGATCGAGCGCCTCAAGGCGGCGCTCACGCCGCTGGAAACGCTGCCCAAGAGGCCCGCGACCTTCGCCGCCATCGCCGCATCTCACGCCCAGGCGCTGCAGAACCTTGGGGTGATGAACGACGATTTGGGCAGAGCGTTCAGCGAAATTGTGGGGGCCGGATCGATCGAGATCGAACCCGCCGAATATCCCGAGCTGTTCCAGATGGCCATCGCCGAAACCGTGGTGCGGCGTCCGGAACAGAACGTACGGGTCCGCATCTTCGGTCCGCTCGAGGCGCGTCTGCAATCGGTGGACCGGCTGGTGCTGGGCGGACTGGTCGAAGGCGTGTGGCCGCCGGAGACGCGCGCCGACCCCTGGCTCAGCCGGCCAATGCGCCACGAGCTCGGCCTCGACCTGCCGGAGCGGCGCATCGGCTTGTCGGCGCATGACTTCGCGCAGGCGCTCGGCGCGGCCGAAGTCATTCTCACCCGCGCCGCCCGCCAGGCCGGCGCGCCGACGGTCGCCTCGCGTTTCGTGCAGCGGCTTGCGGCGGTGGCCGGCGACGAGCGCTGGAAGGCTGCGCTGGGCAAAGGCGAGCAGTATCTCGCATGGGCGCGCAGGCTCGACGAGCCGACGGGCGCAGCCAAACCCGTGGAGCGGCCCGAGCCGCGGCCGCCGTTCGAAGCGCGGCCCAAACGGCTCAGCGTCACCGAGATCGAGCACTGGCTGCGTGACCCCTACACGATCTATGCCAAGCACGTGCTGGATCTTCAGCCGCTCGACGACATCGACACGCCGCCGGGCGCCGCCGACCGCGGCACGGTGATTCACAATTCCATCGGCGAATTCGCGAAAACCCATCCGCAGGCCTTGCCGGACGATCCGGCGGCCGCGCTGACCGCGATCGGCGAGAAGCATTTCAAACCGCTGTCGGATTATCCCGAGGCGAAGGCGTTCTGGTGGCCGCGGTTCAAGCGGATCGCCGAGTGGTTCGCGCATTTCGAGAGGGAGCGGCGCTCGGGCCTCGCGCTCCTGAACGTCGAGACCGGCGGGCATCTGGAAATTCCGTTCGGCCACGAGACCTTCAAGCTGACGGTGCGCGCGGACCGCATCGAGTGCCTCGCCGACGGCCGCTACGCCATTCTGGATTTCAAGACCGGCGCGCCGCCGACCAGCAAGCAGGTGCAGGCGGGACTCGCCCCGCAATTGACGCTCGAGGCCGCGATCCTCCGCCATGGCGAATTCGACGGCATCCCCAAAGGCGGATCGGTCTCGGAACTTGCCTATGTGCGGCTCAGTGGCGGCGTGCAGCCGGGTGAGCTTCGGACGATCGAATTTGAAGGTACCGACGCGAACGCACAGGCCGACGAAGCATTCGCCGAGCTGACGCAGCTTTTGCAGAAATTTTCCGATCCGCAGACGCCCTACTACTCGCTGGTCCACCCGATGTGGACCACGCGCTATGGCACCTACGATCACCTGGCGCGCGTCAAGGAATGGTCGTTGACCGCAGGCGTCGACGACAATGACATCTACGGGAGCGGCGAATGAGCGCGCCGCGCGCGATTCCACCCACCGTCACCGCCCGGCAGATCGAAGCGTCGGACCCGCACCATTCCGCCTTTGTCGCGGCCAACGCCGGGTCCGGCAAGACCCACGTGCTGGCGCAACGCGTGATCCGGCTGCTCCTGTCCGGTGTCGACCCGGCGCGCATCCTCTGCATCACCTTCACCAAGGCAGCGGCCGCCAATATGGCGAACCGGGTGTTCGACGAGTTGCGCAAATGGACCCGGCTCGACGACCCCGACCTCGACAGGGCGATGCAAGCTGCCGGCGTGGCCTTGCCCACCGCCGCGCTCCGGCAACGCGCGCGACGGCTGTTTGCACTCGCGCTGGAAACGCCCGGCGGTCTCAAGGTGCAGACCATCCACGCCTTCTGCACCCAACTGCTGCATCTGTTTCCGTTCGAGGCCAACGTTGCCGCGCGCTTCGAGGTGCTCGACGAGCCCACCGAAGCGCAGATGCTGGAGGAGCTGAGCCTCGGCGTGATGCTGCAAGCCGCAGCGGAACCGGACAGCCCGCTCGGCCAGGCGCTCGCCGCCGCGGTTCTCGCCGCCGCCGATGTGACGTTCCGGGAGCTGGTGCGCGAGACGATCCGCAGGCGCGATGCGCTGGTGCCTTGGGTCGAAACCGCGGGCGGCGTCCCGCAGGCCATGCGGCAGCTTTCGCAGGCGCTCGGCATCCAGCCCGAAGAGAGCATGCGCGAGATCGACGCCATGTTCTTCAACGACAGCGTCATCTCCGCGTCGGAATGGCCGGCGATTGCAGCCGCGCTCAAGGAGGGCTCGACCACCGACAAGGATCAGGGCGCGCGGTTCGCGGCGCTGGGCAAGCTCTCCGGCACGGACCGGCTCGCGACCTATTTCGATATCTTCTGCACCGACAAACAGGAAAGGAAACGCACCCGGCTCGCGACCAAGGCCATCCAGATCAGCGAACCGCAGCTGTGCGCGCGGCTGACCCGGGAACAGGATCGCGTCTGGGCGCTCATCCAGCACCGCCGCACCATCGAGACCCGTGACCGCAGCGTCGCCCTGTTCACCATCGCTCACGCGGTGATCGAGCGCTTCCGCGCCGAGAAGAACCGGCGCGGTCTGCTCGACTATCAGGACCTGATCGACAAGACGCTCGAGCTGCTCAACAACGTGTCTGCCGCCTGGGTGCACTACAAGCTCGACCGCGGCATCCACCACGTTCTGGTCGACGAGGCGCAGGACACCAGCCCGAAGCAGTGGGCGATCATCAAGGCGCTGACCGGTGAATTCTTCACGGGCCTCGGCGCCCACGATCGGCCGCGCACCGTCTTTGCGGTCGGTGACGAGAAGCAGTCGATCTTCTCATTCCAGGGCGCAGTACCGACCGAGTTCGCGAACAATCGCGACCATTTCGCGCGCGCCCATCGCGATGCCGCAATGAAATTCGTCTTTGCCGAATTCAAGCATTCGTTCCGCTCCGGGCCCAACGTGCTGGAAGCGGTGGACGCCGTGTTCAAGCCCGCGGCGGCCCGCGCCGGCCTGACCGCGGGAGGCGACGCGCCGGTGCACGAGGCCTTGCCCGGCGCAGGTCCCGGCCTCGTCGAAATCTGGGAGCTGGAGAAGTCGGACGAAGTCGAGGCCAGGAAAGGCTGGGCCGCGCCGCTCGACAAGCAGACCGTCACGAGCGGCACGGTCCGGCTCGCGCGACGGATCGCAGGCTCGGTCGCCGTCTGGCGCGCGCAGGGGCGGCTTGCCCGGGACGTGCTGATCCTCGTGCGCCGGCGTGGCGCACTGTTCGAGGCGATCATCCGGGCGCTGAAAAACCTCGGCATCCCGGTCGCAGGCGCCGACCGGCTGATGCTGACCGAGCATATCGCCGTCATGGATCTGATGACGCTCGCCGACGCGCTGCTGCTGCCGGAGGACGATCTCGCGCTGGCAACCGTGCTCAAGAGCCCGCTGTTCGGCCTCGACGACGACGATCTGTTCAGCCTTTCCTGGAAGCGCAAGGGCAGCCTGCTCGCCGCGCTCCGCACGCAGCGGCCCGACATCACCCAGGAGCTGGAACGCATTGGTCAGGCGGCGCGCAACCAAACGCCGTTCACCTTCTATGCGGGACTGCTCGGCGCGCGCGGCCTGCGGCGCAAGATTCTCATGCGGCTCGGTCACGAAGCGGCCGACGCGCTCGACGAGTTCCTCAATCTCGCTCTCGATTATGAGCGCCGCGAGACGCCGTCGCTGCAAGGTTTCGTGGCTTGGCTGCGCGACGCGCAAGCCGAGGTGAAGCGCGACATGGAGCTCGCGCGCGACGAGGTTCGGGTGATGACGGTTCACGGCGCGAAGGGGCTGGAGGCGCCGATCGTCATTCTCGCCGACACCACGACGCCAGCCGAAGGCTGGCACCCGCCGCGGCTCCTGCCGCTGCCGGCGACGGACGCAGCGCCCGGGCCGATCGTGTGGGCGACCTCGAAGATCAAGGACACGGGACCCATGACGGCCGCGCGCGAGATCGTGCTGGACGGCGCACGCGACGAGTACCGCCGCCTGCTTTATGTGGCGATGACGCGGGCGATCGACCGTCTGGTCGTGTGCGGCATCGACACTATCAGAAAGGTGCCGGCCGGGTGCTGGTACAAGCTCGTGCGCGATGCGCTCGAACCGCTTTGCGTAAAGGAGAAGGCAGACCACGGCAGCGCCGAAGTGTGGCGCTATCGCAAGACGCCGGAAAGAGCCGCCGGCGTAGAACAGGGGGAACTGGACCTGATACCGACGGTCGCACTGCCGTCATGGCTGACGCGCATCGCCGAGACCACGATCGAGCGACCCATAACCATCAAGCCCTCGGGCTTCGTCGACGATCCGGTCACGGCCGAGCCCGTCGCGCGCAGTCAGGCGCGCGAGCGCGCCATCGCGCGCGGGCTTGCAATCCACCGGCTGATGCAGTCGCTGCCGGATGTCCCGCCGGATCGCCGCGCCGGCACGGCCGCGCTGTTTCTTGCCCGCCAGAAAAAATTGGATGACACGGAATGCCGCAGCATCGCGCAGCAGGTGCAGTCGGTGTTGTCAGACCCGCGCTTTGCCGCGCTGTTCGGGCCCGGCAGCCGCGCCGAAGTGTCGATCACCGGCCGCCTCAACGGGCACCCGGTGGCGGGCCAGGTGGACCGGCTGGTGGTGACGGCCAACGAGGTGCTGATCGCCGACTACAAGTCGAACCGGCCGCCGCCGCAGAGCCTCGGCGAGGCATTGGAAAAATACGGCAACTACCTCAAACAGCTCGCGCTCTATCGCGATGTGCTGACGCGGCTCTATCCGGGCCGGCCGGTGCGCGCCGCGCTGCTGTGGACCGAGACCCCGGAACTGATGGAAATACCGCCGAAGGCCCTTGACGAAGCACTGGGGATCGCGGTCACCGGCCTGTGATGGCGCTTGACGCTCCGGCATGGCGTTCATACGTTGCGGAAACCCGCGGTGGAAATTTCTCCCCGATTCGAACAACAGAGGTGCGCCATGGGCGTTGGCAAGGTTTCCGACGCGACTTTCGAAACCGAGGTGCTGAAGGCATCGGGCCCGGTTGTGGTCGATTTCTGGGCCGAATGGTGCGGCCCGTGCCGGATGATTGCGCCTGCCCTGGAAGAGATCGCGGGCGCCATGGGCGAGAAGGTCAAGATCGTCAAGCTCAACGTCGACGAGAACCCGAACGTCGCGCAGAAGTACGGGATCATGTCGATCCCGACGCTGATGATCTTCAAGAACGGCGAGATGGCTGCCCGCCAGGTGGGCGCCGCGCCGAAGCAGAAGCTCGAGCAGTGGATCAACACCGCGGTGTGATCAGCGCGCGACAGACAAAATTTGCTCCCGAAGGCCGGCCCAAAAGCCGGCCTTCGGCGTTATCGGACCAGTATCCGAGTGTGATGCATGGCCCGAAAGCTGCGACCGCCCTATCCGCCAATGGAGGCGCTGTCGGTCGATGAGATTCCGGTCGGACCGGAGTGGCAGTACGAACCCAAGTGGGACGGCTTCCGCTGCCTGGTGTTTCGCGACGGCGCGTCGATCACGCTGCAATCGAAATCCGGCAAGCCGCTGACGCGCTATTTTCCGGATGTGGTGGAAAGCGTCCGCTCGATCAAGGCAACACGCTTCGTGCTCGACGGCGAGATCGTCGTTCCGGAAGGAAAGATATTTTCATTCGATGCGCTGCTGCAGCGGATTCATCCCGCATCAAGCCGCGTGCAGCGGCTTGCCAAGGAAACGCCCGCGCTGCTGATCGTGTTCGATCTGCTGGCCGAGGGCGACGATGTGCTGATCGAGCAACCGCTGCCGGAGCGCCGCAAGCGTCTGGAGCGCCTGGCCCGCAAGCATTTCGTCGGAAAGCCGATCAGGCTTTCGCCCGCGACCACCAAGCTCGCAGATGCAAAGCGATGGCTCAAGCGCGTCGGCCGAACGCTCGACGGCATCATCGCCAAGCGGCGCGACCTGCCCTATCGCTCCGGCGACCGCATCGGCATGCAGAAGATCAAGAACTACCGCAGCGCCGACTGCGTGGTCGGTGGCTTCCGTTACAACGAGGGCCGGCGCGTGGTTGGCTCGCTGCTGCTCGGGCTGTACGACGACGCGGGCAAACTCAATCATGTCGGCTTCACCTCCAGCATCGCCCGCGAGGACAAGCCACGACTGACGACAAAGCTGGAGAAGGACATTGCTCCGCCAGGCTTCACCGGCAACGCGCCGGGCGGACCGAGCCGGTGGTCGACCAAACGTTCGACCGAGTGGCAGCCGCTCAGGCCCAAGCTCGTCGTGGAGGTCTGCTACGACCACTTCTCCGGCGACCGTTTTCGCCACGGCACCCGGCTGTTGCGGTTCCGGCCCGACAAAGCCCCGCGCCAGTGCACGATGGACCAGGTGACGCAGAAAAAATCCGATCTGATGAAGCTTTTGAAATAATTTTCCGCCTCACTCCGGCGGCGTACCGTTCTGGGCCAGCACCTCGCCCGCGAGATAGAGCGAGCCGGTGATCAGGATGCGCGGCGCGGGCATGAGCCCAAGATGCGCCGTCGCCGCCAACGCGGCCTTGAGCGTGTCGCGGCTGTCGGCCGGAACACCGACGCTGCGGGCGATGTCGGCCAGCGTCTCGGCCGGCACGCTCTTCTCCTGGTTCGGGATCGGCACGGTGATGACGCGGCGGGCGAGCCCGGAAAAGTTGTGCAGGAATCCCGCACTGTCCTTCGTCGTCAGCATGCCGACGACAACGATCAGCGGCCGCGACACGCGCTCCTCGAGGTCGCCGAGCGCCGACGCGATCGCGCGGCCACCCTCGGCGTTGTGGCCGCCGTCGAGCCACAGCTCGCTGCCGGCCGGCACGAGCTGCTTCAACACGCCCTGCGACAGGTGCTGCATGCGTGCCGGCCATTCGGCCTTGGCGATACCGGCCTCGAATGCCGCCATCGGCGGTGCGAGCCCCGAGGCGCGCAGCGTGGCGATCGCGGTGCCGGCGTTGTCGAGCTGGTGGCGGCCGTGCAGCTTCGGCAGCGGCAGGTCGAGCAGGCCGTCGTCGTCCTGGTAGACGAGGCGGCCGCGCTCCGCGTGCACGTTCCAGTGCTGACCGCACACCCGAAGCGGCGCGCGGATCTGCGCCGCCGCCCGTTCGATCACGTTCAGCGGCGCCTCGGCCTGCGGCGCGATCACCGCCGGCACGTCACGCTTGAGGATTGCGGCTTTTTCGGCCGCGATCTTCTCGATGGTGTCGCCGAGAAATTCGAGGTGGTCCATCGACACCGGCGTGATGGCGCAGGCGACAGGCTTGTCGATCACGTTCGTTGCATCGAGCCGGCCGCCGAGACCGACCTCGAGCAGCACAACGTCGGCGGGATGGCGCGAGAACAGCAGGAACGCGGCCGCGGTTTCGATCTCGAACACCGTGATCGGCTCGGAACCGTTGGCCCGTTCGCATTCCAGCAATGCGTCGGCCAGCGCTTCGTCGCTGACGAGGCTGCCGCCGCCCGGTGCTCCGAGACGGAAGCGCTCGTTGAAGCGCACCAGATGCGGCGAGGTGTAGACGTGAACGCTCTTCCCCGCCGCCTCCAGCACCGCGCGCATGAAGGCCAGCGTCGAGCCCTTGCCGTTGGTGCCGGCGACGTGAATGACCGGCGGAAGCTTCCGCTCCGGATGATCGAGCGCGCCGAGAATCCGCCACATCCGGTCGAGTGACAGATCGATCCGCTTGGGATGCAGCGTCAGCAGACGCTCGATGATGGGCTGGTACGCGCTCATGGGCGCTCGTTCGGACCCGCGCTTGCACGCTCTCTCGCGCGCGTCGCCGCAGCGCCTTTCATCTAAGCCGGAGCCGGCGCGTCGGCGGCCGGGAGCGGCGCCGGCAACGCGGCACGCGGCGGCGCCTTCTCCGTCTTGGTCAGCACCCGGCAGAGATCGGCGAGCGTCGCCCGCAGCTTGTGGCGATGCACCACCATGTCGACCATGCCGTGATCGCGCAGATATTCCGATTTCTGGAAGCCGTCGGGCAGCTTCTCGCGGATGGTCTGCTCGATCACGCGCGGCCCGGCGAAGCCGATCAGCGCGCCGGGCTCTGCGATGTGAACGTCGCCGAGCATCGCGTAGGACGCGGTGACGCCGCCGGTGGTCGGATTGGTGAGCACGACGATGTAGGGCTTCTTCGCGTCGCGCAGCATCTCGACGGCGACCGTGGTGCGCGGCAACTGCATCAGCGAGAGAATTCCCTCCTGCATGCGCGCGCCGCCCGAAGCCGCAAACATGATGAACGGCATGCCGCGCCTGGCCGCAGTCTCGAGCCCTGCGATCACCGCCTCGCCCGCCGCCATGCCGAGCGAGCCGCCCATGAAATCGAAATCCTGCACGCCGATCACGACCGGAAGGCCGTCAACCGTGCCGACACCGACCTTCACCGCGTCGGCAAGACCGGTCTTGGCGCGGGCGTCCTTGAGGCGATCGGCATAGCGGCGCTCGTCGCGGAACTTCAGCGGGTCGGCTGCGACCTCCGGCACCGGGATGTCCTCCCACTCGCCGTTGTCGAAGATCGACTTCAGGCGCGCGTTGGCTCCCATCCGCATGTGGTAGTTGGAGCTCGGGATGACGAAGTGGTTGGTCTCGACGTCCTTGAAGAATACGAGCTGGCCCGTCTCCGGACACTTGATCCAGAGGTTCTCCGGCGAATCGCGGCGGTTGAGGAAGCTGCGGATTTTCGGCCGGACGACGTTGGAGATCCAGTTCATGACATCGCTTCCCGTCTCTCGATCGTCTTAGCGTCAAAGTTCAAGTTCAAGGTTCAAGGACAGACCGCGCCAGCGCGGACGCCGCGCCATCATACATCAAGACGCGGATATCCGGCACAAGTCGGATACGACAAGGACCGGAGATTACGCTTTTTTCTTGGTATTTTTCTCAGCGCTTTTCTCACCGCTTTTCTTGGCCCCGCGCACGCCTTCGGCGAGCTCCGCGACCAGGCCGGTCACGGCCTTCACCGTGCGTGCGGTGGCTTTGCCCTTTTTGTCGAGGCTGTCCCTGATGGCGTTGACCAGCGCCGAGCCGACCACGACGCCTTCGGCGCCCGCGGCAATCGCTCGCGCCTGCTTGGCGGTGCGGACGCCGAAGCCCACCGCGACCGGCAGCCCGGTGTGGCGCTTGATGCGGGCAACCGCTTCGTTGACCTTGCTCACATCCGGCGCGGCCGCGCCGGTGATGCCGGTGATCGAGACGTAGTAGACGAAGCCCGACGTGTTCGCGAGCACCGCCGGAAGCCGCTTGTCATCGGTGGTCGGCGTCGACAGGCGGATGAAGTTCAGTCCGGCCTTGAGCGCCGGAAGGCACAGCTCCTCATCCTCTTCCGGCGGCAGATCGACAACGATCAGGCCGTCAATGCCGGCCGCTTTCGCATCCTTCAGGAAGCGATCGACGCCGTAGATGTAGATCGGATTGTAATAGCCCATCAGAACGATCGGCGTCGCGGCGTCGCCCTTGCGGAACGCGCGCACCATGCCGAGCGTCTTGACCATGTCCTGGCCGGCGTTCAGCGCGCGCAGGCCGCCGGCCTGGATCGCCGGGCCGTCCGCCATCGGATCGGTGAACGGCATGCCGAGCTCGATCACGTCGGCGCCCGCCTTGGGCAGCTCCTTGAGGATCGCCAGCGACGTCTTGGTGTCGGGATCGCCCGCCATCGTGAAGGTCACGAGGGCCGCCCGACCCTCGCGCTTGAGGTCGGCAAAACGCTGATCGATACGCGTGGTCATCGGCGGCGGGTCTGGCTGGGATCAATGAGCGGCATGGTCTTCTGGTGGCGCTCTTTCATTTCGGCCATGCGGATGTTGATGGTGCCGAGCACGATCAGCACGGTGTTGGCGATGACGTAGAACCATTCCCGTCCGGTGATCTCCGTGCCCGCCGCAAACAGCCGCGTCTTGAAGAAATAGAGCAGGTAGCCAACGCCGACCGCCACCAGGATCCAGCCGGTGCGCTTCTGCCGGGGCATGCTGAACCACCGGACATAGAGCGACATCAGAGCTTGCCTCCGAGATGGTGCGCGACGCTGTCGAGGTCCTTGTCGCCGCGGCCGGAGAGATTGACGACGAGCAGATGGTCCTTCGGCTGCTTCGGCGCGAGGTCGGGAAGCTTCGCCAGCGCATGGCACGACTCGAGCGCGGGGATGATGCCTTCGAGCCGGCTGCACAGCTGGAACGCGGCGAGCGCCTCCTTGTCGGTGGCCGACAGGAATTTCACGCGGCCGAGGTCGGCAAGCCACGCATGCTCCGGCCCGATGCCGGGATAGTCGAGGCCGGCGGAGATCGAGTGCGCCTCCTCGATCTGGCCGTCATCGTTCATCAGCAGATACGTGCGGTTGCCATGCAGCACGCCGGGCCGCCCACCGGCCACCGACGCTGCGTGCTTCTTCGTGAGGCCATGTCCCGCCGCCTCGACGCCGTAGATTTCCACCTCACGATCGTCGAGAAACGGATGGAACAGCCCCATCGCGTTCGAGCCGCCGCCGATGCAGGCGAGCAGCGAATTCGGCAGCCGGCCTTCGGCCTCGTGCATCTGCGCGCGGGCCTCGTCGCCGATCACGCACTGGAAATCGCGCACCATCGCCGGATAAGGATGCGGCCCCGCCACCGTGCCGATGCAATAGAAGGTGTCGGCGACGTTGGTCACCCAGTCGCGCAGCGCCTCGTTCAGGGCATCCTTCAGCGTCCGCGCCCCGGACTCCACCGGCCGCACTTCGGCGCCGAGCGCGCGCATGCGGAGCACGTTGGGCTGCTGGCGCCCCACGTCGACCGCGCCCATGTAGACCACGCATTGCAGGCCGAACTTCGCGCACAGCGTTGCGGTGGCAACGCCGTGCATGCCGGCACCGGTCTCGGCAATGATCCGCGGCTTGCCCATGCGCTTGGCCAGCATGATCTGGCCGAGCACGTTGTTCACCTTGTGCGCGCCGGTGTGATTGAGGTCTTCGCGCTTGAGGTAGATCTTCGCGCCGCCAAAATGCGCGGTCAGCCGCTCGGCAAAATAAAGCGGCGACGGCCGGCCGACATAATGCTTCAGATGCGCATCCATCTCGCGCTTGAACGCCGGATCGGTCTTGGCCTCGGCATAGGCCTGCTCGAGCTGAAGAATGTTCGGCATCAGCGTCTCGGCGACAAAGCGGCCGCCATAGATGCCGAAATGCCCGCGCTCATCGGGCCCGGTGCGGAATGAATTGGGTTGCTGCGGCGCGGTCATGCGCGTTTCACCGCTTTGTTGGACAGCGCGTTGTCGACATCGCGGGCCGTGTGAACGAACGTGCGGATCTTGGCCGGGTCCTTCTCGCCCGGCGAGCGCTCGACACCCGAGGACACATCAACCGCGGTGGGACGCGCGATGCGGACCGCCTCGGTGAGATTGCCGGCGTCGAGCCCGCCCGAGAGCATGAACGGCACACCGGGATTAAGCCGCTCGAGCAGCGTCCAGTCAAAGGACTTGCCGAGACCACCGGGCCGAGTCGCCTCGCGCGGTGCGCGCGCGTCAAACAGCAGCCAGTCGGTGACTTTGGCATAGGTATAGACCGGTGAGAGATCGGCGCGCGTCTCGATCGGCAATGCCTTCATCACCGGCAAACGGAACCGCGAGCGCACCGATGCCACCCGCTCCGGCGCCTCCTTGCCGTGCAGCTGCAGCATGTCGGGCCGCAGCGCCTCGATGGCCGCGGTCAGTTCCGCGTCGGTTGCATCGACCGACAGCGCCACCTTCCTGGCCCGGCCCCTCACCCGCTCGCCCAGCACCTTGGCCGCCTCGAGCCCGAGGTTGCGCGGCGACGGCGGAAAGAACACGAAACCCACCATGTCAGCGCCTGCATCGAGCGCGGCGTCGAGCGCCTCGATGGTTTTCAGGCCGCAGATTTTGACCAGAAGAGACATGACCGCCGTTGGTTTTGACGGCGGGTTTCTACAGGATCGGGCGGGCTTTGTCTTGTCCAGCCGTATGCGGCCAGGGGGGAGTTCGAGGCCCGCTTCAACGCGGATTCGCCGCCAGGTGGCGCAGCATGGTCCGCGCGAACCGGGACGCCTCCATGGGCTTGGCGAACAGGAACCCCTGGCCGATGTCGAACCCGAGCTGGGAGACGACGCGGCAGTCCGCCGTCCGCTCAAGGCCCTTCGCCACGGTCCTCGCGCCGAGCCTCTTGCCGATCTCGACCGCCATCTCGCAGGCCGTGCGCTTGGCGCGGTCGTCCGCGACACCGTCGATAAAGGCCGAGTCGATCTGCATCTCGGCAATCGGGAAATCGGCGATATCGACCCAGGAGGCTTCCGCCATGACGTCATCGATCGAGATGCCGATATTGTAGTTCTGCAGATGCCGTGCGGCCCTGCGCACCAGCACATGGTCGCGGCGAGCCTCGGCGCTGTCGATCTCCACGAACAGCTTGGCGAAAGCCGCGTGATCGGGAAGCCTGAGCCACACCCGCTCCATGAACCGGCTGTCGCCGAGCAGCACGGCCGGCAGGTGAATGGTCATGTCGATCGGCGTGCGGCCCGTGCCGAAGAACGCCCAGTCCGCCATGGCGCGCTCGACGACAAACTCCGACAGCGCGCGCAGGTTGGGATCGTCCGCGTCGGGAATGAATGACGCCGGTGGCACGATGCCCCAGGTCGGATGACGCATCCTGACCAGCGCTTCGGCGCCCACCAGCATCATCTCGCGCAGGTCGATCTTCGGCTGATACCAGAGCTCGAGCCAGTTGTTCCGCATCGCCTCCTCGACATCGACGTCGAAGGCGGGCGAATCCGGGATCGGCAAAAACGGCGAAAGATTTTCATAAAGATCGCGGTCGCGAAACGGCGTGGCGAGCGGCGGCAGCATCGCGAGGCCGACCTGCTCGCCGAGCTCCTGAAGCCCCATCAGCGCGGTCGAGGCACGCCCTCCGAACAGCATCACCCGGCCGGCAAAGTGTGCCGCCATCATCACCTGAAGCGCCTTGGTGACTTCGCTTTCAGGCTTCAGCAGGCCCAGAACCACCAGATCCGGCTGATAGTCCGCCAGCGCCTCGGAGAGTTCCGTGAGCCGCCCACAGTCACGGGTGATGAAGCCAAGCTCCTGCAAGGTCTCCGACAGGAACCGCCGGATATGCGGTTTGGCATCAACCACGCAGACGCGCGGAACCGTGCGCCGACGCCCGAATTGCACCGTGTTGTCGCGGGTGAAGCTCATCGCGTCCATAAAGCCCCTCGATTGCGGAATTACATCCGCAAGCTAGGGGATGCGCGCGCGAGTTCAGCCGTATTCCTGACAAATCCAGTATTAAGTTGACCGTCAACCTTTACGCATACAGATCGCAGCAAAGTCGCGGCAATTCCGATTCAAAATCGGCCAACACGGTCAACTCGAAATTCACGCCGGTAGTGCTCGCCACACCAGCATCGCGGCAGCGAGATCTTCCAGCGCCACGCCGGTGGACTTGAACAGCGTAATTTCGTCCTTGCGCCGGCGGCCCTTCACGTCGCCGCGGCAAAGCTCGAACAGATCGCCCTGGATATCCTTCAATTGGATGACCTTCTTCTTCAACGGAATGGCGATGTCGCCCGAGCCCTTGGGCGCGGTTTTTCGCGAGTCGACGTAGACGCGCGCGCGGCGGACGGTGGCGTCATCCGACTCCCGCGTCTTCGCGGTGAAGGCGCCGACGAGATCAACATGCGCACCCTTCTTCAGCCAATCACCGTGAACCAGGGGTTGCTCGGACAGCGTCGCACACGACACGATGTCGGCCTGGCGCACGGCTTCTTCGAGGTCGTCGGCGATGACGGGCTCGATGCCCGCCGCGGACAGGGCGAAGGCCGTCGAGACCGCGCGCGACCTCGTGCGGTTCCAGAGCGTGACCTGCTTGATCGGCCGCACGGCACGATGCGCGCGCACGAGATGCGGGCACAACGCGCCTGTCCCGATGACCACGAGATGCGACGCGTCCTCGCGGGCAAGATAGCGCGCGGCGAGCGCGGAGGCCGCCGCCGTCCGCCAGAGCGTCAGCGTGGTTCCGTCGATCAGCGCCAGCGGCTCGCCGGTGTCGCCGGACATCAGGACGTAGCTGCCGAGCACCGACGGCTTGCCGAGCTTCGCGTTGTCGGGAAACACGTTCACCAGCTTGTGGCCGATGAAGCGTTCGCCCGACGTGGTCCAGGCCGGCATCAGCAGCACCTTGGCTTCGCTGCCGGACGGAAGCGGAATGAAATGCGCAATCTTTTCCGGCACCTCGATGTCGGAGCGAAAGCCGTCGGCCAGCGCGTCGATCAGCGCCTCATAGCTCAGCAGCCGGTTGACGTCGTCGGCGGTGACGATGCGAAGCGCCATGCGATTGCTGGTCCGGTGATGCTCAGGCGGCCGGCGGCACGATGAACGGCGTCACGGCGTCGCGCGGAACAGGCACCTGGCGGCGCGGATCGGCCGCATCGAGCCTCGCGCGCAGATCACGCGCCTCGGCTTCGGCCCGTCGCGCCCGCACCCGCCACTTGTGCTGCTTGAGCCAGGCGGCAATGCCGCCCGCCAGCACGCCCACGCCCACCAGCACGAAGATCAGCACATAGAGCGGCGCCTTCAGCGCCAGCGCCGGGTTCTTGGTATCGAACGGGTCGAACGCGACCGTGATGGTCTCGCGGTTTGCCACCGCGAACATCACAATGACGATGCCGAGCGGAACAAGGATGAGAGCGGTGACGAGTTTCCGCATCACACCTCCCTCGTGCCCTGGACGAGCGAGCGTAGCGAGCGAAGATCCGGGGCCCAGGAGAAAAGCCGCGTAGCGGCGACATCGTTCTTCGCCCTCAAATCGGTATCTCGGCAGACAAATCGCGCCAAGTCGGATTGCCTTTCTCTATCAGCTCCAGCTTCCAGGACCGCTGCCATCGCTTCAGTTGTGCTCGCGGTCCCGCGCTTCCAGGATAGAGGCGTATTCCTCGAAATACACGAGCTGATTGACGCCATATTAGCGCGTGAAGCCTGGAACCACGCCCGACTTATGTTCCGTCACGCGGCGCGCGAGATCGTTGGGGACGCCGACATAAAGCGTGCCGTTGCGCCAGCTCGCCCAGAATGTAGACGTAGAACCGCCCGCTCAAGAGCTAATGCCGCTTCGCGACGTTTCTCCTGGGTCCCGAATCTTCGCTCGCTGACGCTCGCTCGTCCGGGACACGAACTCAAGCGCCTGGCGGCGCGCCGTCCGGCTTGTTCAGCCGCTCGCGCATCTCCTTGCCGGTCTTGAAGAACGGCACGGACTTTTGCGCGACGGACACGTGGGCGCCGGTGCGTGGATTGCGCCCGGTGCGGGCCGGGCGGTGCTTGACCGAGAACGCGCCGAAACCGCGCAGTTCCACCCGATCTCCCCGCGCCATCGCCGCGACGATCTCGTTTAAGATCGCGTTGACGATGTTCTCCACGTCACGCTGATAGAGATGCGGATTGGCCGCGGAAATGCGCTGCACCAGTTCGGACTTGATCATCGAGCCGGCCCCCTCGCCGCTAAACGATTGCGCGCCCAGCATTAGTTCGCTGTCGGAGGGTGCCAAAGCGCCAACAGACCGTCAAGGTTCAGCCGCTCGACCGCCTGCAACGCGCCCCACTCCTTGATCCGTTCCGCCAGCCCTCCGAAGCCCAGGGCATCAAGCGCCCCGGCTATCGCCGTGTGCAGGAACGGCAGGTCGCTGAACCGCGGCCGGAGCTGGTAGTCGCGAACCGGGGTCTTCGGATCGATCCCCTTCTCCTTCGCGAGCCACTCGATCGCTGCCTTTTCGTCGCCCAGCGCATCGACCAGCTTGAGGTCGACTCCCTGGCGGCCGGTGAACACCCGGCCGTCCGCCACCTTGTCCAGCGTCTCCTGGTCGAAGCCGCGCCGCTCGCGAACCAGGTCCTTGAACCAGTCGTACGAATCCTTGACGAGCGCTTCGACCGCCGCGCGGGCCTCAGGGCTGGTCGGCTCGAGACCGTTCGGGGACGCCTTGAGCGGCGTGGACTTGATGCTCTCGACCTGCACGCCGACGGTTTTGAGGAGGTCGGTAAAGTTCGGGTACTGGAAGATGATGCCGATCGAGCCGACGATCGAGCTCTGCTGCGCGAACACACGGTCGGAGGCCATGGCGGCGATGTAGCCGCCGGAGGCCGCGATGCCGTCCACCACGACCACCAGCGGCTTCTTGGCCTTCAGCCGGGTGAGCGAGTCGTAGAGCTCCTCGGAGCCGGCCACCGTGCCGCCCGGGCTGTTGACGTGAACGATCACGGCCTTGGCGCTCGACTCGGACAGACGCTCCAGCGCCTCGACGCGCTGCCGGCTGCCGCGGATCAGCCCCTCGATGGTGACGCGGGCAATCGATCCGGTTGCCCCACTGGCGATGCTGGTGCGGTTGCCGGTGAGCATCACGGCAGCGCCGACCACCGCAGCAATGGCGACAAGAAAGGCTGTGACACGCCAGAACGTCAGCTTCCGGCGCATCCGGCGGCGATCGACGATCAGATCGGCATCGAGCGACATGGTCTTCATCCTTCGGGTTGATTCGACGCGCACTTTAGCAAAAACGCACCACTGTCATTCCGGGGCGCGACCGCAGGTCGCGAACCCGGAATCCATACTCCGCAGCGCGGGTTATGGATTCCGGGCTCGCCCGTCATAGCGCGTCGAAGACGCGCGTAAACGCGCTGGCGGCGAGCGCCCCGGGATGACGGAGCCACATTCTCAACGCCGCAATGTCGGCCAAAAGATGAACCCCGGACCTTGCGGCCCGGGGCTCGATATCAGGCTCGAAAGCTGCCTGCGATCAATCCTTATCGGCTTCCTCGCCCTTGCGCTTGAGCGCGGTGCCGAGGATGTCGCCGAGCGTCGCGCCCGAGTCGGAGGAGCCATACTGGGCGATGGCCTCCTTCTCCTCCGCGACCTCCAGCGCCTTGATCGAGAGCTGCACCTTGTGGGCGCGGCGGTCGAACAGAACGACACGGGCATCGACCTTCTGGCCGACCTGGAAACGGTCGGAGCGCTGGTCGTTGCGGTCGCGCGCCAGCTCCGAGCGCTTGATGAAGGAGGTGAGCTCGCCGCCGACGATCTTCACGTCGATGCCGGACTCCTTGACCTCGGTCACCTCGGTGGTGACGACGTCGCCCTTCTTCAGGTCGCCGGCCTGCGC
>JAIESC010000114.1 GCA_019746355.1 Xanthobacteraceae bacterium | reverse complement strand
CTTGGCAGCCTAAACCCGGCAGAGACTCCACTTATCGCTGCGGAAAATCTGTTCAGACAACCGGGACCACCTCATTCATCGTGATCTGTTCCGATATGCAGAATTATTGATAACATCATACTCAGCGTTCGACGATTTGTCCCGCCGGTTTTGCGTTCAGGGGCTGGGTGAGAGCGCGCAGTCGGACGGTCGTTGCTGTTGTTGAGGCCACCACGCCGGCCATCGCGCAGGTCGAGCCTTCGCAGATCGCTGTCGCTGCGTCGCGGCGCTTGCCAAGCCTACGCCGCAACCCGTGCCGCAGGCGCGGCCCAGCCGGTCGCGCCATCCCAACCAGATCGAATATTTCTACGCAGTTGCGCAACGAGGCTGCGCCGGACGCCGACCGGCATGTTCATCCGGTCGAGCCGCTCGCGGTGCGGCTGACGCTCGCCGGCCCCTTGCCCTGATGCCGAATTGCGAACCGTTGCACACAACTAGCGTTCGTTAGTTTCGTTGTCATGAAACTATTCAGCGACCCATCGCGGTGCCACCTTCTATCGAGACGATGGAGGGTCCCATGGGATTCGAGCGACATACCATCCACGCAGCCGGCATGCCGATCGAGCCACAGCGAGATGGCGCGGCGCTGCGCTCCACCGCGTCCATCGTGACGCCGCTCCGTCCGGCGGACACCTCGCGCGAGCCGGACGTGTTGCGGCTCGCGCGCCAGATGCGCGGCGAATGGCGGAAGGAGCGCTATTCGCGCCTGGCGGATCGCTAGCGCGGCCTTCCGCCCGCCGGTGCAAGAGCCTCCTGCTAGAAGAGGGCGGCGATACGCTCGGCGTAGGGCCAGACCTCGCGCGCGCCGCGGTAGCACATGTCGAGCGCCACATAGAGAATGATCGCCAGGCCCACATAGGCGATCCAGCGGTGCTTCTGCAGCAGTTGCGCGATGAAGTTCGCCGCGATGCCCATCAGCGCGATCGACAGGACCAGCCCGAAGATCAGGATGTACGGATAGTTCCGCGCAGCGCCCGCCACGGCGAGCACGTTGTCGAGCGACATCGAGACGTCGGCGATGATGATCTGCCAGACGGCCTGGCCGAAGGTCTTCCTGGGTGCATCACCGGGCGAGGCCGCTTCGATCGGCGCGCCGCCTGCGGCCGCGAATTCCGCAGGCGCGCTGTGGTGCGGCTGGCGCAGTTCGCGCCACATTTTCCAGCAGACCCACAGCAGCAGGATGCCGCCGGCCAGCAGCAGGCCGATGATCTGCAGGAGTTGGATGGTGATGCTGGCGAAGCCGATGCGCATCAAGGTGGCCGCAGCGATGCCCCAGAAGATCACCTTGAGGCGCTGGTGTTGCGGCAGGCCGGCAGCCGCGAGGCCGATGACGATGGCGTTGTCGCCCGCGAGCACGAGGTCGATCATCACGACCTGAAACAGTGCGGTCAGGGCTTCGCTGGTGAAGTAAGCGCTCATTCACAGTCCTTGTTTTGAAGTCACGGGTGCTCCCGGCAATGCAGGGCCGGGCGCGCGGCAAGGCGCGCGCGGACATGCCGGGCGTTGCGGTTCGTTGCTGCCGGATCCGTTCAGATCCGGCGTGGATCAGGTGCTGACGCGATCAGCCGATTGGCGATGGCATTTTTTTTGTCCCTCTTCATTAGCTGCGCCAGTCCGACATCGCAGCCCGTGAGCTGCCAGAGGGGCCCGGTCCTGACGCCAACGTCTCGCGATGGCGAGACTTCGTTTCGGCATTAAGTTCTTCCGTGTCCTGCCACGGGTTGCCGCGGCTCAACGGTCTGCCTCATTCTTTTTTCACCGCACGACCATGACGGGAATCTTCGATTTCCCGAGCACCTTCTGCGTGACGCTTCCGACGAAAATGCCGCGCAGCCCGCCCTGGCCGTGCGTTCCCATGACGATGAGGTCGCATTTTTTCTTGGCAGCGATCTTCAGGATGTCGTCCTCGGGATAGTCGCTGGTGGCGTGAATGCTCTCGCATTTGACGCCGGCCTTTTTCGCCGCGCGCTCGATGACATCGAGGTGCTTCGCCGCCGTTTGCTTGATGATCGCCTCGTGCTCGGCCGGCTGCGCAAGCCCGACCGGCAGGTTGTTGCGATAGACGACGGGGGTTGCGGGCGGCGCCGCAAAAAACGCCGTGACCTTGGCGCCGAGCGCCTTGGCCAGCGCGACGCCTTTGGCGGCCGCCTTCTGCGACAGTTCCGAACCGTCGGTCGGGATGAGGATGTTCTTGAACATCGGTTTCTCCTTCCTCATTTCGCGTACGGGAGGACCCAGATCAGCATGGCGAACACGTAACAGACGGCCGAGCTGACCAGGCAGAAGGGCAGGCTCCAGGAGAGGAATTCCCTTAGCGAGACCTTGCGGTCCTCCTCCTTCTCGGCGATGCGCAGCGCTACGTAGAGCGCGGGCGCACCCGCCACCGTGAGGTTCGAGCCGAGCGTGCCCGCCCACAGCACGACCCACCACAGCGGCCACGGCGGAACACCCTGGGTGCCGAGTTCCTTGATCGTGTTGAGGAAGGTGAGGATGTAGGCGTCGTGCTCGACGATGCCGACGATCGGGATCGTGATCCAGTAAAGGATGGTCGCGCCGAGCGCGTAGTTCTGCGCGAAGACCGGCCGGAGCCAGTTCGCCATCATGTCGAGGATGTGCGTCTTCTCGAGGCCGCCGACCAGCGCGAACAGTGCGATGTAGAAGAACACCGCGCGCCAGTCGAGCTCCTGCACGATGTGCTCGAAGCTCGGCGCCTCCTTGAGCTTGTCGCCCATGGCCTCGATGATCAGCACCGTGATGATGGCGCCGGTCAGCGCGATGAAGCCGAGCTTCACGCCGAGATGCTCGCGCATCGCCATGGCAATCACGGTGAGGACGAACATGCCGCAGGTGATCGCCGCGAACTTCGGATCCGGGATGTCGGCCTTGACGCTCGCCACGCCTTCCGGCGTCGGCTTGCCGATCCGCCGGAAGCCGTAGATGTACATGAAAGCCAGCGTGATGATGAAGGTCAGCATCAGGATCGGGAACGACGACGGCCGTCCGTGCTGCCAGATGAAATCGAAGAACTCGGCGCCGGCGACGCTATGCAGCATCTGCGGCGGCAGATCGCCGAGCAGCAGCGCGGTGCCCATGAAGTTCGCGGAGAAGCCGATCATCAGCACCAGCGGCGTCGCCGGAATTCCGAGTGCGCGCGCGAGCGGCAGCGCGACCGGCGCCATCATCAGGATGCAGACCACGTTGTCGATGAACATCGACAGCAGGCCGGTCAGCATCGACAGCACCAGGATCAGCAGGCCCGGCCTGCCGCCGGATAGCTTGAGGGATTGCACGGACAGCCAGCTCGGCACGCCGGTCTTGCCGAAATAGCCGGCGATGATCCAGATGCCGATCAGGATCGCCATCACGTTCCAGTCGACGAGCTGGGCGGCCTCGACCTCGGTCATGGTGCCCATCCAGACCATGACCGCGACGCCGAGCAGCGCGGCGACCGTCGCATCGAGCTTGTTGACGACGACCGCGGCGATCGTCACGAAGAAGACGATCAGCGTCATCCATTGCAGCAGCCCCATCACCCATCCCCCGTTGTCGTGTGGATTGCGTTGTTGATGATCAGCTCGACGCGCTTCTTGTGGTCCGCGTCCGGATGCCATCCGAGGATCGCGAGCATCACGAAGAAGCCGACGACATAAGCCACGGCCACGAACCATCCATGGCGCACCCAGCGCACGACGGACTTCGCCTCGGGATACATGTTTGAGATTGCGACGCCGGCCGATGAGCCGAACCAGATCATCGAACCGCCGAAGCCGACGCAGTAGGCGAGGAAGCCCCAGTCATAGCCACCCTGCTTCAGCGCGAGCGCGGTGAGCGGGATGTTGTCGAACACCGAGGAAAGGAAGCCGAGACCCAGCGCGGTTTGCCACGAGGCGGCCGGCAGTTCCTCGACCGGCATGAACGACGCGTTGGTGACAAGCGCGAGGAGGAAGATCGTGCCCTTGAACGTCTCGGGCATGATGGCCCAGTCGGGCTGCCGCAGCGGTGCGGTCGCCAGGATCACGATCCACACCGCAAGGCCGATCACCGGAATGACATCGAGCAGCGCCGGGAATTTCAGATTGGCGGTGACGTTGGCCGCGATGGCGATGATGAGGATGCCGGCGACGATGCCCACATAGGTCCACTCGACCTGCAGCCCGCGCGGCGCGTCCTTGATGATCGGCGAATGGCGGTGCTGCGCGATCGCTGCGGGGATGCCGTAGATCAGGAAGCCCGCCGCCGCGGCGACATAGGCCTCGACCACGCGCAGCGGGCTGATGCCGTCGATCCACATCATCGTCGTGGTGGTGTCGCCGACCACGCTGCCCGAGCCGCCGGCGTTGGAGGCGGCGACGATGGCGGCGAGATAGCCGATGTGGACTTTGCCCTTGAACACGTGCCGCGCCATCGTGCCGCCGATCAAGGCCGCGGCAATGTTGTCGAGGAAGCTCGACAGCACGAACACGATGGCGAGAAGCGCAAGCCCTCCGCCCCAGCCATTCGGCAGGAAGGCCGGCATTTCGTCGGGGATTCGGCTCTTCTCGAAGTGCCGGGACAGGATCGCGAATCCCATCAGCAGCAGGAAGAGATTGGCGAGGATCACCCACTCGTGGTGAAGCTGCAGCATGAGTCCGCCGAAGCCCGCGCCCTGCCGGAAGCCGGTGAAGAGGAGCTTGTAGACCGTGACGGCGGCAAGCCCGGTCAGCGCAACTTGAAGTGTCTTGTGGTGGAAGACGGCGACGCCAAGCAGTGTCAGGCCAAACAGGATGAAGTCGACCGGGATGCCGAGAAAGTAGACCGGCTGCGCCGAATAAGTACCGGTCGCGGGCGCTGCGGCCGCCGGGCCTGCAAGCGACACGACCGCGATGGCCGCAACGAGCATGAGCGGCACAATCCCCGGACGGGGTCGAAGCGTGGGGTGGTCTAGATCAAAAACTTCGCAGCACGGGGTGCTGCAAGACGACAGGCGCATTTGGGCCATTCCTTCTATTCCAGTCCGACATCGCAGCATGCGGCTGCCAGAGGGGCCCGGCCTGGTCAATATTTCGAGTTATTGCTGCATCAGCACCTGCTTTCGAAAGCCTGCGACGTCGGCGCGCGGCTCATGACCTAGTACTCCTCGCTTCCGCCCTGCACGAGGCGCAGGAGGGGATCGGGTTCGATGGTCGCCGACAGGCAGAGACCGATCAGGGTCAGCGCACCGGCGACGTCCGTGTAAGTGACGTTGGTGGGATCGTCCTTGCGGCATCGCCAGGCGACGACTGCGAAGATCGCGCCCAGAACGAAAAAAGCCGTAGTGACGATGGGTGCGCCGAAGCCGGGCGGCAGCGTGGCGGCGCAGCCGGCCCAGACCGTGAAGCCTGTCAGGGTCGCCGCAGCAAATGCGAACTGCGGACCGAAACCCGCGGTCCTGTCTCCCACCCGTCCGTACTGGTAGCGCGTCCTGCGCAGCTTCATGGCCGTTTCCCTGCTACCCGCCGCTGTTTTCCGGCGGTTCAGGCGCGCATCGTCCTTCCCGCAGGCGCGAGTTATGTTATAAGCGTCTAGTGCGGTTCCGTTTTAAGATCGCTAGTTTAGTAAACATGAAACGTGCCAAAAGGCAAGAAGGTTCGGCCGCGCCGGGGGAAGCGATGCAGTTCGCCAAGGCGGATGCGGACGCCAAGCAACTTCGCAAGCTGGCGGGCGGTTGGCTGAAAGAGCTTCGGGCGGCAGCCGGGCTGTCGCAGATCCAGCTCGCCCAGATGCTGGGGTTTAAGTACTACACCTTCATTTCCCAGGTGGAGAACGGCTTCGGTCGGGTTCCGACCGAAAGCATGGAGGCCTGGGCTCGCGCGCTTGAGACCGATCCTTCGCAGTTCGCGCGCAAGCTCCTGTCCTACTACGAGCCGGAACTCCACCGGCTGTTGTTCGAGGTGAAGAAATGACGACGGTGGTGCAATTCCCGCGATCGGCGCCCCAGGCGCCCCACGGCTGGCAGAACGAAGAGTTCCAGCAGATCGTCGCAGCCTGCTCCGGTTCGGTTTCGGTGGGTGAGGCGAGCAGCTGGGAGATCGGGATGACCGAGCACGGCGATCCGCAGGTCTATCTGATCGGGCCGCCGCCAAACTATGAATGCATCCTGTGCATCTCCCGCGTCGGCCGGCACTACGTCATAGAGGATGGCCAGGGCCGGGTGCTGCTCGAGCACGACAGCCCGATGTTGTTCGCCGAGCAGGCGATCGCGGCGCTGCGCCGCCGCAAGGAAATCCTGCTGGCGAAGGTCGTCGTCGCCTGGCACGCCTTCCGCGAGGCTTTCGAGGAAAAGGTCGAAGCGCTGACCGCCGAGCCGATGGACGTGCTGGTCCATCTCGCGCCGCAGCTCGCTGCCCTCGCCTGAGGGATCCGGCCTGCAGGCCGGTTAAATCGCCGCGGTATCGCAACCGGGTTGCCGGATGCGCACGCGGGCTTATGTTCTCATCAGATCGTCCCTCCGAACTGACCAGGTTTCCATGACACCGACCCCTGCATTGGCGCCCGCGCGGCGCGCTGCCGCGAAGAAGGCTCCGAAGGCGCTTGGCGCGCTGCCGGAATGGAATCTCGCCGATCTTTATCCCTCGATGGATGCGCCCGCGGTAAAGCAGGACCTCGAGCGCGGCGAGGCCGAGTGCATCGAATTCGAGAAGGATTACAAAAGCAGGCTCGCGGGCATTGTCGCGAGTTCGACCGCGGGCAAGACGCTCGCCGAAGCGGTCCGCCGTTATGAGGCGATCGAGGAGATGCTCGGCCGGCTGATCTCCTACGCCGGCCTGCTCTACGCCGGCAACTCCACCGATCCCGCGATCGCCAAGTTCTACGGCGACATGCAGGAGCGCATCACCGCGGCCTCGCTGCATCTCTTGTTCTTCCAGCTCGAGCTCAACCGGATCGACGACGCGGCGCTGCAGGCGGCGATGACCGATCCGGCGCTCGGCCATTACCGGCCCTGGATCGAGGACATCCGCAAGGACAAGCCGTACCAGCTCGAGGACCGGGTCGAGCAGCTGTTCCACGAGAAGTCGGTGACCGGCTATTCGGCGTTCAACCGGCTGTTCGACGAGACCATGGTGGCGCTCCGCTTCAAGGTCGGCGGCAAGATGCTGACGCAGGAGCAGACGCTCAATCTTCTGCAGGATCCCAAGCCTGCCAAGCGCAAGGCCGCCGCTGAAGCGCTCGCCAAGACCTTCAAGGAGAACCTGCGGCTCTTCACGCTGATCACCAATACGCTCGCCAAGGACAAGGAAATCTCCGACCGCTGGCGCGGTTTCAACGATGTCGCGGCGTCACGCCATCTCGCCAACCGTGTCGAGCCCGAGGTGGTCGATGCGCTGGTCGCCTCGGTGCGCGAAGCCTATCCGCGGCTGTCGCATCGCTACTACGCGCTGAAGGCCAAATGGTTCGGCAAGAAGCAGCTGCCGCACTGGGACCGCAACGCGCCGCTGCCGCAGGTGGCGATGCGGACCATCCGCTGGCCGGACGCGCAGGATACGGTGCTCACCGCCTATGGCGCGTTCTCGCCGAAGATGGCGGCGATCGCCGAACGCTTCTTCAAGGACCGCTGGATCGACGCGCCGGCGCGGCCCGGCAAGTCGCCGGGCGCGTTTGCGCATCCGACCGTGCCGTCGGCGCATCCTTACGTGCTGCTCAACTACCAGGGCAAGCCGCGCGATGTGATGACGCTCGCCCACGAGCTCGGCCACGGCGTGCATCAGGTGCTGGCGGCCCCGAACGGGGCGCTGATGGCGCCGACGCCGCTCACCCTGGCCGAGACCGCAAGCGTGTTCGGCGAGATGCTGACGTTCAAGAAGCTCCTGGCCGAGACCACCGACAAGAAGCAGCGCAAGGCCATGCTCGCCGCCAAGGTCGAGGACATGATCAACACGGTGGTGCGGCAGATCGCGTTCTATACCTTCGAGCGCAAGGTCCACACCGAGCGGCGCAACGGCGAGCTTACCTCAGAGCAGCTTTGCAAGATCTGGCTCGAGGTTCAGACGGAAAGCTTGGGGCCGGCGATCGATCTGCGCCCCGGCTACGAGACGTTCTGGAGCTACATTCCGCACTTCATCCATTCGCCGTTCTACGTTTACGCCTACGCCTTCGGCGATTGCCTGGTGAACTCGCTCTACGCGGTCTATGAGCGCGCCAGCGAGGGCTTTGCCGAGCGCTATCTGGCGATGCTGGCGGCCGGCGGCACCAAGCATCATTCGGAACTGCTGGCGCCGTTCGGCCTCGACGCCCGCGACCCGAAGTTCTGGCAGGGCGGGCTCGGCGTGATCGAGCGGATGATCGGCGAGCTGGAGGCGCTGGGCTGACAGGGTGGGGTACCCTCAGCGTAAAACAACTGTTGAACCTGCATATCCTGTGTTATACATTTCGTACAACACAGGATATGCCCATGACTGAGCAAACGAAAATAACCGCCGATCCCCGCGGTCAGCCGGTAGGCACCGTTCAACTGAAGCGCATCGGGAATTCCTCCGGCTTCATTTTGCCGAAGGACATTATTGCGCGGCTTAACATCTCGGTTGGTGATGCCTTCTACGCGACTTTGACACCGGACGGCGGGTTGCGTCTGACGCCCTACGATCCGAAGTTCGAAAAGGCGATGGAGGTTGCACGTCGCGGTATGAAAATTTACCGCAACGCGCTCGCCGAACTCGCCAAATGAGCGAGCCGGAATGGCTGACCAAGCAGATTGTGCTCGCGATACACGACGAACAACTGGCGTTGCATGGCGGTGCAGGCGGCATTCGCGACGAGACGCTGCTCGAATCCGTCTTGTCACGCCCGCTGAATAAATGGGCCTATGAACAGACCGGGCTGGTTGAGCTTGCGGCTGCTTACGGCTTCGGCATCGCAAGAAACCATCCGTTTGTCGACGGCAACAAACGGACGTCGCTGCTTGCGACCTACACGTTCCTCGGTCTCAATGAGATCGACTTTGTTGTGCCAGAAGCCGAAGCCGCGGCCATGATTCTTTCGCTCGCCGCAGGCGAAGTCAGCGAGGAAAGCCTCGCACGCTGGATCAGGGACAACTGGCCCAAGTCTGTCGCCGCGAAGTGAATCAAGCCGTGACAAGACCTATGGCGCAATTCGCCATGCGATGGTCACCGAAGCGTTGAGCGTCAGCGCCTCCGGAGGAATGACCTGCACGTCGCGCGCCATCGGCGACATCAGCACCGCCTCGCGCGGATGGCGCGCATCGGTGTCGTGGATGCTGACGATCTCCCCGAGCTTGACGCCAGCCGCATCCGCATAGGTCACGGCCCGCCGGCGGGCGTCTTCCACGGCGCTTCGCCGGGCCGCGTCGAAACCGGAATTGCGCTCGTCGACACCGAAACGCAGGTTGCGGACCTCGAACAGTCCGGATGCGGCAATCGCGGTGACCGCCTTGTCGGCGTTTTCGGCGGGCGCGATCTTCAATTCGAAGGTCGTGACCGCGCGATATTCGCTGCGGCCCGGTGTGTTCGGGCGTTCCGGATTGCGAAGCTCGTTAAGCGAGAACGTCGACTGCTCGATGCTCACGCCGTCGTTCTTCATGTCGCGAAGCCGCGTGGTCGCGCGGGACGCACGCTCGCGGTGGGAGGATGTCGCGGCTTCCGGATTGGCGCCCGCGGTCACGACCTCCACGGACAGCCGTGCATGGTCTGGCGGCACGTCGACGCGGCCCTGTCCGTTGACGGTCACAGTGGCGACATTGCTGCGGTCCACCGGCTGGGCCGGTGCAGGGGGTACTTCGACCATCGCCAGCGCCAGCAGGGCAGCGGCGGCCGCGAGAGCATGTCGCATTGCGAGACTCCTATGAGATCGCGACCGCTTTCGGATAGGGTCACGGCAAATCTATGTCGCGGCACGAGGTCCGCAGGCGGGACTCTCGCTTTTCTAACCGATAGGGCCTACCTCTGTCCGGCATGCCTTCGAGAAGCGACAGTGAACGAAATCGTCTGACCGCGCGCGCCGCACGCTATGCCCGCGTCGGCGCCAATGTCGGCGGCGTGGCCGCGCGCATCGCCGGCGCGCGCCTGTTCGGGCTCGATCTCGACCGCGCGAAGAACGCAGCCGACCTTGCCGCGGCGCTCGGCGGCCTTAAAGGCCCGATCATGAAGGTGGCGCAGCTTCTCGCCACCATCCCCGAGGCACTGCCGCCCGAATACATCAACGAGCTGACCAAGCTGCAGAGCCAGGCGCCGCCGATGGGCTGGGCCTTCGTCAAGCGCCGCATGCAGGCCGAGCTTGGCGCGGACTGGCAGAAAAAATTTGCCAGCTTCGAGCATCATCCCGCCGCGGCCGCCTCGCTCGGGCAGGTGCATCGCGCGACGTCGCTCGACGGCGAGATACTGGCGTGCAAGCTGCAATATCCCGACATGCAGTCGGCGGTCGAAGCCGATTTGCAGCAGCTCGGCGTGCTGTTTGCGATCCGCCGCAGGTTTGAGCCGGCAATCGACACCCGCGAGATCATCAAGGAGATCGGCGCGCGCATGCGCGAGGAGCTCGACTATCGCCGCGAAGCGAAGCACGTCGCGCTCTACCGCGACATGCTGAAGGACGAGGAGCTGATCCGCGTGCCGCGCGTCGATGCAAAGCTTTCGACCGAGCGGCTGCTGACGATGGAGTGGCTCGACGGCAGCCGGATGCTCGATCACAAGGATGAGTCGCTTGCGGTACGAAACCGCCTTGCCACCGCGATGTTCACCGCTTGGTGGCTGCCGTTCAGCCGCTTCGGCGTGATCCACGGCGATCCGCATCTCGGCAACTACACGGTGTTCGAGCAGAAGAATAAGCCCGGCGGCATCAATCTGCTCGACTACGGCTGCATCCGCATCTTCCCGCCGAAGTTCGTCGGCGGCGTGGTCGATCTCTACAACGGGCTGCGCAACGACGACGACGCGCGCATCGTGCACGCCTACGAGACCTGGGGCTTCCGCAAGCTGTCCCGCGAGCTGATCGACATCCTCAACATCTGGGCGCGCTTCATCTACGGCCCGCTGATGGAGGATCGCGTCCGCAGCATCGCCGACGGCGTCAAGCCAGGCGAGTATGGCCGCCGCCAGGCATTCGAGGTGCAACGGGCGCTGCGGCAGAAAGGCCCGGTCACGGTGCCGCAGGAGTTCGTGCTGATGGACCGCGCCGCGATCGGACTTGGCGGCGTGTTTCTGCATCTGCGCGCCGAGCTCAACTTTCATCGGCTATTCGAGGCGGCCATGGAGCAGTTCTCGGTCGCGGCCGTGGAGAAACGTCAGAACGCGGCGCTCGCGCGCGCCGGACTGTGAAAGCCGAGATTTTCCACCGTGACGTAACAGCGCAGGTTGGCGCCTCAGCTTTGCTGTTGGACAATGACGGGCGGTCAGGTTATTGGGCACGGGCTCCGCGCGGAGCTCGGTTGCCACAATTCCGCCGGTGGCAAGTGAAGCGGAGTTGCGGCAACGGAGGCGCGTGGATGCAGGTCGGACTCATGCTGGTCAGACTCATGCTGGTCAGACTCATGCCGGTCAGACTTGGGTGCTGTCTCATCATCGCGGCAGCGATTCTTGCTCCTCATGGCGTGCGCGCGGCCGACTGTGCCGCCGAAGTCGGCAAGCTGATGTCCAAGGACACCGAGAAGCTGACCACGCGTTATCAGCGCGTCATCAAGCAGATCGCGCAAAGCAAGGGCTCCCCGGCCAAGCTTGTGCAGGAGGAATGCCGCATCGCCCGCCAGCTCAAGCCGCGCCTTGAGGACCAGTTGGCTGCCCTCAAACAGTCCGGGTGTCTGAAGGACCCGCAGATGGGCAACATGATCGCCGACATCGTCCGCGGCCATGAGGACGATCTGGCGGCTGCCAACCGCAGCACCGCCCGGTCCGAGTGCCGTTAGGTGGCCGATCCGCACGGGATGATTTTGGCCGCGGCATTGCCCGGCCCCGGCGATTCCGCTAAATCCTGAGCTTCCTTGTTGCGCCGTTCTGGCCGCATCCGCGGTCCGTGGCCGGCGCAGCACTTCCCGCATGGAACTGGCACAGAGCTTGAAAGGGATCGCGTAATGGCCGCGCACGGCACCCCGGAATATTCGGTCGCGGAGGGCAACGACTACCCGGCCCATGAGCAGACCTATCTGAACTTTCTGGCGCTGGTGAAATGGGGGATCATCGTCGTCGTTATCATCCTGATCGGGATGGCCTACTTCCTGGTCTGAGGCAGCCGGCCGGGCTGCTTGCGGCCCGCCAAATACCGAGCGGCCATGGAGGCAGCATGAAAATTGCCGTTGGGGCTGAAACCGACCCGTCCGAACCGCGCGTCGCCGCGACCCCGGAAACCGTCAAAAAGATGATCGGGCTGGGCGCCGAAGTCGCCGTCGAGCCGGGCGCGGGCGTCAAATCCGGCATCCTCGACGCCGAATACACGGCGGCCGGCGCGACGGTCGGCAAGGGCGCGGCGTCGGGCGCCGACATCGTCCTCACCGTGCGGCGGCCGAACCCGGCCGAGCTCAACGGGGTGAAGCCCGGCGCGCTCGCCATCGCCATCATGGACCCTTACGGCAACGAGGCTGCACTGAAAGCCTTGGCCGATGCACGCGTGACGGCGTTTGCGATGGAGCTGATGCCGCGCATCACCCGCGCGCAGTCGATGGACGTGCTGTCGAGCCAGGCGAACCTCGCCGGCTATCGCGCGGTGATCGATGCCTCGGCCGAATACGGCCGCGCCTTCCCGATGATGATGACGGCCGCGGGCACCGTGCCCGCCGCGCGCGTCTTCATCATGGGCGTCGGCGTCGCAGGCCTGCAGGCGATCGCCACCGCGCGCCGTCTTGGCGCCGTGGTGACGGCGACCGACGTCCGGCCGGCGACGAAAGAGCAGGTCGAGAGCCTTGGCGCCAAGTTCCTCGCGGTCGAGGACGAGGAGTTCAAGAACGCGCAGACCGCCGGCGGCTACGCCAAGGAAATGTCGAAGGAGTACCAGGCGAAGCAGGCCGCCCTCGTCGCCGAGCACATCAAGAAGCAGGACGTCGTCATCACCACCGCGCTCATTCCGGGCCGGCCCGCGCCGCGGCTCGTGTCCGCCGAGATGGTCAAATCGATGCGGCCGGGCTCGGTGCTCGTCGATCTCGCGGTCGAGCGCGGCGGCAACGTCGAAGGCGTGCAGGCCGGCAAGGTGACCGAGGTGGGTGGCGTCAAGATCGTCGGCTACACCAACGTGCCGGGCCGGCTCGCGGCTTCGGCGTCGGGCCTCTACGCCAAGAACCTGCTCACGTTCCTCGAAATCCTGATCGACAAGAAAGAGAAGAAGCTCGCGGTCAACTGGGACGACGAGATCGTCCGCACCACCGCGCTGACGCGCGACGGCCGGGTGGTTCATCCGAATTTCATGCCCAAGTCCGCCTAGCAGGAAACCGCACAGACAGCGCGGCCCGCCGCGCAGAAGGAGTCTCCGCATGACCGGAACCCCACTCGACGCCGTCGACCCGTTCGTCTTCCGGCTGTCGATCTTCGTGCTGGCGGTGTTCGTCGGCTATTACGTGGTCTGGTCGGTGACGCCGGCGCTGCACACGCCGCTGATGTCGGTGACCAACGCAATCTCCTCGGTGATCATCGTCGGTGCGCTGCTCGCGGTCGGGGTCGGCCTCGTCGCCAACGACAACGGACCGATCTGGGCGAGGGCGCTGGGCTTCGTCGCGCTGGTGTTCGCCTCCATCAACATCTTCGGCGGCTTCCTGGTCACGCAGCGCATGCTGGCGATGTACCAGAAGAAGAAAAAGTGAGGCGCGCGTTATGAACGCCAACATCGCAGCGCTCCTCTATCTCGTTTCCGGCGTCCTGTTCATCCTGGCGCTGCGCGGGCTGTCGAGCCCGGAGTCGAGCCGCCTCGGCAACACGTTCGGCATCGTCGGCATGGCGATCGCCGTCCTCACGACCTTGGCCGGGCATCCGCCGCAGGGGCTCGGCGCCTGGATCCTGGTCATCGCCGGCATCGTGCTGGGCGGCGGCATCGGCGCGGTGATCGCCCGCCGCGTGCCGATGACCTCGATGCCGGAGTTGGTCGCCGCCTTTCACTCGCTGGTCGGCATGGCGGCGGTGCTGGTCGCCGCTGCGGCGTTCTACGCGCCGGCCGCCTTCAGCATCGGCATCCGCGGCGCGATCCACAAGGCGAGCCTGGTCGAGATGTCGCTCGGTGTCGCCATCGGCGCCATCACCTTCACCGGTTCGATCATCGCCTTCCTGAAGCTTTCCGGCCGCATGAGCGGCGCGCCGATCCTCATCCCGGGCCGCCACGTCATCAACGTCGTGCTGGCGCTGGCGATGATCTTCTTCATCTACGGTCTCGTGGTGTCGCAGAGCCAACTCGACTTCTGGCTGGTCACCGTCATCGCGCTGGTGCTCGGCGTGCTGATCATCATCCCGATCGGCGGCGCCGACATGCCGGTGGTGATCTCGATGCTGAACTCGTATTCCGGCTGGGCTGCGGCCGGCATCGGCTTCACACTCGGCAATTCGGCGCTGATCATCACCGGCGCGCTGGTCGGTTCCTCGGGCGCGATCCTGTCCTACATCATGTGCGCGGGCATGAACCGGAGCTTCATTTCGGTGATCCTCGGCGGCTTCGGCGGCGAGGTGGCGGGCCCGGGCGGCGGCGGCGAGCAGAAGCCGGTGAAGATCGGCTCGGCGGAAGACGCGGCTTACATCATGAAGAACGCGTCCAAGGTCATCATCGTGCCGGGCTACGGCATGGCGGTGGCGCAGGCCCAGCACGCGCTGCGCGAAATGGCCGACCATCTCAAGAAGGAAGGCGTCGAGGTCAAATACGCAATCCATCCGGTGGCAGGCCGCATGCCCGGCCACATGAACGTGCTGCTCGCCGAGGCCAACGTGCCCTACGACGAGGTGTTCGAGCTCGAGGACATCAACTCCGAATTCGCGCAAGCCGACATCGCCTTCGTGATCGGCGCCAACGACGTGACCAATCCGGCGGCTGAGGAGGACAAGTCCTCGCCGATCTACGGCATGCCGGTGCTGCAGGTGTGGAAGGCCGGCACGGTGATGTTCATCAAGCGCTCGCTCGCCTCGGGCTATGCCGGCATCGACAACCCGCTGTTCTATCGCGACAACACGATGATGCTGCTCGGCGACGCGAAGAAGATGTCGGAGACCATCGTCAAGGCGATGTGATCCTGCGCGGCGCATCCGGATTTAAGCTCAAGGCTGCACAACCGCGGGCCATGACTGCGCCATGTCTGCCCTGAAGCTGCTGATCGGTGTGCTCGTCGTCTTCGGCGGCTTCGTCGCGCTCATGTATGTCGCGCAGCGCTCGCTGATGTATTTTCCGGACCGGCAGCGCACGGCGCCGGCCGCGGCCCGCTTGCCCCAGGCGGAGGAGGTGGTGCTCGACACCACCGACGGCGAGAAGGTGATCGTCTGGCACATTCCGCCAAGGGGCGAGCGTCCCGTCGTTCTCTATTTCCAGGGCAATGGCGGCGGGCTCAATCTCCGCGCCGACCGTTTCCGTGCGCTGACTGCCGACGGCACCGGCCTGATCGCGCTCAACTATCGCGGCTATGGCGGCTCGACCGGCAGTCCGACCGAGGCGGGGCTCATTGCCGACGCCGAAGCGGCCTATGGCTTTGCCGCTTCGCGCTATCCGGCGGAGCGCATCGTGCCGTGGGGCGAATCGCTCGGCAGCGGCGTGGCCGTTGCGCTTGCGTCGTCGCACAAGGTCGGCCGGCTGATGCTGGAGGCGCCGTTCACCTCCGCCGCCGATGTCGGCGCACGGGTGTACTGGTTCCTGCCCGTCGGCCTGCTGATGAAGGATCAGTTCCGCTCGGACCTGCGGATCCCCAAGGTTTCCGTTCCGGTCCTGATCGTACACGGTACAGGCGACGCCGTGGTGCCGTTCGCGCTGGGCGAGCGGCTGTTTGCGCTGGCGAACGAGCCGAAGCGCTTCGTCCGGGTCGAGGGCGGTGGTCACAGCGATCTCGACAGGTTCGGGGCGCTCGATGCGGTGCGGGCGTTTCTCGACGGCCGCTGAAACCGGGCAACTGGCTGCCGGGACGGTTCTCCGCTAGAATTGTGTGGATTGCGCCGTCTCACATGCGGCGTCAAAAAATCCGAAACATGCGGGCGAGCTGGGGATGTCGCTGCGCGTTGAGCCGGAACGGTTTGCGGGTGCCAAGGACAGCGCAACGCGAGGCGCATCGGCAGGCGCTACCCCGAACGCGAGATCGTTCGTCCGCCGCTGGTTCACGCCCATCACGGTGTCGCTTGCGCTGGTGGGTTTCACCACCCTGTTTCTCTGGGCGATCCAGCCGGCGCTGCAGCAGGATCACCTGATCTTCATCTACTTCGTGCCGACCACGCTGATCGCCATCCGTTACGGCAGCCTGTCGGCGATGGGCGTCACCATCGCCAGCAGCCTCGCCGCCGCCTACTTCCTCTACGGTCCGCCGTTCAGCTTCGCGGTGGGCAACAAGCTCGAGCTGATGGAGCTGATCCTTTTCAGCATGCTCGCTTTGCTGGCAAGCCAGGTCGTGTCCGGCTTTGCCAACGACAGCGACGTCGCAAAGCGGCGGCCGCGCGTTCGCACCGAAGACGCCAAGGACAAGCTGACGCGATTGAAAGCGTTCATGCGCCGCCTGCGCGCAGGCCGCTGATCCGCGGATCGATCGGCTCAGAAGGTCTGGTAGCTCTGGCCGGCCCGGCCGCCGACACGGGTGAAGCCCTGCTTGGCCGGCTCGTGGTCCTGCTTGATGTTGAGCGCGCGGGCGTAGGAGCCCGCCGCCTTTTCCTTGTCGCCGGCCCGCTCATAGGCGAAGGCGCGCGTGGTCCAGGCTTGCAGGTTCTGCGGCTCGGCCGAGACGGCCTCGTCGAGGTCGCTCGTCGCAGCCTTGAGATCGTTGACCGCCATGTAGCTCAGGCCGCGGGCGATGTAGGACTCGGCTTGGTTCTGCGACAGCCCGATCGCGGTCGAGAAGTCATCGATCGCATATTTGTGCTGCCGCTGGCTCTGATAGAGCAGCCCGCGGTTGTAATAGGCCTCGGCATTGTCGGGGCGGATCGAGATCGCCTTGTTGAAGTCCTTGAAAGCATCGAACGGCTGCTTCTTCAGCCGGTAGACGATGCCGCGTCCGAGATGGGCCACGGCATAATTCTGATCGAGCGCCAGCGCCTTGTCGTAGTCGGCGGCCGCCGCATCGAGCCTGCCGGTTTTGCGGTTGATCAGGCCGCGGTTGGCGTAAGCCTGCGAATAATTCGGGTCGAGGCTGATCGCCTTGTTGAAATCGGCCATCGCCTCGTCGTTGCGGCCGGCCTGGCCGAACACCGAGCCACGCATGTTGTAGGCCTGCGGATCGCTCGGGTTGCGCTGGATGACGGCGGACAGCGAGGCGATGTTGGCGGGGGAGGCCGCGAACTGGTTCTCGTCCGACTCGGAGGTTTGGGTCACGGCGCCGCCGGTGCCGCTGGTGATGGTGCCGCATCCGCCGAGCGCAGCCGCGAGCAGTGCCGCGCCCGCGAGCGCGCGGGCTGCGGTGCCGATCCTGGTTGTGCTGCGGCTGCGCTGTCGCGTCATCGAAGGCTCGGCATGAGGCTTTGGGCGATCCGTCCTGCGGCGATTCTGGTGGTGGTTCACCGAAGGAATGCGGCGAACATTCGACGATACCCCGGATGCCTTTGAGTCGAACCCCATAAAATCAAAGCGCGGGCTGCTTTTTTTGCCGCCCGCGCCGCAGGTCATCGATCGAAAACGAGAGCAGGCGATCAGCGTCCGAAGCCGCCGCCACCGCCGAAGCCGCCGCCGCCGAAACCGCCGCCGCTGCGGCCCGGGCCGCCGCGGCCCGGTCCACCACGGCCG
>JAIESC010000290.1 GCA_019746355.1 Xanthobacteraceae bacterium | reverse complement strand
GGCGGCATCCACATGTGCATGGTCTATTTCCAGAACAACACCGGCACCAAGTTCCCGCTGGTGCCGTATCGCGGCGCCGCCCCGATCATGCAGGATCTCCTGGCCGGCCAGATCGACCTGTCGTGCCCCGAGGCCGGCCAGACCCTGCCGCAATACCGCGCCGGCTCGATCAAGGCCTACGCGGTGCTGCAGAGCAAGCGCTGGTTCGCCGCGCCCGACGTTCCGACCATCGACGAGGCCGGCGTGCCCGGCCTGCATTTTCCGTTCTGGCACGGCATGTGGACGGTGAAGGGCACGCCCAAGGACGTGGTCGACAAGCTCAGCGCCGCGGTGGCCGACGCACTGGCCGATCCTGTGGTGCGGCAGAAGCTCGTCGAGTTGGGCCATGAGGTCGCCCCCAAGGAGCAGCAGTCGCCCGCGGCGCTGCGCGCCTACCACAAGGCCGACATCGACAAATGGGCGCCGATGATCAAGGCGGCCAATGCGGCCGCGGGCACCGCGCCGGCGAGCCCGCCGCGCTGATGGCGTCGACAACAAAAGGCCCCTGGTCGCCGCTGACAACGCGCGGCGCCCAGGGGCGCTTGTGAACTACGGACTGAAACTACAGACCCGGAACTACCAACCGGAACGCAACCGACAACCGACGCTACGGCGCCGTCGTCCGATACGCGACGCGGACGAGGCTATGGCCCTCCCACGGGCGCGCTACCAATGGTGATTACTCACCCTGTCGCGTACGCACTTCGTCGCCGGCCATCCCCGCCGTCAACGCTCCCAGGCAGGCGATCACCAGGCCTGCAAACACCGCCAACGCGAGCTTGCCGCCGCTGCCCCCGGTCATCGGCACAAGCGCGTCGGCCCGGGCGATGCCGATCGACACAGCGGTTGCCGCCACCACAAGCGAAACCACAAGCGACAACGTGGCAACAATCACCGGCAATCCCGCGAACGCATGACGCTGACGCGAACGCTCGATCAATTCTCTGGTCATGGGTCTCAACCCCGCGAATCACTTCTGTCCACAAATATGGCGGCGGATGCGGGCGCGGGTTCGTCGAGACTTGGGCGGCCGTTTTGACGAAACGCGGCGGATGTGTGGCGGACGGTTAACGAAAGCTTAAAGTCTGCTATGTTTCCCGCGGACGTGGCCTGGAAGTCACACAGGGCAGCCCCACAGAGCTGTCACGCAGAATTCCACGCACGGCCGCGCCAGGGAGGAAACATGAAAGTGCTGATGGGCCTTGCGGCCGCGTTCTCGCTTGCGCTTGGCTCGTCTGCGTCCGCGCAATCCGCCTATCCCGACAAGCCGATCAAGATTCTCGTGGGCTTCTCGCCGGGCGTGGCGCCGGACGTGACCTCGCGGCTGTTCGCCGACAAGTTCAACGAGACCTGGGCCAAGGGCGTGGTGGTGGAGAACGTTACCGGCGCGGGCGGCAACCTCGCGGTCGAGCGCACCGCCAAGGCGCCGGCCGACGGCTACAACCTGGTGATGGGCGGCAACGCCGCGGTGGTGATCAACCCGAACCTGATCGACAAGCTCGGCTACGACCCGGTCAAGGATTTCACCTACATCACCCAGGTTTTCATCGTGCCGAACATCATGGTGGTGACGCCGGACGTGCCGGCCAGGACCGTCCAGGAGGTGATCGCGCTCGCCAGGCAAAAGCCGGACTATTTCGTCGCCGGACACGCCGGGGTCGGCACCTCCCAGCATCTCGCCGGCGAGCTGTTCATGAAGATGACCGGCGTGAAAATCCAGCAGGTGCCGTATCGCGGCACGACCGCGATCCTGCCGGACCTGCTGGGCGGCCGGCTCAACATCTTCTTCGGCAACATCTCCAACCTCCTGCCGCTCATCCGCGAAGGCAAGCTCCGCGCCTTCGGCATCACCTCGCGCAAGCGCTCGCCGCAGATCCCCGAGCTGCCGACCATGGAGGAGCTGGGCTTTGCGGGCTTTGACGCCACCGCCTGGTTCGGCCTGATGGCGCCGGCCGGCACGCCGAAGCCGGTCGTCGACAGGCTGCATGCCGAGACCGTGAAGGTGCTGACGCAGCCGGACGTCCGGACCAAGCTCGAAGGCCTGGGCCTCCAACTCGTCGGCAACACGCCCGCGGAATTCGCCGAGATCGTCAGGACCGAGATGCCGATGTGGGGCAAGGTCATCAAGGACGCTGGAATCAAGATGCCTCAATAGAACCGCGGCAGGAGGAACGCATGATCCGGGCATGGCTGGCCGCGGCGGCGGTCGTTCTCAGTGGGCTTTCGGCCTTCGCGCAGGGCGCCTATCCCGACAAGCCGATCCGCTTCATCGTCGGCTTCACCGCCGGCAGCGCCACCGACATCACTGCGCGGCTGTTCGCGCAGAAATTCGCCGAAGCCTGGAACGTGCCGGTGACGGTGGAGAACGTGCCGGGGGCGGGCGGCAGCGTCGGCGGCGACCGCGTCGCGAAGGCCGCGCCGGACGGCTCGACGTTCTACTGGGGCGCGAACGGCGCGCTGACCATCAATCCGACGCTGCTCACCAACAACACCTACGACGTGGTGCGCGATCTCACGCCGGTGGCGCGGCTCCTGATCATGCCGAGCATTCTTGCGGTCAACAACGACGTGCCGGCCAAGACCTATGGCGGGCTGATCGCGCTCGCCAAGGCGCAGCCCGGCAAGCTGTCGATGGCGAGCCCCGGCGTCGGTACGCCGCAGCACATCGCCGGCGAGTTGCTCAAGCGGCTTGCGGGCGTCGACATCGTCCATGTTCCCTACCGCGGCGCAGTCTTCACCGACGTGGTCGCCGGCCGTGTGACCATGACCTTGCAGAACGTCGGCACGATCCTGCCGGTGGTGAAGCAGGGCCAGTTGCACGGCCTTGCCATCACCTCGCTGAGGCGCTCCTCGATCCTGCCGGACCTGCCGACCATCGCCGAATCGGGGCAGCCGGGCTTCGAGGCGATCTCCTGGTTCGGGCTGATGGCACCGGCCGGGACTCCGCCGGCGATCATCGACAAGGTCTATAGGCAAGCGGCGCAGATCGTCGCGTCGCCGGAGATGAAGGAGAAGCTCGCGCAACTCGGCCTCGACACCGCGAGTGACCCGCCGCAGGCGTTCGGCGAGATCATCAGGTCCGACATCGCCAAGTGGGCGAAGGTCATCAAGGACGCCAACATCAGGGCCGAGAACTAACGACGGCGCTTGCTGCAACCGTACCGACGGCATTGTGCTTGAAGCCCTGGGTCCCCGCTTCCGCGGGACGAGCGGCTGAGAGAGCGACGCAATCTCTCCACGTTCGTCCCGCGGAAGCGGGGACCCAGGGCTGAATATGCGGGCAGGGCTGAATATGCCGAACGCCTACTGCGCCGCGGCCATCACGATCTGTTCATCCATCGTCACATGGCCGGGCTGATCGGCGACGCGGCGGAGCCAGGCGCGGATCGCCGGGAACGGCGCGAGGTCGAAGTCGCATTGATGCGCCAGGTGCGTGTAGGCGTAGACCGCGATGTCGGCGATGGTGTAGCGGCCCGCGGCGAAGAAATCGCGCTTGGCCAGGTGCCGCTCCATCACGCCGAGCGCGCGGTGGCCCTCCTGCATCCAGTCCTCGAAGGCGTGCTGCTGCAGATCGCGGCCGCCCTTGACCAGCGTCAGCCAGAAATAGGCCGCGCCGATGCTGGGCTCCAGGCTGTGCTGCTCGAAGAACATCCACTGCAGCATCTCGGCCCGCTCGACGCGGTCGTCCGGCACGAGCGGCGTATGGCCCGCCACGTACCAGAGGATCGCGTTCGATTCGGCGATGTGACGGCCGGGCGCGATCTCGAGCAGCGGCACGTGGCCGCTGGGGTTCATCGCCAGAAATTCCGGCGTGCGGGTCTCGCCCTTGAGGATGTCGATCTCGACGAGCTGATGGGCGATGTCGAGCTGCGCGAGCGCGAGGCGGACCTTGTAGCAATTGCCCGAGCGACGCATGGAATAGAGCGTGTACATGCATCCCTCCCCGGCCTGCGGCGTCATTGCCTCGGGCGATTAAGATACAAAGCGCGGCGATTGCAAGGCCGGGCCATGACAGTGGAATGAAAAGGATAACGCGTGCGCCGCAACATGCGAATGAAAGAAATTTAACTCCGACACAAGGACGCCGCGGAATTTCTTTGCGAAGGGCATTGATGCGGTGCAGCGGGAGGGTATTCCGCATGCACGCCTGTGAATTAGAAGTTCGCAAAGATGTTACGGCTGCAACGCCGCTTCTTTACGGCGCGGGCCATCAGCGCGTTTACGCGCGTCTTCAGCGCATTATGGCGCAGGGGAAGCGAGCGACTTGCCCTTCTCCAGCACGTAGACGGCGCTGAGCTTGACGCCCTTGTCGGTTGCGCCCTCGTTGTGAATGGCCCGATCCGGCACGGTCAGCGATTCACCGGCTTTGTAGACCTTTTCCGGCTGGCCGTCCGGCGCAAACCAGAATTCGCCTTCGGTCACCTGCGCCATCACCACGCCGGGATCGAAGTGGCGTCCCGCCTTGAAGCCAGGGGCAATCTCCACGGCGGCGTAGATCATCTCCAGGTTGGTGCCGGGCACGTCGCTGCGTTGCAGGATGGTCCGTTTGACGGGCGACGGCTGGATCGGCGCCTGCTGCGCCGAAAGCGGTGCCAAAACCGGCACGATGAGCGCGAGCGCAAGGACGGCAGCCAGTGCGGGCGAATGTCTGGACATGGTTTCCTCCTCCGTTTGGAGGATTATAGGAGGGGCGCCGCGGCGATGGCTACTCGGCGACGACCCCCGCTGCCTTGATCACCGCGGCCCATTTGGCGATCTCACCCGGCAGCCAGGCTGCGATTTCGGCCGGCGAACGCAGCCACGGTGTCATGCCTTGCTTGGCGATGGCGTCCTTCGCCGCTTCGGTGCTGAGGCTCGCGGCGATGCTGCGGTGCAGCCGCTCGGCCGTCACAGCCGGCGTCTTCGCCGGCGCGAACAGCGCGAACCAGGCGTCGGCCTCGACGGCGGCGAGCCCCGCCTCGGCGAGCGTAGGCACGTTCGGCAGCCGCGCCGCGCGCCTGGCGCTGGCGACCGCGAGCGCGCGAACCGCACCCGCCTCGATATGGCTGACCACGCTCGGCAGCGTCGCGAAGGTGACATCGACCCGGCCGGCCAGAAGCTCCGTGGTCATCGGCGCCGCGCCCCGGAACGGAATGTGCTGAAGCTCCACGCCCGCTTTGGTCTTGAACAATTCGGCGGCAAGGTGTGACGCAGAGCCTAGGCCGGTCGACGCGTAGTTCAGCGCCCCCGGCGATTTCTTTGCCAGCGCCACGAGCTCGGACACGCTGGCCGCTTCGAGCCCCCGCCGCACCACCAGCACATGCGGAATCTCGGCGATGCCCGCGACCGGCGCAAAATCCTTCACCGCGTCGTAGGGGCAGCTCTTCAGCAGGCTCTGGTTTGTGGCATGCGTCTGGTTGGTGCCGAGCACCAGCGTATGGCCGTCCGGCTCGGCGTGCTGCACGGCAACGCTGCCGATCACGCCCGCGCCGCCGCCGCGGTTGTCGACCACGATCGGTGGTCCGAGCCCGTCGCCGACCGACTGCGCGATCAGCCGCGCGGTGATGTCGACCGGGCCGCCGGCGGGATAGGGCACGATGATGGTGATCGGGCGGCTCGGAAAAGCCTGCGCCCGTGCGCCACGGCATATCGCGTCGAAGACGCGCGTGAACGCGCTTATGCCGGCAAGCCCGGCCAGCGCCGTCAACGCCGCTCGTCTCGTGATCATGCGGTTACTTTATCGGCTGCGCCGCCGAATGCCACTGTGCGCTTGCGCTTGTTTCGGCCACGCGCCGCAAGATCAGCACGAACACCAGCAGCATGGCTGGAACGCCAAGCGGGACCAGCGTCTGCTCGGCGATGCTGCGCGCGACCAGCGGCATGATCCAGAGCAGCGCCAGCGTGCTCTTGTGCCAGGGCGCAAAGCCGCGCGCGAGGCCGTCGGCGGCAAGAAACGCGATCGCCGGCGCGAGGATCACGAGGTCGTAGTCGAGGCTGTAGGGCGTCGCCAGGATCGAGGCGACGATCAGCGCCGCGGCCTTCAGCGGATAGGCCGCAGCGCTGCGCCAGAGCCAGACCAGCGCCGCGGCGGCTGCGATCATCACCGCGGCTTGCGCGGTGTAGGCGAGGGCGATGCCGCCGCCCCACATCCGCACGATCGAGAACACGCTCTGGATCTTGTGCCAGCCGGTGCCGCCGAGCTCGAGCACCTCGACGCGCGTGAGATGCGCCGAGGCGAAGAACGCGCGCCAGACGTCGGGACCGAATGCGATGACGGTCGCAAGCGTGAGCAGGGCGACCGTCGCCGCGGCTCCAACGAATGCGCGCCAGCGTCCGGTTCCGGCCAGCACCAGCGGGATCATCACGCCGAACTGCGGCTTGTAGGCCATCAGCCCGAACAGGACGCCTGCGACCAGCGGCCGGCGGTCCAGCATCACCAGGGCCGCACCGACCAGCGCCGCGGTGAGAAAGCCATTGTGACCGTGGCCGATATTGACGAACACGGCCGGGAAGGCGAGCGCGACCACGAGCCACAGCCGTCCTTCCAGCGCGCGTGGTGTCAGCGCGCATCGTTTCGGGGAGGCGGAGCGCAGGATCAGCCACACCGCGCCGAGATAGAGCACGAGCGTCACGCCCTGCCACAGGGCGAGCGCCAGCGCGTAGGGCATCAGCGCGAGCAGTCCGGCGATGAACAAAAAGTAGGGCGGGTAGTGCCAGCCGTAGAACGGCGTCTTGTCGCCGAAAATCTGCTGCTCGCGCGCGTGGTGCGCCGGCCAGTCGAAGGCCGCCGCGGGCTTGCCGTCCAGCACATAGGTGCCGGCGGCATAGACGTTGGAGAAGTCGGTGCCGAGCGGGCGGCCCTGGTGGTCGTTGAGCCCGTCTGACGTCACGATCAGAAACGCCGTGCCGATCACCGAGGCGGCGAGCATCGCAAGCGCCCACAGCCGGACGCGCTCGCGGCTGAGCCATCGGCCGTCACGCATGGTGGCGAGAAAGGCGCTCATCTCTTCAGTGCCTGGTGTGGCAAAAGGCCTAGCAGCGCAGCCTTAAGAGAGCGTTTCGCCGATTGCCTTTGGCGGGCGATGGAACGACGATGCCCCACAGACCGGGCAAAAACCGGCGTCTTTTGGGAGGATTGCCATGCGCCGCATCGCGCTTGTCGCCGCCATCGGCCTTATGGGTCTTGCCGCGTCGGCCGCCCACGCCTTCACGCCCGATCAGGCCGACAAGGCCGCCGCGGTGAAAGAGGGCAACCTCAACTGGTACACCTCGACGCCGTTCCCGCTGGTGCAGCAGCTCGCCGACAAGTTCGCCGCCGACACCGGCATCAAGGTGACGCTGCTGCGCTCCGGCGGCGAGGCGGTGCTGCGGCGCTTCCTGCAGGAGTATCAGGCCGGGCAGGCGGGCGCCGACGTCATCACCATGTCGGATGCCGCGGCCGCGAGCGGCATGACGCGGCGCGGCATCTTCGTGCCGTTCAAGCCGGACGGCTTCGACAAGGTGGTCGAGGGCGCGAAGGACAAGGACGGTCACTGGACCGCCCAGCGCGTCCACCTCATCGGCATGCCGGTGCGCACTGATCTGGTGCCCGAGGTGGAGCGGCCGAAGACCTGGTCGGATCTCAAGAACCCGAAATACAAGGCCAGGATGGTGATGCCCGATCCGTCGTTCACCGCGATCCAGCTGCTCGTGGTCGGCATGCTGTCGCAGAAGCTCGGCTGGGATTTCTACAAGGCGCTGCGGGTGAACGACACGATGATCGTGCAGGGCCACCAGCAGGTCTACAAGACCATGCAGACCGGCGAGCGCGCGATCGGCGCGGAGGGCTCCGATCCGCGCAGCTTCAACGACGGCAAGGACCTGCCGAACCAGGCAGTGATCTATCCGACCGAGGGCGTGTTCGAGATCTGCTCGCCGATTGCGATCATCAAGAATGCGAAGAACCCGAACGCGGCGAAGCTGTTCGCGCAGTTCATGCTGTCGCCCGCGGCGCAGAGAATGATCGCCGACAACGCGATCCATTCGTCGCGCGTCGACATCGCCGCGCCGGCCGGCCAGCCGTCGCTGAAGGAGGTCAAGTACATCCCGATCGATCTCGATTACATCGAGAAAAACTCGAAGGATTTGAAGACGCGGTTCAACGAGATTTTTCAGTAGCGGTGCTATACGCTCCGTCGTCATTCCGGGGCGCCGCGAAGCGGCGAGCCCGGAATCCAGGGCAGCAATCGCAGTCTCCGTTTCGTGGCTCTGGATTCCGGGCTCGGCCCTTCGGGCCGCCCCGGAATGACAGTGCCTCAGTCGCCAAGTAGCGCCGCCTCGAAAGCGCTGGCGATCGCCTCCTTGCTCTTGCCGGGGCTCGCCGCGTCGCCGATGACCGTGACGATCTGATGGGGCCCCGCCAGTCCCCTGAACCGGTCGCCGGTTGGCACGCGCGCACGGTAGTAGAACCAGTCGCGAAGCTTCGGGTCCGCCATCAACCGCGACAGGCCGAACCACTTGCCCGCGCCGATATCGAGCATCGCCATTGCCGGCTCGCCGAGGCCGAAGCGGTAGCGCGCGCCGGTCGCGATCACGATCCGGTCGAACTTCGCAAGCTCCTCGGGAATGTCGAGAGCGTCGGTCGACAGCCTGAACGTCACGCCCTTGGCGCGGCAGGCCGCCACCATGCCGGCGACGTAGCGCTCCAGGCTCGCCGGGTTCGCCTCGACCTCCTGGAACATCGGTGCGAGGCCGGCGAAGCGGAACGCGCCGCCCGGACGCCCCGCCTTCTCGAACACCGTCACCGCATTGCCGTCCGCCACCAGCGACGCGTAGGTCAGGCCGGCGGGCCCCGCGCCGATCACCGCGATCGTCTCGCCCTGCGGCGGCTTCGCATCGGCGAACATTGCCTCGCGGCCCGCCGCGCCGTTGACCACGCAGGAAATGCCCGCGCCGCTGCGCATCCCGTCGACGCAGGTGTTGCAGGCGAGGCAGCGCCGGATCGGCTGGTTGTTGCGGAGCTTCTCGACCCATTGCGGGTCGGCGACCAGGGTGCGCCCGAGCGCGATGAAGTCAGCCTTGCCGCTTTCCACCGCCTGCGTCGCCGTTGCCGGATCGCCAAGCCTCCCGACCGCGATCACCGGCACGCCGACCGCCCGCTTCACGTCGGCGGCATACTCCAGAAACGTCGCATCCGGCTCGCTCATCGGCGGGATCATCCGATGTGCCGTGGGCTTGGAGCGGTAGTGGCCCGCGGTCACGTGGATCGCATCCGCGCCGGCCTGCTCGGCCCAGATCGCAAGCATGCGGCCCTCGGCGTAGGTCAGGCCGCCTTCGAAGAAGTCATCAACCGAGACGCGATAGATCACGCCGAGCTCCGGCACCGCGGCTTTGACGGCGCGCAGCACGTCGAGGCCGAATCGGGCGCGGTTCTCGAGGCTGCCGCCGTATTCGTCGGTCCGCCGGTTCTCGAACGGCGCGTGGAACTGCGAGATCAGGTAGCCGTGTGCCGCGTGAATCTCCACGCAATCGAAACCCGCACGCCCCGCTCGGAAGGCCGCGGCGACATAGGCCGCGGTCGTCCGCACAATCCGCTCCTTCGTCATCGCCTCGGGGATGATGGTTTCGAGCGTGGTCTCATAGACGGGATGGGGAATGGCCGACGGCGCGATCGGCGTCTCGCCGCAGATGTCGATCCGCGTGTGCCCGCCGCCATGGCCCAGTTGGATCGATGCCTTGGCGCCGCCGCGATGGATTTCGTCCACCAGCCGCGTCAGCCCGGGCAGGAACCGGTCGTCATAGATGCCGAGCTCGCGCCGGCGATGCCGCCCGGCCTTCTCCGGCGACGCCATCTCGACGGTGATGAGGCCGGTCCCGCCGCGCACCCGTGCCATGTAATAGGCCACGGTCTGGTCGGTGACGTGGCCTTCCTCGTCCGAGCCGCGCGTCGTCATCGGCGGCATCACGATCCGGTTCGGGATCTCGACCGGGCCGATGCGCGCAGGCGTGAGGAGGATGTTCATGGCGCGGTGCCCCGGATGCGGTGCAGCGTGAGTGCTAAGCACGAAACGGTGCACCGCTGATCCGGGGCCGTTCCACACACCGGCTTTGGAACGGTCCGGGGTCTGCCATAGCGCGTCGAAGACGCGCGTAAACGCGCTTGTAGCATCACTTCGTGCTGCGCTGCGCCCGGGACACGCGGATGTGACAGCGCGCTCACACCGACTTCACCTCGCCGCCGTCGATGTCGATCGCGGTGCCGTGCACCCAGCGGCCGTGCGGCGACACCAGGAACGCGATGAACGAGCCCAAGTCCTTCACCGTGCCGAACCGGCTGATGTTGAACTCCTGCCGGTAGTCCTCGCGCACCGCGGGCTCGTCCTGGCCGGTCGTCTGCATCGTCTCGCGGAAGCGCCGCCACAGCCGCTCGGTCTCGACGCGGCCGGGATTGATCGAGTTCACCTGCACGCCGTCGGCCTTGCCAACGTCGGACAGCGCCTTGGTGAAGGCGACGCAGGCCGCGTTGACCGAGCTGCCGATGGTGAACGGCGGCTCGGGCTCCTTGCCGCCGATGCCGGCGATGGTGACGAGCGAGCCTTTCTGCGCCTTAAGCATCGGCCACGCCTCGCGCGTCAGCCGCACATGGGCGAAGAACTTCAGCGCAAATCCGTCCTGCCAGTCGGCGTCGGTCAGCGTGAAGAAGTCGCCGCGCTTGGTCGCGCCTGCATTGTTCACCAGAATATCAAGCCGGCCGAATGTGGCGCCGACCGCCCCGACCAGCGGCTTTTCCGAGCCTTCGTTGCGCAGGTCGAGCACCGAGAAGGCGGCCTTTCGCCCTTTTTTGACCACGTCCGCGGCGACTGCCTTGAGCGCGGCCTCGTCCCGGCCGGTCAGCATCAGGTCGCAACCCTCATCGGCCAGCGACATGGCGATGCCCGACCCGATGCCGCGGCTGGCGCCGGTGACCAGCGCGACCTTGTTCCTCAACCCCAATTCCATTGCTGTTCCCACCCTGACGGTTGCGGTATTTGCCGGCAATTTCGGCCTTTTCCGGCGGGCTGGCAACGGGATGGCGGGCCATGCCGGCGGCCGGCCACCAGCGCGTTCGCGCGCGTCTGCGACCTGCCCACTGGCGTTCCCCATCAACCGGTTTGATGGAGCGATCACCGATTGAGTCTTGCCGCGACCGCCCCGGACCAATAAAAAATCCCGCGCCCTGCGGGGCTTGGAGAACGTCATGGCACTGCTCAAGGATTCACTGTCGCGCGTTAAGCCCTCCGCCACCATGGCGGTGACGGACAAAGCGCGCGCGCTGAAAGCCGCGGGCCGTGACGTCATCGGGCTCGGCGCGGGCGAGCCCGACTTCGACACGCCGGACAACATCAAAGAGGCCGCCGTCAAGGCGATCATGTCCGGCAAGGCGTCGAAGTACACCGCGGTCGAGGGGCTCGCCGAGCTCAAGCAGGCGGTGGTCGGCAAGTTCAAGCGCGAGAACAATCTCGACTACAAGACCAACCAGATCATCGTCTCCACCGGCGGCAAGCAGGTGCTCTACAACGCGCTGATGGTGACGCTGAACCCCGGCGACGAGGTGATCGTGCCGGCGCCGTACTGGGTCAGCTATCCCGACATGGTGCTGCTCGCCGGCGGCGAGCCGGTGATCGTGCCCACACGCATGGAAGACGGCTTCAAGATGAAGCCCGAGGCGCTCGAGAAGGCGATCACGCCGAAGACCAAGTGGATCATCTTCAACTCGCCGTCGAACCCGACCGGCGCTGCCTACACCAAGGCCGAGCTGAAGGCGGTCACCGACGTGCTGCTGAAGCACCCGCATGTCTGGGTGATGACCGACGACATGTACGAGCATCTCGTCTACGACGACTTCAAGTTCTATTCGATCGCCGAGGTCGAGCCGCGGCTTTACGACCGCACGCTGACGGTCAACGGCGTGTCGAAGGCCTATTGCATGACCGGCTGGCGCATCGGCTATGCCGGCGGCGACGCCAGCCTGATCAAGGCGATGTCGATGCTGCAGTCGCAGTCGACCTCGAACCCGGTCGCGGTGTCGCAATGGGCGTCGGTCGAGGCGCTGAACGGCCCGCAGGACTTCATCGCCAGGCACAACGCGATCTTCAAGGAGCGCCGCGATCTCTGCGTCTCCATGCTCAACCAGTCGAACGGCCTGAAGTGCTCGAAGCCGGAAGGCGCGTTCTACGTCTATCCGTCCTGCGAGGGCGCGATGGGCAAGACCGCGCCGTCCGGCAAGAAGATCACCAACGACGAGGAGTTCGTCACCGAGCTTCTGGAAACGGAAGGCGTGGCGGTGGTGCAGGGCACGCCGTTCGGCTACGGCCCGGCGTTCCGCATCTCCTACGCAACCAAGACCGAGGACCTGGAAGAGGCCTGCCGCCGCATCCAGCGTTTCTGCGGTAACCTGAAATAGACTCTAACGAATCGGCATCCAGGTCGGCGCCTTTGCGCGGTTTCCGACTTGGGGTAAGTTCCCGCTCTTTCGGAGGAGGGGTTCCCATGATTCGTTTCGGCACTTTGGCGCTGGCGGCAGCGCTCGTGGCGCCGGCCACGCAGGCAATGGCCCAAGCCAGCCGCGTCGAGGTCGGCGTGCTCGAATGCCGCGGCTCGACCACAAGCTTCGTCGTCGGCTCGGTCACCGAGCTCAGCTGTGTGTTCCGCGGATCGGACAACCAGCCGCCCGATCCCTACAACGCGACGATCCGGCGCGCCGGCGTCGATCTCGGCTTCCCGCAGCAGGTCGCGGTGGCGTGGGCGGTGTTCGCGCCGACCCGCGGCCTCCAGCGCGGCGAGCTCCGCGGCACCTATGTCGGCGCCTCGGCCAGCGCCACGGTCGGCGTCGGCCTCGGCGCCAACGCGCTGGTCGGCGGATCGAACAACACCATCGCGTTCCAGCCGCTGAGCGGCCAGGCGCAGACCGGCCTCAGCGTCGCCGCCGGCGTCGCCGGCATGGAGCTTCGCCCGGGCCGCTGATCGCGATCGAGTTGCGATTAAAAGCGCCGCCGCGGTTGCCGCGGCGGCGCTTTCGTTTCTGGCTAGTGTTTTTTCGTCTAGGCGGAATCAACCGACGTCATGGCCGGGCTTGTCCCGGCCATCCACGCCTTACTTTTACGGCCAAGGCGTGGATGCCCGCGACAAGCGCGGGCATGACGTGGATGGATCTGTGCAATCCAACCGAATGCGCTACTTCGCCCGCATGCGCCCGTCGATGCCGGTCCGTACGCCCTGCTCGCGCAGGTACACCATCACCTCGTTGGACAGGCGCGGCGAGTCGTCCGGCGGTACCGCCGGCGTGTTGTGGGTCAGCGCGGTGTAGCCGTCGCTGCCGCGCGCGAGGAAATCGTTGGTCGCCACCTTGTACATCCGGTCGGGATCGAGCGGCGCGCCGCCGACCTCCATCGACACCACGCGGCTGCCGGGCGGGCGTTGCACGTCATATTCGACGCGCATGCCGGAGACCTGCGGGAACCGGCCGGCGATCGCCGGAAGCCGCGACAGCCCGTTCTCGATCGCCGCGCGCAGGTCGCTGCCTTTCACCGCGACGACCACCAGGTGATTGCCGAACGGCAGCTCGCCGAGCACGTCGCGGCGCGTCACCGCCGACCCCGCCGGATAGACCTTGGCGGCGCGGATGCCGCCGCCGTTCATGATCGCGGCGTCGGCGTGGCCGCGCACGCGCATTGCGTCGGCGATGAGGTTGCCGATTGCGGCCTCATGCCCGCGCACCGTGGCGACGCGGCTGTCGAGCTCGACCGCGGTGGTGCCGAGCGGCACGTCCATCTCGCCGTTCAGCAGGCGTTCGAAGCCTGCCACCGCGGCCGCGACCTCCGGATCGGGCGTCACGGTCGCGGTGTCGATGACGCGGAACTGCGGCCACCACGCAATCTCGCGGCGGTTGCCCCGCTGCGTGACCTCGAGGTTGAGGTCGATCACCGTCACGTAGTGCGCGTCATAGGACGACTCGACCGCGAGCGTGCGGCCGTCGAAATCGATGAACAGATCGTGGGTGTGCCCGGTCAGGATCACGTCGGCGAGGTTGGTCCGGGCGAACTCCAGCGTCTGCGCGCGGTCCGCATGCATCACCACCACCACGAGGTCGGCGCCGTCGCGCTGCAGCGCCTCGCATTGCGCCCGCATGGCGGCTACGGTCGGCGCAAACGCGAGATCGCCCGAATTCGACATGCGCGGCGTGCCGTCGTGGGCCGCGCCGGTCAGCCCGATCCGCAGGTTGCCGAGCGTGATGATGTCGCGATCCTTGTAGCCCGGGACGAGCTTGCCGTCGGCGTTGGTCATGTTGGCCGCGAACAGCGGAAACTTCATTTCCGCGCTGCGCTTCAGGAACGTCGCCTTGCCGAAATCGAACTCGTGATTGCCCGGCACGAAAATGTCCGGCTTGATCAGGTTGGTGAGCTCGACGATGTGCGACCCCTGGTCGATGCCCGACATCAGCGACGGCGAAAGCGTGTCGCCGCCATGGGCGAACAGGACCGGGCCGCCCGAAGTACGTGCGCGGTCGCGCTCGGCCTTCACCACCGCGGCGAGCCGCGCAAAGCCGCCGCGCGTCTTGCCGTCCGGCATGGCGGTTTCGCCCATCTGGTAGATGTCGTTGGTCAGGACGAAGGTGAGCTTTGCGCTCTCGGCCCACGCGAAACGCGGCGGCATCATTGCCGCGGCGGCGAGGCCAAACGTCACGGTGCGGCGGCGGATGTCGATCATCGAGTAAGTTCCAACGGACCTGCTCCAGAGAGCGCTTTCCAGTTGGTTTGCACCAGCCCATCCACGTCATGGCCGGGCTTGACCCGGCCATCCATGAAGCGGTGCAGCGGCGGAAGCCTGACATAAGTCCACGGCATGCCGCGCTATCGCATGGATGCGCGGGTCGAGCCCGCGCATGCCAGCGGAGAGAGTGGTGCAAACCAACTGGAAGCCGCTCTAGCACGCATCGGCCATGCCCGGCTATGCTCGCCGCGATGCGACATGTCCGCCATGAACAAGCCTGAAACGCTCGCGCGCATACCAATGCTCGGCACCGCCGCGTCCGGCGGCCGGATCGGCGTGCTGTTGGTCAACCTCGGCACGCCGGATGCGACCGACGCCACGTCGGTCCGCCGCTACCTGCAGGAATTCCTCAACGACGCCCGGGTGATCGAGGATCAGGGGCTTCTCTGGAAGTTCGTGCTCAACGCCATCATCCTGCCGCGCCGCCCGCGCGCCAAGGGCCGCGACTACGAGAAGATCTGGAACCGCGAGCGAAACGAGTCGCCGCTGAAAACCATCACCCGCGCACAGGCTTCGAAGCTGCGCGCCACCACCGATGCGATTGACCCGAGCATCATCGTCGACTGGGGCATGCGTTACGGCAACCCGTCGCTGGGCAACCGCATCGAGGCGATGTCCAAGGCCGGCTGCGAGCGCGTCCTGCTGGTGCCGCTCTATCCGCAATACGCGGCGGCGACCAGCGCCACGGTCTGCGACGCGGCGTTCATTGCGCTCGCGAAGCTGCGCGACCAGCCGGCGCTGCGCGTCGTGCCGCCGTACTACGACGACAGGGTCTATATCGAGGCGCTGGCCGGCTCGATCGAGACCGAGCTGAAGCGGCTGCCGTTCACGCCGGACAAGATCCTGGCGTCGTTCCACGGCATCCCGAAGTCCTACGCCGACGCAGGCGATCCTTACCCGGGCCAGTGCCGCGAGACGGTGCGGCTTCTGCGCGCCCGGCTCGGCATGGACGAAAGCAGGCTGATGCTGACGTTCCAGTCGCGCTTCGGCCGCGCCGAATGGCTGCAGCCCTACACCGACAAGACCGTCGAGGCGCTGGCGCAGCGCGGCGTGAAGAATCTTGCGGTGGTGACGCCGGGCTTTTCCGCCGACTGCCTCGAGACGTTGGAAGAGATCGCGGTCGAGAACGCACACATTTTCAAATCGAACGGCGGCGGGAATTTTGCTGCGATCCCGTGCCTCAACGACAGCGACGGCGGCATGGCGGTGATCTCGCATATCGTTCTGCGCGAACTGCAAGGCTGGATTTGAGATTGGATCTGAGGGCGGTTAACGCCCCGGGAATCGCATTTGGTGCAAAACGGCTGGTGCGCCCACCGCCCGAGCTGCTCCACATGCGATGGCCCTGCGCCTGCGGGAGAGGGGACTCGCGGCACCCGCGACGCAGTGCGATAATTACGGAATTCGAGAGCGGTCAACGCTCCGGTTTGTTGGGGAGGCTCTGATGCGGAAGCTTGCTGGCTTGCCGGTGGCAGGCGCTGTTCTCTGCGCATTGTTGTGTGTAACGACGCCGGCCGGCGCGCAATCCGCGCCGGCCGGTGCTTGGTTCACGAAGAAGCCGCTGCCCACGCCGCGCAACGAGGTCGCGCTGGCCGCGGTCGGCAACAAGATCTACGTCGTCGGCGGCGGCATCGCCGGCAACGCCGTGCCGCTGGTCGACGAATACGACCCGGCGTCCGACAGCTGGAAGGCCATGGCCGACATGCCCAGGGGCCTCGACCACCTCGGCGTCGCGGTGATCGGCAACACCATCATCACCGTCGGCGGCTTCGTCGGCTCGGTGCACCGTGGCGCGGTGAGCGACGTCTATCAGTATGACGTCGCCTCGAACGCCTGGCGCGCGCTGGCACCTTTGAAGGCGGGGCGCGGCTCGGTTGCCGTTGCGGTGTTTGACGGCAAGGTCCACGCGGTCGGCGGCCGCGGCGTCGACAACAGCTTCACCGTCGGCACCCACGAGGTGTTCGATCCCGCGACCGGGCAATGGACCGAGCGCGCAGCCCTGCCGCAGCCGCGCGACCACATGGCGCTGATCGCGATCGACGGCAAGCTGCACGCCATCGGCGGCCGCATCACCAATCCGCAAAGCCGCACCGGTCAGCACGACGTCTACGATCCGAAGACCGACTCGTGGTCGTCCGGTCCGCCGCTGCCGACCGCGCGCAGCGGACTGGCCTATGCGAACTTCCAGGGCATGGCCGTGGTGCTCGGCGGCGAGCTGCCGCCCGACACCTTCCCGGAAAACGAGGCTTACGATCCGAAGTCGATGCGCTGGCGCACGCTGACCGCGATGCCCGCGGGGCGTCACGGCACCGGCGCGGCGGTGCTCGGCAAGAGCCTTTATGTCGCCGCGGGCTCGCTCAAACCGGGGTCCGGCGGAGTGACCGACCAGCTGATCGTGTTTACGATTCCCTAGTTCTACGTCGTCATTCCGGGACGCCGCGAAGCGGCGGGCCCGGAATCCAGTTCCAACGGTGGCGTGTGCGTTTGGATTCCGGGCTCGCGCCTGCGGCGCGCCCCGGAATGAGTGCGTCCGTGAGTTGGCTGGTCAGCATAGTGGGAGTCTGTGCCATGTGAAGTCACCGCACATGTAGCCGAAGGCAACTGCGTCGCCGCGAGGCGGGGTGGGGAGCAGCCGGAGGCGAACGGACAGCCCGCAGGATGACGAACCTGTTTCGGCGGGGTGTGGCGGCGAGCTTGCTCATTCATGGCGAAGCCTGGGGCCGCAAGGACCGGCCGGTCGCACGAGGTGGTAAGAACGTGACGGCCGGGCTGCATGGCGTGGTTGGGGGCGGGATGC
>JAIESC010000270.1 GCA_019746355.1 Xanthobacteraceae bacterium | reverse complement strand
CCGGAGCTCGTTAGGGCTGCTTCCTTCCGGACCTGACCCGGTTGGCGAGTGGCTCGTCCACCGCCAACCTCCCGGCCTCTATATCGGCGGAACGGAACGGGAATGCAAGCCGGCCTTTGGGCGCCCTCGGGCGGGCCATGCTACCGTTCCCCGGAACGCACAAAACCGACGGAATTCCTGAGAATGATCGAGGCCCCGCCGCAATGGTCGCTGCATCCGCAGCTCGCCAAGGACACCATCAATATCGGCGACCTGCCGTTGTCGCGCCTGCTGCTCATCAACGACGCCAATTATCCTTGGCTGCTGCTGGTGCCGCGCCGGCTCGGCGTGTCGGAGATGATCGACCTCGACGAGGTCGAGCAGGCGCAATTGTGGACCGAGATCGCCCGCACCGGCCGCGCGCTCAAGACCGTCACCGAATGCGACAAGCTCAACATCGCGGCGCTCGGCAACGTGGTGCCGCAGCTGCATGTGCACGTCATCGCGCGCCGGCAGGGCGACGCCGCCTGGCCGAAGCCGGTGTGGGGCGCGGTGCCGCCGATCAATCACGACCAATACGAGGCCGACCGCTTCATCGCGGAGCTGCGGCGAAGGTTGTGGCTGGTTGACCCGGCGGCCTAACCACCGATGCGCCCGGCCATGATCGCCGGCTCCGCGTGGCCGGGGGCGTTGAGCGGCAGCGTCATCGAAACGGTGGTGCCTTTGCCGGTCGTAGAGGCGAGCGCGATGGTGCCGCCGAGATGCTGCGTCACCAGATTGTAGACGATGTAGAGGCCGAGCCCGGTATTGCCCTGCCCGCGATTGGTGGTGAAGAACGGATCGAAGACGTGACGCTGCACGTCGCCCGGAATACCGACGCCATTGTCGGCGAACGTGATCTCGACCTGGTCGGCGCCGACCTCGCGCGCCTTGATCAACACCCGGCCGTCGCGTCCGTCGAGGAAGCCGTGCGTGAAGGCGTTGAAGATGAGATTGGTCAACACCTGCCCGTAGGCGCCGGGATAGCTGTACAGCGTGATCTGGGCGGGGATCTCGATCGCGATCGAGTCGCGGCGCGGCCTCGGCAGGCCCGGCCGGACGCTGGCGACGATCTGCTCGGTGACAACCTTCAGATCGAAGGTACGCCGGTCGGCATGGCTGCGATCGACGGCCACCTGCTTGAACGACTGAATGAGCTCGGCCGCGCGCTGAAGATTGGCGACGAGCTGGCTCGAGGCGTCGCGGCAACCGTCGGCGAACTCCTCGAGCTGGGAGCGGCGCACTTCGCCGGAGCCGATCTGGCCGGCGAACGTCGCGCAGCGGTGCGCGAGCGATGACGCGACCGTCAGGCTGGTGCCGACCGGCGTGTTGATCTCGTGAGAAACGCCCGCGACCAGACCGCCGAGCGCGGCCAGCCGCTCGGTCTCGATGAGATAGCGCTGGGTCTCGCTGGCCTGCAGCGCGATCTCGGCGAGCCGCCGCTTGTCGCGGATCTCGGCGAACAGGGCGGCGAGCACCAGCGCGCTGAGCGTTACCAGCAGGATGCTGGCCTGCGCGCCGAAGACGCGATCGGTCATCGACAGCCCCGGATTGCCGAAATAGCCGATGCCGAAGGTCGTCGTCCAGACGATCGAGAGGCTGACGATGAAGGCGGCGGTCGCTGCGAATACCGGGCGGCAGCGCGCCGCGAGCCACAGGAGCGGTGCGAACAGGAGTGCGACCGGTCCGATGGTCGCCAACAGCTCCCAGCGCTCGAACACCGCCAGCGCACAGACCAGCGCCAGCGACGCGACCGCAAGCACACCCTCGATGATCTCGCTGCGGGACGGGCGGTCGCGCGGCAGCGCCGCAAGCTCGATCAGGAGCGGCGCGACGGTGACGATGCCGAGCGTGTCCGACGCGAACCACTGCTGCCAGGTCGCGAGCAGCGGCGCGTCCGCGTTATGGAACAACCGGATGCCGGCGGTGCCGCCGATCGCGGCGAGCGCCGTTCCGACCATCGCCGCGGCGAACAGCCCGAGCACATTGCGCAACCGGCCCAGCCGAAAGCCCGTGCCGTAAACCCGCTCGATGATCCATGCCGCCAGCACCGCTTCACCCGCATTGCAGACGGCGAACAGAAACGCGCTCGGGAGATTCCGGTCGCCGAAGAGGTTGGCCACGATCGTCGCGGCCATCGTTCCGGCGACGACCGGCCAGCGTGCGCGCGGCCCGAGCGCGATCAATACGCCCGCCGCCACGCCGGCGGCCGGCCAGAACACGGCGACGCCTTCGGGCTTGGTCAGCAGCGCAAGGCTCAGGCGCGCGGCGAGAAAATAGGCGATGCTGACCACAACAGCGAGCAAGACCGGACCAGCCCATCGTGGAAGGTTGGCCCGCGCGAGCAGTGGCTCCTGCGCGACCGGCTTTGGTAGGTTCTGCAGCACCCCCTGCTCCTTCCCCCGTACCCTCAACCTAGCACAGCCCGCAACAGCGACCCATGACGCCGCCGCCACCCACCGGTATCTTCTTGAATTAGTACTAAATACGCGTTTCCGAGGGTGCGTTCGACCGCCTGTCAGCCGGCCTGGTCAGCCGATCTGACCGAGCGCGGCGCGGACCTTCTGCTCGAGCGCGGCCTCGGTCAGCGGCTTGTGCAGCAGCTCGATGTCGCCATCGATCGACACTTGCTGCGCGAGCACGCCGGGCGAGTAGCCGGTCATGAACAGCACGCGCGCTTCCGGCCGGCGCGCCTTCACTTCCTTGGCGAGCTGACCGCCGTCCATGCCCGGCAACACCAGGTCGGTCAGCAGCAGATCCACGCGGATGTCGTTGCGCTCGATCAGCCCGAGCGCCGAGCCCGCGTCATGCGCTTCCAACACCCGGTAGTGCAGGTCGCGCAGGATCTCGACCACATAGGCGCGAACGTCGTGATCGTCCTCGACCAGCAGGATCGTCTCGGCGGCATCGGCGATGGGCGCTTCGCGCTCGACGACGTGCTCGATGCGGCGGCTGTCCGGCAGCGCCGGAAGGTACATCCGCACGGTCGTGCCCTTGCCCGGCTCGCTGTCGACCTCGATGTGCCCGTTCGACTGTTTGACGAAGGCGTAGACCTGGCCCAGGCCCAGGCCGGTGCCCTTGCCAGCCTTCTTGGTCGTGAAGAAGGGCTCGAACACCCGTTCCAGAACTTCTTTCGGCATGCCGGTGCCGGTGTCGGTGATGGCAATCTCGACATAGGGTCCGGCAACGAGCTCGTCGTGCTGCCGGCAAAACCGCTCGTCGAGGATGACGTTCTCGGTGGTGATCGTCACCTTGCCGCCCGCCGCCATCGCGTCGCGCGCGTTCACGACGAGATTGAGGATCGCAGCCTCGAGCTGGAATGGATCGGCTTCCGCCTGCCACAGGCCGTTGGCGCCGGCGATATCGAGCGTGATGGTCTCGCCCAGCGAGCGGCGCAGGAAGTCGGAGAAGCCATGCAACAGCTCGTTGACGTCGAGCGGCCGGGGATCGAGCGGCTCCTTGCGCGAGAACGCCAGCAATTGCCGGGTGATGGTCGTTGCCCGTTCGGCGCCCCGCAGTGCGTTGTTGATGACGCGGCGCAGCCGCTCCGCCGGTCCGTCGGTCCATGACTCGAGTTGACGCTGCGCGAGGTTGAGGTTTCCGACGATGACGGTCAAAAGATTGTTGAAGTCGTGCGCCACCCCACCGGTGAGCTGGCCGACCGCTTCGAGCTTCTGCGATTGCGCAAATTGCTCGCGGGCCTCGCCAAGCTCGCGGCGGGTGTCGCGGAGAACGCGCTCGCTGCGCATGCGCTGGGTCGAGCCGGCCGCCAGGATCAGGCTCGGCGTCGCGATGCCGATCATGAACACGAGGATCAGGGTCGAGGACTCCTCGCGCACGCTTCCTGCCAACGGACTGCCGGCGACGATGGTACCCCACGCCGCAAAGCAAAACAGAATGAGCCCCGCGGTGGCGGTATCGCGCGGACCGCGGCGCAGCGCCGCCCAGATCGGCGGCAGCACCGCAAGAATGGAGAGCGGCGCCGCGCTCGGGATATTGGCCGTCAGGGGGCCGAAGGCGAGTGCGCCGAAGGCGGCCGCCGTCGCAAAGATTGCGGTCGATTCCAAGGCCGGGCGAAGCTCGAACGACCGGGGGAAATCGGTCATCCACAAGACCAGCGGCGGCGTAATCATCAGAAGCGCGGCCAAGTCCCCCAGCCACCATGGGAACCAGATGGCGACGAACCGTCCCCAATCGACCTGCTCGACCCCGCTCCCGGCTTCGAGGCCGAGCTTCACACCGGAGCCGATGCTGGCGCAGACGGCCGCGGCCACGATCGCGATCAATACGAATCTGGCGATGCCGGCCGACGTCTCAAAGACATTGCGGCCGCCCGCCCACCAGTTGATCAGAAATCCGGCTGCGAGTGCTTCAAGCGCGTTGCCCGCCGCGATTGCAGCCACGGCGTAGGGCTGATCCGACCAGGCGGCGTAGGCGACATAGGCCGCGGCAAAGATCGCCGGTACTACCCGGTAACCACCAAGCAGCACGGCGGCCAGCGCAAAGGCCGCCGGCGGCCAAATCAATGCCGCACTCGGGTAAGCCGACGCAAGCTCGAGACCAAACCGCACGAGCAGGAAATAGATCGTGCCGACAACCAAGAGCTGGATGACGTATTTCAGGGCGCGAGCCAAGGCAGTCGATCCCGCACTTTCATGAAACGAGGGCTGTCGCGATGCCGAGTCCAACGTTGCCGGTCTCCGAAAAGAGTAACAACCCACAAAAACGACGGTCAATCGATTCAGCGTACCGTGAACGACGCTGCTGAACACGAACAGCACCGATATCAACGCAAATGATCCCCCATTCTGCTTGCTGTCGATGTCCGCTCTCCAGGCGGGCTTGACGCCCTCCCCTGAACGGCGATCATGTTGTGGCAGGAGGACCGCGCCATGACCTTTCGCATCGCCGTCGTGCAACCGATCTGTCATCGTCCCGGCACCGACGAGAAGAACGTGGCCGGAGCGGTGGCGACGGTCGCCGCGGCAGCCGCGCAGGGTGCGCATTTCGTCTGCTTCCCGGAGACCTATCCCGGGCCGTGGCGGATGCCGATGACATTCGACCCTACCGCCGCGATGGTCGCGGCCGCCGAGCAGCACGGCGTGCATGTGGTGTTCGGCACGCTGGAGCCGATCGATGAGCAGGCCGCCACCGCCTACAACCTGATCTGCATGGCCTATCCCGACGGCCGCGCGCCGGCGCGCTACCGCCGCACCCATCCGAACGGGCCGTGGATCTACACCGGCGGCACCGCCTGGGAGTTCCAATACGTGCCGGGCGACGAATTCCCGGTGTTCGACACCGTGCATGGCAAGGTCGGGCTCGCGATGTGCAGCGAGGTCTATGTGCCGGAGGTGGCGCGGGCGCTGGCGCTGCGCGGCGCCGAGCTGATCTTCATGCCCGCCGGCAAGGACAAGAACACGCTGTGGGCGACCTGGCGCACGCTGATCTGGGCGCGCGCGATAGAGAACCTCGCGCTGGTCGTCACCACGCAGAACCTGTTCGATCATTCCGAACGCGGGCTCGCGATGGTCGCGGCGCCGGAGGAGATCCTATTCGAGAGCACCGCCGCCGGCATGACTGTGGTCGACGTCGATCTCGCGCGCTTGCGCTACTTGCGTGCAACACGCGACGAAGTCGGCTCGTCCGACGCCTGCGCCGCCAAGCAGGGCCTGCTCGGCCCGCAATGGCAGCGCCCCGAGCTCTACGACGCGATCCATCCGCGGCCGTTGCGCGAAGCGGCGGAGTAAACTCCCCGCGCATGTCCCCTCGCCCCGATCTTGGTCTCTGGCCGCACCTCGGCTACGCGGCAAGCCGTATCGAGCGCGCCGCCGAGAAGCGCACCGACGCCGACGCATTGCGCGCGCTCGAGGCGGATTTGGCGGCGCGTTGGTACGTGGTCGGCGGCGAGCTCGTCGCCATGCGCAAGAGTATCACAGGCTGCGATCCGCTGTTCGAGCGCCGCGAGGCGGAGTCGCTCGGCGTCGCGACCCACTCGGTGTTCCTCGGCCTCATGGACGGCGCGCCGCGCTTTGCGCTGGCGATCGAGCCGGCGGCGATAGAAGCGCTCAAGACCCGCGACGGCTTCGAGGTGTCGGATCTGCGCACCATCGCCGTGCGCGGCATGGTGGAAGAAGCGCATCTGCCGCCGCTCGCCGAAGGCAAGTCGCTCCTGATCTGGAATTCGCGGCGGCGCTTCTGCTCCAATTGCGGCGGCGAGACCCGCGTGGTCGAGGCCGGCTGGCGGCGCGACTGCCCGAACTGCAAGATGCAGCACTTCCCGCGCACCGATCCGGTGGTGATCATGCTGGCGATCGACGGCGACCGCTGCCTGCTCGGCCGCTCCGGGCGATTCGCGACCAACTCCTGGTCCTGCCTGGCGGGCTTCGTCGAGCCCGGCGAAACAATCGAGGAAGCGGTGCGCCGCGAAGTGCGCGAGGAGGCCGGGGTCATTGTCGGCGAGGTGAAATATTTCTGCTCGCAGCCGTGGCCGTTCCCCTCCTCGCTGATGATTGGCTGCCATGCAAAGGCGCTGTCGCGCGAGCTGGTGGTCGATCACAACGAGCTCGAAAGCGCGCGCTGGTTCGACCGCGAAGAGGTGGCGTCGATGCTGGCGCGGCAGCATCCGGAAGGGCTGATCACGCCGGTGCCGATCGCGATCGCCTACCACATCATCCGTTCGTGGGTGGAGAACGGCGTTGAATTCACCTAGCGCACGCCAGCCAATCGTGTTGTGCGCCGGCATCGCGGTGGAAGATTTCCTGTTCAAGGTCGACGCGTTTCCGGCACCGGGCACAAAGATGCGCGCCTCCGACCTCGTCGCCACCACCGGCGGCTGCGCCGCCAATGCGGCGGTGGCGGTGGCGCGGCTCGGCGGACGCGCGCGCTTCTCCGGACCGGTGGGCACCGACGATGCGAGCCGCCGCTTTCTCGACGCGCTGGCGAAGACCGGCGTCGATGCCTCGGGCGTGCTCGCCGTCGAGGGCGGCTCGATCTCGGTCTCCGGCATCTTCATCGACCGCACCGGCGAGAAGATGGTGTCGACCATGCACGGCCGCGGCCTCGACAACGCGACGCCGCCCGACGCTCAAGCGCTCGTCGCCGACATCGACGTGCTGCTGGTCGACAACCGCTTTCCTGCGTTCGTCACCCCGATCTGCCGCGCCGCCGCCGCGCGCGGCATCCCGGTGGTGCTCGACGTCGACAAGGCGACGCGGCTCGACGATCCGCTGTTCGCGACCGCCTCGCATCTCATATTCTCCTCGGAGGCGCTGGTGGCGAGCGTCGGCGCCGCCGACCTCGGCGCGGCGCTGGCGCGCGTCGCCGTCCAACTGTCAGCCACCAATGCGCGCGGCTTTCTCGCGGTCACCAACGGCCCCGACGACGTGCTCTGGCTGGACCACGGCGTCGTCAGGCGGTTGCCGGTGTTCAAAATCGAGGCCATCGACACCCTGGGCGCCGGCGATACGTTCCACGGCGGCTTCGCCCTGGCGCTGGCCGAGGGCCGGGAAGAAGTCGCCGCCATGCGATTCGGGGCGGCCGCGGCGGCGCTCAAATGCACCCGTTTTGGTGGTGTTTCGGGCACCCCTGGGCGAAAAGAGGTGGATACCCTGCTGGCCGAGCACCCCGCTTGAAATAGCAAGAAATTCTCTGTAGGTAATTTCGATCGCCACTTAAGGAAATAACTTTCCCCAAGGGGTCTCCTCTACCATGAATGCGCCTGTCAAAGAACGTCTCCCCAAGATGGACGTCACCGACCGCAAGATTCTCTCCCTCCTGCAGGGCGACGCCTCGCTCTCGGTGGCCGAGATCGGCAGCCGGGTTGGCCTGTCATCGACCCCGTGCTGGAAGCGCATCCAGCGGCTCGAGGCCGACGGCGTGATCCAGCGCCGGGTCGCGCTGGTCGATCAGGACAAGATCGGGCTCGGGATCACGGTCTTCGTCTCGATCGAGACCGGCGACCATTCGCAGGACTGGCTGGGGAAATTCGCCGACATGGTCGGCGCCATGCCGGAGGTGATGGAATTCTACCGGATGGCCGGCGACGTCGATTACATGCTGCGGGTGGTGGTGCCCGACATCCAGGGCTACGACACCTTCTACAAGAAGCTGATCGCCTCGATCCCGCTCAAGAACGTCACCTCGCGCTTCGCGATGGAGAAGATCAAGGCGACCACGGTGCTGCCGATTCCGTAAGCCGCGCGCTCGCGAAGATGGCCGCCATGGCGTCTCCTGCCAAGCCGAACGGCCGATCGCTCCTTACGACGTACGGGCGACCGTCTCGGAGAGCCGCGGGCGCATATAGATCTCGTCGAACAGGTTGAGCGAGCCGGTCACCACGTAGCCGATGGTCGGCGTGTAGAAGTAGTGCACCTCGCTCCAGATCAATTGCGAATTCGGGACGTTGAGCGCGGTCGGCAGCGACACGGTCGAGTTGACCGCGCGCGCGGTGCCGTTGAGCGTATCGCTCCAGGCGACCTTGGCGATGCCGTTGGCGTCGATGTTCACCGCCGACACCGTCACCTTGAGTTGTCCGGGCGCGAACGGTGCGATCACCGCCTCCGCCGCCTTCAACACGTTGGCCATATCGGCATTGTTGATGCTGGTCACCTGCGATCCGAGATCGGCGACGGTGCGGGCCGTCAAGGTGACCTTGCGGTGAATCGCGACGCCCTGCGAAATCTCCACGGCGCCGAGATAGAGCGTCAACATCAGCGGCAGCACCATCGCGAATTCGACCGCGGACACGCCGCGCTGATCGCGGCGCAGCGACGTGATCCGATGCGACAGCCTGGTCAGAAATGAAAAATTTTTCATGACGTCACTCAGCAGGTTGCACTGTAGGGCTCGTTGCGGAACGCGGCAGTCGCGATCAGGAGCCGGTTGTTGCCGGACATGTTCTGCAACAACGAAACGTAGATCGGCCACTTGTAGTACAGCCGCACCACCACGATGTCGCCGGGGCAGCCCGGCTGGTAGGTCTGGTTGTTCTGGAAGTTGCCGTTTGCATCGAGCGGCGGGCTGAGGTCGACGCTGCTGAACGAGTTGTACTTCTTGACGTCGACGTGTACCCCGTTCCCGCAGTCGAACAGGCCGTAAATCTTGTCGCAGACCGCTTGCTTGAATCCCGACTGGTTGAAGCCCTGCGTCTGCGCCTGTCCGGTCATGATCAGGCGCGCGGAGTCGGCGACCGCGGTCTCGAGCGTCTGGCCCGCGAAGAAGACCATCGCCGTCTCCATGATCGCGAACATGAGCAGCAGGAACGGCGCGGCAACCATGCCGAACTCGACCGCGGCGGCTCCGTCTTCCTTGCGCGCAAGCCGGCGCATCTCGCGAAACGCAAGCAGGAGGCGCCGCCGGGCGATACGTTTCCTCATGATCTGAAGCATCGCATTCCACCTGATCTTTGCGGGAGTCTCGCTCTACTGGCGATTGAGGAATAGCAAAGAGGTGTTGGCGAAATATTGTGGTAATCGCCTACAACGGCGAGCGCCGCGTTAACGCGGCGCTAACCAGGCAGAGCGCGAGACCGTGACTCAAACGCGCCCCGGTCTTAGCGCGACTGGACGGAGCCGGCGGCGAGGCCGTTGCGGGCGGTGATCTGGCCGGCGACCAGCTCGAAGAACGCGTTGCCGTCACCAAGCGTCAGCCGGCGCGAGCATTCCGGCGTGCAGCTATAGGTGTCGCGCTCGACGCCGCGATAGACCACCACCACGTCTTGCGGTGCCTGGACCTCGATCGACTTTTCCATCAGGACGGCGCCGCTGCGGTCGAGGGCGACGATATTGGTCAGGCCATAGCCCTTGCCGGTGATGACCATCCAGCCGCCGGACTGCACTGCGGCGTCGGCGATCACCGGGTTGCCGACCACGATGGTCGCAACGCGGTCGGGCAGCTTCACCAGCCGCGCCTGGTCGAGGACGACGGTGATATCGGCAGCCTGGACGGTGCCGGAGGGCCCGGAGATAGCCGCGGCCGCGAGAAAGCAGAGCGCAAACAGACGCACGCTGAACAGACGCATTTGTACTCTCCCGCTCTACGCATCGGGCCCGGCCAACACGCGGCCGCCGAATGGGCAGGTCTTTCAGACCCCTAGATGACGCGAAATTGGTGAATCAACTGCAAATGCTTATCTGGCGCTTGTCTGAGCTTCAGGCGACCGCACCCCGGCAGCTTCAGAACCGGACCGGCGGAACGGATAGGCCATCTGGCCCATGAACGACGCCGGAATGGGGTCGGACACCCCATAGGCATCGGGCATCTTGTCCTTCGGCATGTAGTAGGTGCCGAACATCAGATCGAGCACCGGAAAGGTCGAAGCAAAATTCCTGTCGCCGCCGAGGTCGGCCGCGGTGTGGTGCCAGCGGTGGAAGACCGGGCCGGCGATCAGGTATTTGAACGGCCCGAGCGTCCAGTTCAGGTTGGCGTGCACGAAGGCGGAATGCGCGATCGTGAACGGCCCAAGGAAGACCAGGACGTGCGGTGAAATCCCGGCGAGCAGCATCACGACGTCGGCGAGCACGCTGCCGAAGAAGATATTGATCGGATGGAAGCGCGCGGCCGAGATCCAATCGAGGTCCTCGGACGAGTGATGCACCGCGTGGTAACGCCACATCGTCGGACGATGAAAGGCGCGGTGCAGCCAGTACATGATGAAGTCCGACGCGATCAGGAAGATTGCTGCCTGCGCCCACATCGGCAGCTGCGCCAGCGGCCCATGGCCGTTGTCGTAGAATTCGATCAGGCCTTGCGGGGTGTTGATGCCGAACAACCACGCCGCGCCCATCACCAAAAGGCCGATGCGGGCGTAGCGCGCAAACAGCGGGATCACGAACCAGTAGACGAGATCGGTGACGAGTTCGCGCTTGCACCACCAGGGGCGGCCCGGATTGCACGCCCAGAAGTAACTCAGCACGGCGAAGACGGCACCGAGGATCAACAGGACCGGCAGAAGCCTCATCACCGTCAGGCCGATGGAGTCAATGACTGCAACGATCTCTGCCAACATGGCGCCGACACCTGGATACTGAAGCACTTGCACAACAGCACTTGCGCACGTCGCTCGCGCGATTGCGATTTTCGAGATATCGCGCCGGCGCAGTTAAGATGCTGTGAACGCTGCGATACCGCACGATCTCCTCAAGTTGATGCGCGCTCCGGGTGGTTGTTTCGCGCCGGCGACCTTGCCCGCGGCTGTCGTTCCCATCCAGATTGCGATTTCGTCTTCGCCCTCCGTGCGGAAGTTGCTGTACTTTGTTCAAGAAGTTCTATGGTCTCGGAAAGATTACAATCTCAAATCATCTGTTGAAAACCAGAATAAGCAACCTGTTAACCACCAACAACTTCGATAAATTTGTTATTAACTACAGAGGCTATTCTATCTAAAACTCTAATTTTATTTGATTAGATTAACTCCGATGCAAGAGGGCTCTCAGTAAGTTCCACGCCACGGTGCCGGACCGGTCCAGCCAAACAAGGACCGCCGACCGCGCTCAGACAGCCACGTGTGGACCTTATGGAGTTGAAGATGACGAACCTAGTTACGCGCTTTGTGAAGGACGAGTCGGGCGCGACGGCCATCGAATACGGCCTCATCGCCGCAGGCATCTCGGTCGCGATCATCGCGGTCGTACAAGGCCTCGGCTCGAAGCTGAACACGACCTTCACCAGCGTTCAGGGCGCGCTGAAATAAGGCACCCGGTCTGGAGAGTTTGCAAAAGGCCCCGGCGGTGCGCCGGGGCCTTTTCGTTTCTTGGGCGCCTGCTAAATGCGTTGAGAGATAAGTAATTATACGGAGCCTTTCGATACGATTTGAATCATTCGGCACACAAAGCGTTCAGCCGTAGGGGGTTACAAACCTCGCGTGCAGGGCACGTTGTGTCAAACCAGAGTGAGGAGTCTTGAATGTCGACGATTAAGCGTTTCTTCCGCGACGAAAAGGGTGCGACCGCTATCGAATACGGCCTGATCGCCGCTGGCATCTCTGTTGCGATCATCGGCGTGGTTGTGGGCGTTGGTTCGGGCCTGAACACGACGTTCACGTCGGTTCAAAACGCCCTTAAGTAAGCGACGCCGTCTGCGTCCACACGTGCATCGGCTGAAGATTCAGCGTTTGCGCCCGCCGAGGTCCACTTCGGCGGGCGCTGCCTTTCCGGGCGATGCTAACTGAACCGCAAGGAGACGCAGCCTAGAATCCGGGTGCAAGCCGCCGCTGCGCGGCCCGTCATCGAGTTCGTACCGTCATGCTCGCGAATGCCGCAACGCTGATCCTGTTTCCCGCGCTCATGTCGTTCGCGGCTTCCAGCGATCTCCTGACCATGACGATCTCGAACCGCGTCTCGCTGGTCCTGATCGCCGGCTTCGGCGTCATGGCCTTCGTGATCGGCATGAGCCCGGCCGCGGTCATGATGCATGTCGGCGCGGCCGCTCTCGTGCTGGTCGTGGCCTTCGTGTTCTTTGCGATGGGCTGGATCGGCGGCGGCGACGCCAAGCTTGCAGCCGCAACCGCGCTCTGGTTCGGGTTCGACCATCTGCTGCCGTATCTGATCAATGCATCGCTGTTCGGCGGCTTGTTGACTTTCCTGCTGCTGCAGGTGCGCGGCATACCGCTGCCCCGCTTCCTGAGCGGCCAGCCATGGGCCGAACGCCTGCATCGCAGGGACACCGGCGTGCCCTACGGGATCGCGCTCGCGGCGGCCGCCCTCGCCGTCTATCCGGACACCATCTGGATGAAAGCGATCGCCGGCTAGCGTCGCGACGCGCTCTTCGCCGACTGCAAGTGTTGGACTGTGATCGGCCGCGCCGTCGTGCGCCGATCTTCATGATGCGTTTACGAATGTCGCGGCATGTGCGTGATCAACCAAGCATTAATTCTATTTAGATACCGGTCATTAACCATGCTTTGACGTTTAGCTGCTGAAATCCGGAGTGCGCAAACCACCTATCAGGTGGGGGGCATCGTGTCGAAGAGTCGGCGAGAGTCAGTCGCCGCGTATCGTGGAAAGTGAAGCGTATGAAACCCGCGCGTATCGTTGTTCTGCTTGTTGCGCTCGCTGCCGGCGGCATTGCCGCTCTCTTGGCCGGGCGCTCGGATCGGCCCGCACAGATCGTGCAGGCGCCGGTCGCACCGCTCCAGACCGTCGACGTGCTGGTCGCCAGCGGCGACATCGGTCTTGGACAACCCATTTCGGCCGCCAACTTGCGGTGGCAGACCTGGCCGGCGGAAGCCGCCAGCAACGGACAATTCGTCACCCGCAACGACAAGCCCGACGCGATGAATCAGGTCGCCGGCTCGATCGCGCGCTCGCCGTTCTTCTCCGGCGAACCGATCCGTGAAGCGCGCCTGATCAAGGGCCAGGGCTCGGGCTACATGGCCGCGATCCTGCCGGCGGGCATGCGCGCGATCTCGACCGACGTTACGCCCGAGACTGGCGCAGCCGGCTTCATCCTGCCGAATGATCGCGTCGACGTGATCCTCTCCCGGCGAGACAAGGAAGCCGAGAAGGCCGCCGGCGTCGAGGTCCATACCAGCGAAACCATCCTGTCCAACGTACGCGTCCTGGCGATCGATCAGACCGTCGAGGAGAAGGGCGGCCAGCGCGTCGTGGTCGGCAGGACCGTGACGCTCGAGCTCACGCAACCTCAGGCAGAGCGGCTCGTGATGTCGCGCACGCAAGGCCAGCTCTCGCTGGCGTTGCGCAGCCTGGCCGACGCGGGCGGCGACAAGGGCGAAGCCACCGGAGACCGCGGCGGGCGCCGCAACGGCGTGAATATCGTTCGCTACGGCGTCACCACGATCCAGACGCCGAAATAACGGGAAAGACGAGGGGACCTGACATGGCCGAAATGCCGCTGATCCGCACCACGTTGCTGCTGGCCTCGATCGCCGCCTTCGGGCTCGCTGCCGCCGGCAGCGCGCCCGCGGCCGACCGGGTTCAGCAGACGGTCAACGTGGCGGCAAGCGACTCCGGCTCGCGTTTCGTCCCGCTCGGCATCGGCAAGTCGGTCGTCATCGATCTGCCGCGCGACGTCAAGGACGTGCTGGTGGCCGACCCGAAGATCGCCAATGCGGTGATCCGTTCGGCGCGGCGCGCCTATATCATCGGGTCGACGGTCGGCCAGACCAACGTGTTCTTCTTCGATCACAGCGGCCAGCAGATCATCGGCCTCGACATCGCGGTCACGCGCGACCTCAACGGGCTGCGCGCCGCGATCCGGCAGGCGCTGCCGCACGTCGACATCAGGGTCGAGGGGCTGGGCGAGGGCGTCGTCCTGACCGGCGTCGTGACGAGCCCGCTCGAGGCGCAGACCGCCTACGACATCGCCTCGCGCCTGGTCGATGACGGCCGCAAGGTTGTGAACAGCATCACCGTCTCGGGCCGCGATCAGGTCATGCTGAAGGTCACGGTCGCCGAGATGCAGCGCGACGTGATCAAGCAGCTCGGCATCGACCTCAACGGCTCGATCGGATCCGGCACGTCGGTGCTCAGCTTCAACAACACCAACCCGTTTCCGGTCTACGGGTCGGCGCTGGTCACGGGTAACGGCATCACCTCACGCTTCAACAACGTCAACGCGACCCTGCGCGCGATGGAGCGCGCGGGCGTGATCCGCACGCTCGCTGAGCCGAACCTGACCGCGATCTCCGGTGAAAGCGCGAACTTCCTGGCCGGCGGCGAATTCCCGGTGCCCGCAGGCTATACCTGCGACCCCGTCACCCGGAACTGCCAATACCAGATCCAATACAAGAAGTTCGGCGTCGGCCTGAACTTCACACCGGTGGTGCTGGGCGAGGGCCGCATCAGCCTCAAGGTGATGAGCGAAGTGTCGGAACTCTCGACCGATAACCAGCTCACGCTGACGCAGCAGGTCAGCGCCACCGAGACCACGACGCTGACCATTCCGTCGATCCGCACCCGCCGCGCCGAGACCACGGTCGAGCTTCCCTCCGGCGGCGCACTCGCCATGGCCGGCATGATTCAGGAACAGACCAAACAGCAGATCAACGGCATCCCGGGCATGATGCAGGTCCCGATCCTCGGGCAGCTGTTCCGCAGCCGCGACTTCATCAACCGGCAGACCGAGCTCGTGATCATCGTCACGCCGTACACCGTCCGTGCGACGGCGCAGAAGAATCTGTCGCGGCCGAACGACGGCTTCGCCGACGCAGCCGACCCCCAGACCTATCTGCTCGGCCGGCTCAATCGCCTCTACGGCGTGCCGTCGCCGAAGCCGCAGGACAAGATTTCCTACACCGGCAAGTACGGCTTCATTCTCGACTGAGCGACGTAACGTGGGGGACCCGCACATGAACTCTACACCAGCGCACCACGCTAGGGCCTACGTCGCCATCGGGCTGCGAACGCTCGTGCTCGGGACCGCGGCAGCGATCCTCGCCGGCTGCTACACCGCCTCTGAGGCGCTGCTCGACTCTATCCCGGAGGACTACCGGCAGCGCCATCCGATCGTGCTCAAGGAAGCGCCGCGCACCGTCGAGCTGTTCATCGGCAACCGCCGCGGCACGCTCACCGCCACCCAGCGCGCGGACGTGCTCGCCTTCGCGCAGACCTGGCGGAACGAAGGCACCGGCGGCCTCATCATCGACGTGCCGGCCGGCACGCCCAACGAGCGCAGCGCCGCGGCCGCCTTGCAGGAGGTCCGCTCGATCCTCGCCGCCGCCGGCGTTCCGCCGGATGCGGTAGCGACGCGCCCGAACACCGCCGGCGGCGATCCGCGCAAGCTCGCCACCATGCGGCTGCATTATCCGAGGGTGACGGCGGATGCCGGCCCGTGCGGGCTGTGGCCGTACGACCTCGGCCCGACCTATCACCGCGAGCACTACGAGAACCGGCAGTTCTACAATCTCGGCTGCTCCACCCAGCGCAACATGGCGGCGATGGTCGAGAACCCGTCCGACCTCGTGCAGCCGCGCAGCGAAATCCCGACCTACACCGCTCGCCGCACCGTCGTTCTCGACAAGTATCGCAAGGGCGAATCCACCGCCACCGTGTACCCCGATGCCGCCAAGGGCAAGATCAGCGACGTGGGCAACTAGGCTCGCAGGCAATCAGACCGTTAGGCAAATCAGACTGGGCAGCTAATGACATACGAAGCAACCCGGACCAGGCAATCCGCAGCCGACGGCGAACACATCGCGCCGGCGCCGCGCGTTTCCGTGCAGGCCTTCTGCGAAACGGTCGAAACCGCCGCAGCCATCCAGGCCGCCGGCGAAGACCGGCGTCTCGGCAAGGCGCATCTGAAGATCCAGATGGGCGGCATCGCGGCGGCCGTCGAAGCCTATCGCACGGCGGCGACGCCGAACGTCATCATCATCGAGACCGAAGGCCGCAACGACGACATTCTGACCGGCCTCGATACGCTCGCCGAGGTTTGCGACAGCGGCACCCGCGTGGTCGTGATTGGCCACCAGAATGACGTGCTGCTCTATCGTGAGCTCACCCGTCGCGGCGTCAGCGACTACCTGATCTCGCCGGTCGGCACGCTTGACGTGGTGCGCGCAGTCTGCGGCCTGTTCTCGGCCCCGGACGCCAAGCCGGTCGGCCGCGTCATCGCCGTGGTCGGCGCCAAAGGCGGCGTCGGCGCATCCACCATCGCCCACAACATCGCCTTTGCCATCGGCCGCGACCTGCAGCTCGACACGGTGGTCGCCGATCTCGATCTCGGTTTCGGCACCGCCGGCCTCGACTTCAACCAGGATCCGCCGCAAGGCATTGCTGATGCGGTGTTCTCGCCCGATCGCATCGACACCAATTTCGTCGACCGCCTGTTGTCGAAGTGCGCCGACCACCTGAGCCTGTTGACGGCGCCGGCGACACTCGACCGAGTCTACGACTTCTCCACCGAGTCCTTCGATTCGATCATCGATGCGCTGCGCGCGTCCATGCCGTTTGTCGTGCTCGACCTGCCGCACCAGTGGACCGGCTGGACCCGCCGCACGCTGATGGCCGCCGACGACATCCTGATCGTCGCGATGCCCGACCTTGCCAATCTGCGCAATGCCAAGAACATGCTCGACCTGCTCAAGGCGGCGCGTCCGAACGATCATCGTCCCTATTATCTGCTCAACAATGTCGGCGTTCCCAAGCGTCCGGAGATCTCGAGCGCCGATTTCGCCAAGGCGCTCGGCGACCAGCCGGTCGCCATCATTCCGTTCGAGCCGCAGGTGTTCGGCGCCGCGGCCAACAACGGACAGATGATCGCGGAACTGTCGGCCAGCCATCGCACCGCCGAGTCGTTCCGCCAGCTGGCGCAGTTGCTGACCGGACGCTCGGAATCGAAGAAGTCGAAGCCAAGCCTGTTCTCGCCGCTGTTCGACAAGCTGCTGAAACGGGCGTGAGATCACGCAAGACGCTGACGTGTCTGGAGTAACGTAACGTGTTCGGAAAGCGTAACGCCGCCGAAAACCGCGTCCCCGACGCCGCACCCGCCGCCCGTCCGGCGCCAGCGGCCCCGCAGCCCGCGCCCTCGCTGCAGCCTTCATTGCAACCCGCGCCACCCCCGGCGCCGGAACCCGCCCCGCGCTCGGCGCCCATGCCCGGCGGCGCCGTC
>JAIESC010000268.1 GCA_019746355.1 Xanthobacteraceae bacterium | reverse complement strand
CGACGCGTCCCGCTTGCGCGGGCGGCGCGGCCAGGTCGTTCGCTTCGGTCAGGGCCATACGCGCTTCAAGAGGCGCGTAAAGCGTTGATGAAAGGTTAAGATGCCGTGTCCCGGGCGCGACGCAGCACGGAGCGTAGCGAAGTGATGCGGCGCAGACCCGGGACCGTTCCACAGGCGGTCTGTCCGCTGTCGCCATGCAACGGGGCTTTGTCTACATCCTCAGCAATCGCCGCTACGGCGTACTCTATACGGGCGTCACGAACGACCTATCGCGTCGTTTGGCCGAACATCGCCTCAAAGGCACGCCAGGGTTCTCCAAGACCCATGGCCTCGTGCTGCTCGTTCATGTCGAGGAGTATTCATCGATCGCGGAAGCTCGCGTCCGTGAGCATGTGCTGAAACGCTGGCGACGAGCATGGAAATTGAGGCTCGTCGACGAAAACAATCCGGAATGGAAGGATCTGGCTGACCAGTTGCAGCCTTAGCGTCCGGAACGGCCCCGGATCAGCAGCGCATCATTTCGCTTCGCTACATGCTGCGCTGCATCCGGGGCACGGCGGGCTACCCTGCCACGGCGATCTCCAGCGGGAACTGGTCCACCACCTCGTGACCGCTCTCGGTGACGATGAAGGTGTGGCCGAGGAAGATGCCGAACATGCCGTCCGCCGTGATCGGGTTCGGCTCCGCCATGATGATCATGCCGGGTTTCAACAGCATGTCGCTTTCGACGCCGCCGATGTGGTCCGAGCAGACATGGGGGTTGTCGGTGACGATGTCGATGCCGTGGCACTGCGTCGGCCGCGACTGCACGCCCTTGTCGCGGAAGAAGCGGCTCGCCTCCTGCATCGCCGTGGCGTTCTTGCCGGGCGCGATCTCGGCGACGATCTTCTTGTAGCCGGGCAGCGTGATCTCGTCCCAGAACTTCCGCACCATGTCGGTCGGCGGGCCCAAGGTGATGGGCGAGCCGACCTGCGCGGTGTAGCCGCGATAGCCCGCGGCGATCTCCATGTTGATCAGGTCGCCCTTCTTCAGCACGCGCGACGAGGGCCGCGGGTTGCCGAAGATCAGCGCCGGATTGTCCATCGGCGTCGAGCCGATGATGAGGAAGTCGATGTCGCCGCCGCCGTCCATGATGGCGGCCGCCGCCGCGGCCTTGATCTCGTATTCCTTCACGCCGGGCCTGGCGCGCGCCGCCATCGCCTCCATCGCGCGCTCGCAGAGCACGCCGGCCCTGCGCACGCAGTCGAGCTCCTCCCTGGAGTGGATCACCACGAGCTCGTGCAGGAAGTTCTTGGTGAAGACGAGCTCCGCATCCGGCAGTTCCTTGCGCAGCGTGTTGTACTGGTTGACCGGCAGGTAGTCGCCATGCCGCGGGTCGATCTCCATCAGCCCGATGCGGCCCTTCTCGAGCTTCAATTCGCGCAGCCGCTCCACCATCACCATCGCGTACTGGCCGTTGCGGCTGTGGCGCACGTCCTTGACCGCGACCTCGACGTGCCGCCGCACCGCTTCCGCATGCGTGCCGCCCATCGAGTAGATCATGGTCGGCTCGCCGTCGCGCGGCACCAGCACGTAGCAGCAGAGCGCGTGCCACTCCCAGTGCCCGGTGAGCCAGGTCATGCCCGCGCCGAAGCTCCAGTGGCTCGGGCCGCCCGGTACGATCACCGCGTCAAGCTTGTGGTCGCGCATCTTGGCGCGCAGTGAATCGTAGCGGCGCTTGTACTCGCCCGCCGAGAACTGCTCCCAGACGCAGTCGCGGTAATACGGCGTGTCGCGCATGTTGGCGAACGGCAGCGACTGGTCGAGCTTGTCGCGGACAACGGGCCAGGGCTGCGGCCCGAGCGGGCGGCGGGGCTGTTCGTTCATTGGAGTTACCTCTCGGTTGATTTTTTGAACGGTACAATGACGCAGCGCATCATGCTCACTTAGGGCTCTGGAATCGCTGTGATGTGAAAGCCGGTAATGTTTTCGGCCTTGATCGAATTTACGATGACGTCGTCGACGATTTTCATGGAAACAGAACGTTGCAGGAAAAACGCGTGCGCCGATCCGACAATCTCAGGGCGCATTTGCGCCTTGAGGAGAGAAAGATACTGTCTCCTATGATAATTGATAAAAGACGCCTCCTCGTTCACGCAATCCAGTTGTCGGACAATGTGGCAGAGCCAGAAAGCCGGTCCGGGCTTCTCAAAATTGCTGTAGTCAACTTCGGCCGGCGCAAAAGCAAACGCTTGCGGATCAAGACGCTCAAAAAGTGCCCTGACCCGATCCGACACCAGCCAGATATCGAGCATCATCGGATATGCGTCGCGCAAAGGGCCGTTCCGATTCCAGCGGTCGAACCCGATCTCTGGTAGTTCAGAAAATGCGAGACTGCCGAAAGGCTTGGTGTGGTCCCAGCGAAGGCCGTGCCGCAATTTTCTTTCATTTTTCCAAATCGCGAGGGGCGCGCCCGAAAAACTGTTCCGGTGTACATCGATCCGGTGATATGTGCGTCGGTCAGGTCCATGACTGACAGCGGTATTTTCCGACCTCTCCCAGGGTCCGCTAGGACTTCGTGGCGCAGCCGGCTTTCTCGCGGAAGGCTGTTGCAGCGGAATAAAATGGAACCCCTTCAGCCTTTCAGCCTTGACTGCATCGACAAGGACATCATCCACGACCTGCACCAGGGAAGACTTCTCGAGACGAAAGGCGTGAGCTTTGCCTACAGCGTCGGGCAGCATCTTCACATCGATGAAAGTGATGTAATTGGTCCACGGGATGTCTTCCTGACAAATGATTTTTGAGCGCTTTTCATCCACGCAGTCCAGCAAGCGTGTCGTATCGCAAAACCAAAAGCCGGGACCAGGCGCATCAAAGTTGCTGTAGTCGACCTCGGCTTGCACAAAGACAAAGCCCTCGGGATCAATGCGTTCGAACAGGGTCTTCACGCGATCCGAAACGAGCCAGATCCCGAGCATGATCGCTTGTATATCGGTCAGCGGACCGCGTCGCCTCTTGACGCGGTCGAAGGCGATCTTCGGCGGCTCTGAGAACAGGAGGCCGTGGAAAGGCTTTGCAGCGTCTGCTGGGAAACCCTTTCTCAGATGTTCTTCGTTCATCCATACTCGCAACGGCGAGTACTGAAATCCCATCGTCCAGTCGAGCCTGTAGTATTTGCGCTCTAGCCGACGCATCGATGCCGCCACGACAACGGCTATTCCGTACACTTGCCGATCGTCACCCGTCCGCCGGCCAATTCCATCGCCTCTTCGGCGAGCTTGATGTTGGAAACCTGCTCCACCGAGGGCTTCTTCGCCTCCTCGATGTCGCCGTTGGCGACGCTGTTGTCGATTGTCCATTGCGTACGCTTGGGGTCGAAGCCGGTGTTCACCGACCACACGCAGTTCTTGATGTTGCTGTCGATCGCGAACTCGACCGCGTCCTTGGGCTTCTTGGTTGCCTCGACGATGACCGGCACGACCTTGTCCTTCTCGCGGTAGATCGCGCGGTTGGCCTCGATCATCGCCGCCACCGTGTCGCGCAGCAGCGCCCGGTCGCGCGCGATCCATTCGGTCGAGGCGCCGTAGGCGTTGAACATGTAGAGCGGCATCAGCTCGACAAGCTGCACCAGCGTGTGCAGGCTCGGCTTCTGCTGCCTGGCGAGGAACACGTCCTCCGGGTGCAGCGCCACGCCGTCAATCTGGCCTGCGACCAGGCCGGGCAGGCGGCCCGCGGTCGGCGAGGGGATGAACTGGGCGTCGCCGACATCAAGATTGGCCGACTTCAGCACGGCGCGGCCCATGCGCCAGTTGAAGCCGCCGACCCCGCCGCCGGTCGCCGACAACCGTTTGCCCTTGAGATCGGCCGCGGCCTTGATCTCGCCCGGCACCATGTAGGCCTGCGGCATGCGCGGGGCGAGGCCCCAGATCTGCTGCACCTTGAGGCCGCGGCCGATCGACACGTCGCTGACGCTGACGATCGCCGAGCCCTGCGCCGCGGCCACGTTCGAGGTCTGCGACTGGCCGCCCTCGAACTGGATGATGTTGGCGTCGATGCAGCGCTTGGCGAAGAAGCCGAGCTCCTTCGCCACATAGGGCGAGGTGTGAACCACGTTGGGCGGCGCGACCGAGACGCCGACATTGATCTTTCGCATCGCCGGGCAGCTTTGCGCGGCGGCCGGACCTGTGGCGGCGACCGCTGCAACAGCGGCTGCAGCAAGCAGCAGAACTTGGCGGCAAAACGTCATCGGCATCGTCCATTCCTCCCGTATGCCTTGCGGCACATGGCGCAAGCCGGCCGCGTCATTGTTCTGGGAACACAATAGGGAGGCGAGGCGGTCCCGCACAACCACCAAAAATGTCGCGCGAACGGCGTCGCGGCGGCCGGCATGTTGTATAGTTGAAACCCAAGGCGGGGGGCGCTGCGTTTACTCGAGTGCGTCCAACTCGAGCAATGGAGGTCCGCCATGAAAGTCAAAGACGCGATGCACAAGGGCGTGGAATGGGTCGGCCCGGACACCCCCGTCATCGAACTTGCGAAATTGATGAGCAAACATGACATCGGTGCCATTCCGATCGGCGAGAACGATCAACTGATCGGTATGGTGACGGACCGGGATATCGTCTGCAAAGGATTGGCACAGAGCGCCTTCGATGCGAATCGCACCACCGCGCGGGAGGTGATGACCAAGGGCATTCACTGCTGCGCCGAGGATGACGACCTTGGGAAGGCGATCCGGCATATGGAAACACTGAAGGTCCGAAGATTGCCGGTGATCAACAAGAACAAGCGGATGACCGGTATTCTCAGCCTGGGTGACATCGGCCACGCGGCGCCGGGCGATCTCGTGTCCGCATGGGCGAAAAGCGTTTCGGCGCATCACCATTGAGATGGATTTGACACCATCTGCCCGGCGGCCGACCCGCCGCCGGGCTTAACGCACACGCGTCGTGGCGCGATGGCGGCACAAGCCCGCGCGGGCCGCTCGGCATAACCGCGCCGGTGGCTCGCCCATAGCGCGTCGAAGACGCGCGTGAACGCGCTGGTACGCGAGCCGTACTCACAGCGTCTCGGCGAAGAAATCCCGCATCAGCATGTAGGACGTGCGGCAGAGCTTCTCGTCGTATTGGGTCGCCGCCGGATTGTCGGCGGTGGGATCGCAGAACGAATGCACGCCGCGGCCGAACGTGACGATGTGCCAGTCGACCTTGGCCCCGGTCAGCTCCTCCTCGAGCGCATCCATCATCGGCTTGGGCGTCACCGGATCGGCGCGACCGTGGATCGCCAGCACCCGGCCCTTGATGTTGCACGGCGTACCGGGAACGACGGGATTGGGATTGGTGACGTGGAACACGATGGTCGCCTTGAAGTCGGCGCCGGCGCGCGCCTGCTCGAGCGCGAATCCGCCGCCGGCACAGAAGCCGATCGCAGCTTGCTTGCTGGTATCGACGAGGCCGAGCTTGTCCGCCTCGGACAGCAGCGCCTGATAGGCGGCGCCGCCGCAGGCGATGGTGAAGGGCAGATCGTTGTGCACGGCCTTCATGCCGGCGGCGAGCTGCTCGCGTGTTTTCGGCTTGTCGCCGTAGCCTGCGCCGAACATGTCGGCCATCAGCATGACGTAGTCCTTGCCCGCAGCGGTCTTCGCCTGGGCGATGGTGTCGGCGCAGACGCCCTTCCAGTCGGGCTGCACGAAGATCGCCGGGCGTTTCGTTTTCACGCTGTCGTCGTAGATGATCATGCCCTCGAATGATCTGCCGTTGACCTGATAGGGCACTTTCTTCTCGGCCATCGCGTCCTCCTGTCTCTGATACGAGTCCGATGATAGCGCGGCCGCGCCGCCGAGTGGAACGTTAGCAGCGACACGAGGGGCCGGCGCGGCCATTATCAGGTGCTCGCGCTGGCCGCTCACTTCGTTCGCCAGCGCGAGCCGCGCCGCCGAGTGGAGCGTTAGCGACACGAGGGTCCGGCGCGGCCATTACCAGGCGCTCGCGCTGGCCGCTCGCTTCGCTCGCCAGCGCGAGCCGCGCCGCCGAGTGGAGCGTTAGCGACACGAGGGTCCGGCGCGGCCATTACCAGGTGCTCGCGCTGGCCGCTCGCTTCGCTCGCCAGCGCGAGCCGCGCAGATGCGCAAAGGCCACCCCTTAAAACAGTCCCGGCCGCCAGAAGCGGCCGGGACCAAATGTTTACGTGCTGAAATTCGTTGACCGGTATGGGCCTTAGCTGGCGCGACCCACATCGGCCGAAACGGCGATGCCGAGCAGCAGGGAAAGGAACGGGAGCAACGTGCCGGGCTTGCCCTGTTCGCGCAGGCTCTGCGGCGCCCGGCCATGGGCAGATTGCTCGGCGTGCCGCGCCGCCGAGTGGAGCGATTGCGGCACGAGGGTCCGGCGCGGCCACCAATGGTGCGCGCGCTGGCCGCTCCCTTCGCTCGCCAGCGCGCGGTAGCAATGGCCGGAGACGTCGAAATGCAGGGCCGTGAGGTCCTGGCTGGTCCTGAAGATCGTGTGTGACATTGGAGTGCCCCCGTTGCCGCCCGAAGGAACCGCCCTTCGTTGGCCCGTACGGTACGCGCGGGGCGCCGGGACTGAAGTGTGAAACGTCACACGCGGGCCCAAGGCGCCGCCGCGGAGTGTGAAAAGTCACAGCGGCCCGCACCGATGCTCCGGCGGCCCACCGCGCGGGCTATGGCGGGTGGTCAGCGCAAGCCGCCGCGCCGGCCCTCGCACCGCGATCGCGCCATCCGGCGGCGCGAATCCCGTTTCCCTGCGCCTCCATCTTCTCTACTCTCGGCAAGGTCGGGGGGAGGGGCATGGGGCGGGGCGTAGTCTGCGGGCTTGTTGCGCTCATTGTTTCGGCATCGCATGCGCTGGCGGCAGATGGAGCGCCTCCGGCGAAAGCGCCGCCGGCATCGCCGCCAAAACCGTTCGCCGATAAGTGGGATCTGGAGTACGGCGGATCCGCCACCAACGACTTCAACTATCGCGGCTTCAGCGTCTCCAACCGGCGTCCCTCGGGCACGCTCTATATCCGTCCGGTCTATGACGGCCTTTACGTCGGCCTGCAGGCGACGACGCTCGACATTCCGTTCGACTCGCCCGTCGCGCTCGACTTCTACGCGGGCTACCGGCGTCCGGTCGGGCCCGTCGTGTTCGAGGTCCGCGCCAACTACTACCACTTCCCGAACAGCGTGATCCCCCTGACCAGCATCAGCAGCCGCTTCGACTACTGGGAAGTCCAGGCGCGCCCGGTCTGGGCCGTCAACGACAACCTCGTGCTGATCGGCCACGCCGCCTACGCGCCGGACTTCATCAATTCGGGGGCGAGCGAGACCTGGCTGTCGGGCACGGCAATCGTCAAGACTCCGGTCACGCCGCTGCCCGGCTGGCTTGCCTATGCGAGCGGCGAGCTCGGTCATCATCGCTTCGGCATCAACGACCGCGGCGTCGACGTTCCGGATTTCTGGGCGTGGAACATCGGCGCGGGTCTTGTTTACAAGCACGTCACCTTCGACCTGCGCTACTACGACTCCAACCTGTCCAAGGAGGAGTGCTTCGTTGTGACCGGCGACACCGGCGCGACGCCGGGCGGCGCGCCGTCGGCGGCCAACCCGCTGGGGCTCCGCTCCAACTGGTGCAGCGCGTCGATCGTCGGCAAGATTTCGTTCGCTGCGAGCCTCAACAAGCCCTGAGAGGAGGGGTCAGAGCCCCGCTTTTCCGGCGAGCGCCGCGCCCTGCGCCAGCGCTTGCAGCTTGGCCCAGGCGATCTGCGGATGGGTGCGGCCGCCAAAGCCGCAGTCGGTGCCGGCGATCACGTTCTCCGGACCGACGATCCTGGCAAAGCGGCGGATGCGCTGCGCCACCAGCTCCGGATGCTCGATGCCATCGGTGGCATGCGAGACCATGCCGGGGATCAGGATTTTCCCCGCCGGCAGCTTCACCCGCTCCCAGACCGCGTATTCGTGCTCGTGCCGTGCGTTTGCCGCCTCGATCAGATAGCCCTGCGCCCGCACCTTGAGCATCAGGTCGACGATCTTCTCGAGCTCGATGTCGTGGGCGTGCGGCCCATGCCAGCTTCCCCAGCACAGGTGATAGCGGATGCGGTCCTCCGGCAGATCGCGCAGCGCGTGGTTCAGCGCGTCGATCCGCATCTCGCAGTACCTGCGGAAGGCATCGAGCCCCATGGCGATGCCGATGCGGTCCCAGAGCGCCACCAGCCAGGCGTCGTCGATCTGCAGGATGAAGCCCGCCTCGACGATGGTCCGGTACTCGGTCCGCATCGCCTCGGCGAGCGCGAAGATGAACTCCTCCTGCGTCTTGTAATACTCGTTGCGGCGATAGGGCTCGAGGCTCGCCGGCGCGGTGGTGGTGATGAACGCCTCGCTGTCCGGCCCAACGACCGATCGGAAGATGTCGATCTCCTTTTTCAGCGCCTCGCCGCCGCGATAGGTGACCGGCGCGGTCGCGACCCAGTGCGGCCGCGCCTGCTTGATCTGGCCCGCAGGTTCGTAGAACAGCGAGCCGCGCTGCGTGGCGTAGCGGTAGAAGTCGGCGAACTCCTCGCGGTCCTTGCCTTGCAGGATCACCGGCGTGCCGCCCGCGGGCGGCCGCGCCTCGAAGCCGCCGAAGCGGTTGTCGACATAGGAGAGCCAGTCGCCGCCCTTGGTGTATTCGCCCTCGTTGATCACATCGATGCCGACGTCGCGCTGCCGCGCCACCACGCCCTTGACCATCTCGCGGATCGTTGCGTCGTCCTCGTTGCCGGCGCGGTCGGTGCCGTCCGGCCGCGGCAGGCTGCCGACATGGGTGGTGAGGATCTTCGTGCTGCTGCTTCGCTTCATCACGCCATTTCCAAATCACACAATTTCCAGATCACACAATTCCATGCGAGCTGTCATTGCGGCTTCAGGTTCAGCACCTTCGCGAGCTGCTGCATGGTCTGCCATTCCTCCTCCATCGCCTTGCCCATGTGCTGCGGCGTGCTGGTGGCGAGCGGCGTCCCGTTCTCCTCCGTCCGCCGCTTGAGCTCCGGGTCCTGCGAGGCCTTGATGAAAATCTCGTTGAGCTTGCCGACCACGGCGGGCGGCGTTCCGGCTGGCGCGGCGAGGGCAAACCAGCTCGCGACCTTCTGTGTGCCGTAGCCCAGCTCGTCGAGGGTCGGCACGTCCAGCAAGCGGTCCCAGCGTTTGTCGGCGTCGAGCGCCAGCGCCCGCAGCTTGCCATCGGCCAGATAGCCGCGCGAGGTCGACAGCGTCGGCCAGCTGAAGTCGACGCGGCCGGTGATCAGGTCGGCCATCATCGGCGAGCCGCCGCGGTAATGTGCGGTCTCGAACGGCACCTTGTCGGCGAGCAAAATCTTGGCGCCGAGCAGATGCGACGGCGAGCCGAGCCCCGGCGTGCCGAAGGTGAGGCCGCCCTGTTTCTTGCGGCCGAGCTCGTGCAGCTCCTTCATGGTCTTCGCCGGGCTGTCGCCCGGCACGGTGAGCACCACGACGCTGTTGAACAGGAACGTGACCGGCGCAAATCCCTTCACCGGCTCGTAGGTCGCGTTGCCGGCGGCCGGCACGGTGGCGTGCTGCGAGCCGGAGAACACCAGCAGCGTATAGCCGTCCGGTGCGGCGTTCTGCACCGCCGCGGCTGCGACCCCGCCGCCCGCGCCGGTCTTGTTCTCGACGATGACGCGCTGGCCGGTGATCTTCGACACCGCTTCTGCATAAAGCCGCGCGGTGATGTCGGTGATGCCGCCCGCGGCGAGGCCCACCATGATGGTGATCGGCCGGCTCGGGAAGTCCTGCGCCTGCACGGATGTTGCGAAGAGCGAGAGGCCGATGGCGGCGAGCGCGGAGCGGCGGTTGAAGGTTCGCGGCATGTCAGGTCCTCCCGGGAACGTTTCTTTTGTGGCGCGGACATCCCGTGCCAATCGGCATGTTCGGGAGAATAGGAAGACGGCAACCGTCTGCACAAGCTTGCACTCGGGCCGGCCGAAGGCCGGACCCGGGTGGCTGTGCGCTGTGGCATCGCGGTGCGAGCGATCCGGTGGGCCGAGGCCCGCCCACTCGTCCCGCTCGAGGCCGCGCTGCCGGCAGGGTTGAAGTTGAGCTCGCGCTCAGTCCTGCACGCGGCGCGCGAAACGTCACGCGTCGCGGCACAGGCTCCTGATCAGAAGCGGAAGCGGTGCTGGCTGAAATCGCCGTCCCACGGCCGCTGCCATTCGCGGCGCTGCGACCCGGGCCGCACGCCATACGCATACCCGTTCTCGACGGTCGGGACGTGCTCCCGTGCATCCCCACCGCGATACGCGGCGTAACGGCGGTCTCTGTCGTGGTTGCGCACCACCGGCTTGCGCACCTTCTGCGTCGGCGCGGCCTGGCGGGTTTCGGTCGCAGCCACCTCGCGCTTGTTCCCCTCACGATTGCTCGCGGCACGCCTGGTTTCACCAAAGCCGGCAGCCTCGGTGCTGCCGGTTTCCACCTTCGCGGTTGCAACCGGAGCCGGAGCCAGCGGACGAGGCCGCTCGGCTTGCTGCTTGGGCGCCTGCGGTGCTGGTGCCGCCACTTCAAGCTTGGCAGATTCTGCCTTGTCCGGTTCGGCCTTGTCCGGTTCGGCCTTGGCCGCTTCGACCTTGGCGGCTTCGACCTTGGCGGTCTTGATCTGCCGAGCTTCGGTCTTCGCAGTCTGGTTCTTCGCGGGCTCGACCGTCGCAGCCGCAATCTTCGGAGCTTCAGCCTCGGCCATTGCGGCTGACGCAGCGGGGTCCACCGGCGTGACCGGAATCAATGCGGTCGCTTCGATCGCGGCGGGGAGCGGCGCGAGCGCGGGGGCCGGCGTGGGCACGAGCGCGGCGACCGGAGCTGGAGCCGCGATGACGGCCGGGGCAGGGAGTTGGGCCGGCGCTTGCGCAGGCGCCGCAAGGACGGGCTGCGGCAACTCGTAACGCACGGTCTCGTCTTGTGCAGGCTCAGCCTTCTCGGCGTCGATCTGCAACAGCGACGGTGCGCGCGGCCGCGGAGCCTCCCGCGCCTCGGCTGGCTCGAGGCGTTTCGCCTGCTTCTGCTTTGGCTCGGCGCGCGTCAGGCCTTCCGTATCGTTGGTGAACAGCGGCCCGCTCGGGGTGAGCATGGCGTCGGCCACGAACAGAAGTCCCAACAGGACGACACCGGTCACCGCGACGAATTTGAAAATCGGCATGGCAATCACCTGACTTTAAGACCTTGGTCGCCCGGCAGGGCCGGGTGGTTCGAAAAGACGGTTCTCCTCATGATTTGATAGAGCATGGCCCGCCGGGCGGGGTGTGCGCTTGGTCACAGCGCGTGCGCGGGCCACGGGTTCCCCCGATCGCAGGACGCCTCTGAATCGGCCCGAAACATCAGCGGGATACGGCAGCCGGCGCGGCGGTCTGGGCCTGAGGCAGGAAATCCTGTGTCCGCGGGGTGACGTGCCACGCGAGCAGGAACACTCCGCTAGTCTTCCTGCCCCGCCTTGGTCCACGGCGCGATGTATTGCTCGGCAAGCCGCAGCAGTGCCGTCAGCGTCACGCCCAGAAGCCCGAGCGTTACGATCGGCACGAACATCCGGTCCACCTGGAACGTCGAGGCCGTGCGCACGATCAGATAGCCGATGCCGGAGATCGCGGTGTAGAGGTCGGCGAGCACCATGCCGATCATGCCGCGGCCGACCGCGAGGCGGATGCCGGTGACGATGAACGGCAGCGCGCCGGGCAGCACGATGTTCGCCCAGAGCTGCCGCTCCGAGCAGCGGAACGCGCGGCCGACCTCGAGCAGCTTCGGGTCCACCGCCTTCACACCCTGATAGGTGTTGATCACCATCGGGAAGAAGCCGAACAGGAACAGGATGATCACCTTCGCGGTGGTCTCGTAGCCGGCCCACAGCACGATCAGCGGCACCAGCGCGACCGAGGGGATCGAATAAAGGAACGTGATGTAGACGGTGAGCCCCACGTCCATGATGCGGAAGCGGGCAAGCGCCAGTCCCAACAGCGTGCCGAACGCGATCGCGAGCGACAGCCCCATCAGCAGCACAAGCAGGCTCGGCCAGAGCGACGCCCACAGCTCTCCGGTGCGCAGCATGTCGACGGCGGCGACCGCGACCTTCCACGGCGAGGTGAACAGGACGGGATCGACATTCCATGCCGCGATCTGCCAGAGCGTGAGGAAGATCGCGAGCGAGACCAGGCGGATGATGAGGTTCTGGGTCGCCGCCTTGCGCCGGCGCGCGGCCGCGACCTGCTCGGCGCGCTTCTGGTCGCCGGCGATGTCGGCTTGCAGGTCGGCGGCCGACGTGCCGGTGTGCCCGACCGTGCTCATGCGACCTCCCGCGGCGGCCGCGTCTGCTGCGGTCTGGCCGTGTGCAGTTGCTTCCAGATGTGCGCGCGCATCTCGCCGAAGCGCGGATCGGCGCGCAGCGCGTTGGCGTCGCGCGGATGGCCGAACGGCACGTCGAGCATCTCCTTGATGCGGCCGGGCCGCGCGCTCATCACCGCGATGCGGTCGCCCAGGAGAATTGCCTCGTCGATCGAATGGGTGATGAACACCATGGTCTTGCGCTCCTCCGGACGCTCCATGAGCTGCAGCAGCTCCTCCTGGAGGATTTCGCGGGTCTGCGCGTCGAGCGCCGCGAACGGCTCGTCCATCAGCAGCACCGAAGGATTCATCGCCAGCGCGCGAACCAGCCCGACGCGCTGCTGCATGCCGCCGGAGAGCTGATAGGGATAGTGCTTCTCGAAGCCGGTGAGCCCGACCAGCTCGAGATAGTGCATCACGCGCTCTTTGATGGTCGCAGACGGTGCGCCGGCCATCGCGAGGCCGAAGGCCGCGTTGTCATAAACGGTCTTCCACGGCAGCAGGCCGAAGTGCTGGAACACCATGGCGACGCCGTCGGGGGGGCCGGCGACCGGCTTGCCGTGCACCGAGAGCGAGCCGGTGCTGAGCTCGGTGAGGCCGGCGATGCAGCGCAGCAATGTGGTCTTGCCGCAGCCGCTGGGGCCGACGATGCACAGGATCTCGTCGCGTCTGACTTCGAGGTTGAGCTGGCGGAACGCGACCACTGTGCCGTCGAGGAAAAGCTTGCTCGCGCCGTCCGCGACGATGACCGGTTCCACGCTTCGCTCCCCATTCGCTGCTCTCATTCAGGGCAGCTTTGGCCGATTGTTGGCCAGCAGGCGCGCGGCCGCAAGTGCGGGCAACGTCACACCGTGGCGGCTGGTTCAGCGTCCCGCGGCGTAACCCTGCATCCCGCGTGGATTGGCCGCGGCTTTCCGGCGCGGCCCATCCTTGGACGCGGCGGTGAGGCGGCCTTCTGACCATTCGGGCTCGACCTCGATGATGTGCCCGCGCTTTGCGAGCTCGTCGCGGGTTTCCTTGGGAACGCGCTTCTCGATCTGCAGCACGCCCGGCCGTGCCGTGCGCGGCCAGAACGAGATCGGGAAATGCTCGGAATGCCAGGCCGGCGCGTCGATCGCCTCCTGCAGGTTCATGCCGGCGTGGACGTGGCGCAGGAAGAACTGGGTGATCCACTGGTCCTGCTGGTCGCCGCCGGGCGAACCCCAGGCGAGATACGCATCGCCATCTCTCAGAGCCATCGTCGGCGACAGCGTCGTGCGCGGCCGTTTGCCGGGCTCGAGCGAGGCGGGGTGGCCTTCTTCCAGCCAGAACATCTGCGCCCGCGTGCCGAGGCAGAAGCCGAGCTCCGGAATCACCGGCGACGACTGCAGCCAGCCGCCGGACGGCGTTGCCGTCACCATGTTGCCGGCCTTGTCGACGATGTCGAAGTGCACCGTGTCGCCGACCACTTCGCCCATGCGGCCCACGGTGGGCTCGCCCGCGCCCATGCCGGCCACGAGCTTGGCGCCGGGCTTGAGCTTGACGATCGCGCCGAAGCCCTCGACCGAGCCCGGACGCAGCTCGAGCGAGGCTTTGTCGCTCACGAGCTTGCGGCGCTCGGTGTTGTAGGCATCGGAGAGCAGGGTAGAGAACGGAACATCGACGAACTTCGGGTCGCCGTAGAACTTCTCGCGGTCGGCATAAGCGAGCTTCGAGCATTCCACGACGAGGTGGATGAAGTCCGGTCCGACCACGTCCGTGCCGTCGAGGTTGAAGCCCTTGAGCAGCGCGAGCTGCTGCAGCGTCACCGGCCCCTGGCTCCACGGCGCCTTGCAGACGGTGTAGCGGCCGTAGTCGTAGGTGAGCGGCGGCTCGATCGTGGCCTGCCACTTCGCCATGTCCTCGCCGGTCAACACGCCGGAATGCGGCGTGCCGCTGGTGTCCATGACTTTCTGCGTACGGCAGAACTTGTCGATCGCCTCGGCAACAAAACCCTGCGACCAGACTTTGCGCGCCTTCTCGATCTGCGCGACGCGGTCGGAGCCCGCGCTTTCCGCTTCCTTGAGCACGCGCGTGTAGGTCGCGGCCAGAACCTTGTTGGTGAACAGCTGGCCGGTTTCCGCAGGCTTGCCGTTCCGGAAATAGATCGCCGCCGAGGTCGGCCAGTGCTCGCGGAACAGCTTCTCGACGGTCTTGATCGTGGCATTCGCGCGCTCGACCAGCGGGTGGCCGTGCTCGGCATAGGAGATCGCCGGCGTGAGCACGTCGGCAAGCTTCATCGTGCCGTAGTCCCGCAGCAGGATCATCCAGCTGTCGAACATGCCCGGGATGCAGGCCGCGAGCAGGCCGGTGCCCGGCACCATGTCGAGGCCTTCGCGCTTGTAATGCGCTATCGTCGCGCCGGCCGGTGCCGGCCCCTGGCCGCAGATGATCTCGGGCTTGCCCTTCTTCACGTCATAGAGAATCACCGGCACGTCGCCGCCCGGACCGTTCAGATGCGGCTCGACCACCTGAAGCGTGAATGCGGTCGCGACCGCCGCGTCGAACGCATTTCCGCCCCGTTCCAGCGTGCCCATGCCGACCGCGGTGGCGATCCAGTGGGTCGAGGCGACGACGCCGAATGTGCCGTCGATCTCGGGCCGGGTGGTGAAGGGGTTCGGATTGATATTGCCTGCCATGAGATTGAAGTTCCTTGTTTCCGGGCACCATAGCACGGCCGTTCCGGCTTGTGTCCCACCCGCGTCCCACTCGTGGGTGCGACCGAGGCGTGCGCGTGATGCATCGCCCGCCACTTGTCGCGCCGGATGGCCGACCGGATAATCGCGCACAGAAAAGCGAAGCGGGAGGATGCGATGATGGGAGGCGTGCCGACACACCGGTGTTTGCGTGCGGCGGCCGGCGTTCTGCTGGCGAGCCTGATGGCCGCAACAGCCGCCACCGCACAATCCTATCCGTCCGGACCGGTGAAGGTGATTGTTCCGTTCGGCGCGGGCGGCGCGACCGACATCCTGGCGCGGATTTTCTCCGAACGCCTGCAGCAGAGCCTCGGCCAGTCATTCACGGTCGAGAACAGGGGTGGCGCGGCCGGCCAGATTGCTGCCGCCGCGGTCGCGCGTTCACCGGCCGACGGCGCGACCATCATGTTCACGACGGCCGCGCCGATCACCATCGCGCCGCTGATGAACGACAAGGTCACGTACGATCCGCGCAAGGATATCGTGCCGATCGCGGTGGTCGCGGTGCAGCCGGTGTGGCTTGTGGTCAATGCCGCCTCGCCGCTGAAGTCGGCGGCCGACATCATCCAGAAGGCCAAGGACAACCCGGGCAAGATGACCTACGGCAGCTCCGGCGTCGGCACCGAGCTGCATCTTGCAGCGGAAGCGGTGTCGCGCTCCGCCGGCATCCAGATGGTGCACGTGCCGTTCCGCGGCGGCGGCGATGTCATCGCGGCGCTGATGGGGCAGCAGATCGATTTTGCCGCGCTGAGCACGGCGTCGATCGCGGGCTCCCTGCGCCAGGGCACGCTGCGCGCTCTCGCGGTGTCGTCGCCGCAGCGGATGGCCGATTTTCCCGACGTGCCGACCTTCGCCGAGATCGGCCATGGCAAGGCCACCATGCTGCCGTGGTGGGGCATGATGGCGCCGGCCGGCGCGCCGCAACCGGTCATCGCGCGGCTGACGCGGGAGTTGGAAAAGGCGACCAAGGACGACGCGGTGCGCGAGCGGATGAAGGCGACGTTCGTGCAGATCGATTTCGCCGGCCCGCAGGAGTTCGCGCGCCGGATCGAGGCCGAGACTACGCTCTACGGCGACATCATCCGCGCCGCCAACATCAAGTTCGGGCAATAACATGAAGCGCAGCACTGACCGTATCCGCACCACCCATGCCGGAAGGCTTCCAACGCCCGCCGGTTGCGAAGGCCTGCCGCTGCGGCTGTTCCGTGGCGAGAAGGTCGAACCGGCGGTGATCGACGCCGGGATCGACGAGGTCGTACGCAAGCAGCTTGATGCAGGCATCGACTGCATCGGCGACGGCGAGTTCTGGAAGGTGCGAAATTTCGCCTACCTCAGCCGCCACTTCACCGGCATCGAAACGCGGCCGCTCAGGCCCGGCGAGCCCCCCTCGACGCGGGTGTTCACCCGCGAGCGCGACGAGTTCGTGCAGTTCTACAAGGACCTCGACGCCACCGGCACGATCTTCCACGTGCCCGGCGAAAAGCCGATGCCGCCCGAGCGCGAGCGCGCGATCGTCACCGGGCCGATCAAGGTCAAGAGCAGCGAGGCGCTGGCGCAGGAGATCGACACGTTCAAGGCCGCCATCGCCCGCGCGGGGCGCAAGGTGGATGAGACGTTCTTCTGTGTCATTGCCCCCGGCTGGCTCGATCACTTCATCTTCAATGAGCACTACAAGTCTGACGAGGAATACGTCTTCGCGCTCGCCGACGTGCTGCGCGAGGAATATCTAGCCGTGGTGAACGCGGGCTTCGTGCTGCAGATCGACGATCCCGGACTGCCGGACTGGTGGGACATGATCAAGCCGGCGATGAGCGTCGAGGACTACGTCAACAAGTTCGCCAAGGTCAGGATCGAGGCGCTCAATCATGCGCTCAAGGGAATCCCCGAAGACCGCGTCCGTTATCACCTGTGCTGGGGAAGCTGGCACGGGCCGCACACCCACGACCTGCCGTTCGAGCATCTCATCGGCCTGATGCTGGAGGTGAAGGCGCAGTGCTATTCGTTCGAGGCTGGGAACGTTCGCCACGAGCACGAATGGCGGCTTTGGGAAAATACCAAGCTGCCGGACGGCAAGATGATCCTGCCCGGCGTCGTCAGCCACGCGACCAACCTGATCGAGCATCCGGAGCTCATCGCCGAGCGCATCATGCGCTTCGCAAAGCTCGTCGGCCGCGAGAACGTCATCGCCGGCACCGACTGCGGCTTGGGCGGACGCGTTCACGCCGAGATCGCCTGGACCAAGCTCGGCGCGCTGGCGGAAGGAGCGAAGCTCGCGTCGAAACGACTGTGGAGCTAGCTCGCGGTCACTTGAGCAACGTAGGACTTCCTACCATTGAGCAAGTCAAATTTGCGGGGCGGTAACCCCGCAAACGGGCTGCTGTGGTCCCGTTG
>JAIESC010000080.1 GCA_019746355.1 Xanthobacteraceae bacterium | reverse complement strand
CTGATGGTCGACAGCGACAAGCGCTCGCCGCTGTTTCCCAACATCCCGACCATTCCGGAGGCGACCGGCAAGAGCTTTGACGCGCGCTCCTATTTCGCCCTGCTCGCGCCCGGCGGCACGCCGAAGGCGATCACCGCGAAACTGCAAGCCACGATCGCGGGCATCATGGCAGAGCCGGACTTCCGGCGTCGTCATCTGATCGAACGAGGCCTTGCGCCGGTGGCGAGCACGCCGGACGAGTTCGCGACCTTCATCAAGAAGGATCGCGCGCTGGCGCAGCAGATCGTCAAGGAAGCGGGGCTCGAGCCGCAGTAGCCCGGAACGTGACGCGCAACAGATGATCTCAAGACAAAATCAAGATCGTCTCAAAGCTTTCCGGGCGGCGGTCGTCTATCAGCGGTCGCGAACGGACGCCCCATAGGCGGCGGCACCGGGATTGTCTTGACCAAGCGATAATAGGGCCGCCGCCTGTCTCCGTTGCGGAGCAGGCGGCGGCCGTTACTTCAACCAGGCCTGCGGTTCAGGCCACCTGCAGCAGGAGGTCCGTCAGCTCCTGCGGCTGGTCGACCATCGCGTCGTGGCCGGCGGTCATCTCGTAGGTCTTCCATGTGCTGTTCAGCTTGACCTTCGCGAGCACCGCGTCGAACGGGATGCTCGGATAGCCCGCGGCGCGGATGTAGGATTTCTTCGCGATCCTGTCGCGCGCACCGGTGAGCGTGATCTTGTCCGTCAACGTCGCGATCGGGTGCGGCGTGCATTTGCCGTCCACCCAGGCGCGGTCGGCCTCGTTGACGCGGAACACCGCCGCAGGCACCGGCTTGAGCGAAAGTTCGCCGCGGCCAAGCGCTGCCGCAATCGCGTCCTTGACCGGTTGCGAGGCGCCGGCCGCAAGGCTCTCACCGTTCTCAGGCAGGAACGCATCGAGGAACACGATCGAGCCGATCTTGCCGCCGACCTTCTCGGCCACGCCGCTGACGATGTAGCCGCCATAGGAGTGTCCGACCAGCACGACGTCGCTGAGGTTCTCCCACTCGATCAGGTTGACGACGTCGGTGAAGTGCGTCGCGAGGTTGACGTCCTTGCTGAGCAGGTGGGAGCAGGCGCCGAGCCCGGTCAGGGTCGGCGTGAACACCTTGTGGCCCTTCTTCTCCAGCAGGTCCGCGACGCGCCGCCAGCACCATGCGCCGTGCCAGGCGCCGTGCACCAGCACGAAGGTCTTTCGTCCGCCCTGCGCCGCGGCGGGGATAGCGCCGGTTGCCGCGGCCGCGCCCGCCGCCATCACGCCCAAGGCGCCGCGCCGTGTCGTCTTGATCCTGTCCGTCATTGTCGCCTCCCTCTTGATCACACGATTTCGTTCAAGCCACTTGTAGCAGAACGTCGGCCAGCCATTGCGGCCGATCGACCATCACGTCGTGTCCGGTGTTCTCGTTCACGAACGTCTTCCAGGTCGGGTCCGCCTTGCACTCGGCCAGCGCCTGGTCGAACGCGGCCTGCGGATAAGTCGACGCGCGGATATAGGTCTTCTTGCCGACCCTCTCGCGCGCGCCGGTGAGCTTGATCGGCTGCGCCGCGACGCCGTTCGGCTGATCGGTCAATTTGCCGTCGACCCAGGCCCGATCCTGCTCGTTGACGCCGAATGCCTCGGACGGCGGACCCTTGCGGCCCGGTGTGCCTTTCGCCACCGCTTCTTCCATCGCCTTGCGGCTGAACTCCGAGGCGAAGTCGACGCCCTTCTGGCCGTTCTCCGGCTTGAAAGCATCAAGCCACACAATGGAAGAGACGCGGTCGCCGATCTGCTCCAGCGCGCCCGAGCCCGGCCAGCCGCCGTAGGAGTGCGCGACGAGGCAGACGCCCGTCAGATCCTCCCATCTGAACAGGTTGACGATGTCGGCGATGTGCGTGTCGAGCAGGATGTCTTTGCTGAGCAGATGCGAGCGGTCCGCGAGCCCGGTCAGCGACGGCGCGTAGATCTTGTGCCCCTTCGCCTCCAGCAGATCCGCCACGCGCCGCCAGCACCAGCCGCCGTGCCATGCGCCATGAATGAGCACGAATGTCTTGCGTGCACCCGCCTGTGCCACTGCTTTCCCTCTGTCGAACGCCGCCGCGAAGCTGGCGCCACTATAGCGCCGAAACAGCGCCCCGCGAGGTGAGCGATGCGGTGGGCGGCGTTCCTCACGGGAAATGCAGTGAGCGCGCGGAGAACGCCAGGCGGCGTCAATCCAACATGGGTGAGGGCGCCGTCGGTAGCGGCGAAACCGGCTTCGCCTTCTGGAAACGGGCCTTCAGCTTCTTCGCCGCGCGCGCCATCGGCGAGGGCTCAGTCTTTGGCTGGCAGCCGAGATCGCCCCAGACCTCACCCTTCGCGCATTGGATGCCGCGGACGCATCGGCCCGGGACGCATCGACGAAGGGCGCCGCAAACAGCGCGGCACAGGCGAGGCTTGCGAGAATGAAGCGGCGCATGAGCGTCACCGGAGCATGGATCGCCGAAAGCCTATCGCCGCCTGCCGGACGCATCAATGCGCGATCCACAGTGGCGCGCAGCAGCGTTGCGGAATTCACCCGTTCTGCCGTCTCGCGCGTGGCTTCCGTTCCGCTATGATGTCGAAAAATCACGGCAATATCTGCGGCAAAAGAACTGCGGCAAAAAATTGCGGAGGAAATGATGCGGCGGCTGATGGCGTGGCTGCTCGCTCTTTGCGCCGCCGGCGGGTGCGCGGCGGCGTCCGCGCAGGACTGGCCCGTGCGTCCGGTCCGCATCATCATCCCGCTCGGGCCGGGCGGTGGCGGCGATGTCTTCACCCGAGCGCTGGCCGAGGAGCTGCAAAAGTCGCTCGGCCAGCCGTTCGTGGTGGAGAACCGTCCCGGCGGCGGGCTGAACATCGGCACGCGCGCCTGCGCCGAGGCCGCGCCCGACGGCTACACGCTCTGCGTCCTGTCCGGCGAGCCGGTGGTCTACAACCAGTTCACCTTCAAGAACCTGCCGTTCAATCCGGAGAAGGATTTCGAGCCGGTCGCCAACCTGTTCATCAACGCCAATGCGCTTGCCGCCAACTCCTCGCTCGGCGTGAAGACCATCCCGGAGCTCGTCGCGCTCGCGAGGTCCAAGCCCGGCACGCTGAGCTACGGCACGTTCTCGTTCATGCTGGTCTATTTCATGGACAACCTGAACAGGAAGAACGGCATCGACATCGTCCGCGTACCGTTTCGCAGCGGTAACGAGATGGTCAATGCGATGGTCGCGGGCTCGACGCCCATTGTGTTTCTCGGCTTGTCGAACATGATCGGCCAGATCAGGGCCGGCCAGGTCACGGGCATCGCGCTGAATTCCAACGCGCGGTCGCCGCTGTTTCCCGGCATTCCGACGCTCGCCGAGGCGACCGGCGAGGACTATCCGCCGCCGTGGTTCGGGATGTTTGCGCCCGCGGGCACGCCGGGGCCCATTCTCGACAAGCTCCATGCCGAGATCCTGCACATCACCGGCGAGCCGGGCTTCCGCGAAAAGTATTTCTTCAATCGCGCCGTTGAGCCGGTCGTGCAGACGCGCGCCGAGTTCGCGAAGTTCATTGCCGACAACCGCGCCTTTGCGGCGCGTGTCGCCAAGGACAGCAACATCCAGCCGCAATGATGCGCGGCCGGGCAGGGAGGTCCACGCCGATGCTCCGCCTCATGATCGCGTCGCTGTGCGTTGCGCTCGCAGCTCCAGCGCTGGCGCAGGACTATCCGTCACGCCCGGTGAAGATCGTGTTCCCGCTCGCCCCCGGCGGCGGCGGCGACGTGTTCAGCCGCGCGCTCGCCGACGAGCTGTCGAAGCTGTGGCACCAGCCGGTGCTGGTCGAGAACCGGCCCGGCGGCGGCCAGAACATCGGCGCGCGCGCCTGCGCCGAGGCCGCGCCCGACGGCTATACCATCTGTGTGATGTCGAGCGAGCCCGCGGTCTACAACGAATTCCTCTACAAGACGATTCCCTACAATCCGGAGAAGGATTTCCAGCCGGTCGCCAACCTGTTCTTCAACACGCTGTCGGTCGTCGTGAACAGCGACCTCAAGGTGAAGTCGCTCGCCGAATTGATCGCGCTCGCCAAGAGTCGTCACGAGACCCGGCAGGGATTGAGCTACGCCACCTTCTCGTTCCCGCTCACGGTGTTCATGGAGAAGCTGAAGAAGAAGGAGGGCATCGACGTGGTGAAGGTGCCCTATCGCGGCGGCGGCGACGTGGTCAACGCGGTGCTCGGCGGCACGACGCCGATCGCGTTACTTGCCCTCTCCAACATGGTGCCGCAGATCCAGAGCGGCCGCATCACGCTGCTCGCGGTCAACTCCCGCTCGCGCTCGCCGCTGTTTCCCGATGCGCCGACGCTGAAGGAGGCCTATGGCGACGACGCGCCGCCAACCTGGTTCGGCCTGTTCACGCCGGCCGGCGTGCCGCGGCCGATCGTCGAGAAGATCGCGCGCGACGCGCACCGCGTCATGGCTGAGCCCGGGTTCCAGAAGCGCATGTACACCGACCGGGCGGTCGAGCCGGCGCTGGAACGGCTCGACGACTTCGCGCGTTTCATCGCCGCCGAGCGCAAGATCGCACAGCAGATCGTGCAGGACAGCGGCGAGCAGCCGAAGTGAACGCTTGAAGCCCGGTGCTCAATCCGGGCCAACGACGATTTTCGTCTCCGGCCTGTCGATGCATTTCTCGAAGTGCTGGCCTCGCGGTCCGATACCCGACTTCATGTGAATGAACCGCGCCTTGTTTTCGCGGTCGATATAGGCGATCGCAATCTCGAACTCCTCGATCGGGCCGATGCGAAAGCCGCGCCGGCTGGCTTCCGTCAGTCGGGCGCGATCCCTGTCGTCGATCTCGGCGCCCAATGCTTGTATCTCCCGCAACGGGTCGGTGTAGCCGCCGAACAGACAGACGGTCTTCCATTGGCCGCCGTTGAGATCGGCAAAGTCTATGGAGACCCGCGTGGCGGCGCCCTGTCCATCAAGCCAGGCGCGCAGCGCCGCAAACCGCTCCGCATAGCGGCGATGATCGGGATGGTCTTCGTCGTAACGCGGCGAATAGGAAAGCAGCACGGCAAGATAGACTGCGGCCGCTGCGGTCGCGCCAAGACATGCGACCGCGCCCAGGAGCAGGTGGCGCGGGCGAAGTCGCATCACTGCAAGACGGCGGTCATTGGATGACCGGAAACATGATGCACGAAGCATGCGCGGCATCGTGATGGAACGTGTCTGTCCCCATCAGGGTCGGATGGTAGGGATGGGAGAACACGCCGTCGGTCGCCGGCGAATCGCCGTTGGCGATCTCGAGCCGGATGCGGTGGCCTTTCTTGAACACGTAAGACACCGGCAGCACCTCGATATCGAACTGATAGATCTCGCCAGGCTTGAGCGGCTGCGGATTGGTATGGGTGTAGAACGGTCGGGTTGACGTCGAGCGTTTCTCGTCCTTCTCGCGGTGCGACGCGTTGAGCCAGCCCTTCGACACCGGAATGAAGCCGGGCTGCGCGCCGCTTTTTCGCGCGGCTTCGTCTTGCGGAAGCTGGTCGGTGAGCTTGACGATGAAGCGCGTGTCGATCGCGGTCGTTGACGCATAAAGCTTCAGCACGATCGGCCCGGTGACTTCGAGGTCGCTCTCGAGCGGCGCGCTGGTGAAGGTCAGCACGCGGCGCACCGGATCGACCCGGCCGTCGGGCCCGGTGACGGCGACGCCGTTCACCCATTCCCAGTCCGGATAGGTGTAGCTGGTGGAGGGCTCGGCCGCGGCCGGCTGTTCCGCCGACAATCCTCCGTCATTGAGCGACGTCACGCTGCCCGACGGTCCCCTGCGCAGATAATACGGCACATATGTCGCGCGCTTTGGCGGCCATTCCTCCTCCGCGCGCCAGACGTTCGCGCCGCGCACGAAGATCTTCACCGGCTCGGTTTCCATGAAGCCGTTGTTCTTGCCCTTCAAATGCAGATCGTAGAATGGCAGGCACTCCTGCTCGTGGAAGTCCACCTGATCGAACATCTTGTGCGCTTCGAAGGTGTTGCGCGCGCCGGTGACGACGAGCTTCTTCGGCGCCTTCAGCTCCTCATAGCCGAGGATGTTGCCGCGCAGGTGCAGCCCCATCTTGCCCCAGTGGCCGATCGACAAAACCGGACACTTGATCCTGTCGAGCCGCCAGTAAGGTGAGCGCTCCTTCCAGAAATCGTCGTCGAGCGTGTGCTCGGTGAGCGCGCCGACCAGGTCGAACGTCATCGGCGGCCGGCCTTTGCCGTTCACCGGCCGGTGCATGTTGTCGGCGCGCAGCGACGTGTACCAGACCGAGCGGTAGGAGCAGAAAATTCCGCCGTGGTAGTTCGAGCAGCGGTACTGATCGACCAGGCCGTCATAGGGGATGATGCAGGCAAGCCCCGGCGGGTTGTAGGTCGCCATCAGCCACTGCGCCATCGCGTAGTACGACTGGCCGATGCCGCCGACCCGGCCGTTGCTCCACGGCTGCTTGATCATCCAGGCGATGAGCTCGAGATAGTCCTGCTGCTCCTCGAGCCCCATGAAACTGAACTCGCCTTCCGACTGCCCCGAGCCGCGCACGTCGGCGTGCACATAGGCGTAGCCTTGGCTCACATACCATTCGATCGGGCCGGTCTCGCGCCAGAGAAACAGCGGATAGGCCGGCACCTCGTCCATCTCGTATTGATAGGGCGAGGCCGCGAACAGGATCGGGAACTCGCCCGGTCCATCCGGCCGATACACGCAGAGCGAGATCCTGATCCCGTCGCGCATCCGCACCGTGATACCTTTTTCGACTTTCATGCCGTGGTCCGCCACCCGTTCCTCCCGGAGTTCCGCCTTTGCGGCAACACTAGGGCTTCGGATGATCCGCGAGCAACGGCGCTGCGGCAACGCGCGACAGTCCTGTCATCCGTTCAATGTATTGACACCCCACCGCGCCGGGCGCAGCTTTGCAGGCATATTCGCAGTGACGATGGGCGCCGATCGCCCCCTTTACTCTGACGATTTGGATATCAGGCATTGGCGCCTTTCGCTGAAACAGCAGATTGATCCGGGAGCGACCCATGAAGATGCGTTTGATGACCGCGACGGCGGCCGCCGTCGTGTGCGTTTCACAGCCGGCTGTCGCCGCGCCCACCAGCAAGCAGCTCGGCAGCGTGAACTTCGAGACGTCGTGCACGCCTGCCGCGCAGAAGCTGTTCAACCAGGGCATGCTCTACCAGCACTCGTTCTGGTATCGCGCCTCGCAACGCACCTTCGAGGAGGTGCTGAAGGCGGACCCGAACTGCGCCATGGCCTACTGGGGCATCGCGCTGAGCCTGCTCTACAATCCGCACGCGCCGCCGCCGGCCGGCAACCTGCCGCTCGGCCTCGATGCCGTGAAAAAAGGCCAGGCGCTCAACGCCAAGACCGAGCGCGAGCGCGACTACATCGACGCGATGGCCGCGATGTACACCGACCACGACAAGGTCGCTCACGGCGCGCGCGTGCAGAACTATCTGAAGGCGATGGAGCAGGTGGCGCAGCGTTATCCGAAGGACGACGAGGCCCAGATCTTCTACGCCATCACGCTGAACGTTGCAGCCTCACCGACCGACAAGACCTACGCCAACCAGCTCAAGGGTGCGGCGCTGCTCGAGCCGATCTTCAAGAGGAAGCCACAGCATCCGGGCGTCGCGCACTATCTCATCCACCTTTACGACTATCCGGCGATCGCCGACAAAGGCCTTGCTGCCGCCAAGCGCTATGCGCAAATCGCGCCGGCCGCGCCGCACGCACAGCACATGCCGTCGCACATCTTCACCCGCGTCGGCTACTGGAAGGAGTCGATCAAGTCGAACGCCGAATCCGCGCGCGTCGCCAAGCTCGACGGCGAGACCCACGACCAGGCGCACGGCATGGACTATCTGGTCTATGCACACCTGCAGCTCGCGCAGGACAAGAAGGCGAAAGCCGTGGTCGACGAGCTGATCACCGTCGAGCACAAGGTCGACCGGTTCGCCGGCCCCTATGCATCGGCGGCAAGCGCCGCGCGCTATGCGGTGGAGCGCAGCGACTGGAAGGCCGCGGCCGAGCTGCAGCCGAAATCGACGAAGTATCTCTACGCCGACGCGATCACGCACTTTGCCCGCGCGCTCGGCGCGGCGCGGTCCGGCAATCCCGCTGCGGCCAAGCCCGACATCGCCAGGCTCGCCGAGCTCAGCGGCAAGCTGCGCGAGGCAAAAGACGCCTACTGGTCGGAGATCGTCGACATCCAGCGCCAGGTCGCGACCGCCTGGGTGCTCTACGCCGAGGGCAAGCATGACGAGGCGCTCAAGGCCATGAGCGCTGCCGCCGATGCCGAGGACAAGACCGAGAAGCATCCGGTGACGCCCGGTCCGCTTGCGCCGGCACGCGAGCTTTACGGCGCGATGCTGCTCGACCGCGGCATGGCGAAGGAGGCGCTGGTCGCCTACGAAGCCGTGCTGAAGAAGGAGCCCAATCGGCTGGCGGCCACGGTCGGCGCCGCCAACGCCGCGGCCAAGGCGGACGATGCCGCCAAGGCCAAGCACTATACCGCCAAGGTGATGGCGCTGACGAAGGAGGCCGATACCGAGCGGCCGGAGGTCGCGGCGCTGAAGGCGCGCAAGACGGCGTCACGGCAAAAGACCGTGTCACACTAGAGTCGGAGCCGCTTGCTCCGTTTTGCCTCTCCCCGCTTTTGCGGGGAGAGGGCATACGCTCGGGAGTACGACCCGGGATCGTTCCAACCTGCCGCAGGTGCCGAGAGACGCGTCATGTCCCGTTGGTGCATCGGAGCCGGCCTGTTGCTGACAATGAGCGTGGCGGCAAACACCGCGCAGGCGCAGTCGCAGCCGTTGAACGTTCTGGGACAGCTTGGCGTGCTCGGCGAATGGGAGCTGACCGCCGACCTCACCGCCACGGATGCAGGCAGAATGGAATTTTCCGGACCGCTCCTGATGCGTCACGTCGGGCTTTGCACCCAGGACGGTCCTGAGGAAAAGAAGGGCGAATTGCGGCTCAAGCTGACACGCGCCTCGCAGGTCGAGGCCACGGTGGTCGTCGCCGGCGTCACCTGCACGTACCAGGGGCGCAAGGACCTCAACTACAGCGGCACGATGCGCTGTCCCGGGCAGCGCGACGTGCCACTGCTGCTCTGGCTGAAATAGCTGATCCGATTGAGCTCAAGTGCGGACCGCAGCGGCGGTACGCTCCCTCTCCCGCTTGCCAGGGTTGGGGTGAGGGGAATCGCAACGACGCGATTCGTGGACAGTGCCCCTCACTGCGACCAGTGCGCTGCCGCACACGTCGCCTTCGGGACGTACGCCTGCGGTCATGACGACGCAGGCAGCCCCGGCCGCTTGCCGCCCCCGGCACCCTACGGCATTGTTGCCCGATAAAACATAAAATTTCGGGAGGAAACGACATGGGCGGCTGCTATCGCATCCTCGCATTGCTGATGCTTACGCTCCTGCCGCAGTTCGCCGCCGCGCAGGACTGGCCGAACCGGCCGATCCGGGTGATCGCCTCGCAGGGCGCGGGCGGCCTGAGCGACGTGTGGATGCGGGCGGTCGCCGACGAGCTCGGTCCGATCCTCGGCGGTACGGTGGTGATCGAGGACCGAGCCGGCGCGGCGGGCACGATCGGCGCGCGCGCCTGCGGCGAAGCCGCGCCCGACGGCTACACATTTTGCATCATCTCCACCGAGGCCATGGTCACCAATCCGGTGATCAATCCAGTCGCCGGTTTCGAGCCGATGAAGGCGCTGACGCCGGTCACCAAGGCGTTCTACCTGCAGCAGGTGTTCGCGGTGACCGCGCAGACCAATGTCAAAACGTTCGACCAGCTTGCCGCCCTCGCCAAGGCCAAGCCAAAGACGCTGAACTACATGTCCGCCTCGCTGACCAAGACCGCGTTCGTCGAGGAGTTCAACAAGAAGCACGGGGTTGACCTGCAGCGTGTGCCGTTCAAAGGCGGCGGCGACGCGATCAACAGCATGATGACCAACACCACGCAGATCGCGATCTTCGGTATCGGAAACCTGATCCAGTTGATCCGTGACGGCAAGATCGTCGGCGTCGCGGTCGACGGCGACGCGCGCTCACCGCTCGCCCCCGACATTCCGACGTTCAAGGAGACCGGCTACACGCGGCACCTCGCGGCGACGTTCTTCGGCATCTACGCGCCGACCGGAACGCCGCGGCCGATGATCGACAAGTTCCAGGCCGGCGTCGCCAAGGTCGCCTCGAACCCCGAATTCCAGAAGCGCCATATGGTCGGCCGTGCTTTGGCGCCCGTGCTCAACACGCCGGACGAGTTCGCAAAGCAGCTCGAACAGGAGCGCGTCGAGGCGCTTGAAGCGATCAAGGCTTCCGGGCTTTATCCCAACGTCAAATAACGGCAGAGGTGGCGCGGGACCGCCGCGCCTCACATGAACCGGAAAGCGATCAGAGAAGGGCGGGCGACCATGACAATTCGGACTTTGTTGCTGTCCGCGGCGCTCAGCCTTGTCGCGGCGTCACCGGTGATGTCGCCTGCGTTGGCCGACGACTGGCCGAACCGGCCGGTGAAGGCCATCACCACCACCAGCGCCGGCGGCCTGAGCGACATCTTCATGCGCGCGCTCGGCGAGGAGCTGCGCCAGAAATGGAACCAGCCGCTGATCATCGAGAACCGCCCCGGCGGGGCGATGAACGTCGGCACCCGCGCCTGCGCCGACGCCACGCCCGACGGCTACACCATCTGCATCACCAATGCCGATGCAATTCTCTACAACCAGTTCCTGTACAAGAAGCTGCCGTTCGATCCGGAAACCAGCGTGGTGCCGATCACCAACGCGTTCCACCTGATCCATATGCTGGTGGTGAACGCCAACCTCGGCGTCAAGAACGTCGACGAGCTTTGCGCCGCGTCGAAGGCGAAGCCCGGCACGCTCTCCTATCTCGCGCCGGGTGCGCCGATGGTGCTCTATATGGAGACGCTGAAGCAGGAGAAGGGCTGCGACTGGGTGCGCGTGCCGTTCCGCGGCGGCGGCGAGGCGGTGAATGCCATCATGAGCGGGTCGACGCCGATCGGCCTGTTCGGCGAGGGCAACGTGATCGGCAACGTCCGCTCCGGGCAGATGACGGCGCTGGTGATGCTGAACAATATCCGCTCGCCGAACTTCCCGAACGTGCCGCTGCTCACCGAGGTCGGCTACAACGGCCCGCCGTCGCGCAGCTGGTACGGCATCTTCGCGCCGGCCGGCACGCCGAAGCCGATTATCGACAAGGTCTCCAAGGACATCGGCGAGATCATCGCCAGGCCCGAGTTCCGCGATCGCCATCTCACCGCGCGAAGCCTGGTGCCGGCCGCCAACACGCCGGCTGAGTTCGCCGAGATGATCAAGCGCGAGCGGCCGATCGCCGAGAAGGCGGTGAAGGACGCGGGCTTCGAGCCGCAATGACGGATTTCCGCTGACAGGACCCTCGCGGGTGCTATCATCCGCGGGGGATCAGGAGCGCTTATGAATTCGGCGGTTTCAAAGTGGCTGTTTTTCCGGGCGGTGCGGTGGCTCGCCTGGATCGGCTTCTTCCTCTACTCCGCCCACTTCATTGCCTACCGGCAGGAGCACATCAACAGCTTCGGTCAGCTCGTTCCGGCGACGGAAGCGGGGTTGTTCGGGTTTGCCACCGCCGCGGTCTTTGCCGGCTTCCTCGAGCTGATGATGCGCGAGCGCGCCGGTCTCGACCGGCCGAAGCCGCTGCGCCTGATGGCGCCGAGGGCGTCCGGCAGCGGTCCCGCCGCTACGCCGCTTCGATAAGAATGTCCGCCAGCCGCTCCGGCATGTCGACCATCACGTCGTGCCCGCACGGCACGCCGCAGGTGCGCCACATCTTGTCCGCCTTCACCCGCTCCAGCGCCTTGTCGAAGCCCGGATTGGGATAGGCCGCAGCCCGGACGTAGGTCTTCTTCGCGACCTTGCCGACCGCGCCGGAGAGCTTGAGCTTCTCGGTCATGGTGCCGATCGGCTGCGGGCCGGTGAGCGAATCGACCCACGCCTGATCCTTTTCGTTGACCAGGAACGCCGCCGCCGGCCGCCCCGGCACGCTGATGTCGCCGCGCTCGGTCGCGCTCTTCAGGTTGTCGCGCACCACCTGCGAGGTGAGGTCGGCCATGCTGTCGCCGTCCTCAGGCACGAAGGCGTCGAGGAACACGATCGATCCAATGCGATCGAGCGCCTGCTCGGCCACCAGCGACACCACCATGCCGCCGTAGGAGTGGCCGCACAGCACGACGTTGGCGAGCCGCTCCCACTTGATGACGTTGACCACATCGGTCGCGTGCGTGCTGACGTTGATGCCGGGCTGCATCAGGTGGCTGCGCTCGCCGAGGCCCGTGAGTGTCGGCGCGAACACGCGATGGCCTTTCGCGGTCAGCAGGTCGGCGACGCGCCGCCAGCACCAGCCGCCGTGCCAGGCGCCGTGGACGAGGACGAAAGTTGTTGGTGCTGGCGCCATGACAGTTCCCCCAACGTTATTCCCAGCCTGTGGATAAGTGGGAAAGCGTTGTCTTTCCATCCGAATCTTAAACGGGCTTTGACCGCCGCCCGCTCGCGCTCCATTGAAGGGTATGATCACCCCGCCGGGCAACCGATTCGGCCGCCCAGAACCCTGATCGCCCAAATTTGTAGACCATGCGCTTTACGCCCCAGTTCCTCGACGAGCTGCGCGCCCGCCTTCCGGTTTCGGAGGTGGTGGGCCGGCGCGTGAAGCTGCAGAAGGCCGGGCGTGAATGGAAGGGTCTGTCGCCATTCAACAAGGAGAAGACGCCGTCGTTCTTCGTCAACGACCAGAAGCAGGCCTGGTTCGATTTCTCCTCCGGCAAGAACGGCTCGATCTTCGACTTCGTGATGCTGACCGATGGCGTCGAGTTTCCCGAGGCCGTCGAGCGGCTCGCGGCCATGGCCGGCGTGCCGCTGCCGATGGTCTCCAGGGAGGAGGAGGCGCGCGAGGAAAAGCGCAAGACGCTCCATGACGTGATGGAGCTTGCCGCAAAATTCTTCGAGGCCCAGCTTGCCGCGCGCACCGGCGCCAAGGCCCGCGGCTATCTCGCCGACCGCGCGCTCGATCCCGCGACGCAGCTCAAGTTCCGCATGGGCTATGCGCCGGGCGAGCGCTTCGCGCTGAAGGAGCACCTGGGCGAGCAGGGCGTCCCGGTGCCCGACATGGTCGAGGCGGGCCTCCTGATCGCGGGCGACGACATCCCGGTGCCGTACGACCGCTTCCGCGACCGTGTGATGTTCCCGATCCATGACTTCCGCGGCCGGATCATCGCCTTCGGCGGCCGGGCGCTGTCGCCGGACGCTCAGGCGAAGTATCTCAACTCGCCGGAGACCCCGCTCTTTCACAAGGGCTCAAACCTCTACAACGGCTTTGCCGCGCGCACCGCCGTGCACGACGGAGCCCCGCTGATCGTCGTCGAGGGCTACGTCGATGTGATCGCGATGGTGACCGCGGGCTATCCCGCAACCGTGGCGCCGCTCGGCACCGCGCTGACCGAGGAACAGCTCGGTTTCCTCTGGAAGATGGCCGACGAGCCGATCCTCTGCTTCGACGGCGACAAGGCGGGTCAGCGCGCGGCCTATCGGGCCGCGGACCTGGCGGTGCCGCGGCTGCGCCCCGGCAAGAGCCTGCGCTTTGCACTGCTGCCGGAGGGGCGGGACCCGGACGACCTCGTGCGCTCCGGCGGGCGACAAGCGGTCGCCGACGTGCTCGGCGGAGCCCGGCCACTCGCCGACATGCTCTGGTCCCGCGAGATCGACGCCGCGTCGCTCGATACGCCGGAGCGGCGCGCGGCGCTCGAGGTCAAGCTCACCGAGCTCCTTCGCGGCATCGTCGATGAGCAGGTGCGCAAGTATTATCAGCAGGATTTCGCCGCGCGGCTTCGCGAGCTGATGAATCCCGGCGCCGGCCGCGATCGCGGCGACCGGCCGCGTGGCGCCAGTGCTTGGCAAGGCGGTTACCAAGCCGGTTTCCGCAATAATTTTCGCGGCGCGTCCGGCCCGTGGCAGAGGAACCGCGGCCCCGGCAGCCGGTTTCCCATCGGGCGGGAGCCGTTGGCACAGCCCAGCGCGCGACTGTCCGGCAGCCCGATCGTTCGTGGCCACCGGACGGCGCTCCCGCCGCGGGAGGCGCTGATTTTGATGACCGTCATCAACCACCCCTGGCTGCTGGAACACCACGCCGAGGAGTTCGCGGCCCTCGAATTTCTCAACTCCGACGCCGATCAGCTGCGCCGGGCGATTGTGGATGCGGCGACCGGGGCCGGCGACGAGCATGCGGGGGCGCCCGATACCGAGGCGGTCCGGGCGGCGGTCGCGGCGCGGGGGCTTTTGGGGGTGCTTTCGCGGGTCGAATCCGCCATCACCCACCCGGCCGACTGGGCTGCGAGAAGTGGCGCCAGTCCTGACGATGTGGGCCAATGGTGGGCCCATGTTGTTGCCTTGCATCGCAAGCAGCGCACGTTAAATAAGGAGCTCAAGGACGCTGAGCGCGCGCTGGGCGACGAACCGACCGACGCCAATCTGGCTTGGCTTCGTGACGTCCAGGACAGGCTATCCGCCCTCGATGGGACCGAAGCCCAAATCGAGGGCTTTGGCTTGTCCTCGGGACGGTCGTCACGGAGTGCATGAACGTATAAGGAAGTGAGCGTTGCGTCTGCGCAACCAAGGGATGCAACCACGAACGGGGAATAGAGGTTTGGACACCGGCGTTTGAACAGGGTTAAGCCGGGCTTAAGGGAGCCCGGACGACAGTGTGGGCCCGATTCGAGCGATTTTTCAGTGTCTTCGCTTTTGGATCCAAGCCCAGTCGTCCCGATTGGCGCCGGAAACCGAGACTCGTCCCTATAGGTAGGAGGACCCTGAAATGAGCAAGGGTCATGCAGCGACCAAGCAGAAGCCCGCGGCCGCCCGGCCGGGCGCCCGCGCGCCTGCCGCCAAGCCGCCGCAGGCCGCGAAGCCGCCGCAGGCTGCCAGGCCGCCGCAGGCTGCCAAGCCGCCGCAGGCTGCGAAGCCGCCGCAGGCTGCGAAGCCGCCGCAGGCTGCCAAAGCGCCGCAGGCTGTGAAGGCGCCGGCTGCGAAGGCATCCGCCGCCCGGGTGTCCGCTGCGAAAAAGGCCGATCCGAAGACCGAGCCCAAAACCGAGCTCAAAAAGCCCGCCGAGCAGAAGACTGAATCCAAGAAAGTGACTGAGGAGAAGGGAATGGCGTCCAAGGTTGCCGTCGCGACCAAAGCCAAGGCCAAGGAGCAGGAGGCTGCGGCCCCTGCCGAGAAAGAGACCCCGGAGACCCCGGACAGCCCGCTTCCGCTGCTCGACCTGTCGGATGCGGCGGTCAAGAAGATGATCAAGCTCGCCAAGAAGCGAGGCTACGTCACCCACGACCAGCTCAACGCTGTTCTGCCGTCCGAGGAGGTGTCCTCCGACCAGATCGAGGACGTCTACGCGATGCTCAACGAGATGGGCATCAACGTCGTCGACAACGAGGACAACGCCGAGGACGAGGAAGGCAAGGCCGAGGAGGCCGCCGACGACGACGACGACAGCGACGGCGAGCTTGTCGAAGCCAAGCCCAAGGCGCTGACCACCACGTCGGGCAAGGAGCCGGCCGAGCGCACCGACGATCCGGTCCGGATGTATCTGCGTGAGATGGGCTCGGTGGAGCTTCTGTCGCGCGAGGGCGAGATCGCGATTGCCAAGCGCATCGAAGCCGGCCGCGAGGCGATGATCGCAGGCCTCTGCGAAAGCCCGCTGACGTTCCAGGCCATCATCATCTGGCGCGACGAATTGAACGGCGGCAAGGTTTTCCTCCGCGACATCATCGATCTTGAGGCGACCTACGCCGGTCCTGACGCCAAGAACAACATGGGCAACAACATGGCGGCGGGAAGCGGCGGTGCGCCCGGCGCCGACGGCCAGGGCGTCGGCAACGGCGGCGAGATGGTCGCTGCCCCCGCGCTTGCACCGGTGCAGCCCACCCCGCCGCCGCTCGCGGCGGCCAAGCCCGCGAAATCCGGCGACGCCGAGGATGGAGAAGGCGGCGAGGGCGGCGAGACCCCGCCGGGCGACGGCGACTTCGACGACGACGACATGGAGAATTCGCTGTCGCTCGCCGCGATCGAAGCCGAGCTGAAGCCCAAGGTGGTCGAGACCTTCGACAAGATCGCCGACAGCTTCAAGCGGCTGCGCCGCCTGCAGGACCAGGACATCCAGCTGCAGCTCAAGAGCGACGCGCTCTCGCCCGCGCAGGAGCGCAAGTACAAGAAGCTCAAGGAAGAGATCATCGCCGAGGTGAAGTCGCTGCGGCTCAACCAGGGCCGCATCGATGCGCTGGTCGAGCAGCTTTACGACATCAACAAGCGCCTGGTCGGCTACGAGGGCCGGCTGATGCGTCTGTCGGAGAGCTACGGCGTCGCCCGCGACGACTTCCTGAAGAACTACCAGGGCTCCGAGCTCGATCCGCGCTGGATCAACCGCGTGTCGAAACTTTCGGCCAAGGGCTGGAAAAACCTGATCGCCAGGGACAAGGACAGGGTCAAGGACATCCGCGGCCAGATCCATCAGCTCGCGGGCGAAACCGGCCTCGAGATCCCCGAGTTCCGCAAGCTCGTGCACATGGTGCAGAAGGGCGAGCGCGAGGCGCGGCAGGCGAAGAAGGAAATGGTGGAGGCGAACCTTCGCCTCGTCATCTCGATTGCCAAGAAGTACACCAACCGCGGCCTGCAGTTCCTCGACCTCATTCAGGAGGGCAACATCGGCCTGATGAAGGCGGTCGACAAGTTCGAGTACCGTCGCGGCTACAAGTTCTCGACCTACGCCACCTGGTGGATCCGGCAGGCGATCACCCGCTCGATCGCCGACCAGGCGCGCACCATCCGCATCCCGGTGCACATGATCGAGACGATCAACAAGATCGTCCGCACCTCGCGTCAGATGCTGAACGAGATCGGCCGCGAGCCCACCCCCGAGGAGCTTGCCGAGAAGCTCGGCATGCCGCTCGAAAAGGTGCGCAAGGTTCTCAAGATCGCCAAGGAGCCGCTCTCGCTCGAGACGCCGATCGGCGACGAGGAGGATTCACACCTCGGCGATTTCATCGAGGACAAGAACGCGATCCTGCCGATCGACGCGGCGATCCAGTCGAACCTGCGCGAGACCAC
>JAIESC010000012.1 GCA_019746355.1 Xanthobacteraceae bacterium | reverse complement strand
AAACGCAGACTTCTCTTGCCTCGGGAATCATCCCGATCTTGAATCACGACTCACGTTCTATGAAAAGTAGGCACTAGTGGGGCCTCGCCGGATCGTAACCGGCGATCTCGACCTTGCTGGGCAGGGTGCGCCTCGTTGCACGCCGTTTGGCAGGGCGCACCTCCTCGACCTGCGTTCCGCTCTCCGCCGAGGGCGTAGCGGCAGTCGTCGCCGAAGCGTCGCTCGCCACCACCGGCGCCCAGCGCGTGAGATGCCCGCAGGCGATGCGCGGGTGCGGATGTGCGGCGCGGGTGATGATGCCGATCAGCGCGTCGCCGCGCAGCACCGGTCCGCCGGAATCGCCGAAGCAGGCGCTGGCGCCGATCGAGCCGGTGCGACCCGGGTCGACCAGCGCGCGCGGTTCGGCGGCGACGAGCTTCGCCTCGCGCAGCGTGCCGACCGCGCCGCGGGCCGCCTCGTTCGCGGTGCCGTAGCCGGCGATGGTATATTGGTCGCCGTCGCCTTCGCCGACCTTGACCGGAACGACCGACGCCGGCAGCGGCGCGGCAAGCCGCACGATCGCCGCGTCGCCCGTCACCGAGACCCGGCGGCCGTCATCGAGCGTGCCGCTTTGTCCCGTGCCCGCAACGCCGATCGAAACGCGGCCGGCGACGATGCGCATGCCGCCGCGCACGCAATGGCGGGCGGTGACGATCACCTGCCGCGCGATCGCAACGCCGGTGCAGATATGGCCGGCATGGATGCGGACGACGTGCGGACTGAGCGTGGAGGGGGTGCCCTTGATGACCGCTGCGGCCGGGCCGGCCGGCAAAAACAGTCCCACCATCAGTGCCGCGGCCGCACACATATGAATGCGCGCGCGCAGCCGCGGCCGTGTCGTCCCCGCCATCATCGCCCCCAAAAGCGGCGCAAACGCTAGCGCGGCGCCTGCGGGCGGAAAACGCGCGGCTGTGGACAAGTCGGGCGGTGCGACGATTGAGCCGCAGTGCAGGATAAAGCTGTGAGTTGTCAGCCTGGGCTGACACCCAGAGATGGCAGGCGATCAAGGAGGCTGTGGCGGTGCAGGGGTAATGATGCAACGCACTTCGGTCCATGCGGCCGTACTGGCCGCGATGCTTTTTGCACTGTCTTGCGGCTTCGCCGAAGCAGAGACGGCGCGGCGCGGCGGATATGCGGTCGGTGCTGAAACCTGCGGCGAGGCGCCGTTCGTGTTTGCGAGGCTGCGCATCGGGCTGCGCCATGGATATTGCGCGGGGCTCGTCGCCAGCGCCGAGGACGGGCTGCAATTCCCGCGCTCGATCGTCCAGGTGCCAGGTCATGACCTGTTCGTTGTCGCCGACATGGGTGGGTGGAGCCGGTCGAAGGGCCGACTGCTGCTGCTCGACCCACAGCTTCCGCCGGGCCGCCGGACCAAGGTTCTGCTCGACGGCCTCGACCATCCGTTCGGGCTCATGATGGGCCGCGACAACAAGCTCTACAGCTCCACAGCGGAAACGATATTCCGGTTCGAGCCGCTCGCGAGCGAGCCCGCGCGCACCGTTGAAACGATCGTCAGCGGATTGCCCGCCCGCAACATCCGGCTTCCGGACGGAAGCAAGGTCGGCGAGAGCGCGCACCTGATGAAGCCGTTCGTGTTCGACGCGGCAGGCCGGCTCTACGTCAATGTCGGGGCGCCGACCGATGCCTGTGTCGCCAAGGGGAGGACGTCGAAGGGCTGCGCCGCGGGCGAGGGGCCCACGCCGCTCGCGGCGATCTGGGCCTTCACGCCGCCGCCGGGCGGTGTCTTCCCGGCGCTGCAGCCCGGCGACGTCAATCCGCCGATGGAGATCTTCGCGCGCGGGCTCCGCAACTCGATGGCGCTGGCGGTGCATCCGAGCTTTCCGGCAGAAGGCTTTGCGTTCCTGCAGGCGGAGAACGCGCGCGATCTTCCGGACCCGATGCGTCCCAACGAAGAGCTGAACGCGCTCGAGCGGGGCAGGCACTACGGCTGGCCCTACTGCTACGACCTTGCGACCGCGAGTCCGGAGTTCAAGGCGTTCCTTCAGACCAACGCAGCCTACAAGGACTTCTGCAACAACAAGACAGCCTATCGCCGGCCGCACTCCCTGCTGCCGCCGCACAGCGCGCCGCTCGCGATGCTTTACTATCGCGGCAACCGGCTGCCCGAGCTCGACGGCAAGCTGTTGGTCGGGCTGCACGGCTACCGGCCGACCGGCAGCCGCGTGATTTTCTACGACGTCGACGCGAGCGGCTTTCCCGCCATCAGTCCCGCGCCGGTTCGCTACAACGTCAGTTGCGCGGCCGAGCCGACCAGGCCGTTCCAGACCGAGAAGGAGCCGCAGGTGCCGGCCGCGGCCTTCACCGAGCTCATCTCGCAGTGGCACAAGGTGAACGGCGTGCGGCCGCAGGGCGCCCCGGTCGGCATCACGGTGGCCGCCGACGGCTCGCTCTGGCTGGTCGAGGACAAGAACGCGACCGTCATCCGGATCGACGCCGCGCCCGGCCTGCAGCCCGAGGAGCTGCCCTGCGGCACCCGCACCGCCCAGCAGATCGACCAGTTGATCGCCTATGTCCGAGCCAACGACGCAAACCGGCGGCGCCTGCGCCAGATGCGAACGCAGCTCGTCGAGAGGCACTGCGCCGGCTGCCACTCGGATTTCGACCTTCGTCCGGAACAATCCGAAGACCAGCGCGACGATGCCGTGCTGCGGTTCGCGCTGTCACAGGACGGCTGGATCTATCCGGGCGACCCGGCCGCGGGACGGCTGCGGACGCGGCTCCGCGGCCTCGGATCGGAAAAGGTGATGCCGGCCAACGGCCGCGCGCTCATCGCCGGAGATCCGGCCTACCGCGAGCTTCTCGTCGCGATCGATGGACTGGTGGGGACGATGGTGCCGGGCCAGCGCATGCGCGTGCGGCCCGGACGTGTCGACCGCAGGGTCTATGACAAAAGTGGGAAAACCTGCGGTGCCATCCCGACGAACACGGTCGTTGTGGTGACCGAGAAACCCGCCCGGGACAAACCAGGTTTTTACCGCATCTACAGGCCGGCCGACCTATATCTCAACGGCGAGTGCACCGACGACGACGGGTACTATATCGAGCAACGCAATGTCGCGCCTCTTTAGGATGTTGCCGGCTTTGCTGATCTGCGGACCGCTCTATGCGGAACCGGCGCTGTTTCAGAGTCGGCAGGTGACGCGGGCCGGCGAATACACGTTCGGGATCGAAGGGCCTGCGGTCGACGCCGCCGGCAATCTCTATGTCGTCAACTTCCAGAAGGCCGGCACGATCGGCAGGCTTCGGGCGAATGCTTCGGCTTCGGAGCTGTTTGCCACCCTGCCGGATGGCAGCATCGGCAACTCGATCCGCTTCGCGCCCGACGGCCGGATGTTCATTGCCGACTGGAAGAAGCACAACATCTTCGTCATCGCGCCCGGCAGCACCGTTCCGCGGGAGTACTTTCGGTCCGACGCCTTCAACCAGCCGAACGACATGACCATCGCCAGGGACGGCACGATCTATGCGAGCGATCCGCACTGGAAGCGGCGCGACGGCCAGGTCTGGAGGATTTCCCGAACCGCCGACGGCAAGGCCCAGGGCGAACCGATGGCGAGCCCGCGGGCGCTGAGCACGGCCAACGGCATCGATCTCAGCCCGGACGAGAAGACCCTTTATGTCGGCGAGTCGACCACCCGGGAAATCTGGGCCTACCGGATCGACGGATCGAAGCTCGCATCGCCGCGCCTGGTCCGGAAGTTTCCCGACCATGACATCGACGGGATCAGGACCGACGTCGACGGCCGCATCTATGCCGCGCGCATGCTGAAGGGCACCGTGGTGATCCTGACCGACGGCGGGCAGATTGAACGCGAGATCCCGCTCACGGCGTCCGAGCCCAGCAATCTCGCGTTCGGCGGTGCGGACGGCCGCACGATCTTCGTCACCCAGCGCAAGGGCGGCTATATCGAGTCGTTCCGGGTCGATCGTCCCGGGCGGGAGTTTTGCCTGCAGCGCGGCGGCTGCTGAGCGAATTGGCGCGCACGCACGTGATCGGCCAGGCGCACCGGATCGCGGCGTTGCGCGCGTTCATCGGCTACGTCAAAGGCCGGTCCGGGGGTGTGGTTCCCGACCCGCGAGCAGCTTGCGGCTTGGTATCTCGGCGAGGCGCCGAAGCGCATCACGAGGCGCGGCTGACGGTGGCGATGCCCTTGCAGCACAGCTACCTTCTTCTCGAGCATGACGTGGATTCCCTTCGACCCGTTCACCACCTGGGTGACGCGGAGGTCGGCGGCGAGGCTGCACAGCATGTAGGCATCCTCGCGCGAAATCCCGGTGCGCGCGGAAATCAGTTTGATCATGTCGCGGAGCGCGATCACGACGCAGTCGTCGAGATCGGGATCGAACGCCATCGTCATGACGTGCGTCGGCGTTTCCGCCATGGGCCATTCGAGCGTCATGTCGCGTCGCACGTGCAGCTCGAACGTACCGATCAGCCCGGTTTCGATGGCGTTGATGCAGACCTCGCCGTCGCCCTGTGCGCCGTGGCCGTCGCCGCACGAGAACAGCGCTCCGTCGACGTGGATCGGCAGATAGAGCGTGGTGCCGGCGACCAGCTCCTTGTTGTCCATGTTGCCGCCGTTCTTCCGTGGCGGCTGCGAGCTGAGCGGACCCCATGCGGTCGGCGGGGCCACCGCCATGATGCCGAAGAACGGCTGCAGCGGGATTTCCGCGCCCCATGACAGGGTGCCGACCATCCGTTCCTTGTCGAGTGGAATGTGAATGACGCGGAATTCCGCAAAGTCATGGGGCAGGGCGCCGGTCTGGGGCCGGATCTGGTTGTAGCCCCAGTCGTAGTGCAGGCCGATCGATTTGATCCGGACTTCAAGAACCTGGCCCGCCTTCGCGCCGCGGACGGCGACCGGCCCGGTGAGGATATGCGATCCGCCGAGCCTGGACTGGACGCCGGCATGGATCGCCTTCAGCGCCTCCGGCACGACGAAGCCGGCGCCCGGTTTCGGCAAGAGCGGCGGCCCGCCGGAAACCGTGGATATCGTCACGGTATCGCCGGAGTCCACGGTGATCAGCGGCTTGAGTGCTGCGTCGAGGTAGCCCCAGTGGACCGTGTCGGGCGCCGCGTCCAGCCGATGTTCAGCCATGGGTCATGTCCGTTGGTGTTGTCTCGTGACGTTGCCGGATCGGCCGCAGGCTTTCGGGCGCGGGACGACTGCCAGCGTCGCCATGCCAGCACAAAAGCAAATCTCTGAGCATCGGACACAATGCATTGATGGCGTGCGCATCGCTGCCTTCCGCGTGCCGGAAAGCCTGTTGTAGGCTCCGAAACGCCGGTCGCGTTTCAAGCTCCCCTGGTTCCGCTCAAGCTGCGGAAGCATCGGCGAGCACCTTGCCACTACCGAACGCAGGCCGGCGGAAAATGACCGTCCGGGGGAGCGCAGCACCAATGGCATCAACTCAGACGCCGGCCGAAGAACCGTTGATGGAGATCAATATTCCCGAGGTGGTGGCCGAGGTGACGGCGGCGTTCCTGCGATATCAGAATGCCGTCGACACGCAGGACGTGGCGGTGATGAACGAATTGTTCTGGACAAGCCCGTTCACGGTCCGCTTCGGTCCGAACGGGACGCTCATCGGCCACGAAGCGATCGCGAACTATCGCCAGAGTCGGGGCGGCGCCGGCGCTGCCCCGCGCGCGCTCCAGAATACCGTGATCACGACATTCGGCCGCGACTTTGCCGCGACCAACACCGAGACGACGAGAGCCGGAAAGCCGGGCATCGGCCGGCAAAGCCAGGTCTGGGTTCGCACCGCCAGCGGATGGCGCATCGCGGCGGCGCATGTGTCGGATCAGCCGCAAGCGGCGCAACAAACGGCCTAGCCTCCGGATCCGATGCCTGCGGCCGTGACGGCATCGCGGTACATCGGCATTTCGCTCCCGATCGTGGCTGAAAATTCCGCGGCGGTGCTGCCGCGTGCGACGATGCCGAGCTTGCGGAGCTTTTCCACGGCCTCCGGGTTCCGCGCCGCCTTGATGGAGTCCTGCTCGAGCTTTTGCAGAACTGGCGCCGGCAGACCGGCGGGCCCGAGCAGGCCGTTCCATGCCTCGATGACAAGTCCCGGCAGCGCCTCGCCGACTGTCGGCAGATCGGGCATGTCGGCCAGACGCTTTTGAGTGGAGACGCCCAGGAGCTTGATCGAGTGGCTCGAGCCCACCGGCAGGATTTCCGACGCATTGCCGAAGTACATGTCGATGTGTCCGGCCAGCAGATCGGAGATCACTTGCGAGCCGCCGCGGTAGGGCACATGCACGATGTCGATGCCGGCACGCTTGCCGAACAGGGCACCGGCGAGATGCCCGATCGTGCCGTTCCCGCCCGAGCCGTATTTGACGGCACCGGGATTGGCTTTGGCATATGCAATCAGGTCGGCGATGTTCGTGACCTTCAGCTTGGAGTTGACGGCCAGAATATTGGGCCCGGCGCCGTAGATGCTGATCGGCGCCAGGTCCTTCTGCGGATCGTAACGCACCGCCTGAACGAATGGCGTGACCGATGTCTGCGCGGCCGTTCCGAACAGCAGCGTGTATCCGTCCTTCGCGCTCTTCGCCACGTACTCTGTCGCGAGCGCGCCGGCCGCGCCACCCTTGTTCTCGACCAGCACGGTCTGTCCCAGGCTTTGCGTGAGGCTTCCGGCCAGAAGGCGCGCCATCGTGTCGGTGTTGCCACCGGCGTTGTACGGCACGATCAGGGTGACTGCCGACCGCGGCCAGTCCTGTGCGGCCACCGGCTGTGCGAGCGCCAGCACAGCGACTCCCAGCAGCACGGCGCTCCCTCGCCGTTGTCCGTTGGCGCGCCGGAAAGCCCAACTCACACCCATTCGCATTGCTCGATCTCCAATGATCCGTCTGTTTTGTTGTCAGGCGACGACGTCGCGGAGCCATGCCGCGGTGAGGTCCACGACATGGGCTTCGTTGTCAACAAAGGAGTGCGCCTGGACCGGCGTGTTCCCCGGCCTGGAGGGGACCACGGCGACGTCGACCTTCGTCGAACGCACCGCGGCGTGTTTGATCGCGTTGACGATCGTCTCGCGCTGGGTCGCGGCGCCCAGGCCGGCGCGGACGCTCCGGCAGTCGGACGGGAAAGGCAAGGTGAAAGAGGCCGCCGACCGGGGCGGCCTCTCGCACTCTGTTACTCCGGGGACACCAGTTTCAGGCCGGCGATTCCTGCGACGATCAGGCCGATGCACGCGAGCCGTGCCGCGCTTGCGGATTCTGCAAAGAGGAAAATGCCAAGGATAGCCGTTCCGATTGTCCCGACACCCGTCCAGATCGCGTAGGCGGTCCCCAACGGCAGCGTCCGCAGCGCGATGCCGAGCAGCCCAAGGCTTGCTGCCATGCTGAGGACCGTCAGAACGGTTGGGACCGGGCGGGTGAAGCCGGCCGTATATTTCAGCCCGACGGCCCAGCCGATTTCGAGCAGGCCGGCGACAAAGAGAAACAACCAGGACATGGAGAGACCTCGCAACCGCGGGCAAGGTCGTCCTTACCGATGTGGGGGAAAGCGCGAGGTCGTCCTCGGCGCGTATATAGGTCGTTTGCGGCCTCGGCGCCAGTCGCCGCGACCGCAAAAAAACAAGCCACTGCACGTGTCTAGGGAACCTTGAGGTTTGCGGCGCGGATGGCACGGCCGTACTGCTCGTATTGACGCCGCAGCGCCGCGCCGAATTCAGCGCCGCACGAGACGCTGGGCGAGAGTCCCTGCGCCGCAAGTTTTTGCTTGATCTCGGCCGATCCGCAGGCAGCGACAAGCCAGCCTTCGAGCTGCGCCATGGTGTCCTTGGGCGTTTTGGCCGGCGCCAACAGACCGTTCCAGCTCTCATGTTCGTAGTCGTTGTATCCGGACTCGATCACGGTCGGCACATCCGGCAGCCCCTCGAACCGCTGGCGCGATCCAACCGAAAGCGCGCGCAGCACGCCGGATTTCAGTTGCTCCGCGACGCTCGTGTAGTCTGCATAGACCGCCATGACATGGCCGCCGAGCAGCGCCGTCACGGCCGGGGCCGTGCCCGAATAGGGCACGTAGGTGACTTCGATCCGGGCGGCGTGCTTGAGCGCCTCGAGCGCGATGTGGCTCGCGGTCGCGGGACCGGCGCTGGCAAATGACAGCGCGCCCGGCCTGGCGCGCGCAGCTTCGATCAGGTCCGCCAGCGTACGGTAAGGCGAGGCGGCGGGCACCACGACGAACAGTGGGAAGTTCACGATGTTGCAGACCGGCTCGAAGCTGGTCATCGGATCGTAGTTCTGCGGCCGCAGATGCGGGTTGATCAGGAACGCCGGGTTGGTGATCAGCAGCGTTGCGCCGTCGGGCGCGGCGCGTGCGACGAAATCGGTTGCGATCGCGGTGCCGGCGCCGGGACGGTTCTCGACCACCACGGTCGCGCCCTGGAACCGGTTGATCTGCTCGGCCAGGACGCGCGCCAGTGTGTCGGCACCGCCGCCCGCTGCCAAAGGGACGATAATCTTCACGGCGCGGTTCGTCTGCGCCGCGGCCGGTGGTGCCGCGATCAGCGCCGCGAACAGCGTGCACATTGCTCCATAAAGGCGATTTCCAAGGCAGCACCTGACCGTCATCGTCATGGTTCCTGCGCGATGAGGTGGAGCATAGCCGAAGCCGGACACTCTCCGATTGCGATTTGCGCCGGTGTGAATGCAACGCAGACATGCGCGGGCTCAGGAGACACAAGGCATGCGAGATCGCAGCCGGGTTGTGACGTAAGATCACTTTCTCAGCGTCTCAGGCTTCATCCCACCAACAGCACCGAACAGCAGGTCCAGACCCCATGGCGCCATCATCATCGTTCCGTGTTGTGGAAGCCACCATCGCCGATATCCATGCCGCCTACCGCGACGGATCGCTGACGGCGCGGCAGCTCGTTCAGATCTATCTCGACCGCATCGACGCCTATGACAAGAAGGGCCCGGCGATCAATTCGGTCATTTCGCTCAACCCGAAGGCGCTCGACGAAGCCGACGGCCTCGACCGGGCCTTGAAGTCCGGAGGCCTTGTCGGTCCGCTGCACGGCATCCCGGTCCTGATGAAGGATCAGGCGGACATCGCTGGCCTGCCGACCACGCTCGGATCGCTGCTGTTCAAGGACTACGTGCCGCGCCGCGACAGCTTCGTGGTGGCAAAGCTCAAGAAGGCCGGCGTCATCTTTCTCGGCAAGGTGACCCTGGGCGAGCTCGGGGGCGGCGACACCCACGGCTCGCTGTTCGGCTCGACCCGCAATGTCTACGACCTCGAGCGCACCGCCGGCGGATCGTCGGGCGGCTCCGGCGCGAGCGTGTCGGCGAATTTTTGCGCCGTCGCCATCGGCCAGGAGGGGTTTTCGTCGATCCGGCGACCGGCGATCTGGAACGGCGTGGCCGGCATGCGGCCGACCGTCGGGCTCGTCAGCCGCGGCGGCGTCTACGGCGGCTGGCCGACCACCAATGGCTCGCTCGGGCCGATGGCGCGCACGGTCGCCGATCTCGCGAAGCTGTTCGACGGCATGGTGGGTTACGATCCCGAGGATCCGGTGACCGCCTATGGTGTCGGCCGGACCGCCGGGACATATTCGGCGGGACTGCGAAGCGACGCTCTCAAGGGCGCGCGGCTTGGAATCCTGCGCGAGCCGATGGGCTATCACTCGGAGCCCGGCAGCGACGATTTTGCCAAGGTCGATGAGGTGTTCGGCAAGGCGGTCGATGATCTTCGGAAAGCCGGCGCGGAGATCGTCGATCCGGTGGTCATCCCGGATTTGCAGGCCTTGCTCGCGGCGCGCGCCAGGGACGTCGAGGCCGACGACCGGATGTTCGAGCTGTTCTTCGCCGGCGGCAACGCGCCGTTTGCGACCCGCAAGGAGGCCATGGCGTCGCCATTGTTCGCAAAGGTGACGAAGAGCGCCAACCGGCGCTGGACCAATGCCGATACGCCGGCGCAGCATCACGCCTACATGAAAGCGCGCGATACGCTGATGACGGCGCTGCTGCAGGTGATGGCGGATCACCGGCTCGACGCCATTATCCACAAGGCGGTCGAGCACCAGCCGACCTTGATCAAGGACGGTGTAAATCCGCCCTTTGTCGATCAGAAGGGCGCGCCGCACATCAACACCTACCTGATGTTCGTGCCCTCGATCGTGGTGCCGGCCGGCTGGACCCGGGACAATCTGCCGGCCGGGATCACGTTCCTGGGGCGGCCCTACGATGACGCCCGGATGATTCAATTGGCCTATGCCTACGAACAGGCGACCAGGCATCGCCGCGCGCCGGGCACCACACCGTGACGATCGGGCTGCCGGCCTCCATGACCGGCAGCATACGGCCGCGGCATGGCTTATAGGCATGGCTCATAAAAGCGTCGGCTCTGCGCGCGTTTGCGGTTGCAACGCAATATCTTGGGCCGACGAACGCCGGCATGACGTAACAGGTCGCCCGGGCTGCAAAGCCGATAATCGACAGCAAAGCAAATCTGGGATTAGCTAAGTGATCGCGTGCTCGCGCATCACGTGCAATCAACGCGTCCGATGGAGTTGCATTATGTTTGTCTCTCGCCTGCTCAGCGCGATCGCGACGACCGTCGCTGCGCTGGGGGTTGTCACGGCGCTTCCCGCGCCGGCTCTTGCCCAGGACGTCATCAAGGTCGGCGCGCCGTTGCCGCTGACCGGGCCGCTCTCGCCCGAAGGGTTGAAGCAGAAGCGCGGCTATGACCTCTGGGCCGAGGCCGCCAATGCCAAGGGCATCAAGGCCGGCGGCAAGACCTACAAGGTCGAGATCGTCTATGCCGATTATGCCTCGAACACGCCGCGCGCCGTGCAGACCGCCGAGCGGATGATCACCGAGGACAAGGTGCAGTTCCTGTTTGCGCCGTTCGGCTCGGGTGCGACCAAGGCGGCGAGCGCCATTTCCGAGAAATACCGGCTCCCGATGCTGGCCCCGTCGGCGTCGTCGCAGGAGATCTTCGATCAGCATTTCAAGTACATCTTCTCGACGCTCACCGGCAACGAGACCGTCTCGGCGCCGATTGCCAAGCTCGTTGCCGCCAAGAACAAGAACATCAAGCGCGTCGCGGTGCTCGCCCGCAACGATCTGTTCCCGCTCGCCGTCGCGCAGGAGTTCGAGAAGGCGGTGAAGGCGGAGGGCATGGAGGTCGTCGTGTCCGAGCGCTACGCGATCGGCGCGATGGACCATTCCGCCGCGATCACCAAGATGCGTGCGGCGAACCCCGACTGGGTTTATGCGTCCGGCTATATCAACGACCTGATGCTGATCCGCCGGCAGATGAACGACCTGGGGCTGAAGGCCCCGGTCATCACCGAGATCGCAGGCCCCGCCTATGGCGAGTTCGCCAGGACCATGGGCCCACTGGCCGAGAACATCACCAGCATGTCCTGGTGGCATCCGGCCGTGCGCTACAAAGGCCCGGATGTCTTCGGCTCCACCGAGGCGTTCAACGCGGCCTTTGCCAAGAAGTACAACGGCGCCGAGGCCGACTACATCGAAGCCGGCTCGGCCGCCTGCGGCGCGATCCTGCAGATGGCGATCGAGAAGGCCGGCACCGTCGATCCGGTCAAGGTGCGCGACGCGATTTCCGCAACCGACGCTGAAACCTTCTACGGCCGCGTCCGGTTCAACGCCGACGGGCAGATCAACTCGCTTCAGCCGCCGGTCTTTCAGCTGGTCGGCGGCAAGCCGGTCATCCTCTGGCCTGATGCCATCAAGTCGGGTGAAATCCGCTTCATGCCCAAGTGATGCATGCCCAAGTGATTCACGCCGCAAGTGATGCGGGCGGTTTCGGCACGAGTGTTGCTTGAGGTTTCCCGCCGGGCCGCGAGCCCGGCGGGCCGTTCAGGATCATGATTTATCTCCAGATCGCTGCGAATGGACTGGTGCTGGGCGGCCTCTACGCGTGCATCGCGGTCGGCTTCTCGCTGGTCTGGGGCGTGCTGAATGTCATCAACATCCTGCACGGCTCGTTCATCGTGCTGGGCTCGTATGTGGCGTTCTTCGGCTACGTCCATTTCGGCATTCATCCGTTCGTCTCGACGGTGATCGCCGGCGCGGTTCTTTATGGGCTGGGCTATCTGCTGCAGGCCGGCATCATCAATCGCGTCGTCGCCGCGCCGGTTCTCATCACGCTGACGCTGACATTCGGCCTTGACCTCATCCTGAACAACGCGATGCTGCTTGCGTTCACCGCCGACTATCAGGCGGTCAATCTGGCGCGCCCGCTCGGCACGGTGCAGCTCGGCCCGGTGTTCCTGCCCGGCGACCGCGTCGCGGCGATGGTGCTGGCGCTGCTGCTCACCTTGCTGCTCTACCGGCTGCTGCGCGACAGCCGCATCGGCCGCGCCATCGTCGCGGTGCGGATGGATCGCGAGGCGGCGGCGCTGATGGGGGTCGACGTTCCGCGCATCAACGCGGTGACCTTCGCCATCGGCGCGTTCATGGCGGGCGCGGCCGGCGCGCTGCTCAGCATCATCTTCCCGATCTCGCCGCTGAACGGCCCGCTGTTTCTCGGCAAGGCGTTCGTCGTCTGCGTGCTGGGCGGCCTCGGCAGCGTGCCGGGCGCCATGCTCGGCGGACTCGTCCTCGGCCTGATCGAAAGCTTCACCTCGTTCTGGTTCGGGCCCGAGCGCGCGGTCACGATCTCGTTCGCGCTGCTGCTGGTGCTGCTGTTCGTGCGACCGAGCGGGCTGATGGGCCGGCGGGGGTACGAATGAGGGTCTTGACCCATGAGGACGGACCCAGAGGACGGATCTATGAGGACCGATCCATGAGGACCGATCCATGAGGACCTGGCTGATCCTCGCCGTCATCGCGCTGGCGCTTGCGCTGTTGCCGCTGACCGGCAGCAACTACCTTTTGCGCCTCGCGACCACCGTCTGCATGTATGCGGTGCTGGCGCAGTCCTGGAACTTCATCGGCGGGCTCGCCGGCTATCCGTCGTTTGCGACCGCGGCGTTTTTCGGGCTCGGCGCCTACACGTCGGCGATCCTGCTGGCGAACGGCGCGCCGCTGCCGCTCGCCTGGGCCGGCGCGGGATTGGCGGCCATCGTGTTTGCCGCGCTGATCGGCGGCGCCATCCTGCACCTTCGCGGGCACTACTTTGCCATCGCGAGCCTGATCGTCGCCGAGATGCTGCGCGAGTTGATCAATGGCATGCCGGACTTCACCGGCGGCGGAAAGGGCATGAACCTGCCGATCCTGCGCATGTCGGTCGCAGCCGAAGCGCAGTTCTTTTTCTACGCCATGCTGGCGCTCGCGGTCGTCTGCACCGCCACGGCCATCGTGGTTCACCGCAACAAGCTCGGCTTCGGCCTGCGCTGCATCCAGCAGAACGAGGACGCCGCCAGCATCCTCGGCGTCAACACCTATGCCTACAAGACCGCAGGGTTCTCGCTGTCGGCGGTCTATGTGGGCATCGCCGGCGCGATCTACGCGTCGTGGGTCAAGTACATCGAGCCGCCCGACGTGTTCGACGTGCTGCTCGCGGTCAAGCCGATGGTGATGGTGCTGCTCGGCGGGCTCGGCACGATTTTCGGCCCGGCGCTCGGGGCGGTCATTCTCCTCGCCTTCGAGGAGTTGGTGTGGCGCAACTTCCTGATGATCCATGCCGCGGCGCTGGGCGTCATCATCGTGGCGCTGATCCTGTTCCTGCCGAACGGTCTTCTGTCCACCTTGCGCAACTGGGTGCCCCGCAAGGAGCCGGCCACGTGACTGCGCTGCTCACCCTCAACGACGTGTCCCGGCGGTTCGGCGGGCTGAAGGCCGTCGACGGCGTCAGCTTCGCGGTCGACAAGGGCGAGATCATCGGCCTGATCGGCCCCAACGGCGCGGGCAAGACCACCCTGATCAACATCATCACCGGCGTGCATCCGGCGACGTCGGGCCGGGTGCGTTTCGAGGACGCCGATATCACCCGCGCCAAGCCGCACCAGATCGCGCAGCGCGGCCTCGCCCGCACGTTCCAGATCGTGCAGCCGTTTCCCCGCATGACGGTGGTCGAGAATGTCGCGGCCGGCGCGCTGTTCTGCGGCCATGCCCATGGCGTCCGCGAGGCCCAGGAGATCGCGCGCGAGCATCTCGCCTTCACCGGCCTGACCGACGTGGCCGACCGCCCGGCGGCGTCGCTGACGCTGGCGCGGCGCAAGCGGTTGGAGCTGGCGAAAGGGCTCGCGATGCGGCCGCGCCTCCTGATGCTCGACGAGGTCAATGCCGGCCTCAACCAGACCGAGATCGACGACGCGCTCGCCATCATCCGCAGGATCGCCGGGCAGGGCGTCACCATCATCGTGATCGAGCATCTGATGAAGGTCGTGATGTCGATCTCGCACCGGCTGCTGGTGCTGCACCACGGCCAGTTGATTGCGCAGGGCACGCCGGGGGAGGTGGTCAGGGACCCGCGCGTGATCGAGGCCTATCTCGGCGCCAAGTACGCCGCCCAGCGGGAGGCCTTGCAGTGAACGCCGCGACTCCGAAGCTTTCGGTGACGGCCCTGCAGGCCGGCTATGGCGACGTCCGCGTGCTGTGGGACATCAGTCTCGACGTGGGGGCGGCCGAGCTCGTCTGCATCGTCGGCTCCAACGGCGCCGGCAAGACCACCCTGATGCGCTGCCTGTCGGGGCTGCTCAAGACCTCCGCCGGCAGCATCACGGTGGACGGCAAGCCGATGCTCGGGGCATCGCCCGCCGAATTCGTCCGCGCCGGCATCGCCCACGTTCCGGAGGGCCGCCGCCTGTTCTCGGCGATGAGCGTTCGCGACAATCTCCTGATGGGCGCCTATCTGCGCGCCGACAAGGCGGCGGTCACAGCCGACCTCGAGCGCGTCTATGCCATGTTTCCGATCCTGGCGACGCGCCGGACCCAGGACGCCGGCACGCTGTCCGGCGGCGAGCAGCAGATGTGCGCGATCGGCCGCGGCCTGATGGCTGCGCCGAGCCTGCTGCTGGTTGATGAGCTGTCGCTGGGGCTCGCGCCGCGTGCGGTGGAGCTGCTCACGGAAAGTCTGCGCGCGGTCAACAAGTCCGGCGTGGCCGTCCTGCTTGTGGAGCAGGACGTCATGAATGCGCTGGAGCTTGCCGACCGGGCCTATGTGATCGATCATGGGCGCGTCGTGAAATCCGGTCCGGCGATGAGCCTGGTCAACGATCCCGCCATCCGCGAAGCCTATATGGGCCTGTCTTAAAGCCAAGCGTGCGTTGTCCAATGTCCGTGCACCCCTTCAAATCCGGCGGCTATCGTTTCGTCGAAGGCGTGTTTCAGTATTCCGCCGGTGTCGCCGCCGAGCCGGGCCACCGGATCGTGCGGGTGCAATTCCGCGCCCCGGTGCCGCTCGAGGATGGCTTTCGCCGGATCGAGCGGATCATCACCTCAGCGGGCCGGCCGCTGACGGCGTTCTGCGCCTGCGAGCTGCGTTCGTCGGCGCCGTTCACCGAGGCGGGCTTCACCGCGTTCAACAAGATCTATGTCGGCACGCTCGAGCGCTGGAACATCTACGACGGCAAGACCAATCCGGTGGCGCGCAGCAATGTGTGCCCGGCGATCGATCCGCCGCCCGCACCGTCGTTCCATGCCTTCAGCTACACGGAAGCCGCCGCCGGCGCGGAGCCCTCGTTCGTTGTCGCCGGCAGCGGCGAGGCCCCGGAAGGCCGCGGCAACTACCGCGACCACATCGTCCGGCTCGGCGACGTCTCGCCGGCGGGCATGCTTGAAAAGGCGCGCTTCGTGCTGGGCGAGATGGAGCGGCGCATGGGCGCGCTCGGCTTCGGCTGGAAGGACGCCACCGCCACCCAGCTCTATACGGTCCACAATGTCCATCCGTTCATCGAGGCCGAGATCGTCCGGCGCGGCGCGGCGCGGTCCGGGCTGACCTGGCATTACAACCGCCCGCCGGTGGTCGACCTGGAATACGAGATGGATTGCCGCGGCGTCAGCGTCGAGCGGGTCGCATGAAGGCGCGGAATTTCCGCTACATCCGCCCGGCGACGCTCGGGCACGCGTGCCGGATTCTGGCGGATGCGGACGGCGAGGCGGTGCCGATTGCGGGCGGCCAGAGCCTGCTCGCCGGGCTCAACATGCGGCTCTCGGCCCCGAAGCTTCTGGTCGATATCGCCGAGCTGAAGGAGTTGCGCGGCCAGTCTCGCGCGGGCGGCGTGGTGCGGCTCGGCGCGCTCACCCGCCATGCCGAGCTGCTGTCGTCCGACCTGGTCCGCGCGCACCTGCCGCTGCTGGCCAAGGCCGCGCCGCACATCGGCCATGTGGCGATCCGCAACCGCGGCACGCTCGGCGGGAGCCTTGCCTATGCCGATCCGGCGGCCGAGCTGCCGGCCTGCGCGGTCGCGCTCGGCGCGACGCTGGTGATCGCGGGCCCCACCGGCGAGCGCAGGGTGAAGGCCGAGGATTTCTTCAAGGGCCTGTTCGAGACCGACCTGCGCACGGGCGAGCTGATCGTCGCGGTGGAGTTCCCGGTGGTGCGGGCCGGAACCGCGACCGGATTTGCCGAATTGTCGCGCCGCCACGGCGACTTTGCGCTCGCCGGCCTCGCCGCGGTTGTAACGATCGAGAACGGCACGCTCGGCGAGGCGCGGCTCGTCTATATCGGCTGTGCCGATCGCGCCAGGGTGGCGAAAGCGGTCTCGAAGTCGCTCGCGGGCCTGCGTGTTCCGCTTGCCGACACCGGGGCGATCGGCGCGGCGCTGCGTCAGGATCTTGCGCCCGAGGACACGCCGGGGCTTCGCGGCGACACCCGCATCCACCTCGCCACGGTGCTCACCCGCCGCGTGCTCAACGGCATGTCGCAAAGGGCCGCCGCATGAGCGCTCACCGGCTTGAGGGCGATGAAGAGATCGAGATCGAGGCCGTGCTGAACGGCGGGCCGCTCAAGCGGCGCGTCAAGGCGCGGCAGCATCTTGCGGATTTCCTGCGCCAGGAGCTGGAGCTGACCGGCACGCATCTTGGCTGCGAGCACGGCATCTGCGGCGCCTGCACGGTGATGATCGACGGCCGCACCGCGCGCGGCTGCCTGACGCTTGC
>JAIESC010000166.1 GCA_019746355.1 Xanthobacteraceae bacterium | reverse complement strand
GGTGGTCGAGCCGTTCGTCAGCGCCCGCTTCGCCAAGCTGCCGCTGGTGGTCGGTATCGGCGCCGAGACCAAGGCCAAGGACTTCCTCGCGCTCCTTGAGCAGTATCCGCTGCTGCGCGAGCAGATGCATGCGGCGGTGTTCGTCGCCGAGCGGCGCTGGAACGTCGTGCTCAAGAACGGCATCGACGTGCGACTGCCCGAGACCGACGCGGCGAAGGCACTCGATACCCTGGTGCAGCTCGACCGCGACAACAAGCTGCTCAGCCGCGACATCACCGTGGTCGATCTGCGCCTGGCCGACCGTGTCACCGTCCGTCTCGCGGACGAGCCCGCGGCCGCCCGCCTCGAAGCCATCAAGGCCAAGAACAAGAAGAAGGGAGGCGCCGCTTGAGCCTCCGCGAGGGTTTCACCCCAAAGATGAAACCGGTGTCGCCGCGCCGTTCCGCCATCGTCGCGGCGCTCGACATCGGCACCAGCAAGATCGTCTGCCTGATCGCGCGGCTGAAGCCGCAATCGCCGCAGGACGTGCTGCGGCGGCGAAGCCACGGCATCGAGATCCTCGGCGTTGGCCATACCGAAGCGCGTGGCATGAAGGGCGGCGCGGTGATCAACCTCGCCGAGGCCGAGGAGGCGGTGCGCCATGCGGTCGATCTCGCCGAGCGCGACGCCTCGGTGCAGCTTGAATCGGTGGTGCTGTCGGTGTCGTCCGGCCGCCCGTCGAGCGAATTCTATGCGGTCAACGTCAATGTGGCGGGCTCCAGCGTCACCGACGGTGATATCGCGCGCGCCCTGGCGGCGGGCTGCCACCATTCGGTGCGCTCCGGCCGGGTCGTGCTGCATTCCGTGCCGATCGGTTACGCGCTCGATGGCGTGCGCGGCGTCGGCGAGCCGCGCGGCATGCTGGCCCGCGAATTCGGCGTCGACATGCACGTGGTGACCGCCGACGTGGCGGCGGCGCGCAACCTGATGCTGGCGGTCGAGCGCTGCCATCTCCAGGTCGAGACCATGGTCGCCGCGCCCTACGTGGCCGGCCTGTCGGTGATCGCCGACGACGAGGCGGACACCGGCGCAGCGCTGATCGACATGGGGGCTGGGACCACCACGGTAGCCGTGTATTCCGGGGGCCGCTTCACCCATTGCGACGGCTTCGCGCTCGGCGGCAACCACGTGACGATGGACTTGGCACGCGGCCTGAACGCTCGTATCTCTGATGCAGAACGAATCAAGACGTTCTACGGCAGCGTGCTCGCGGGGGGGTCTGACGAGCGCGACATGATTACGGTGCCGGCGGTCAACGAGGACGACCGCGAGCCTCCCCAGTTCGTATCCCGTGCGAGTCTGGTTCGCATCATCAAGCCGAGGATCGAGGAGATTCTCGAAATGGTTCGAGATCGCCTCGCGGCGTCGTCGTTTGCGAACGAGCCGCGTGCCCGCGCTATCCTGACCGGCGGCGTCAGCCAGCTCACCGGATTGCCGGAGCTTGCCGCCAGCATCCTCAACCGTCCGGTCCGTGTCGGCCGCCCGCTCGGCGTCTCGGGCCTGCCGGAATCCGCCAAGGGCCCGGCCTTTGCCGTGGCAACGGGCCTGTTGGTCTATCCGCAGGCGGCGCACCTCGAACACTTCGAACCGCGGCGAACGCGGCAACTGATGACAGGGACAGGCTACATCGCCCGGGTCGGACGATGGCTGAGGGAGAGCTTCTGATGAGCGCACTCCCGATCGACACCATGCGTTTCACCCGAGTTTCCGGTTTCCCGAATCCGCCGGGGGCAGGCCGGCAGGACATGGCGGCGTCCCCGTACGTTCGCCCAAGCAAGAGGCAAACATGAGCATCAACCTGAAGATCCCCGATATCCGAGAGCTCAAGCCGCGGCTGACCGTGTTCGGTGTCGGTGGGGCGGGCGGCAATGCCGTCAACAACATGATCTCCGCCGGGCTTCAGGGTGTCGACTTCGTCGTCGCCAACACCGACGCCCAGGCGCTCACCCTTTCGAAGGCCGAGCGCATCATCCAGATGGGCGTGCAGGTCACCGAGGGTCTCGGCGCAGGCTCCCAGCCGGACGTCGGACGCGCCGCGGCCGAGGAGGTGATCGATGAGATCCGCGATCACCTGACCGGCGCACATATGGTGTTCGTCACCGCCGGCATGGGCGGCGGCACTGGCACCGGTGCGGCCCCGGTCGTCGCGCGCGTCGCCAAGGAGCTGGGCATCCTCACGGTCGGCGTGGTCACCAAGCCGTTCCACTTCGAGGGCGCCCGCCGCATGCGCTTCGCCGAAGCCGGCATCGGCGAGCTGCAGAAGTGCGTGGACACCCAGATCATCATCCCGAACCAGAATCTGTTCCGGGTGGCGAACGAGAAGACCACCTTCGCCGACGCCTTTGCGATGGCCGATCAGGTGCTCTACTCGGGCGTGGCCTGCATCACCGACCTGATGGTCAAGGAAGGCCTGATCAACCTCGACTTCGCCGACGTCCGCGCCGTCATGCGCGAGATGGGCAAGGCGATGATGGGCACCGGCGAAGCCTCCGGCGAGAAGCGTGCGTTGCGCTCGGCCGAAGCCGCGATCGCCAATCCGTTGATCGACGACGTGTCGATGAAGGGCGCCCGCGGCCTGCTGATCTCGATCACCGGCGGCAAGGACCTCACGCTCTATGAGGTCGACGAGGCGGCCACCCGCATCCGCGAGGAAGTGGACCAGGAAGCCAACATCATCGTCGGCGCGACCTTCGACGAAAGCCTCGAAGGCATCATCCGCGTCTCCGTGGTGGCGACCGGCATCGACACCGTCGCGCACGCGCAGCGCCCGCCGGCGGATTCGCGCATCGCCGAGCTGACGCAGCGGCTGCGCGTCGACACCCAGCGCATCGCCGCCGAGCGCGTCGAACGCCACGACGTGCAGGCGCAGCAGCCGCAGCTGCGCGCGCCGGCTCCCGCACCTGTCGCTGCGCCGATGGCCGCTCCGGTGGCTCCGCCGCCCGCGCCGCGGCAGTCGTTCGAGCACGCCGCGACCGCGGCCGTCGCCGCTGCGTTGCAGCCGCCGCCGGCGCTGGAAGACGTTACGGTCCGCTCGATCACGCCGAAGCCCTCGCTGTTCGTGGAGCCGGTGATGGCCGAGCCCGCGCCACAGGAGATGCCGAAGACGTTCATCCCGCCGGCACCGGAGCATGCGCGGGCCCCGCGCATGCCGCGGCTCGACGAGCTGCCGCTGCCGGCGCAGAACCAGCTTCGTGCCCGGCAGGCCGAGCCGGCCGACACCGGTCCGGAGAAGCAGCGTCTGTCGCTGTTGCAGCGGCTGGCCCAGGTTGGGCTTGGCCGCCGTGAGGAGAGCGAGGCACCGGCGCCTGCGCCGGCTCCCGTCGCGGAGCATCGTCCGGCCATGCCGCCGCTGCCGCCGCGCCAGCCGCCCCGCATGCCGGACCCGGTTTCGGAATACGCCAAGCGGCCCCAGCCCGCGCCGGCGGCCCCGCAGGGTCTCGACATGCACGGCCGGCCCGCTTTGCCTGTGCACAAGGCTGTGGACGATGACCAGTTGGAGATCCCGGCGTTCCTGCGCCGGCAGGCCAACTGAGCGCAGCGGCTTGAAACATCAGGACGATCCCGGCTTCGCGCCGGGATCGTTGCAAAGCGGACCGGTCGACGCCCTGCGTGGAACCGGGGTTTTTAGTATAAGTATCTGAAATATCAGTTGTTTCTATTTTGTGCGCTGGAGCGTTGCGCGACGTTCAGCGTCGTCTTTTCCGCCGCCAATGGCGGCCTTTCAGGTAAACCCGGTCGGTCGGCTGTCGCGTTTTGGGCAGCTTTACGGCGTTTTAGAGGTAACAGTCGGTAAGAAAGCGTGAGTTGGCGCTGATTCCTGCGCGGGTTAAATTGTTCGCAGGTAAGGGGGATTTGCCAGTCTTGTCGGGGAAATGTGGCGCTTCGGGGCGCACGGAACTTCACCGGCATTTTGGGCAAAATCAGGGGCTGGGCAATCCTCCTCAGATGCGCGCGTTTGGCGCATTGCGTTTGGGCTGAGGCATTGCAGTTGGGCATGAAGGCCGGAAAACAGACGACGCTTCGCCAGCGGACCGCGATCAGCGGTATTGGCGTGCATTCCGGCCTGCCGGCAACCCTGACTATTCTTCCCGCCGAGGCCGACACCGGGATCGTGTTCGTGCGCTGCGGTGTGGGCGGCGATCCGGACCGCGAAGTGCGCGCGAACTTCCGCGCCGTCACCGCGACCGAGTTCCAGACCGTCCTTGGCGACGCCACTGGCCCGCTCTGCTCGACCGCCGAGCACGTGCTCGCGGCGCTGGCCGGTCTCGGCATCGACAACGCGATCATCGAGATCGACGGGCCGGAAGTTCCGATCATGGACGGCAGCGCCGAGCCGTTCGTCCAGGCGATCGACCGGGCCGGCATCGTCACGCTGTCGGCGCCGCGCCGCTACATCCAGATTCTCAAGCCGATCCGCGTCGTCAATCGCGAGGCCTACGGCGAGCTGCGGCCGAATTCGCGCGGCTTCCGCATCGAGCTCGACATTAACTTCACGCATCCGCTGATCGGCAAGCAGGGCGTGGCTTACGACATCGATCCCGCCACCTTCCGCCGCGAGCTCTCGCGCGCACGCACCTTCGGTTTCATGGGCGACGTGGCCAAGCTCTGGGGCGCGGGCTATGCGCTCGGCGCGTCGTTCGAGAACACGCTCGTCATCAACGAGAGCCGGCTCTTGAACCCGGAAGGCCTGCGCTATGCCGACGAGTTCGCCCGCCACAAGGCGCTCGATGCGCTCGGCGATCTGGCGCTGGCCGGCGCGCCGTTGCTCGGCACCTATCGTTCGGTCTGCGGCGGCCACAAGCTCAACCACGCCGTGCTGTCGGCGCTGATGGCCGACACCTCGGCCTGGATCCTGGTCGACGGGCCGGAAATCCGCCCCGAAATCCGGCAGGAGGCGCCGCGCCGCGCGATCCGCGGCCATGCCGACCTGGCGACCGGCCTTGTGGCTCCGGCTTTCGGCCCCGACGTTTCCTGAGCGGAACCGCCATATTCCGGGCCGAATGTTTGCATAAACGGTCTTGCAACCATTGTTTTTCAAATAGATAGGGCGCGTCTCGGGGGCGCGTGGGGGCCCTTCGCAAGCCATGCAGTGGCGTAACGCATCATCCACGTCCAACCGCAGCCTGGGCCTGAGGCTGCTGGTGCTGGTTGCGCTCGCGTGGCCGGTGGCTGCGTGCAGCAGCTTCCCGAACCCGTTTGCGAAGAGTGACGGCATTGCTCCCGACGAGCCGCCCGAGAAGCTCTACAACGAGGGCGTCTTCCTCTCCGACAAGCGGCAGGACTACAAGGACGCCGCCAAGAAATTCGAAGAGGTCGAGCGTCAGCATCCCTATTCGGATTGGGCGCGCAAGGCGCTGCTGATGACCGCCTACACGCGATACGAGGCCAAGGAATACGACGAGTCGGTGTCGGCCGCGCGCCGCTATGTGACGCTGCATCCGGGCAGCCCTGACGCAGCCTACGCGCAGTATCTGATCGGCTCGGCCTATTACGAGCGCATCCCCGACGTCACCCGCGATCAGGGCCAGACCGAGAAGGCGATCGCCGCGCTCGAGGAGGTCACGCGCAAATATCCGGATTCGGAATACGCGCAGAACGCCAAGCGCAAGATCGAGATGGCGCGCGATCAGCTGGCCGGCAAGGAGATGGCGATCGGCCTCGATTATCTGCGCAAGCGGAGCTTCACCGGCGCGATCAACCGTTTCAAGATCGTCGTGACGCAGTATCAGACCACGCGCCACGTGGAAGAAGCGCTGTTCCGGCTCACCGAGGCCTACATGGCGCTGGGCATCGCGCAGGAGGCGCAGACCGCCGCCGCCGTGCTCGGCCACAACTTCCCCGACAGCCGCTGGTACCAGGACGCCTACAAGCTGGTGAGGTCCGGCGGCTTCGAGCCGACCGAGAACAAGAGTTCCTGGATCAGCCGTGCCTTTGCCAGAACCGGGATCAAGTCGCCGTTCTCCAGCAGCCAGAGCAAGAGCTAGCTATAGCTAGACCAGTAGCCGCGGCACGCCGCCCGTGGCGTGCCTGCGCTACAAAGCCCGCGCCCTTTCCCGCAGCGTGAATTTCTGGATCTTGCCGGTCGCTGTCGTCGGCAGCGGGCCGAACACCACGGTCTTCGGCGCCTTGAAATGGGCGAGCTGATCGCGGCAGAACGCAATGATCTCGTCCGCGGTCGGGCTTTCGCCGGGCTTCAGCTGAACGAAGGCGCAGGGCGTCTCGCCCCACTTCTCGTCCGGCCGTGCGACCACCGCTGCAAGCTGCACCGAGGGATGCTTGTAGAGCGCGATCTCGACCTCGACGCTCGAGACATTCTCGCCCCCGGATATGATGATGTCCTTGGCGCGATCCTTGATCTCGACATAGCCGTCGGGATGCTCGACCGCGAGGTCACCGGTGTGCATCCAGCCGCCGCGGAACGCGTCGGCGGTGGCCTGCGGCTCCTTCAGATAGCCGAGCATCACCGTGTTGCCGCGGATCATGATCTCGCCCATCGTCTTTCCGTCGCGCGGCACAGGCTGCATGGTGCGCTGGTCGGCGACCATCTGACCCTCGACCACGGTGTAGCGCACGCCCTGGCGCGCTGTGAGCGCTGCGCGCTCTTCGAGCGGCAGCGCCTCCCAGCCGTCCTGCGGCACGCATAGCGTCGACGGTCCCTGCAATTCGGTCATGCCGTAGATGTGCGTGACGCGGAAGCCGAGCTCCTCCATCGCCTTGATGATCTTGGCGGGCGGCGGCGAGCCACCGGTCTGGATATCGACGGTGTGGTTGAATCTGCGCCGCTGCTCCGCCGGCGCCGATGTCAGAAGCCCGAGCACGGTCGGCGCGCCGCACATATGGGTGACGCCGTGCTCGACGATCATCGGGAAGATCACCGCCGGATCGACCTTGCGCAGGCACACATGGGTGCCGCCCATCGCCGTCACCGACCAGGGGAAGCACCAGCCGTTGCAATGGAACATCGGCAGGGTCCACAGGTAGACCGGCTTGGCCGGCATCGGCCATGACATGATGTTGCCGACGGCCTCGAGGAAGGTGCCGCGATGGTGATACACAACGCCCTTCGGATTGCCGGTCGTGCCTGACGTATAGTTCAGCGCGATCGCACTGCTCTCGTTCGCAGGCGGTGACCATTCGAAATCCGGATCGCCCTTGGCGATGAACGCTTCATAGTCGACTTTGCCGAGGCGCTCGCCCGGCCCGGTGTACAGTGCGTCGACTACGTCGATCACAACGGGCTTCTTTTTCAGTTGCGCCAGGGCCGGGCCCACCTGTCCGGAAAATTCGCGATCGGTAATCAACACCTTGGCTTCGCCGTGCTGCAGGATATAGGCGATGGTGGCGGCTTCGAGCCGCGTGTTGATGGTGTTGAGGATGGCCCCGAGCATCGGCACGCCGTAATGGGCTTCAAGCATCGCCGGAACGTTCGGCAGCATCACCGACACCGTGTCGCCGGGCTTCACGCCAGCCTGTCTCAGCGCTGAAGCGAGCCGCTTCGCCCGGTCATGGAATTGCCGATAGCTGATGCGGCGCTCACCGTGAATGACGGCCGGGCGGCCGGGATGGATTTCGGCGGCTCGCGTGAGAAATGACAGCGGTGTCAACGGGGTGAAATTCGCGGCGTTCGGCTGCAGGCCGGCAAATAGCCCTCGCGCGGACGCAGTCCTTTTCGTTGCTTGAGTTTTCGTCTTGGCAGCGGATTTGCGACGAGCGGAGCGGCGGATATCGGCTTTCTTCGTCTTGGCAAGAACCTTGGCTGATCGTTGCCGGGCCATCTGTTGTCCTCCCTTTGCCGCGATGGGCTGCAGCCATGGCGCGCTGTCCGCGCTCTCGTATTGAAAGGCATATTAGCAGAGCGGCAGGCTCAGGACTGTCCGAACGGTGACAATCTGTCGGCGGTTCAGTCGCCGAAACGGCGCAGGCCTTCGATATCGAGCACCGTGATCATCCGGTAATCGACCTTGATCAGGCCGACCCTTTCGAGAGCGTGCAGCGCCTGGCTGATCCGCTGGCGGGAGGCGCCCACGATATGGCCGATTTCCTCCTGCGACAGTTCGATCTGGCGCTTGGTGCCCGGATAGAGCTGAGGATTGAACATGGCCGCGAGCGACCGCGCCACCCGCGCGTCGGGCTCGAGCAGCCGATCATGCTCGACGAGGGAGATGAAATGACCGAGGCGCTCATTGAGTTGGACGAGCAGGAATCGGTTGAAGCCGATGCTGCCGTCGAGCAACCAGAAAAATGTCGCGTCGGGCATCAGCGCCACGCGCGACGGCCGGACCGTGATGACGCTGTGCTTGCGAATCTCGCGTTTGAGAACAGAGCCTTCCCCGAACCATGAGCCGCTCGGAAGCGCCGCAAATGTCACCGATTTGCCCGATGACGACAGGCTGACCATGCGAACGAGGCCGTCGACCACGCCGATCCAGGCGTTTGCCGGATCGCCGGCGTGGCAAACATCGGCCTCCGCCGCAAAAATCGCGCACAATGGTTGTCGCTCGGACCCGTTGCAGTTGTTCCGATGTCAGGTCCTGCGCCCAAGGACTTGCCTGCAGCAGGTCTTCAAGAGATCGCATGTGAATCGCGAAGAATGTTGATCCGATGACATTCCGGAGGGCTCCTCCTATGTAACATGCGCGTCGATGCTGCAGTGCGGCGGCTTTGGCGGCTGAAAGTCGCTGTCACGCGCCGTAGCGAAACCAGTCGGACATGTTAGGCTGGGACAACAACAACGCCAAAAATCGCTTGATCGATCCTTGAGGGAGGAAGCCATGAAATGCCTGATCGTAGGTATTGCCGCATTGCTGGCCGGCACAGCGCTTTCCACGTCCGGCGCGTCGGCACAGGACCGCACCGTGAAGATCACCGGCTTTGGTGCGAAGTCCGGTGTCGTGCGTGTCTTCGGCATCAACAGCGAAGCGGCCATGAAGGCCGCCGCTGAGGAGATCAACAAGGCTGGCGGCGTGACGCTCGGCGACGGAACCAAGGCAAAGTTTGCCATCGAATTCCTGGATGACCGCTGCAACGCAGAGGAAGGCATCTCGGTCGTTCGCCGCATCGCCTCGTCCGACGCGTTTATCGCGGTCGGCCCGACCTGCTCGAACGTCGCCGAATCCCTGTTCGGTATCCTGCAGAAGAAGGTCGGTGATGCCTCCGACAGCGGCCTGCAATTCCCGATCATCGCCGATGTCGCGGCCAAGGGCGGCCTCGCAAAAATCTCGGAATGGGCGTTCCGCAACGTCCCGAGCGAGTTCGAGATGTACAAGTCGCTGATGGCCTGGGTGAAAGCGACGCATCCCGATCTCAAGACGATCTATGGCGGCGTCGAGAAGGACTTCGCGCATTCGAACGCGACCTATGGCGTGATGAAGGCGCAAGCCGAGGCCAACGGATTTCAGGTGGCCGGTACGTCCGAGTGGCTCCTGAACGACACCACCTTCTCGACCCAGGTGCGCGACATGCGGCGCGCCAATGCCGACATCGTCGCGATCTCCGCACATCCGTTCACGACCTGCGGCGTGTTGAAGGAAATGGACCGGCAGGGCGTGAAGCCGAAGCTTCTGATCGGCCTTACCTCGTCGTCGAGCATCGAGACGCTGCAGGGCTGCGCCAAGCAGGCGGAAGGCCTGATCATTCCGACGAGCTTTGCGCCGGTCACTCCGGAAGCGAGCAAGGCGGCCGAGAATGTCGCGAGGTTCGGCGGCAGCGCCGATCTGCACAGCGCAGCGGCCTACGAGATCATGTTTATCCTGAAGGACGTGATCGAGGCCCGGAAGGTCATGGCGAAGCCCGACACAGTGCAGGCCGATCGGGTCAAGATGCGTGAAGGTCTCGCGGCGCTGAAGGAAACCAACGGTCTCCTCGGCAAGGTGGGGCGCACGCCGGACCGCGAGGCGATCAAGCCGTTCCTGTATGTGCATGCCAAGGGCGGCAGCTGGCTGGTCCTGCACAAGCCGTCGTCCTGACGCCGGCCGTGCATTCCATGGCGGCGGACCGTTACGGCCCGCCGCGGTTCGACCCGGACCCCGTTCCCTCCGCTTCCGGACAACGCCGTGGATTATCTCGATCTGATCGACGCCGTTCAGGCGGTGGTTGATGGCGTGCTGTTCGGAGCGACCTACGCGTTGCTCGGCATCGGCTTCACGCTGGTGTTCGGCGTGATGCACAAGATCAACCTGTCCTACGCCGCAGCCTCGATCGGGGCGGCTTACGCAAGCCTGCTGGTGCTGGCCGCGTTCAAGGCACCCGCCATCGTTGTGTTCGTTCTGGCGGCGATCGCCGGCGGGGGGATCGGTGCGCTCGTCTACATCGTCGGGTTCAAGTTCATCCCGCTCGCCAACCCACTGGCGACCCTGATGTCGACGGTCGGGCTCCTGCTCCTGATCGACGAGATCGTCGTGCACGCCACCGACGGCGTGCCGCTGAACTATCCGGCGCTGTTTTCCGACGTGATCATCCGCGCCGGCGCGTTCAACATCCGCGGCGACCTGGTTTTCGTGTTCCTGCTCGGCTGTCTCTGCATGGCGGTGCTGTTGTTCCTGCTTTACCGCACGAGGCTAGGCCTTGCGACGCGCGCGGTCTCGCAGCAGCCGGTGGCGTCGGAGCTGTGCGGCATCGGCATCACCCAGGTGAATTTTCTGACCTTCGTCATCACCGGCGTGGTCGGCGGCATTGCCGGTGCGATGCTCGGCGCCGCGATCGGCATGCTGTCGCCGCTGCTGTCGCTTCCGCTCACGGTGAAGGGCCTGATCGTCACGGTGATCGGCGGGCTCGGCAGCATCCCCGGCGCAATCATCGCCGGGCTGATCGTCGGCGGCCTGGAGAATTTCTTCCAGTTCTTCCGCGGCGTATCCGAGCGCGACCTTTACATCATGCTTCTGCTGTTCGCTTTCCTCGTGTTCAGGCCGGGCGGCCTGTTCTCAGCGCCGGCCGGGCGCGACTGAGGGAGGGCGCGGATGGATTTCTATCTCGGGCTCGCGCAGATCATCGGGGTGCATACCCTGCTTGGGCTCTCGGCCTATTGCGTGTTGCAGACCGGGCAGGTGAGCCTCGCGCAGGCCGGCTTCTTTGCAGTCGGCGCCTATGTCGCGGGCATGCTGACCGTGCTGGCGGGCTGGGCGCTGGTGCCGTCGCTGCTGGTTGCCGCAATCGCCTCCGGTGCCATCGCTTGCGCGGTCGGGTTTCCGGCGCTCCGCGTGAAGGGGCTGATGCTGGTGGTCGCGACCGTGGCTTTCGGCGAGGCGGTGCGGCTGTTCTTCTTCAACTTCACCTACCAGATCCAGGCCGGAAACCTGAAGATTGGACCGCATGGCGGGGAGGGCTTCCGGCAGATCCGCTATTTCCCCGAGAACGGCTGGAGCACGCTCGACGTCGTCATCTTCATCTGGGTCGTGGTGGCGCTGGTCATGGCCGCCTTATGGTGGCTCGATCGCTCGCGCGCGGGCGCGGTCCTGCGTGCGGTCGGCGAGGACGAGTTGGCGGCGCAGAGCGTCGGCATCAACATCACCGCGGTGAAGGTGTCGGCTATGACCATCGGCGGCGTAATCGCAGGTATCGGCGGCGGCATTTTCGCGCATTACACGACCCACATCGAACATGTGCAGTTTGGCGTCGTGCTCGCGACCTTCGCAATCGCCTATCCGATCCTGGGCGGGCTTTCGACGGTGTTCGGGACGCTGATCGCGGTGGTCTTCATCCAGGGCTTCCTGATTGAGGGGCTGCGTTTCATGGGCGACTGGCGCAATCTCCTGTTCGGCGGTCTGATCGTGCTCGCCATGAACGTGCGCCCGCGCGGGCTTCTCGATGCGGGGACGGTGCGCGCGCTGAAGCGGCTGTTCTCGTCGCGAAAGGAGGCGGCCGGTGCTTGAGCTCGACAATCTCACCAAGCATTTCGGCGGCGTGCGCGCGGTCGACGGCGTCGGCCTGAACGTCAGCGCGGGCGAAGTGCTTGGCCTGATCGGACCGAACGGCTCCGGCAAGAGCACCATGGTGAACCTGATCTGCGGTCTGTTCCCGCTCACCGCCGGCCGCGTCGTCTTCAAAGGCCAGGATATCTCGAGCCTGCCGCCGCACGAGCGCGTTTCGCTCGGCATAGCGCGCACCTTCCAGAATATCCGGCTGTTTGGGCAATTGACCGTCTGGCAGAATCTGTGGGTGGCGCAGAATTCGACCGGGCAGCGGCGGGGAAACCCGTTGAAGCGCTGGTTCGGCGGCGGCAGGAGCGCGCGCGAGGAGGCCGGCGCGGTGCTGGAATTCTTCGATCTCGCCCACAAGCGCGACGAGCTTGCCGGCAACCTTGCCTTCGGCGAGCAGCGGCGCCTTGAATTCGCCCGCGCCTTCGCCGCCAAGCCCGCGCTGCTGCTGCTGGACGAGCCTGCGGCCGGCATGAATGCCGAGGAGATCGAGCAACTCGACACACGCATCCGCAAGCTTCGCGACGCCGGCATGGCGATCCTGTTGATCGAGCATCACGTCGAGCTCGTCATGTCGATTGCGAACCGGGTTGCGGTGCTCAATTTCGGCCAGAAGATCGCCGAAGGCTCGCCGGCCGAAGTGCAGGTCAACCCGCTGGTGCGCGAGGCCTATCTCGGCACCTCGGCGGCGGCCTGAGGAGCGGACGATGCTCGAAATCGCCGATCTCGTCACCGCTTACGGCAAGATCGAAGCGCTGAAGGGCGTGTCGCTCGGCGTCGAGAAGGGCCGCATCACCTGTCTGCTCGGACCGAACGGGGCCGGCAAGACCACGCTGATGATGTCGATTGCCGCGATTCTCAAGCCCCGGCGGGGCTCGATCCGGCTTGAGGGCGAGGAGCTCGTCGGGCTCTCGCCAGCGAAGATCGTCGCCAAGGGTGTCGCGCTCGTGCCGGAAAATCGGCTCGTCTTCCCGCAGATGAGCGTGCGGGAAAATCTCTATGCCGGCGCCTATCAGCGGAACGACAGAGCCGGGATCGAGGCCGACGTCGAACGCATGTACGCCCGCTTTCCGCGCCTGCAGGAGCGGCGCGAGCAGCTCGCCGGAACGTTGTCGGGCGGCGAGCAGCAGATGCTTGCGGTCGCCCGCGCGCTGATGTCGCGGCCGCGCGTTCTCCTGATGGACGAGCCGTCGCTCGGCCTTGCGCCGATGATCGTTGCGGAAATCTACCGCATCATCGCCGAGCTCAACCGCGATGGGACCACGATCTTCCTGGTCGAGCAGAATGCGCACATGGCGCTGCAGGTGGCGCACCAGTTTTTCCTGATGGAGCAGGGCCGTATCACCTTCAAGGGAACGCCGGGCCAACTGGCCGAAGACGAAGTGATTCAGCGCGCCTATCTCGGCGCGCGCCGCGCGGCGGGCTGACCGGGCTGGTGTCGCGGTTCGGACGTTCGCTTGAATTCTCAGCTTGCACCGAAGCGAACTTCCGAACCAAGCGACACCCCGCGCTGGCGAGCGAGGCGAGCGGCCAGCGCGGGCACTTTTGTAGCGGCGGCGCCGGCTCCTTGTGTCGCTTCGCGCCACTCGGCGGCGCGGCTGGCAAGCCTGTGATTCCAGTGTTCCTTTTGGACCCGAAGTTCGCAAAGACGTATGCTGAACAATTGTGCGAACTTCGGGTCCGGGACACCAGCGGCAGGGGCCGATGAGCGACCTTCTGCAGAACACTGCCGACGGGCTGATGATCGGGTCGTCCTACGGCCTGCTGGCGCTCGGCTTCACGCTGATCTTCGGCGTGATGCGAAGACTCAATCTGTCCTACGGCCCCTCGATCATGATCGGCGCCTATCTCGGGACGATGCTGCACCTCCAGCAGGGCGCCGGTCCGCTCGCCGTCGCGGGCACCGTGATCGTGGGCTCCATCCTTGCCGGCGTTTACGTGGAGCGGCTTTGCTTCGCGCCGATGAAGGCGGGGGCGGGGATCGCCTCCATGGTATCGAGCTTTGCGATCTGGATGCAGCTCGAACAGGCGGCCGTGCTTGTCCTGCCGCGCCACACCTATCCGTTCCCGCCGCTCTCGACCGCGATGCCGCTCGAGGTCGGGGGGATCATGCTGCGTGTCGATCACTTGATCCTGCTGGTTTGCGCGCTCGCGCTTGCCGCGGTGGTCCATTTCGCGCTCTACCGCACCCGTTTCGGGCTCGGCCTGCGGGCGATCATCGGCAATCCGACCGCCGCGCATCTGGTCGGTATCGACGTGCGGCGTGCGCTGCTGCTTGCCTTCATGCTGGCTTCGGCGATCGGTGGCGCCGGCGGCTTCCTCGTGCTGGCCGTCGACCAGCAGGTCACGCCGATGTTCGGCATGTGGGCGACACTGAAAGGCCTGATCGCGATGATGATCGGCGGGCTTGGATCGATCCCGGGCGCGGTGCTCGGCGGATTGCTGCTCGGCGTCGTGGAAGCGCACAGCCAGTGGTATTTCGGCCCGCATATCCGCGACCTCGTGGCCTATCTCGTGCTGTTCGCCTTTCTGATCGTGCGGCCGGGCGGCATGCTTGGCGAGGTGCCGGCGGTGGAAACCGCGGCGCCGCAGGGGACTTGAACGCGATGGACGATTATCTCGTCGGCGTCTTCTCCAATATCGGCGTGATCTCGTTCGTCGCGCTCTCCGCCTATCTGCTCCTGCTCACCGGGGAGATTTCGTTCGGCCAGCAGGCCTTCTTCGCGATTGGCGCCTATGCCGCGGGGATCGCGACCGCGATGTGGGGCTGGACGCTCGTTCTCGCGCTCGGCTTCGGCGCCTTGGCGGGGGCACTGGCGGCCGCACTGGTCGGGCTGCCGACCTTGCGGCTGCACGGCATTTATTTTGCCGTTGCGACGCTCGCCTTTGCGGAGATGGTCCGCATCCTGTTCGAGATGTTCCGCTACCGGAAGGAGGTCGATGGCGACACGATCGGCCCCGACGGCGCGGCCGGCTTCCGCAACATCCGCTATATTTTCGAAAACGACATCAGCGGCGTGGAGTTCATGCTGATCATCTACGCATTGCTGGCGGTAACCCTGATCGGCTTCATGCTGCTCGAACGCTCGCGCCTTGGCGTGACGTTCCGCATGATCGGCGCCGACGAGACGCTCGCCGCGCTGCAGGGGATTGCGGTTGCGCGCCACCGGGTCCTTGCGGCGGCCATCGCAGGCGCGCTCGCCGGCTTGGGGGGCGGCCTCTATGCGCATCTGACGACCTATATCGAGCCGCGCGTTTTTGACGTGATGCTCGGCGTTCATGGCCTGGCCTATGGCCTGATCGGCGGGCTTGGCACCGCGCTTGGGCCGATCCTTGGCGTGCTGATCGACATCGGCCTTCTTGAGTCGATCCGGGCGCTGTCGGGCTACCGTATGATTATTTTCGGCGGGCTTGTGGCGCTGCTCCTGATCGTCCGGCCGCGCGGATTGCTCGACGAAACTCTGGTTCATCGCATCGGCGCTGCGTGGCGCAGGGTTGCGGACGCGCGAAAAGCGAAAGGCTGAGCCCATGGTTTTCCACCTGAGGATGAAGCCGGTAGTCGTATTGCCGGGAGTTGCGGCAACCTTGGTGTTGGCGGTGGTGGTATCCGTTCCGGCTCATGCGCAGACACGGGCCAAAGCCGAGATCACCTGCAAGCAGGCCGCCGGCCCGCTGCAATACGATTGCGTCGTCAAGCTGAACGATGCGCGCAGCAACGCGCCGCTGACGGGCGTCACGCTCTCGATCGGGGCCGACATGCCGTCGATGCCGGGGATGCACCACTTGCGCCCGGCCCGGGCCGTCGAAGATGTGGAGAAGGGAACTTATCGCGTGGGCCTCGTGCTCGACATGCACGGAGAGTGGGCGCTGCAGCTCAATCTTTCGGGGCCGGTGCGTGACCGCGTGGTCAAGCTTTTGCGCTTCGAGGGCGCCGAGGTCACCGAGCCGAAGCCCGGCGAACGCGCGCGGCGCCGGCATTAGAGCCGGAGCTTCCGACAGAAGGCCGTTTGCGTTTATATCCAGGCGAAAGTTGACGCCATCCACAGTGGCGTTTTCGTTGTCCCGCAACGGCGGGCCATTCGCTATGGTGGCGCCCGCCACCGGATTCTCTTAAAACGCCCCGTATTCGCGGTCCATCAGGACTGAACTTCAAGGACGCGGCATGCTCGCCCGGCTTTCGATCCGAGACATCGTGCTGATCGACCGGCTCGACCTCGACTTCGCGTCGGGGCTCTCGGTGTTGACCGGCGAGACCGGCGCGGGCAAGTCGATCCTGCTCGATGCTTTTGCGCTGGCGCTCGGCGCGCGTGGTGACGCGACGCTGGTGCGCCAGGGCCTGGAGCAGGGCCAGGTCACGGCGATGTTCGAGCTGCCGCCGAAGCATCCGGCACGCAAGCTTCTGTCCGACAGCGACATTGCCGCCGACGAGGCGCTGATCCTGCGCCGCGTGCAGTTTGCCGACGGCCGCACGCGGGCCTTCGTCAACGACCAGCCGGTCAGCGTGCAGGCCTTGCAGGCGCTGGGTGCGGCGCTGGTCGAGATCCACGGCCAGCACGACGCCCGCGCGCTGGTCGATGCGGCCACCCACCGCCATCTGCTCGACGCCTATGGGCGGCTGGAGGATGACGCTGCCGTGGTCGAACAGCTCTGGGCGGCGCGGCGCGACGCCGAGGAGGCGGTCGCCCGGCATCGCGCCAATGTCGAGCGTGCCGCGCGCGAGGCGGACTGGCTGCGCCACGCCGTGGCCGAGCTGGGCAAGCTTGCGCCCGAAGCCGGCGAGGAAACCGCGCTCGCCGACCGGCGCGCCGGCATGATGCAGTCCGAGAAGATCGCCGGCGATCTCCGCGACGCGCATGACGCCGTCGCGGGCTCCGCGTCGCCGGTGCCGGC
>JAIESC010000262.1 GCA_019746355.1 Xanthobacteraceae bacterium | reverse complement strand
GGGACCGAGACCGAGGCGCTGCTGCTCGAAGCCAACCTGATCAAGCGCCTGCGGCCGCGCTTCAACGTGCTGCTGCGCGACGACAAGTCGTTTCCCTATATCCTGATCACCGCCGATCACTGGGCGCCGCAGATCCTCAAGCACCGCGGCGCGCGCGCGCGCGAAGGCAGCTATTACGGGCCGTTCGCCTCGGTGTGGGCGGTCAACCGCACCATCACCGCGCTGCAGCGCGCGTTCCTGCTGCGCTCCTGCTCGGATGGCTTCTTCGAGAGCCGGACGCGGCCCTGCCTGTTGCACCAGATCAAGCGCTGCTCGGCGCCGTGCACCCACGAGATCGATTTCGCCGGCTACGCCGAGCTGGTGCGCGAGGCCAACGCGTTCCTCTCCGGCCGAAGCCAAGCGGTGCGCGACGAGCTCTCCGCCGAGATGGAGAAGGCATCCGCCGAGCTCGATTTCGAGCGCGCCGCGATCTACCGCGACCGCCTCGCGGCGCTGTCGGCGGTGCAATCGACGCAAGGGATCAACCCGCGCAGCACCGAGGAGGCCGACGTGTTCGCCATCCACCAGGACGGCGGGTTCAGCGGCATCGAGGTGTTCTTCTTCCGCACCGGCCAGAACTGGGGCAACCGCGCCTATTTTCCCAAGGCGGACCGGACGCTCGGGCCGGGCGAGGTGCTGGGCGCGTTCCTGGCGCAGTTCTATGACGACAAGCCTGCGCCCTCGCTGATCCTGCTGTCGCACGACATCCCCGAGCGCGAGCTTTTGGCCGAAGCGCTGACCGCAAAGGGCAGCCGAAGGGTCGAGGTCTCGGTGCCGCAGCGGGGCGAGAAGAAGGAGCTCGTCGCGCACGCGCTGGTCAACGCCCGCGAGGCGCTCGGGAGGAAGCTCGCCGACACCTCGTCGCAACAGAAGCTGTTGAAAGGCCTCGCCGAGACCTTCGGCCTGCCGCGCGTGCCGCAGCGGATCGAGGTCTACGACAACAGCCACATCCAGGGCTCGAACGCGGTCGGCGCGATGATCGTTGCGGGGCCGGAAGGTTTCCGCAAGAACCAGTACCGCAAGTTCAACATCCGCTCGACGGAGCTCACGCCCGGCGACGACTTCGGCATGATGCGCGAGGTGTTGGAGCGCCGCTTCAAGCGGCTGATGACCGAGGCGCCGCGCGGCGCGCCGCCGGCCGATCCCGCCGAGGCCATCAAGGTTGCGGCGATCTCGGGCGACATGCCGCCGCCCGCGGATGCGGACGACGATCGCGAGTCGCCCTGGCCTGATCTCGTGTTGATCGACGGCGGGCAGGGCCAGCTCAACGCCGCGCGGGAGACGCTTGCGGCGCTGGGCGTCACCGGCGTGCCGATGATCGGCGTCGCCAAGGGGCCGGACCGCGATGCCGGCAACGAGACGTTCTATCTGACGGACAAGCCCGCGGTGAAACTGCCGCCGCGCGATCCGTTGCTCTATTTCATCCAGCGACTGCGCGACGAGGCGCACCGTTTCGCCATCGGCTCGCACCGCACCCGGCGCAAGAAGGACATCCGCGAGGCGGGCCTTCAGGAAATTCCCGGCATCGGTCCCACCCGCAAGCGTGCGCTGCTGCATCATTTCGGCACGCTGAAGGCCATCGAGCGCGCCTCGCTCGCCGATCTCTCGGAGGTGCCGGGCATCAACGAGGAGACCGCGCGCAAGATCCACGATTTCTTCCATGAGCGGGCGAGTTAAAGCTCTGTCATTCCGGGGCGCGCCCGCCAGCGCGCCCACGCGCGTCTGCGACGCGCTATGGGCGCGAACCCGGAATCCAGTTCAGGAGAATGTCCCTGCGTGACTGGATTTCGGATCGCCGCCGTCGCGCGTCGAAGCCGCGCGTGAACGCGCTTGTGGCGGCGTCCGGAATGACGGCGGAAGGATTTCGCATAGCGGTTTGGCTGGACGCCGGGCCCGTTATTGGCTCGAATGGCCGCGTGGAACTTTGTTGCCGGTGAGGGAACTGACGCAATGCTCGACTACGTGATCCGCAACGCCCGCGTTCCGGGGGCCGCGAACGGCGGCAACGTCGATATCGGATTTTCCAAGGGCAGGATCGCCGCGATCGAGCCCAAGCTCGTCGCGGATTCGCCGTCCTACGACGCACGGGGCTGCCTGTGCTGCGGCGGCCTGGTCGAGACCCACATCCATCTCGACAAGTCGCGCATCGTCGACCGTTGCGCGCCGGAGCCGAGCCGCAGCGATCCGAGCCACATGAAGCGCGTGCAGGCGGTGAAATCGACCTTCACGGCCGAGGACATCTACAACCGTGCCAAGGTCACGCTGGAGAACTGCGTCAAGCAGGGCACCACGCGCATCCGCACCCATGTCGAGATCGATCCGCCGGTCGGCACCAAGGGCGTCGAGGCGCTGATCATGCTGCAGAAGGAATATGCCTGGGCGGTCGACCTGGAGATCTGCGCCTTCGCCCAGGAGGGCCTCGCCAACATGCCCGAGACCGACAAGGCGCTGGTGCAGGCGCTCAAGATGGGCGCGACGTCGATCGGCGGGGCGCCGAACTACGACACCGACCACCCGGCCCACATCAACCGCGTGTTCGAGCTGGCGCGCGAGTACGACATCCACGTCGACATGCACATCGATTCGGGCCACGATCCCGCGACCATGGACAACATGCTCGTCGCCGACCTCGCCGAGACATACAAATACGGCGGCCGGGTCGCGATGGGCCATATGACCAAGGTCGCGGCGCTGCCGCCCGCCAAGCAGAAGGACATCGCCAGGCGGCTCGCCGACGCCGGCGTGGCGGTGACGGTGCTGCCCGCCACCGACCTGTTCGTGCTGGCCCGCCACAAGGACTACGACGTGCCGCGCTGCATCACCGATGCGAACCTGTTCGCCGAGCAGGGCTGCAACTGTTCCATATCGACGAACAACATCCTCAATCCGTTCACCCCGTTCGGTGATTGCTCGTTGATCCGCATGGCGAACATGCACGCCAACGTGCTCCAGGTCGGCCAGCCGGACCGCCTGACGGAACTGTTCTCCATGATCAGCGACCGGTCCGCCCGCCTGATCAACGCCAAGGACTACGGCATCAAGGTGGGCCATCCGGCGGAGGTCGCGGTGATCGACGCGCAGTCGCCCGCCGAGGCGGTCGCGATCAACGCCCCGGTCCTGGCGGTCTTTAAGCGTGGCCGGCAGACCGTCAGCCGTCCGCGGGCCGAGTTGCACCGTCCGCAATAAAACAAATGCCACGCCTTGCGAGCGATCCGCATGGCTCCCATGTCCGACGGGTTGAACGTCATGAGCCTGCCGCAAGCGCGTGGTTTCCTGCACCCGAGTCGTCAATTGGACCGGATGTCCGGCGTCTGAAGTCCTGATGCTCACGGTCTTTTGCACAGCCTGAAGCGGAAAATAGGTTCATAGACGCGCTCGTCTGTTCAGGCTGTCGCGATGAGCCTATTGTGGCGAAGATCATGAACCCGGCTTCCAGCACGCCCTTGCCTGCGCGGCCGCTCGCGCTGCCCAACCTCTTGACCTATGGCCGCATCGCCGCGGTGCCGGTCGTGGTGGCGCTGATGTACTGGTACAGCATCCTCGACGGCGGGCTCTGGCTGCGCTGGGTTGCGCTGGCCGTGTTCATCACCGCCGGCATCACCGATGCGCTCGACGGCTATCTGGCGCGCGCCTACGGCCAGCAGTCCTCGCTCGGGCGGATGCTCGACCCGATCGCCGACAAGCTTCTGGTGTCGTCGTGCCTGCTGATGCTGGCCGCCGAGGAGACGATCCGCGGCTGGTCGCTGCTCGCCGCGGTCATCATCCTGTGCCGCGAAATCCTGGTGTCCGGCCTGCGCGAATACCTCGCCGAGCTGCGGGTGAGCATTCCCGTCTCCCGGCTCGCCAAGTGGAAAACCACCTGGCAGCTCTTGGCGGTGGGCTTCCTGATCGCCGGCGAGGCCGGCGACAAGGTTGCATCCGATCTGATGAAGCACGATATGTTGGTCATCACCAACATCGGCCTCGCGTTGCTCTGGCTCTCGGCGCTGGTGACGCTTTACACCGGCTGGGACTATATGCGCGCCGGCCTTCGGCATATGATCGACTGATGAAGCTTGTGTATTTCGCGTGGGTCCGCGAACGCGTCGGCAAGGCCGAGGAAGAGCTTGCGCCGCCGCCGTCGGTGAAGACCGTGGCCGAGCTGGTCACCTGGCTCAGGGGACGCGGCGAGGAATACGCCTACGCCTTCGAGCATCCGAAGTCGGTCCGCGCCGCGATCGACAAGAGCCACGTCAAGCCCGACGCCATGATCGCCGGCGCGCGCGAGATCGCGTTCTTTCCGCCAATGACGGGTGGATGAGATGCAGACGACCGTGCGCCTCCAGCGCGAGGACTTCGACGCCGCGGCCGAGCAGGCGGCGCTGACCCGCGGGCGCACCGACATCGGCGCGGTCGTCACCTTCACCGGCATCTGCCGCGGTGCCGAGGCCGGCGAGCCGATCGCGGCGCTGACGCTCGAGCACTATCCCGGCATGGCCGAGGCCGAGATCGGCCGGCATGTCGAGGAGGCCAAATCGCGCTGGCCGCTGCTCGGCGTCACCGTGATCCATCGTTACGGACGGATCGCGCCGGGCGAGAACATCGTGCTGGTTGTCGCCGCCTCGTCGCATCGCGAGGCGGCCTTCGCCGCCGCCGAGTTCCTGATGGATTATCTCAAGACGCGCGCGCCGTTCTGGAAGCAGGTCGAAAGCAGGTCCGGAACGGCCTGGATCGAGGCCAAGGGCGCCGACGATGCGGCGGCCGCGCGCTGGGACAAGCCGTCCGGCAGCGAAGCTGCGGAATAGCGCCGCGCACGGCGCGGTTCTCTGTTCGACGGGCCGAGACGAGGGACGACGCCATGATGCGCTGGATCGCGGCTGCGGCGGTGATGTTGACTTGTGCTGCTTCGGCGCTGGCCAGCGATCGCGTGAGCTATTTTCCGGTCAAGCAAGGCTCGGGCCCGCACGACGTGGCACCGGGTCTCGACGGCATCGTCTGGTACAGCGGCCAGCGTTCGGGCGTGCTCGGCCGCCTCGATCCGAAGACCGGGAAGGACGAGACCATCCCGATCGGCTCGGGCTCGGCGCCGCATGGCGTGATCGTCGGACCGGACGGCTCGCCCTGGCTGACCGACGGCGGGCTGAACGCCAACGTACGCTACGACCTGAAGACCAAAAAATTCGATTACTTCATGCTGCCGCCGCAACAGCCCTACGCCAACCTCAACACCGGCGTGTTCGACAAAGACGGCATCTACTGGTTCACCGGGCAGAGCGGCGTGCACGGCTACGTCAATCCGAAGACCGGCAAGCACGAAAGCTGGAAGTCGCCGCGGCGCGGCAGCTACGGCATCACCGTGACGCCATCGAACGAGGTCTGGTACGTGGCGCTGGCCGGCGACCATCTCGGCCGGATCGACAAGGCGACCGGCAACGTCGACATCGTCGAGCCGCACAAGAAGGGCGCAGGTCCCCGCCGCGTGTGGAGCGACTCCAAGGGGCTCCTCTGGGTCAGCTTCTGGCACTCCGGCGAGGTCGGCCGCTACGACCCGGCAACCAGGACCTGGAAGACATGGCCGCTTCCCGGCAATCCCGGCAGCGGCTGCTACTCGGTCCATGTCGACGAGCAGGACAAGGTCTGGTTGACCGATTTCATGACCAATTCCATTGTCCGTTTCGACCCCACGACCGAGAAGTTCGAAAGCTTCCCGAGCAGCCAGCGCGGCGCGCAGGTGCGGCAGATGCTGAGCCGTCCCGGCGAGGCCTGGGGCGCGGAATCCGGGAACAGCCGGCTGGTGCTCATTAAGTATTGATCGGGGTGCGGCTGGAGCGCGCCGCAGGCTGTGATAATTTCCCAGCGATGCAGCCTGTGACCGACCGCCGAAACGTGCTGCGGCTCATGGCCGGCTTACCTTTGCTTGGCCTGTCCGGGCCGGCATTCGCCGCCCCGTCGGTGTTGATCGAGCGCCTGATGGCGCAAGCGAAGCCGCTGCCGCGCGTTTCCGAGCGGATCGATTTCATTTCCAGCAAGCTTGTCGGCATCCGTTATGTGGCGAACACCCTGATCGGCAGCCCGACGCAGCCGGAAAAATTCGTCGTGCGCGACGATGCGTTCGATTGCGTCACCTTCTGCGAGGTGGTGTTGGCCGCCGCGATCGCGCCGGGCTTTGCCGATTTCGAGCCGACGCTGCGCCGCATCCGTTATGAGCACGGCAAGGTGCAATACGACGCACGCAACCACTATTTCGCCGAGTGGTGCCAGCGCAACATCGAGAACGGCATCTGCCGGTCGGTGACGATCGAGCCGTCGGTGAAGTACGACAAGACGGTCACCTGGCATCAGGAGTTCCGTCCTCGGAGGGTTTCCATCCTGGCCGTCAGCAGATCGACGATGATGAACAACGCGAAGCTCTTGGCGCCGGGAGATATCGTCGGCTTCACCTCCGGGAGGCCCGGTCTCGACTACTACCACACGGGATTCGTCGTCTTCGGCAGGAACGGCGAAGTTCTCCTGCGCAACGCCTCGCGAAGCCGCGGCCGCGTGCTCGACGAGCCGATGGCCGCATTCGCCGCCGCCAATCCGGTGCACCATGTCACGCTGTTGCGCGCGGTGGACACCTCGCCGGTCGCGGAGCGCCGTTGAAGAAACCCAAGGCCAAGGCACGACAGCGAAAGGCGGCTCCGCGGCGCAAGGAGCCGGTGACGGTTTCGGACCTGATCCGTTCTGTCGCCGCGCAATTGAAGCGGGCCAAGCTGGTGTTTGCACATGGCACCACCGATCCTGCGGTGGAAGCTGCATTCATTGTCGGCGAAACCCTGGGCATTCATCCGGACTATGTCGCCGCCCGTGCCGCCAAGCCCGTGACGGCCGCACAACGGAAGAAGGTGCAAGGCCTCGTTGCGCAGCGGATTCGCACCCGCAAGCCCGCGGCGTATCTTCTCAAGCGAATCTACATGCTCGGCGTGCCTTTTTACGTCGATCAGCGCAGCATCGTGCCGCGGTCGTTTCTCGGCGAGATTTTCGCCGGCGAGCTGTTTGCCGGTGAGGAATTTTCGCTGGTGCGCGATGCCAACGCGATCGGACGCATTCTCGATCTTTGCACCGGGTCCGGATGTCTCGCCATTCTCGCGGCCATGCGTTTCGCCAACGCCATGGTCGACGCGGTCGAACTGTCGAAAGGCGCGCTGCAGGTCGCCAAGCGCAACGTCGCCGATCACCGGATGACGAATCGTGTCCGACTGTTGCAAGGCGACCTGTTCGCACCGGTCGAAGGCCGGCGCTATGACCTGATCGTGTCCAACCCGCCCTATGTCGACGGCAAAGGGATGAAAGGACTGCCGCCGGAATGCCGGCACGAGCCCGCCATGGCGTTCGACGGCGGCGCGGACGGCCTCGCGGTCGTCCGGCAGATCATCGATGAAGCCGGAGCGCACCTGAACGAGCGCGGCGGCCTGCTGTGCGAGATTGGCCGGGGGCGGAAGGCGCTGGAGCGCGCCTATCCGGATTTGCAGTTTCTGTGGCTCGACACGGAAGCGAGCAGCGGCGAGGTGTTCTGGCTCGACGCGAAACAGCTTCGCTGATCTCTCAACAAGTCATTCCGGGGCGCGCCGTCAGGCGCGAACCCGGAAGCCAGGCAAGCGGGGATTTCTTTTCGAAACTGGATTCCAGGCTCGCTCGTAGCGCGTCGAAGACGCGCGTAAACGCGCTTATGGCTCGCGCCCCGGAAGACAGCCGTTACGCCGCCGCGGCTTTGCCCTTCGGCTGCACTTCCGCGGTGTAGTCGTCCATCAGCTGCTTGGTGATGGCGGACGGCGTGAATTTCCACTGCGCGATCTCCGACACGGCGGTGACCTCCGCCGCGGTGCCGGTGATGAAGCATTCCGAGAACGTCGAAAGCTCCTCCGGCATGATGCGCCGCTCGATCACCTCGATGCCGCGCTTCTTCGCCAGCATGATTGCGGTCGCGCGCGTGATGCCGGCCAGGAAGCAGTCGGCGATCGGCGTGTGGATCTTGCCGTCCTTGATGAAGAAGATGTTGGCGCCGGTGCATTCGGCGACGCGGCCCTGCCAGTCCAGCATCATCGCATCGGCATAGCCTTTGCGCTCGGCGCGGTGCTTGGAGACGGTGCAGATCATGTAGAGGCCGGCGGCCTTGGCGAGGCAGGGCGCCGTCGCCGGGTCGGGCCGGCGGTATTCGGCGAGATCGAGGCGGATGCCCTTCAGGCGCTGCGCCGGGTCGAAATAGCTCGGCCACTCCCAGGTCGCGACCGCCAGGTGGATCTTGTTCTGCTGCGCCGAAACGCCGAGCTGCTCGGAGCCGCGCCAGGCGATGGCGCGCACGTAGGCCTCTTTCTGATTGTTGCGATCGAGCACCTGGCGCTTGGCAGCATCGATCTCAGCGACCGAATAGGGGATATCGAAGTCGAGGATGTTGGCGGACCGCTTCAGCCGCTCGGAATGCTCGGTGCCCTTGTAGATCGTGCCGCCATAGGCCCGCTCGCCCTCGAACACGCAGCTCGCATAGTGCAGCCCATGGGTCAGGACGCTGACCTTGGATTCGGACGTCGGAACGAGCTTGCCGTCGAACCAGATCAGGTCGGGACGTTGGTCGAAGGGGACCGCCATGGCATTTTCCTCCAAAAAGGCATCAGCAACGGGCGGCTTTTTGAACCTCACCGCCGGACTTCGCGGCCACATGCCGCTTTTGCGTCGCGGCCCGTCTGTCGATATGTTGCGGGCCGGACCATCAGAGCGCGCTTCCCGGGCCGGTTCAATGTCGACCATCGAAACCCGGACTGCCGGTACGATCCTTTCGTCAAGGCGCGACTTTGGGTAACAATAAAACCGAAATATGTCAACATGGCTGACATAAATTTTTCCAGCCTTTCGGACCGCGCTGCGGCGGGTGAAGCCGGCCAGAAGCCGTCCTCGGCCGAGCCGATCTGGGACATCATCGAGCTTCTGTTCTTCGCCTACCGCGATTTCGTCAGCGATCCGGACGATGTTCTGGCCAAGTTCAACTTCGGCCGGGCGCACCACCGGGTGCTGCACTTCGTCAACCGCCATCCGGGCATGAAGGTCGCGGACCTGCTGGATGTCCTGAAGATCACCAAGCAGTCGCTCGGCCGGGTGCTCAAGCAGCTCGTCGACGAGGGCTATGTGATCCAGAAGGAAGGCGAGAACGATCGCCGCCAGCGCCTCCTTTTCGTCACGACGAAGGGCGAACAACTGGCCATGAAGCTTGCAGGCCTGCAGACCGAGCGGATCGCGCGCGCGCTCGCCGAGATCGGCCCCAACGCGCACGAGGCGGCGCGGCGCTTTCTCGTCGCCATGATCGATGCCGACGGTCGCGAGGGCGTGCAGAAGCTGATCGCCCGCGCCGACCGGGCCCGGCGGCCGCGAACGTAGATGGTGCCAAGAGGGGTGACGATGGCCGCGGTTCCGGTTCCGATTCCGCCTGCCGACGATGCGCCGCATCTTCTGGTGGTCGACGACGACCGCCGCATCCGCGACCTCCTGTCGCGCTTTCTCTCGACCGAGGGCTACCGCATCAGCACCGCCGACAGCGCGGCGATGGCGCGGGCCAAGCTGTCGAGCTTGAGCTTCGATCTCCTGATCCTCGACGTGATGATGCCGGGCGAAACCGGCTTCGAGTTCGCAAAGGACATCCGCAGAACCTCGGGCGTGCCGATCCTGATGCTGACCGCGCGCGACGCCGCCGAGAGCCGCATCACCGGCCTCGAGATCGGCGCCGACGACTATGTGGCCAAGCCGTTCGAGCCGCGCGAGCTGTCGCTTCGCATCGCCAACATCCTCAAGCGCGCCAAGCCTGCGGCGGCGCCGCCGCCCGAGTCGCTGCGGTTCGGACCGTTCGTGTTCCATATCGGCCGCGCCGAGCTGCGTCGCGGCGAGGAGGCCATCCGCCTCACCGATCGCGAGCGCGAGATGCTGGCAGTGCTCGCCGCGACGCCGGGCGAGACGGTGCCGCGCGCGGCGTTGGCCGGCGGCGACGGCACCGTCAACGAGCGCGCCGTCGACGTGCAGGTCAACCGGCTGCGCCGCAAGATCGAGAACGATCCGACCAACCCGCTGTTCGTGCAGACCGTGCGCGGCATCGGCTACCGGCTGGTGGCCTCGCCATGACCAGCCTCGACGTCGGCCTGGCGCGTCTGCGTTCGGCGGCGTCGCGCGTGTCCCAGGACTGGGACCGCTTCAACATCTGGTTCAAGGCCTGGCTGCCGAAGGGCCTCTATGCCCGCGCGCTGCTGATCATCATCGCGCCGATGGTGATCCTGCAGTCGGTGGTCGCGTTCGTGTTCATGGAGCGGCACTGGAACCTGGTGACGCGCAACCTGTCGGCCGCGGTGGTCGGCGACGTCGCCTCGCTGGTCGACATGGTCCGGTTCTATCCGCAGGAGCCCGACAATGCGCGGCTGAAGAAGATCGCGCAGGACCGCATGGGTCTGGTGGTGGATTTCCTGCCGCTCGCCGACATGCCGCCGCCGGGACCGAAGCCGTTCTTCTCGCTGCTCGATCAGGCGCTGTCGCGGGAGTTGCGCCGGATCGGCCGGCCGTTCTGGATCGACACCGTCGGCCGCTCGAACCTGGTCGAAATCCGCATCCAGCTCGACAACGCGGTGATGCGCGTGTTCGCGCGGCGCAGCGCGGCCTACGCCTCGAACTCCGAAATCTTCCTGCTCTGGATGGTCGGCACCTCGCTGGTGCTGCTTGCGGTCGCCATCGGCTTCCTGCGCAACCAGATCCGGCCGATCCTGCGCCTCGCCGACGCCGCCGAGAGCTTCGGCAAGGGGCGGGATGCGCCCGAGTTCAAGCCGCGCGGCGCGCGCGAGGTGCGGCAGGCGGCGCAGGCCTTCATCGAGATGAAGCAGCGCATCGAGCGTGCGATCGAGCAGCGCACCGCGATGCTCGCCGGCGTCTCGCACGACCTGCGCACCATCCTCACCCGCTTCAAGCTCGAGCTGGCGCTGCTCGGCGACAGTCCCGAGATCGAGGCGATGAAGAAGGACGTCGACGAGATGGGCCGCATGCTCGAGGCCTATCTCGCGTTCGCCCGCGGCGACACCGGCGAGCAGGCCGAACCGACCGACATGGCCGAGTTCCTCAACGAGCTGAAGACCGACGCCGAGCGCAACGGCCACCAGACCAACGTGACGTTCCACGGCTATCCGATCGTCACGGTGAAGCCCGCGGCGTTCAAGCGCTGCCTCGCCAACCTCGTCTCGAACGCGGCGCGCTTTGCCGACACCATCGACATCACCGGACATCGCGATCATCGCTATCTTTCGGTGACGGTGGACGACGACGGCCCGGGCATTCCGACGCACCTGCGCGAGGACGTGTTCAAGCCGTTCCTGCGGCTCGACGATGCGCGCAACCAGGACGAGGGCGGCACCGGCCTGGGGCTCGCCATCGCCCGCGATATCGCGCGCTCGCACGGCGGCGAGATCACGCTCGATACGAGCCCGCTCGGCGGCTTGCGCGCAAGGGTGCGGGTGCCGGTGTAACGGCCGGCGTCAGCTCTCAGCCTCGTAAGTCTGGATCACAAGACGCTAACCATTCCGCGCCGCCGCCCTGAAAAAGCCGTTGCGAAAATTTACAACGCAGTGTACTTTGCATTGTAAAGTTATCGAGAGAGCGATGAGGACCCGGCGCGGGCGCAGGCCGACATCGCCGAGATTCCACGGCGTGAATTTTTTTGCATGGATACTTTATGATGCAAAGTAAGCTGAATCAGAAAGACAACCTGCACGTGGCCATCATCATGGACGGCAATGGCCGCTGGGCGACGCGGCGTGGTCGGCCGCGCTCGGCTGGCCATCGCGCCGGCGTGCAGACCGTGCGGCGAGTGGTCAAGGCCGCGCCCGATCTCGGCATCGCGACGCTGTCGCTATTCGCGTTCTCGTCCGACAACTGGCGGCGGCCGGCCCGGGAGGTCAGCGCGCTGATGGCATTGCTCCGCCACTATATGCGCGCCGAGCTTGCCGAACTGGTTGGAAACGGCGTGCGCCTGACCGTCATCGGCCGCCGCGACCGGTTGCCGGAGGGTTTGGCGGAAGAGATCGCGGATGCCGAGCAGGCATCGGCCTCCGGCTCCCGGCTCCATGTCCGCGTGGCCATCGACTATTCGTCGCGCGATGCAATCTCGGCCGCGGCGGCACGCTGGCGGCCCGATCATCTGCCTTCCCGCGAAGCCTTTGACCGCTTTTTCGCCGGCCCCGATGCCGGGCGCGGCAGCGACGTCGACCTGCTGATACGCACCGGCGGCGAGAAGCGGCTGTCGGATTTCCTGCTCTGGGAATCGGCCTATGCCGAGCTCTGCTTTGTCGACACGCTGTGGCCGGACTTCGACGCGAACGGCCTGCGCGCTGCGGTCGCCGAGTTCTGGCGCCGTGATCGCCGCTTCGGTGGCCTGTCTGAGCCGGTGCCGCTGGTCGCCGCCGAATAGCGGCACCCGACGATTGTTGTCCGCACGAAGGAGGGGCCCGATGAGCAATCGCCAACCCGACATGGACGGCGTGACGTTCGAGCCGGTGAAGGTGCCGCCCGCCCGCATTCCCGGCGCGTGGCTGTTTGCCCTGAGCTTTGCCTATCCGATCGCCGTGGTGCTGCTGGAGCTCTTTTCGCGTATGTGCGCGTCGGCGTTCTTCGATCCCATGCCGACCTGGGGCCATGTCTTCGCGGTGTGCTTCGTCCCGGTCACCAATCTGCTGGTCTGGTCGCATCTTCAGGACGTAGAGGCGCGCAACGCGCGATGGCTGGTGTTCATGATTGGCTGCGCGATCGCGATCGGCGGCTTCTATGCGCTGCTGTTCCTGCCGCTGGTGCCGCTCGCAATCATCGGTGTCGTGGTCGCAGTGGGGCTGCTGCCGCTCGCGCCGTTCGCGGCCTTGGCCGGCGCCCTCAAGCTCATGAGCGCGCTCCGCGCGCGCTACAAGGATCAGTCCATGGCCAAGCCGCTGCTCGGCGGTATCGCGGCCGGTATCGCGCTGACGCTGCTGCTCGACGCGCCCGGCGCGGCGACCCGGCTCGGCATCCAATGGGCCACGAGCGACACGCCGGCGCAACGCGAGCGCGGGCTTGCGCTGCTGCGAACCTTCGGCGACGACGATCTGCTGCTGCGGCTCTGCTACGGCATGACCGGCCAGCAGACCGGGCTGCTCGGTGCTCTGTTCGCGTTCGAGAACACATTCGATTTTCGCCCGCGGCGGACCGTATCGCTGCCGTCGGCGGGTGCGCGCGAGATTTATTACCGGCTGCACGGCGAGCCGTTCAACGCGAAGCCCGCGCCGTTCGATCCGCGCAATGCGATTCGCTTCGGCGCCGCCCGCTTCGACAACGACCACGGCGGCACCCAGGTAGGCGGCCGGCTGAACGGCCTCAGCATGGTGGCGTCGCGGCTCGACGGCTCGGTGAACGGCGACGACGCCGTGGCCTATCTCGAATGGACCGTCGAGTTCCGCAACACCGACGTGATGGATCGCGAGGCGCGTCTGCAATTCGCGCTGCCGCCGCGTGGCGTGGTGTCGCGCGCGACGCTCTGGGTCAACGGCGAGGAGCGCGAGGCGGCCTATGGCGGGCGCGGCGCAGTTCGCGCCGCCTATCAGCGGGTCGCGGTCCAGCAGCGTCGCGATCCGCTCCTTGTCACCACCAGGGGCGCCGACCGCGTGCTGGCGCAGGCCTTTCCGGTGCCGCGCGACGGCGGCACCATCAAGTTCAAGCTCGGCATCACGGCGCCGCTCGACGTCGTCGAACCGGGCCAGGCCCGGCTGGTTCTGCCGTCAATCATCGACCGCAATTTCTCGTTCACGGATGATGTGCGGCACAATGTCTGGATCGAGAGCAAACGGCAGCTCGCGGTATCGGCCGGAAAGCTGGCGGTTGAACGCGATGGATCGAAGCCGTTCCGCATCTCGGGCGCAATCGGCGACAACGACCTTTCGATCGCGCGGCCGGTCATCACGGTCGAGCGCAATCCGGACGTCGGCCGCGTCATGGCGCGGATCGGAGAGAATGACCCGGTGGTGCAGAGCATCGTGCGCGGCGGTCAAGCGGCCCCAGCGACGCTGATGCTGGTGGTCGACGGCTCGGCGCGGCTCGCAGGCACCACGCTGCAACTTGTCAAGGCGCTGGATGCCATTCCGCAGGGACTCAAGGTCGGCGCTATCATCGCCACCGACCCGGTGCAGCAGATCGCGCCGGCGCCGTGGTCGGAGGCGCACAAGCAGACCATCGTGAAACTCATCCGCTCGACGCCCCGCGAGGGTGGACAGGACAATGCGCCGGCGCTGGCCAACGCGCTGATCGCGCTGGAAGCCGAGCACGATGCCACCCTGCTCTGGGTTCACGGCCCGCAGCCGGTGATCTTCCGCGGCAGCAGTGACCGCCTGGAGCAGGCGGCCACGCGCCTGTCACGGTTGCCCAGGCTGGTGCTCTACGGCGTTGAGCCCGGGCCGAACGAGCTGTTGCCGGACATGTCCTGGGCATGGAGCGCGCAGTCGCTGCCGAAGACCGCATCGCTGCAGATCGATCTCGCCAGATTCTTCGCCGGCCTGTCGAAGGAAACATCGGCGCTGTCGGTCCAGCGCAGCGCCGATATTGCGCCAGACAATCTGCCCAAAGGCTCCGATCACATCGCGCGCCTGTGGGCCAACGACCGCGTGCTCGATCTGATGCGGAGCAATCCGTCCGCGAATCGCGACCGGGCGGTGACGTTGGCGTCGAAGTATCGACTGGTCACGCCGGTCAGCGGCGCGGTCGTGCTCGAGACCAAGCAGCAATACGACGAAAGCCGTCTGACTCCGGCGGAGAAGGGCACGGTGCCGACCGTGCCGGAGCCGCACGAATGGGCGCTGGCGCTGATCGCCTGCGTGGCGCTGCTCTGGCTCGCATGGCGCCAGCGGCGCCAGATCATGGCAGCGGCGTGATGCATCCGCTGGTCGCCGCAGCGCTGGTGCTGGCCGCCACTTGGCAGTCCTGGCGCTGGTATCTGGAGCGCGTCGGCAGTTCACCCGAAGAGGCCGCGGCGCTGGGATTGACGGTGGTGTATCTGGGCGCGCTGGGCCGGGCCCGCCGCCGTCAGCCTGATGCGCCGCATTCCATGCCGCTCTGGACGATCACGGCATTGCTGCTGGTCCATGCCGCAAGCTGCTTCGTCCTGCCGTCGATCGGCCGCGCGGCTATTGCGATCGCTGCGACGTTCTTTGTGTTTCACGTCGCGGTGTTCCGGGAGAAGCCGCCGATCGCGTTCTGGGGACTGGTCGCGCTTGCGCTGCCGGTGCTGCCCTCGCTGCAATTCGTACTGGGTTGTCCGTTGCGTGTGATGTCCGCTGCGATCACGGTCGCGTTGCTGCAACAGCACGGCTTTCTGGTCGAACGGCAGGGGACGTTCCTCATCTGGCGCAACGAGATGATCCAGATCGACGCCGCTTGCAGCGGGGTCAACATGTTGTGGGCTGGTTTGATGCTGTCGCTGATGGGCTGCGTGCTGTTCCGGCTGCGTGCGCTGCAAGTCGTCATTGCGGTGCTGCTGTCGGTCTTGGCCGTTGTCGCAGCCAACGTGCTGCGGACCTCAAGCCTGTTTTACCTGGAAGCCGGATTCATACCGTGGGCCGCCGCCTGGTGGCACGAGGCCATCGGTATCGCCGCCTTCCTGCTGGCGGCCGCAATGATCCTGTGGCTGCTGCGCAGGCTGCGCGAGGGGGAAGGATTCGCATGGGCGCGATAGGATTGGATGCGATGAGTTTACGGCTCGACACCGTGGCGTTCCTGGCCGCAGTCCTCGTGACAGGTCTTGCGCCGTTCGTCGGCACGGCGCGCAAGCAGGCGCCGCTCGCAGAGAAAGACTTTCCGGGCTGGCCCACTCAATACGAAGGTCATCCGCTCACGCCATTGCCATTGACCGATCGCGAAGCGGGCTTCGTGAAGGGCTTTCCCGGCAAGGTCGGCCGTTTCTCTGACGGCCGCCGCGAGATCATCATCCGGTTTGTCAGCGCGCCGACGCGGCTCCTGCATCCCTCGGCCGATTGCTTCCGCGGCGCCGGCTTCAGCGTGAAGCCGGTCGCGGTGAAGCGCGACGCGGCCGGCGCGCCGATGGGCTGCTTCCGCGCGAACCGCGCCGGCAACGACGTCACCGCGTGCGAAGTGATCCACGACAGCCACGGCGGGAGCTGGCCCGACGTCTCGGCTTGGTATTGGAATGCGCTGTCCGGCGCGAGCGCCGGGCCCTGGTGGTCGTATGTGATCGCGGAGCAGGACTAGATCGGGCGCGCCATTGCCCGCTCGCACGGCGGCGGCATCACGCTCGACGCCAGCCCGCTGGGCGGTTTGCGCGCCCGCGTGCGGGTGGCGGTCTAGGCCGTGGCATTGCCACTGGCTCCGTCCGCCCTATTTTTCAGTACTGCCTGCGGAAGGAGCCGCCCATGCCGAAGCCGATCCTGAACGTGGCCGATGTCGAATTGCGCAAGATCGGCCACGATCCCGACACGCCTGGAAGCAGCAACGTGCCGGAGAAATTTCAGGCCCGTCTCGGCGACATCGGCCGGCGCATCGGCGCAAGGAAGCTCGGCTAC
>JAIESC010000079.1 GCA_019746355.1 Xanthobacteraceae bacterium | reverse complement strand
TTCATGGACCCGGCACGCACCGCAGTGTGCAGTACCAGCATAACGACTCCCCACAATTCGACTGAACAGGCGGCAGGGTTGCGAGCAACCCGCCGCGCTTGAACCAAATCAGATCGCGAGAGCCGGTGGTCTGTAGAGACATACGGGAACCCCTCCGACGAGCGCGTCGCCGGAGCTCACGATGACGGCGTATGGATGGCCTGTGGGCGCTAAGCCATCGTTCGCGCTAGCGGCCAAGGCGGGCACACAAAACAGGCCGCAGCACTTTGCCGCGGCCTTGCCGTCGCCATCGGGCGCATCGTTTGCAGGCGATACGCCATTGTCGTCGTGGCTGTGAACCAGACCATCGTCATGCACGTGGCTGGCGCTGGTGCCGTGGGTGTCTCGATTGAGACAATGGGCCTCGGAATCGCCAAACGCCACCGCCGCGGCAGGCGCGAGAAGACAAAACGCGTAGAACACGGCCAGAAAGGCCGCCGCCCAGACCCGCGTCTTTCTCGTTGCCGCACTCAGCATTTCACCAGCCTACCACCAATCCTTCTTGCTTGGCCACTGTCGCTTCCGATGTACACATCTTCGTGGAACTCGGTTAAAGCTACGCGCCGCGGAGGTATTGAATTCCACTCCGCCGCGCAAGAAGCCTTGCCACAGCCGCGGCCGGCGCCATATACCCCCCAAGGGTATGATACAAGCTAGCCGCACCTCAGGTCGGGATCAAGACATTCAAACCAATGGCCACGCGAACGTTACTGCTAGTCCTCCTCCTGCTGGCGATCTTCCCGGGCGCTTCCGGCGCGCAATCCTGGCTGGAACGGACGGGGGTCAACGCCTTTTTTGGCGCGAGCCCTTCGACCGAGGATTTTGTGCACCAGATGGCGCTCGGCGAGATGTTCGAGACCGAGCTGGCGCGGCTCGCGAACGAACGGGGCGGTGCAAAGACCAAGGCGTTTGCCGAGCAGCTTTTGAAGGACCACCGGGAAACCACGGCCCATATCAAGGCTCTGGTGCAAGGCGGCCGCGTGAAGGTCTCGCTGCCGACCGCTCTCGGTGCAGCCCAGTTGGACGCGCTGGCGCGGCTCCGGGCCCTGAGTTCTTCGGAGTTCGACAAGGAATTTGAAGCACTGCAACTAAGCCTGCACAAGCAGGCAATTTCGCTTTTCGAACGGTACGGCGCCGGCGGCGACCATCCTGATCTGAAGCAGTTTGCCTACCGGCATTTACCGCATTTGCAGGAACATTGGCGGCTGGCGCAAGGCCTGACCCGGTAAGCCCGATCCGGCCCGACACGTTTTTGACGTGCACGCTCACGCTGCCCTGTGGCAGAAGACCACAGCCGGAAAAATTAACGATGACCTTTAAGCACTGCTTAGCCGCCCCTTGTCATCAATGAACCAAAGCGGGCGTAGCTCAGAGGCAGAGCAGCATCTTCCCAGATGACGATGGTGGTTCGATTCCATCCGCCCGCTCCAGACGTGGTTCCGCGTGCGCGGCCCGTTAGAAGGCCGCGATCAATGTGTTGCGTGTGCCGCAGCGACCATCGACGGCATCGCCAGCATCCAGATCGCCATAGCGACCATCATCACGTTCTCGGTGAGCGACACGAAGCCCAGGGGAACGTTGCTGTTGCCGCCGACACACGCGCACTTGAGCTCGCGCTTGTCGATGTACACCGCCTTGAACACGGATGCTGCCCCGATCGAACCGATGAACAGCGCCACGGGAATCGAAAGCCAGGATAGCGCTCCGGCAATCATCAGCACGCCCGCAAAAAGCTCGGCGAACGGATAAATGTATGAATACCGGACCCAGCGTTTGGCCAGCAGGTCGTAGTTGAGGAACATGGTCGAAAAGCTCTCGACATCCTGCAGCTTGAGGAGCGCGAGGATGCACATGGTGAAAGCAATGAACCACTCCATCGCGCGAACCGTGAACACTGTGTCGAAGGCGGCATAGCTGGCTGCCAGGGCCATCAAAGCCGTCACTGAAAAAACGGCAATGACCGGCTTGTAGCTGGTTGTCTTGGCGTCGGGCAGGCTCTTGCCAAAGTGCCGCCGCAGGTCGTCGTAACCGCCGACCCGCCTGCCATTGATAAATGTCTGCGGAGTGGTCTTGACCTGATGCTTGGCCTTGAACGCGTCGGTTTCCTCGCGCGTCTTGAGCCAATGATCGTCGACGGTAAATCCCTCGCGCTCGAGAAGGTCTTTGGCCTTGAGGCCGTAAGGGCATGTGTGTTCCGGCATCACCATGCGGAATAGCGTTGCTGTGCGGGCCATCGAAAAATCCCTTGTCTTGTTGCTCTCGATCGAGCCCGGCCTGTATGACGTCCGTCCCGCGGTACGGGGTCAACAATGGCAACGAGCGAGACGATCGCGGGCTTTTGCCTGCCTGGATGGCGTCGGCGTCCAGACCGTTCGCTATTATCAACGCCGCGGGCCGCTGAAAGTGCCCAAACGGCCGCAGGATGACGACCTTGGTGGCGTCCGGCACTATGACGATGAGGACGTCCGTCGCCTGCGCTTCTTTCGCTCAGCGTAGAAGGCGGGGTTTACGCTCAAAGGAACTCAAGGAGTTGATCAAGCTGCACGCGATCGATGATCGAGCCCGGGCAAAAGAACTCGCCAACAAGCGGATGGCTGCGCTCGATGTGCAAATAGCAGAACTCGAAGCGGCTCGTGCCTCCCTTCACAAATGGCGCGCGCGCGCGCCGCTGGCTCTAGCGGGCCTTGTCCGATCCTTCGTGCATTTGGCTGACCGTCGCCAAAGGCAGCTCTCGCAAAACGAAAGCGCAATGGGTGGGCTGCCAGCGCAGCATGCTTTCCATTCAGTGGCTTAAGGCTTGGGAAAACCGTGTGGCCCGCGATTGTCGTCATCTGGGTGCCGGTGGCCGTGGCCATGACCGAACAAGTGAAGCAATGGGCATGCCAGCAGAACGACATACGGCAGTGCCGAGAGCACGTGGCCGGTGTGCGTCCAAAGAAGATAGACACCCAGAGCTGCGAGCCCGAGGCACACGAGCAATCCGAGCTTCGACCCTAGAAACAGACGCAGGCTGGGCATCTCAATATCCTTCAGCTTTCCCCGGCCGTCCTCAGCTCCATCGAGAATCGGCCTTTGGCCCCATCACGGCCGCAACCAAGCTCGGCCAAAGATTGTAGAAGAACACGAAGATAATCGCCGCAATCCAGCCGTAGATCATGCTGGCGATCAAACCATAGATAAAGCTACCGACGCTCAATAGCGTGAAATTCGGAAAGATGGCCGGCAGCACGGCGTGCCCCTTCAGATCCGGAAACCCGATCCAAAGAAGAACGCACAGCACGTAAATCACTTGAAACAACATGCAGGTGGCGAACATCGTCCGCAGGTATGGCAGCTTGGTCATGGTCGTTCTCCCTGCGCCATCTTCACCTTCGAACCCGCTCGCGCTTTGATGTGGATCAAGTTGGCTTTCAGCCAAGCAATGTCCGTAATTGCTCGGAAATTGCACCAGACAGATCGATATCATTCGTGCTGTGCACCACCGTATTGGTCGAGACCACGCGAGAGGCGACGTCGAGAGGCCGCCGCTCCGTCTCCGGTGAGAACAGCGCGTGTACCGCGACACAAGTGGGCCGGCTAAATCCTCGCACCGGCAAAAGACCCTTGCAAAGCTCCGATATGGACGACGAGCAAAAGATTGGATTGCGAACGCCGTTTCTCGCGAGGAGAGGCAGATAGCCCGAATGATCCAGGTGGACGTGCGTCAGGAAAACGCCATTGATCGTTGTCGGGTCAATCGGCAAGCGGGCCCAATTGCGCGACCGTAGCGGCTTGAGGCCCTGGAATAGGCCGCAATCAACCAGCCGGCGTTGGCCTGCGGCTTACAGCAGGTATTTGGATCCGGTCACGGTACCGGTCGCCCCAAGAAAATGTAACGTCATGCGGTATGGTGCCTGGCGTCAGAAAGAATCGAGAGCCAAACAAAGTCCTGGTGACCCACTGCTCATGGATCGAGCAGATCGCAACGAAGACGTTGCATAGCTTCGTTAATTCCTGTTGGGCAGGCGCGGCATCGGTGCCAGACCGAGCACCATTTTGCGTTGCTCATCAGTCAGGACTTTCGCCGCCTCACCAACTGCGCGAATGAATGCCAGGCGAATGTCCGACCGAAGTTTTTCGATTTCTCGCAACTTCGCTTCGATCGATGCGGCATCCGGCTGCTCCGCAGCCGTAATGATCCAGAATGCTTGCTCAGCCTCGTCGATCTTCCGCTGCGCGGCTGACAGTTCTCCCAAAGCCCGCTGCTTGATGGCGTTCAGCGCGGTCGTTTGGTTGACGGCAAAGTTGAGTCTGTCGGCATAGTCGAGAAAGAAGCCCGTGGCACCGACATGGTAGATATGTGATGCACCCGGGAAGCCGGGCAGCGCGGAATGCACGGCCATCGATGTGCCGGTCCCCGGCGCCATACCCATGGCGCCCATTCCCATTTCACCCGTCCCCGAGCGGGCCGCACCGCCCATGCCGCCCATACCGCCCATCTCGCCCATGCCTCCCCTTTGGCCAGACGACGTGCCGCCCCCCATCGCGCTGCCCTGATTCATCTGGTGCATCATGGCGATTTGCGAACGCGGCTCGAGCCGATCCCCTGCGTAGACCGCCGTTGCAAAAATGAGCCCTGAGACACTGATCGTCGCTGCGCGCAGCAAACGGCCGGAGTTGATAGGTGCCTTTGTCATCTCAGTGTTCTCCTGAAATCGGTTCGTGTCGGATGCGGTGAAGAGCAACGCGCGCGCGCTGCATATCGGAGGAGCGCGCGGGTTTCCCCGGCGGGTTAGGACGACTTTTTCTTCTTATGCTTGCCTTTTTGCCCAGGCATGTCGCCGACGTGATGCGGCTCGGCCTTCGGCCCGCCCTGGTAGTGATGCTGGCCGGCTTGGCTCGGCGTTCCTTGGGGCTTCTCGGTGGCTCGCTTCCCGATGTGATGCGGGACCTCGGTTTTCGGCCCACCCTGGTAGTGGTGGTCGCTGGCGCGATCCTGCGCAACGGCGGGTGCCGCAAGGAACGGCAGCAGAGCAGCTGTCACGATGATCGTCTTCAACATTTCACGTCTCCACGATTGAATGCCCGACACTCAAAACCCTAGTCCCATGTGGAGTTTGGTTCCTTGAGATAGGTCAATCCCCGTTGAAGAGGATCTTTGGCGGGGCTGATCCGTCTTGGAGAGGTGGGCGCTTGCTCAGGCATAAAGCGCGTAGGCTTCGTAGAGAGCAGCCATTTAGTGGTGCTTGTACCACCCGGCGCCTTTGATTTCGTTGAACGAACTGGTTTGATGGCACAGGTAACACTGACGGACGTCAGCATGATGCTGCCGCGCAACCGATTTTGACACCATCTCGAAATGCATCATGTAATGGCTTGGCGGAGCTTGATGGCACTGCGCGCAATCTCGTGACGTTGGCGAGGGATGAAGAAACCCGGTTATGCGCCAGGTGGTTGTTTCATGGCATCCTGCGCAATCGCGTCCAAACAGCTCGCGGTGTGGATCGCGGGTGCTGTGACAGCTTGCGCATTTCAAGTTGTTTTTCTCTGCCTGCCGCGACATTCGCATGCCGAGGAAAGCCGTCATGTCCTCAACCATCTGGCGCGAAACGCTCGTATGACGCGCGCCAACCGCCGTCAGATGGGTGCCGATGCGCAGCAGCGCGGCGTGATCCATCTTGGTCGGACGGTTGCCTCCCTGGTGCTCAATGTGGCAACCGCGGCAATCTTGAAGGGTGGCATGGAACGCGGTCGACTGCTTGTCGAGATTGGCAGCGGCGGTGGCGTGGCAGCCAATGCAAGTGGCCGCTTCGACGCCACGTATCGGCGTGTGGCATGTGTCGCACCGGTCACCCAGAAAAGCATGCTGGGCGGATAAAGCGCCCGGTTTAAAGGCGTTTGGCCATGCCGGAATCGATGTTGATCCCGAGCGGTAAAGGCTAAAAATGATGGTGACGGCGGCTGCAACTGCGACGCTGATCAGGGCGGCATAGACAAGGCCGGTTTTTTTCACGAGAGCCACCGCAGCCCGTAATAGATTTCGCCCGCGATATGAAGCGTCAGCAGAAAATACATGACGATCGCGGAAACGACGTGGGCGACAATCCAGAGCTTGAAAACGCGCGCTATGCCGTCTCGTGCGCCAACGGCATATTCGAGGTCGGCAATCCCGCCCGCAAGTTGCTGCACAGGAATGCCCTGCACGACCGCAAATGCAACTGGCGAATTCAAGTCTTCGCTGCCACCCCGTCTGGCGAGAGCGTCAACTTTCTGGTCGTAAGCGGACCGCAAGGCGCCGAGACGAGACTGCGCCTCGCGGAGTTCTGTGGACGTAAGGGGCAGATAATAGCGGCCCAAAAAACCGGTCGCGACCGCCACGAGCATGCTGATGATCAGGGCGACGCCGAGCGGGCTTTGATACTTGTGTCCTGTATGCAGGATCGCAAGGAATGCGCCAAGAACGCCCGCATAGACATGAAAGCTGAGCAGTATCCGCAGCGGCACAACAGTTGTTATCCAGCCCCTGAGCCGACTGCGGTACTTGATCAGAGGATAGATCAGCAACGAGAGCATCAAGACGGCAGCCGCCACACCGAGCGCAAAGCCTGCAACGCTGCCCGCAAACCTTGGATCACTGTGAAGGACGAAGGCAGGCGCGAGGAGCAATAGAACGGTAATGATTGCGCCAACAGCAAGCGGTTCGACGCGGCCCATGTTACGCCTCGACAGCGAGATTGCCGATTGACTTGGCCTGGCAGGCGAGAATGATATTGTTAGCCTTGTCTTCCGGAGTCAGCGCGTCCTCGACCTCCATGGTCACTTTGCCCTCCAAGAGCTTGACCCTGCAGGTGCCGCAAATCCCAGACCGGCATGCATAATCGATCGGTACGCCCGCCGCTTCGGCGACCTCCAGGACGGTTCTGTCTGGTGGTAACGGCTCGGTCTTGTTCGATTTGGTGAACCGAATTGACGCAGTGGCTGGGCCGATCGCGGCCATGCCCGAGACCGCCGACACAGGTGCAATAGCCCCGCCGGCACTTGCCGTCGACGCCTGCCCGGGCGCGACAACCGTTACGCCAGGTGGCGGTACTGCGCCTCTGGCCGGACCAAAGGCTTCCGTCTTGATCTGCGCGTCAGGCACCCCAAGCGTCGCAAGACACTTCCTCATGGCCGCCATCATTCCGGGCGGGCCACAAAGGTGCACGCGTCGGTGCGCGATGTTCGGCACCACTTGTGCCAGAAACTCGGTCGTTATGGGACCTTCGGGACCGACCCACGCAGTACCGGCCGCTCGAACCATGGTTGCCGCGACATGGAGATTGGCGTGGTGACGTTGCAGGTATTCGAGTTCGTCCCTGAAGATAAAGTCCGCACTTGTCCTTGCGCCGTAGACCAAAAAGATTTCACCGGGCCAGGCGATGTCTGTCAGGTACCGAATAGCGGACATCAGGGGCGTTATGCCGACGCCGCCGCCTATCAGTACGATGCTCTCGGCCTCCGAGCCCTGGAACGTGAACACTCCGGAGGGTGCGGTCACATCGATCAGATCTCCGACTTTGACCTTGTCATGCATGTAGTCTGAGAACACACCGAAGTCTTCGAGTTTGACGGTCGTTTCGACGTACGCCGTCTGCGCGGCCGACGAAGCAATTGTGTATGACCGCCTGACGAGCTTTCCTTCGATCTCAGCGGAGTAAGTGAGGAACTGGCCGGGCAAAAAGCTGAACGGCATTCGCTCACCTTGCGGATCTCTCAGGCGAAATGTTTTGACGTTCGGCGTCTCCGAAAAAATCGCAGCGACCTGCAGTTTGCCTTTCCACAATCCCGCAGCTTTAGGTCCGACCGGTGCAATCGATCGGGTCTGAATGTTGGGCTGATCCCGGCCGCTCGAAGGGCTCGCGATCGGAGCAGCGGCCGTTTGTCCGTCTCTCCCAGACAAAGCTCCTTGCAACGAAGATGGATTGACGACAGGAGGGGTTGGGACGTTAGAGCCTGGCGTTGCCGCGCCAGCCGCAAGCCGGCTTACAAGGGCATTCGCGCGCCGGACGCGAAGCATGTAGATCACGAGCATGCCTGCGGCAAAAGCAGCTACCAGCGACATCGTGATCGTGTGAAACCATGAAAGGCCAAGCGGTCCCTGAGTCGTCTGAGCAATGGCAGGAGACGTCAAATTCAGCTGTGCCTTAAACCATTCTTGTGCGATCTCCTGCGGCGGTTTGCCTTCAGCCAATGCCCGTAACGTGACCGTACCACTGGTCACTTCGTTCAAGCTTTCCCTAAGACGTCGTACGGCTTCGTCGGCGCGAGTTGCATCTCGGGCGGCCATGGCATGACGCAGAGCATCCTCGGCCTTGGCGAATTCTTCCATTCCGGTGCTGATGCGTGCCCGGGCCTGGGCCTCCATGGCCCGGCGCTGCTCCGGCGTCAGCGTCTCAAGCGCCATCAATGACGGATAGAGCTCTCTTGGAGGGCGCCCCATCATTCCCCCCATATGCTCCATTTCGCCAGCGCGTCCTGGAGACGCCGACTGGTGGTTAGAGCTGTTCGGGCTTGGCGCGGGCGCGCTTGACGCACCCGGCGAATTTGGACCGGCAGGATGATGTTCGGAATGGTCGCCGGGAGCTTGCGCCAGTCCGGCAACGGCCGGCGCCAAGCTCAGTAAGAGCGACAGCAGGAAACGTGTCGGTACGTGTCTGCTGCGACGCCGTCGAATGCCCGCCAGGCTCCTGGACATTGATCAGGGCAGTTTTCGGAGGTTGGTTATCATCACTGCGTTTCTCAGACGGGCCGCCTCGAACGCCACGGAATCACCAAACTGCAGTCCCCGCAGCACGCGCCGATTTGTGACGTGAAATGTCATCCGCATGGGCGGCATCCAGATGCTCCTGTCCGGGCTTTGAATTTCGCCCGTCCAAAGAGTAATCGTACCCGATCCCGAGTCGACCTCCTCGACATGGCCGGTCGCATGAACGTGGCCGTTCCGCGGCACCATTTTGTAATGCTCGCGATCCACGCGTTCAAGCCATGTACTTGGCGTCGCAAACATCTGCGCATCGGCAGGTCCGACGAACGCGAGAGAGAGATTGGTGACAATTGCAAAAGCCACAGCGGCAGCTCGCATGATTTCCTCCTTTTGACCAGGCGCACCATAGAGGGGCTGCACTGCTCAGTCTTGCGGTATGTCAATTTTCGCGCCTGCAGTTTAGAGCCGACGCTGCTCGCCGTGCCTGATGAAATGAGTCGCACGGTGCTGTGGCGAGCGCGTTTGCCTCTGAACCGCTTTGGGACAGCTTTCAACTGCGGTGAGTGACAGATATACGAACGGATAGTTTCCGCCTTGCTTTGTGGCGTGTCACCATCAGGCGATGGACGCCCTTTAGCGAACGGGATACACGGCTGAGCAATTCACTTCATCCTGCTGCTTCCAGTCATCTGCCCTGGTTCATAACCGCGCCGGGGAATACCGACATGCTCATGGTCATCACGAGCATCATTCTGGTTTTCTTCGTCCTGATGGTTGGAATCTTTTACCTTTCCCTTCATGCCTTGCCCGATCGCTTCGCACACAAGAAAGTTCAATATCAGATCGTCTGCGTGCTTGGTCTCATTGCCATGTTCACGCACATGCACATCTTCTGGATCGCCGGTCTTCTGCTGGCGATGGTGGACATACCGGATTTTGTCGCCCCGCTGAAACGGATTGCGGAATCGACGGGCAAAATTGCATCCTCGCAAGTGGAGCGAAGCAACAGTTCTTCTCCGAGGACAGGGGCCGGTGCTCACGATCAATCGCGCGCCGCGGCGCCAGCCTCCATAAGCGATTGGCAAAGCAAGCCATTGCCACAGCAGTAGGGGATGGTTCCCGCCGTTTCCGCAAGGCTAAGCACGGCCACCGCGCGGTTGCGGTAGTTGGCCCGCAACGGATCGCCAGGTCACTTTCTACGCTTACGCCGCCCGCACCCGGCTGAAGAAGTTCGCCACCTTGGCTTCGAGATCCTGCGCGCGCGCCGACAGCCGCGCGGTCCAGCCGCCGATTTCGCCGACCGCACTCGCGGAGTGATTGGCGGCCTGCTCGACCGACTTGATCTCGACCGACGCCCGCGCGGTGTTGCCGGCCGCGGTCTGGATGCTGTTGGCGATCTCGCGCGTGGTGGCGGCCTGCTCGTCGACGGCGGCGGCGATCGAGGTCGAGACCGAAGTGAGCTCGTGGATGGTGCGGCCGATCGATCCGATCTCGGCGACCGCGCCCTTGGTCGCCTCCTGGATGGCGGCGACCTGCTGCGAAATCTCCTCCGTCGCGCGCGAGGTCTGGTTGGCGAGCGCCTTGACCTCCTGCGCCACCACCGCGAAGCCCTTGCCGGCCTCGCCCGCACGCGCCGCCTCGATCGTGGCGTTGAGCGCCAGGAGATTGGTCTGCGCGGCGATCTTGGAGATCAGTCCCACCACCGAGCCGATGCGCTCGGCCGCCTCGTCGAGCGAGCGGATGGTCTGGTTGGTGCGCTCGGTGTCGGCCACCGCCGAGCGCGCCATCGCCATGCCGCGCGCCGCCTGCTGGCCGATCTCCTCGATCGAGCTCGACAGCTCCTCGGTTGCGGCAACGGTCAGATCGACGCTCTGGCTGGTCTCGGTGGAAGCGGTCGATGCCGATGCCATGCGGCGCAGCGTGTCTTCCGTCACCCGCTGCACCGTGGATGAGGTGGTGGTCAGCGAGCCGGTCGCCTCTTTCAGCGCCTCGATGACGCCGCCGATGGCGCCGTCGAATTCGCCGATCGCCTCGTCGATGACCTGGCGGCGCGCGGATGCTGCGGCGCGCACCCGTTGCAGATAGTAGGTCGACGTGGTGGCGAGATCGAAGAAGATCGCTTGCGACAGCACGTGCAGATCATCGGCGAGCCTGGCCGGTGCGAAGCGATGCCTGCGCTTCAGCGCCGGGATCGAGACGCGCAGCAGCGCCGCCGCCGAATTCATGCGGGCGCGGCCTTCGAAGCCAAGCGTCGCCTCCCGGTCCGTGGTGTTTCGGCAGCATTCGACATAGCGCTCGCCAAACTCGGCCTTCAGCAGCTCCCGGTATTGCGCAATTTCGATGCGGCGGAACTCATGGCCGTTGTCCCGGTAGACTTCAGCCACCTGAGGAAGCTTGGCCGCGCCCGCGATGACCTCGTCGATCGCCTGGCCGAGATGCGGTTCAAGCGCTGCCGACAATTCGCGCAGCGTCATGCGCGCGCGGTCATCAAGCACGTAGTTCGCCAGCCGGGCGGCCAGCTCCGGAGCGACGGGCGGCAGCACCATCACGCAACCGTTCGTTGACAATAATGCGTAGATATAAGGCATCAAAGGTTGTCCGAGCCTTAATGAGCCGCTTTCGCAGGCATTCGGCGCTGCAATAAACCGCGCGCCTTCAGCGGCCATCTGGCTTTTCGCCTGTCGCCGCCGGTCAGCAGCGGCGCGGCTCCGGTCCCCTCCGCTTGCGGGAGGATGCAAGCCAACGATGAAGTCCCCCAAGCTGTCCCGCCATGCGGGCGCGGCTCCGCACGCATGGCGGAGAGCGGCCCCCATCCGCCCGCGCCGGTTGCCCGCATCAGGCAAGCGGCATAGGCTTTGCGGACTCCGGACAGAGCAGATATCGCCGCCGGTGCAGTGGTGGGTCAGGCGTCGTGGCAGCGTCGGCAGAAGAGCGGATCCGGCAGCTCACGCAGCGGATGCTGCGAAAGAAGCTCTTTGTGATCCTTTCCAAAGGCGCCGCCACCGCCGAGCAGATCGGCGCGGTGCTGCCGCAGCATCTCGAATACATGATCGGTCTGGAGAAGAAGGGCGCGCTGTTCGCGTCCGGTCCGTTGAGCGTGCCTGCCGGCGCACCGGCGGGCGACGGGCTCACCATTCTGCGCGCGGCGAACGAAGAAGAGGCGCGCAAGATCGCGTCAGCGGATCCGTTCGTGATCAACGAGCTCCGCAGCTTCGAGGTGCGCGAATGGACGGTGATGGAGGGATCGATCGGCGTGCGGGTGAACCTGTCCGATCAGACGATCGAATTCGCCTAAGCAACGAGAACACGCGGTCCAGGGAGTAAGGATGCAAACGGTTGGCTTCGTCGGCGTGGGCAAGATCGGCCTGCCGATCTCGGAAAACCTGATCAAAAGCGGGTACCGCGTGCTCGGCTATCGCCGCAGCTCGCTCGCCGATTTCGAGAAGATCGGCGGCGTGCCGGCAAAATCGCCCGCCGAGATCGGCGCGCAATGCGACGTGGTTCTGTCCTGCGTGCCGTCAGCCGAAGCGATGGAGGACGTCGTCAACGGCCCGCAAGGCCTGGTCCATTCGGCGCGGCCGGAACAGATCATCGTCGAGCTCGGCTCGCATCCGGTGCCGGACAAGCAGAAACATGTCGCGACGCTGGCGAAAAAGGGCGCGGCCTATCTCGACGGCGAGGTGAGCGGCACGCCTGGGATGGTGTCGGCGCGCAAGGCCGTGATCTATCTCGGCGGCGACGCCGAGGCGGCAAAGAAGGTGGAGCCGGTGATCAAGGGCTTCGCCGACATGTGCCTCTATTTCGGTCCGTTCGGCGCGGCCACCAAGGTCAAGCTGATCAACAACCTTCTGGTCGCCATCAACATCGCGGCGACCGCCGAGGCGATGGCGCTGGGCCTGAAGGCCGGCGTCGACACCGAGCTGATGATCAAGGCGATCGCCAGCGGCAGCGGCGGCTCGACCCAGTTCGGCATCCGCGCGCCGTGGATGGCGCAGCGCAAGTTCCATCCGGTGCAGGGCCAAGCCGCGCTGCTGTTCCACTACTTCCACATGATCGAGCAATGGGCCGACGAGACCGGCACCGCCACGCCGCTGCTCGACCGCGCCATCGAGCTTTATCAGAAATGCGTCGACATGGGCCTTGGTGAGACGCACGACGTCGCGGTGATGGTCGACGTGATCAACTCCCTGCCGAGAAAGAAAGCATGATCCAGAAAGACACCCGCCAGATGATCCGCGTGAAGAAGATCGCTCACGCGACCTACGAGACGCCCGACCTCGATCAGCAGGTCGAGTATTACGCCGACATCCTCGGGCTCAATCTCGTGTCCAGGGACAAGGACACGGCCTACCTCGCTTCGACCCTCGATCATCATTCGGTGGTGCTGCGCCGGGGCAGCGCGGCGCAATGCGTCCGGCTCGGCTTCCAGATCGGGCCGGACGACGACCTCGATGCCTTCGAGAAGCAGACGGAGGCGCATGGCGTGACGACGCGCCGGCTGAAGGACCCGGAGCCCACCATCTCCGACATGGTGGCGTTCGAGGATCCGAAGGGCACGCTGATGGAGGTGTTCAAGCGCCCCGAGCCGCAGACGCAGAAATTTCCGGTCAAGGGCATCGTCCCGCACAAGATCGGTCACGTCGCGTTCCACTGCGTGGATGTGAAGCACGTCACCAAGTTCTATTGCGACGTGCTGGGCTTCCGCGAATCCGACTGGATGGGCGACTTCTTCTCGTTCCTGCGCTGCGGCGTCGACCACCACACCATCAATCTGATGGGCACCGGCAGCAATCGGCACTTCCACACCGCGTTCGAGCTGCGCGACTGGAGCCACATGCAGTCGGCCTGCGATTTCCTCAGTCTGAACGGCTACAAGCTGATCTGGGGTCCCGGACGCCACGGCATCGGTCACAACCTGTTCTGCTATCATCGCGGGCCGAACGGGCTGATCACCGAGCTGTTCGCCGAGCTCGATCGCATGAACGAGGAGCTCGGCTATTTCGAGCCGCGGCCGTGGCACCGCGACCGGCCGCAGCGGCCGAAGGTCTGGGCCAAGGATCCGAACGCATCGAACTACTGGGGCATCATGCCGACGGATGAAATGCACAAATGAACTAGGAGACTGAAAGCACGGACGGGCGCAACGACGTCCGGCCCGCAAGGAGGAAACGATGATCAGGCTCGTTGGGAATGCGCTGCGCGCATGCGCCGCGACGTTGACCGTTGCATTGTTGTCGCTTTCCACGGCGTCCGCGCAGAGCGGCAACCCGATCCGCATCGGCGTGGGCCTTGCCCTGACCGGCGCGGGTGCCGCTCCGAGTAAGGTCATTCAGACCTCGCTGGAAATCTGGCGCGACGACGTCAATGCCAAGGGCGGAATTCTCGGCCGCCCGGTGCAACTCGTCATCCTCGACGACCAGAGCACGCCGGCCAACGTGCCGAACATCTACACCAAGCTGATCACTGTCGACAAAGTCGACCTGCTGCTCGGCCCCTACGGCACGAACTTCGTCGCGCCGGCGCTGCCGACCATCATCCAGAACAAGAAGATGACGATCAGCTTCACCGCGATCGGCATCAACGACAAGTTCAAGTACGACAAGTATTTCTCGATGGTCTCGGTCGGGCCGCAGGGCGTGAACGCGTTCTCGATCGGCTTCTTCGATCTCGCGGCGAAGCAGAACCCCAAGCCGCAGACGGTGGCGATCCTGGCGGCCGACGCCGAGTTCGCCCAGAGCTCCGCGCAAGGTGCGCGCGAGGAGATCAAGAAGCACGGCTTCAAGCTCGTCTATGACCAGAGCTATCCGCCGAGCACCACCGACTTCGCGCCGGTGATGCGCGCGGTGCAGGCGGCCAATCCCGACATCGTCTATATCGGCGCTTATCCGCCGGACAACGTCGGCATCATCCGCGCGGCGAACGAAATCGGGCTTTCGCCGAAGATGTTCGGCGGCGCGATGATCGGCATGCTGGTGACGCCGATCAAGGTGCAGCTCGGACCGATCGCCAACGGCCTGATCGTCGGCGAGAATTTTGCCGCGGCCGCCGCACCGAAGATTCCGGACTCCTCCGACTTCCTCAAGCGCTACAGCGCCAAGGCCAGTGCCGCGGGCATCGACCCGCTGGGCTTCGCCTGGGGGCCGTTCGCCTATGCCGCGGGCCAGACGCTGGCGCAGGCGATCACCGAAACCAAGAGCCTCGATCACGACACGCTCGCCGCCCACATGAAGAAGGCGAGCTTCAAGACCGTGGTCGGCGATTTCTCGTTCGCAGCCGACGGTGAATGGTCGAAGGCGCGTCAGGTCTGGACGCAAGTGCAGAACGCGCAGCCCAACAATCTCGATCAGTTCCGCGAAGGCAAGGCGCAGCCGATCGTGTGGCCGCCGGAGGATGCGACCGGCACCCTGATCTACCCCTATGGCGAGGCGAGAAAGAAGTGACTGGACGCGGGCGCACCGCCCGCAGAGGGAGGACGATGATGAACGGACGTCGCAATGCGCTGCGGCTGGTCGCCGCAGCGACGCTGGCAAGCCTGATCGGGCTTTCGGGCGCAACCGCACAAGGCGGCCCGCCGATCAAGGTCGGCGCAGGCCTGTCGCTTACCGGCGGCAGCGCGCCCGCCGGCAAGATGCTGCAAGCCGCGATCGACATCTGGCGCGAGGACGTCAACGCCAAGGGCGGGCTGCTCGGCCGCCAGGTCGAGTTCATCTCCTACGACGACCAGAGCACGCCCTCCAACGTGCCGGGCATCTACACCAAGCTCATCACCGTCGACAAAGTGGACCTGCTGCTCGGCCCCTACGCCACGAACTTCGTGGCGCCGGCCATGCCGACCATCATGCAGCATAACAAGATGACGCTGAGCCTCACCGCCATCGGCATCAACCGGCACTTCAACTACCCGAAATACTTCTCGATGGTGCCGGTCGGTCCCGATGGCGTGAACGCCTTCTCCAAGGGCTTCTTCGAAGTGGCGGCGGCGCAGAAGCCGAAGCCGCAGACCGTGGCGCTGCTGGGCGCCGATGCCGAATTCGCCCGCAGCGCCATCGATGGGGCGAAGGAGGAGCTGAAGAAGCACGGCTTCAGGATCGTCTACGACCAGAGCTATCCGCCGGCGACCACCGACTTCACGCCGATGGTGCGCGCGATCCAGGCGACCCAAGCCGACATCGTCTATATCGGCGCTTATCCGCCCGACAACGTCGGCATCATCCGCGCCGCCAACGAGATCGGCCTGTCGCCGAAGATGTTCGGCGGAGCGATGATCGGCATGCTGATCACCCCGATCCGCGTGCAACTCGGTCCGGTCGCCAACGGCCTCGTCATTGTCGAGACCTTCCTGCCCTCGCCCAAGCTGCAATTCGCGGGGCTCGACGACGTGATGAAGCGCTATCAAGCCCGTGCCGGGGAACTCAAGACCGATCCGCTCGGCTATGCCTTCGTGCCGCTCGGCTATGCAGCGGGTCAGGTGCTGGCCAGGGCCGTGACCGAGACCAAAAGCCTCGATCACGACAAGCTCGCCGACTATGTGAGGAAGAACAAGTTCGACACCGTCGTCGGCGAAGTGAAGTTCGGCAAGGACGGCGAATGGGAAAAGGCGCGCCAGTTCACCACGCAGGTGCAGAACGTCGTGCCGAACAATCTCGACCAGTTCCGCGACGGTTCCAAGACGCCGGTGCTGTGGCCGCCGGAGTA
>JAIESC010000100.1 GCA_019746355.1 Xanthobacteraceae bacterium | reverse complement strand
GTATAGCGGGTTGCGTGGCTGCCGACGAGGGCCGCCGAACGCACCGAGGCGCCAGCCTTAACGAGCGCCTTTTTGACCTCGGAAAGGTCGCCGCCTGCCGGCACCGAGACCAGCAGCGCCGCCCCGTCGAAGGCGGTGTCGGGCACGGCGACGATTTCGGCAAGCGCAGCCGCGGCCGCAGCGGCCGCAGCGCCCCAGCCTGCGACGCGCACGCTCCAGGTCTCGACCTCGGTCACCATCGCATCGGCTGCCGCCCGCGACACGACGAAGACATTCATCGGCGCGGGATGGTCGGGCCGGTCGATGAACGGCAGGCGCGCGATGATCTTCGGCGCGCTTTCGAACTCGAGCGCGTTCCACCAGGCGCCGCCGTGGCTCGTGGCGAAGGCCGGCACCAGGCCGAGGTCGCCCTTGGATTCCGACACGGCTTCGACGACGGCCGCCGCGCCGAGATGCGCGACGAACGGCACCGTGAAGCCGAAGTGAAACCGCGCGCTGTCGCGCATCATCGCATCGCCGGCGGAGAGATCGGCATGCACCGCGAACGGCGCCTGCACATGCGTGAACGTCGCGATGATGACCCGCCAGATGCTTTCCGCGGTGTCGAGCGGCAGGATGCCTTTGTGCCGCTGCACCAGCCGCCGCATCATGTCGGCCTCGCGGGCGGGCCGGAACGCCGAACCACTTTCCTGGGTCTTCTTGGTGGCGATCAGCCGGTCGATGATCTGCCCGCGCTCCATCAGGAGCTGGTGCATGGACTCGTCGATCCGGTCGATTTCCTTGCGGAGATCGGCGAGGGAGGGTGCGCTTGTGGGCTTGTTGGTCATGGTCAAATCGGCCCCCATAGATAGGTGGGCTGGACGGCTAAATCAAAGAAAACATTGACATAAGCTCTGCCCGATCCCTACCTACCCGCAGTATCGCGGGGCTGACCCGCCGCAGGAGCCGCTGCCGGGATTTTGATGGCCGACGCCGGTATCGCACTGAATGTTGTGGGGCGCGGCCGCGAGGCCGATGCGCCGCGCAACTCATTGGTGGCGCGGATCGACCGGCCGCTGAAGCTTGACGCCGGCGTCGAGCTCGCGCCGCTTCAGATCGCCTACAAGACCTACGGCACGCTGAACGCCGACCGCAGCAACGCGGTGCTGATCTGCCATGCGCTGACCGGCGACCATCACGTCGCGAGCCCCAACCCGGTGACCGGCAAGCCCGGCTGGTGGGAGACCATGGTCGGCCCCGGCAAGCCGATCGACACCGAGCGCTACTTCGTCATCTGTCCGAACGTGATCGGCGGCTGCATGGGCTCGACCGGCCCGGCCTCGACCAATCTGAAGACCGGCAAGCCCTGGGGCCTCGATTTTCCCGTCATCACCATCCGCGACATGGTGCGGGCGCAGGCGATGCTGCTCGACGAGCTCGGCATCGACTCGCTGTTTTCGGTCGCAGGCGGCTCGATGGGCGGCATGCAGGTGCTGCAATGGGCCGCGAGCTTTCCCAAGCGCGTGTTCAGCGCGCTGCCGATTGCGTGCGCGACGCGGCACTCGGCGCAGAACATTGCCTTCCACGAGGTCGGCCGCCAGGCGGTGATGGCCGATCCGGAGTGGCGGGGCGGCCGCTACTTCGAGAACGGCACCAATCCGCGGCGCGGGCTCGCGGTCGCGCGCATGGGCGCGCACATCACCTACCTGTCGGACCCGGCGCTGCACCGCAAGTTCGGCCGCAAGTTCCAGGATCGCGACAATCCGACGTTCTCGTTCGACGCCGACTTCGAGGTGGAATCCTATCTCCGCCATCAGGGCAGCTCGTTCGTCGAGCGCTTCGACGCGAACTCCTATCTCTACCTCACCCGCGCGATGGACTATTTCGATCTCGCCGCCGACTGCAACGGCATCGTCGCCAACGCGTTCAAGGGTGCCGGCACGCGCTTCTGCGTGGTGTCGTTCACCTCGGACTGGCTGTTCCCGACCTCGGAATCGCGCGCCATCGTGCATGCGCTCAACGCCTCCAGCGTCCGCGTCTCGTTTGCCGAGATCGTCACCGACAAGGGCCACGATGCATTTTTGCTCGACGAGCCCGAGCTGTTCGCGATCGTGCGCGGCTTCCTCGACGGCGCGGCCAAGGCCCGCGGCCTCAAGAACGGCGGATGACGATGCTGTCGCGGCTCAAGCGTGACCTGACGATGGCCGACACCGCCCGCGCACCGGGCGGCGCGCGCGTCGACCTGGTGCTGGTCTCCGAGATGGTCGCGCCTGGCGCAAGGGTGCTCGACATCGGCGCGGGCGACGGGGAACTGCTTCGCATTCTCGGCGAGAACCGCGGCGTCGACGGACGCGGCATCGAGCTGTCGCGCGAAGGCGTGAACGAATGCGTCGTCAAGGGCCTCGCCGTCATCCAGGGCGACGCCGACACCGACCTCGCCGACTACCCGGACGATGCGTTCGACTACGTCATTCTCTCGCAGACCTTGCAGGCGGTGCGTCATCCGCGCGTCGTGCTGGAAAACATGCTGCGGATCGGCCGCCACGCGATTGTGTCGTTTCCGAATTTCGGCCACTGGCGGATCCGGGGTCAGGTCGCGCTCGGCGGCCACATGCCGCGCACCGACAACCTGCCCTATGCCTGGTGGGATTCGCCGAACATCCACTTCTGCACCATCAAGGACTTCCGCGATCTCTGCGAGGTCACCGGCGCGAAGATGGAGCGCGCCGTCGCGCTGAACGCCTGGGGCACGCCGCTGCGTTTCAACGCACCGTGGTGGTTCTGGAATCTGTTCGGCGAACAAGCGGTGTTCCTGCTGAGCCGCCGCGGCTGACATTGATCGGTCATTTGGTTCCTTGATGGCGTTCAAAATTCATTGCCGAATGTCAGCGCGCGGAACTTTTTCCGGCAAATTTCCGTAAACCGCTGGGAACTTTGACCGGCCCGTGTTCGAACGCTGGCCGGGTCGTGGCGCGTTCTCATTCGCGCCGCCGGGCGTTCAGGATTCGCCTCGATCGCATCATTGAAACGCCATGCGAGTCTCGAACTTGCACGCGTCGCGATGCCGCCCGGCGTCGCGTGGGGGCGCAGTCAAGCGCAAGCAAAGAGACGGGGGACTTCCAAAAAATGAAAGCCAAACTGGCTGCGGGATTGCTCGTTCTGGCATCCACCGCAGCGAGCATCACGCAGGCGTCGGCGGACCCGCCCGGCGCACATGTCAGAGGTACCGAAACTCGCTCGCCGCGCCACCTGCCGATCCAGCGGGTGCAAATGGCACCAACGGCCCGGCTCGAAACAGCGACGCCGGGCAAGGTCCGCTTCGTCAAGCGCAGCGGCCCGCGCGCCGAGGCGCACCATGTGGTGGCGGTGCGCGAGCGGGCCCGCCATCGCCGGGCGGTTGCCGCCGAGGACCGTCCGGCCCGCCTGGCAGCGCGTCCGTTGACCGTTCACCACGACGGCAATGACCCGGGTATCGAGCTGGTCGGCAATGCCCCGGGCTCGCGCATCGTCGCGGAGGCGCGCCGCTGGATCGGCACCAATCCGACCACCAGGGCGACGCTGTGGTGCGCGCGGTTCATGAACTTCGTGCTCGAGCGCATAGGCCTGCCGGGCACGGCATCGGACATGGCGAAATCGTTTGCCTCGTACGGCAAGCGGCTCGAAGGGCCGAAGGTCGGAGCCATCGCCGTCATGAATCGCGGCAAGAGCGGCGGCCATGTCGGCGTCGTCAGCGGCTTCGACAAGGACGGCGATCCGGTCATCATTTCCGGCAACTACAGCCGCCGCGTCGCGGAAGCGGTGTTCGATCGAAGCCGCATCGTCGCCTACGTCTTCCCGGAGTTGTAGGAACCCGGCGCAGCCGTGGCGCGTTCGCAGGCATGGACCAGCGGACCGCCACGGCCCCCGCACAAGCCGTTGTCGAAACCGACATTCCGGCGCGGCTCGACCGCCTGCCGTGGGGCCGGTTTCACACGCTGGTGGTCGCGGCGCTGGGGATCACCTGGATTCTCGACGGCCTTGAGGTGACGCTCGCGGGCTCGCTCGCCGGCGCGCTGAAGGCGAGCCCGGTGCTGCAATTCTCCAATGTCGACGTGGGGCTGGCCGCCAGCGCCTACCTCGCGGGCGCAGTGCTCGGCGCGCTGTTCTTCGGCTGGCTCACCGATCGGCTCGGCCGCAAGAAGCTCTTCTTCATCACGCTGACGGTCTATCTGGTCGCGACGGCGGCCACTGCATTGTCGTGGAATCTTTGGAGTTTCGCGCTGTTCCGATTTTTGACCGGCGCGGGCATCGGCGGTGAATACGCAGCGATCAACTCGACGATCCAGGAACTGATTCCGGCGCGCGTGCGCGGCTTCACCGACCTTGTGATCAACGGCAGCTTCTGGGTTGGCGCGGCGCTCGGCGCGTTCGCGGCGATTGTGCTGCTGGATACGCCGGTGATTGATCCGGACTACGGCTGGCGACTGGCCTTCCTGATCGGTGCGCTGCTCGCGCTCGTGATCTTCTTCATGCGGCTATGGCTGCCGGAAAGTCCGCGCTGGCTCATGACGCACGGTCATGCTGCGGAGGCCGAGCGCGTGGTGCGGGGGATCGAGCAGCGCGTCTATGCGGACAAGCATGCCGCCACAGCAGGCGAGCTTCCGCAGGCAAGGCTGCTTTCGCGCGCTCACACGCCGCTTTCCGAGGTGCTCTCCACCATCGTTCACCGGCACCGCCGCCGCGCGCTGGTCGGCCTGGCGCTGATGGCCGCGCAGGCGTTTTTCTACAACGCGATCTTCTTCACCTACGCGCTGGTGCTGACCGACTTCTACGGCATTCCGGCGAGTCATGTCGGCTGGTACATCCTGCCGTTCGCGGCGGGCAATTTTCTCGGGCCCCTGCTGCTCGGCCGGCTGTTCGACGTGATCGGCCGCCGCACCATGATCGCGCTGACCTACATCGCGTCGGGCGTGCTGCTTGCGGGCTCGGGCTACTTGTTCGTGCAGGGCACGCTCAGCGCAACGCAGCAGACACTCGCCTGGAGCGTGATTTTCTTTTTCGCGTCGGCTGCGGCGAGCTCGGCCTATCTCACCGTCAGCGAGACCTTCCCGCTGGAAATCCGTGCGCTGACGATTGCCATCTTCTACGCCATCGGCACCGGTGTCGGCGGCATCGCCGGCCCGTGGCTGTTCGGCGTGCTGATCGACACCGGCTCGCGCCTGAGCCTGTTCGGCGGCTATCTGCTTGGCGCGGTGCTGATGATCACCGCCGGCATCATCGCCGCATTGTTCGCGGTGCGCGCCGAGCGGCAGCCGCTCGAGTCGGTGGCGCGGCCGCTGGCGTTCGTCGATTGAGCGGTCTCGAGCACGCGGAAACAGAACCGTCCGTCGAAACGGCGTTCTATGCCGCGGTCGCAGCCACCGTGAGCCGCGGGCGGGCGAATTGTGCAAATTCGGCGGACGGCATCGGGCGGCCGAGATAGTAGCCCTGCATCTCGCCGCAGCCTTCCGCGCGAAGAAATTCCGCCTGCTCCTTCGTTTCCACGCCCTCGGCGGTTGTCGTCTTGCCGAGGCTCACGGCAAAGCGGACCACCGCACGGGCGATGGTGCGGGATTCACTTTGCTGGCTGAACAGTTCGTTGATGAAGGAGCGATCGATCTTGACCTTGTCGAAAGGGAAGCGCTGCAGGAAGCTCAGCGAGGAATAGCCGGTGCCGAAATCGTCCAGTGCGATCCGCACGCCGAGGCCGTGCAGTTGGCGGAGCACGTCGAACACCGAGGCGCTGTCGTGCATGATAGCGGTTTCGGTCACTTCGAGCTCGAGCCGATGCGGCGCTAGATCCGACATGCCGAGCGCGCTGACCACCGTTGGAACCAGTTCCGTGCTTTTGAATTGCGCGGGCGAGATGTTGATCGAAATCTTGCAGTGCGACGGCCATTTCGCGGCTTCGGCGCAGGCCATCATCAGCACCCATTCACCGATCGGCACAATCAAGCCGGTCTCTTCCGCAAGCGAAATGAATTCGCCCGGCATGACCAATCCACGCGTCGGGTGGTTCCAGCGCAACAGCGCTTCGTAGCCGGCGGTCTCGCCCGAGCAAACGTCGGAAAACGGCTGGTAGTGGAGCTCGAACTCGCCCCCGACCAGCGCGTTTCGCAACTGCTGTTCGAGTGCATGACGGGCCCGCATGTGCCGGTCCATTTCCGGCTCGAAAAGGCGATGCGAGCCGCGGCCGACTTCCTTGGCGCGATAGAGTGCGAGGTCGGCGTTCTTCACGATCTCGTCGCTGGTGGTGCCGTCATCCGGCATGATGGCGATGCCGATGCTCGCGCCGCTGACGAGCCGATAGCCGCCGACGGCGTAGGGTGCACCGAGCGCGCATTGAATACGTTCGGCCAGGGCGGCGGCCTCCGTTGCGCTGTCCTTGGCGTCGTCGGCGACATCCTCGATGACGGCGAACTCGTCGCCGCCGAGCCGGGCGATGGTGGACGTCTCCCTGCAACACTTGCGCAGCCGCTCGGCGACGATTTTCAGCAGTGCATCGCCGACCGGATGGCCGAACGTGTCGTTGATCTCCTTGAACCGGTCGAGATCGAGCATGAGCAGCGCCGACCGGTGGTTTCGCTTGCGGGCGCGCGCCAGCGCCTGCTCCAGCCGCTCGCGAAACAGCGTCCGGTTGGGCAGGTCGGTCAGCGAATCGTGTTGGGCCATGTAGGCGATCTTCGCTTCCGTGTGCTGCCGCTCGGTGACGTCCACATGGGTCGCGACCCAACCGCCGCCGGCGGTCGGCTGGCGGGTGATGCAGATCAGGCGGCCGTCGGAAAATTCGTCGATCCGGCTCGATGGCGAATCGGCAGGCAGCGCGCTCAGCGCCGCAATGACCCGTTCTGCCGCGCCATCGTCAGCGTCGCCCTTGAGGACGCCGTTGACGACGCAATGCCGGATGATCTCACGGTGCGGCGTGCCGGGGTTCACCAGCTCGGGCGGCAGGCGGTACATCTCGGCATAGCGGCCGTTGCAGACGACCAGACGCTTCTCCGCGTCGAACATGCAAAGGGCCTCGCGCATATGGTCGAGGGCCGTATCGAACCGGAGGTTCTGAATGCGAAGCTCCTCCTCGCGCTGCCGCCGCATCTGGCTTTCCATGATCGCCGTCGAGGCGATGCCGGACAGCATGATGACCAGCGCCGCGCCCGAGACCGCAAACACCATCAGCGACGCATCGATCGGAAACGGCGGCACCGCGTTCGTTGGATCGGGAACCGCCGTGGCCGCGGCCATGGCGGTGAAATGCAGGCCGCAGATCGCGACGGCAAACAGGCCTGCCGCGGTCCAGATCGCGCGCCGGCCGGTCCACCGGTGGAAGGCGATGATGGCGCCCGCCGCGAAGGTGAATCCGATCGTCACCGAAGCGGCGACCATCCCGGTATCCCACTCGAGCGTTCCCGGCAGGATCAGCGCGTGCATGCCGGCGTAGTGCATCAGACCGATACCAACGCCGATGCAGACGCCACCGAGGTACGGCTGCCAGCGGAGTCCGTTCGCCGCGATGCCAAATCCGAGCGTGGTTGCGGACACCGCGATGACGAAGGAGGCTGCGGTCGCGACCGGCTCATAGGCGATCGGCAGGCCGGCATCGTAGGCCAGCATGGCGATGAAGTGGGTCGCCCAGATTCCCGCACCGCTGCAAATGCCGGTCAGGGCCAGAAGGCACCACCGGCGCGGTCGTTCGCTCGATGCGACCTGGCTGTAGATCTTGAACGAGACGAGCGCGCCGACGACGCAAATCAGCACCGCAAGCGCGACGAGCCGATAGTCGTGTTGCACTGTCAGGCAGGCGAGCAAGCGATACATGCATGCCCCCGTAAAACGAGTGCCGCACGCCCATCAAGCCTTGGCGGGTTGCGATTGCGCGGTTGCTGAACGCGTCTTTAATGGCGTCGCAGAAACAAATGCGGCTTCGGTTTTTGAGTACCTTCGCGCCGGTGCGCGGACGCAGTTAACGTTCGGCAAGACTCGTGACGAACAAGTCTCGTGACGAACAACATTCGTGACGAATGACACTCGCGACGGAATCGGGCAGCAACGCAACGATCGAGTGGACCAGACATCTCATGAAAGCGTTCTTTGTCATCACCGGCGGGCCGGGTTCCGGCAAGACCACGCTGATCGATGCGCTGGAGCGCGCGGGCTACGCCCGAACCGTCGAGGCCGGCCGCGGCATCATCCAGGATCAGGCGGCGATCGACGGCCCCGCGCTGCCGTGGCGCGATCCGGCGGCCTTCGCCGAGCTGATGCTCGGATGGGAGATGCGGTCTTACCGCATGGCGGCGCGGCAGCCCGGACCGGTGTTCTTCGACCGCGGCGTTCCCGATGTGATCGGCTATCTGCGATTGATGCGTGTGGCGGTGCCCGCGCACATCGAGAAGGCGGCGGAGGTGTTCCGCTATCGCCGCGGCGTGTTCATCGCGCCGCCGTGGCGGGAGATCTTCACGCAGGACACCGAGCGCCGGCAGGATTTTACCGAAGCCGAGCGCACCTATGCGGCGCTCGCCGAGACCTACGCCGGGCTCGGCTACGAGCTTGTCGAATTGCCGCGCACGGGCGTCGCGGAGCGGCTGAAATTCGTCGTCGATGCAGCCTTGGACCGGCAGACAACGTCGTGACGCACCGATGCCTGCTTGGAAGCGGCTCACGCCGCCTTCGAAATCACTTCCTCGATGCGCTCGCCCGCCTCGTTGATCACGACGACGCGCCAGGCAACCATCCCGGTCTGGTGCCGCGACAGATCGCGCGCCATGCCACGGGCCTCGCGGCGCGCGGCGGCGTCATCCGGTAGTTCCAGGACGAACTCGTCCTCGATGCGAACGCGTCCTTCGACGTGCAGGAAATAGACCGGCATGCCGGCACAACCGGCGCGCGCCCGCGGTGGTTCGCCGCGGCGTCCGGTTTGGTCGATGAAGGGTTAACGTGCCGGGAAAATCACGCGTTCCTGTTCACGCAAATTTAGGATGCTGGAACTTAGGTTGCCTGTCACGGCCGGGTGGCGGAGAGGCTACGCGAGAGGCCCGCAAACCTCGTTATCCTTGGTTCGATTCCAGGGCCCGGCCTCCACTTTCTTCTTCTCACCTTCAGGCGGTCACGCCGTCGCCGACGGCGACGGTGCCGCCGGCGATCACCTCGCCGTAGATGCCGCAGTCGGCATGGCCGTAGGTCTTCATCAGCGTGCGCGGGACTTGCAGATCGCGGATGCCGGTATCGGGATCCACCTCGGTCGCGGCGCAACGCACGATCCGCTTGACGATCTTCAGCCGCACGTGGTCGCCGACCGCGATCTCCGCGCCCACCAGATCAAACTCGCGCCACGCCGGCCAGCCCTCGACGTAGAGATTGCCGCGGAAGCGCAGCGGATTGACTGGCGCGCCGGTGGCGTTCTCGAGATCGGCGACCGAAGCGAGGTTGATGATCGAGACCACTTTCTTGGCCACGTCGGAAAAGCTGTGGCTGTCGGCGGAGAGAACCTTTGGCGGCCCGCGCAGTTCGTCGGCGCAGTGCTCCTCGAAGAACCGCTCGATGGCGGCGCGGCCTTCCGGTGTGCGCAGGTTGCCGCGCGCGGCTTCGCGGTTCTCGGCGCGGATGGTCAGGAGGTGGCTTTCGTGGTCGAACCGGGTGCGCAGCTCGGCGAGCCGCGCGTTCCGCATCAGCATCAGGAAGCGTTGCTTGGGGAGATAGGCGGGATGCGCCGGATCGAAGCCGGACGGGCCGTTCTCGATGGCGTACATGCGGTCGAACGGCACCGTCTTGCCGGGCGCAAGCTCCGTGCGGGGGAGCGGCTCGGGCGACAGGCCCTTCACCGGATATCTGTAAATCGCCTTGAGGGTGGCTGGGTTTGCGGGGGAGGGCACGGGCACCTGTCTTGCGAGGTCGATTGATGGACGAAGATTTGCAGCAGATGGACCGGGAGGCGCAGGTCGCCGAGGTGAAGCGGCTGCGGGCCGGGATTCGGGCCCATCGCGATAGTAGCGGCCACGATCTGTGTTGGCATCACCCCCAACTCTGGGGTCTGCTGCCGGAGCGGATCGAGCCGAGTATCGCCGTTCCGCCCTGGCCGAAATTCCTGCGCGGATGCTTGAAGTACCGGGAATCGCTCGACCGGCAGGCGGCGGGCGCAGCCGTCCACGATCGGGAGTATGATTGAGGGCTTGGCGGCCATTCCTTGATGAAAATCAACGAAATGCCCCTTCCGGCCCGGCAAGCTGCTTCTTACATCTGGCACGGCGGATGCTCGTTCGAGGTCCGCTATCCGGGTGCCGCATCCAGGGCCCGAGGGAGCGATAAATGAATATCGAGAAGTACACCGACCGCGCCCGCGGTTTCATCCAATCGGCGCAGTCCCTCGCGTTGCGCGAGGGCCATCAGCAGTTCACGCCCGAGCATGTTCTGAAGGTCCTGCTGGACGACCCGGAAGGGTTGGCCGCGGGGCTGATCGACCGTTCCGGCGGCAATTCACGGCAGGCGCTCAAGGCCGTCGAAGAGGCGCTCGGCAAGATGCCGAAGGTTTCGGGCGGCGGGGCGGGCCAGGTCTATCTCGCGGCCGCGACCGCACGCCTGTTCGACAACGCCGAGAAGATCGCCGAAAAGGCCGGTGACAGCTATGTCACCGTCGAGCGGCTGCTGCTCGCCATCGCGCTGGAGAAAGACAGCGGCGCCGGGAAAATCCTCGCGCGCTCAGGCGTCTCGCCGCAGAGCCTCAACGCCGCCATCGAGCAGCTGCGCAAGGGCCGCACCGCCGACTCGCAGTCGGCGGAGAACGCCTACGACGCGCTGAAGAAATATGCCCGCGACCTCACCGAGGCGGCGCGGACCGGCAAGCTCGACCCGGTGATCGGCCGCGACGAGGAGATCCGCCGCACCATCCAGGTGCTGTCACGGCGCACCAAGAACAACCCGGTGCTGATCGGCGAGCCGGGCGTCGGCAAGACCGCCATCGTCGAGGGCCTGGCGCTGCGCATCGTCAACGGCGACGTGCCGGACAGCCTGAAGGACAAGAAGCTGCTCGCGCTCGACATGGGCGCGCTCATTGCCGGCGCGAAATACCGCGGCGAGTTCGAGGAGCGGCTGAAGGCCGTGCTGCAGGAGGTCACCGCCTCGGCTGGCGGCATCATCCTGTTCATCGACGAGATGCACACCATCGTCGGCGCGGGCAAGGCCGACGGCGCGATGGACGCCTCGAACCTGCTCAAGCCCGCGCTCGCCCGCGGCGAGCTGCACTGCATCGGCGCGACCACGCTCGACGAATACCGCAAGCACGTCGAGAAGGACGCGGCGCTGGCGCGGCGCTTCCAGCCGCTGTTCGTCGGCGAGCCGACGGTGGAGGACACCGTCTCGATCCTGCGCGGCCTGAAGGAGAAGTACGAGGCGCATCACGGCGTTCGCATCAACGACGGCGCGATCGTCGCGGCCGCGACGCTGTCGAACCGCTACATCACCGACCGCTTCCTGCCGGACAAGGCGATCGATTTGATCGACGAGGCGGCGGCGCGGCTGAAGATGCAGGTCGATTCCAAGCCGGAGGAGCTCGACTCGATCGACCGCGAGATCGTGCGGCTGAAGATCGAGCAGGAGGCGCTGAAGAAGGAGACCGATGCGGCCTCCAAGGACCGGCTGAAGAATCTCGAATCCGAGCTCAAATCGCTGGAGAAGCAGTCCGCGGACCTGACCAGCCGCTGGAAGGCCGAGAAGGAAAAGCTCTCCGACGCGCAGAAGCTCAAGACCGAGCTCGATCAGGCGCGCAACGAGTTGGCCAATGCGCAGCGCCGCGGCGAGTACCAGAAGGCGGGCGAGCTGGCCTATGGCCGCATTCCGGAGCTCGAGAAGAAGCTTACGGCGATCGAGAGCAAGAACGCCGGTGCGGTGGTCGAGGAGGCGGTCACCGCCAACCACGTCGCGCAGGTCGTCTCGCGCTGGACCGGCATTCCGGTCGACCGCATGCTCGAAGGCGAGCGCGAGAAGCTCCTCAAGATGGAGGAACAGATCGCCAAGCGCGTCGTCGGCCAGGCGGAAGCGGTGCGCGCGGTCTCGACCGCGGTGCGGCGTGCCCGCGCAGGCCTCCAGGACCCGCACCGGCCGATCGGCTCGTTCATGTTCTTGGGGCCCACCGGTGTCGGCAAGACCGAGCTGACCAAAGCGCTGGCCGAGTTTCTGTTCGACGACGAGACGGCGCTCATTCGCGTCGACATGTCGGAGTACATGGAGAAGCACTCGGTCGCCCGCCTCATCGGCGCTCCGCCGGGCTATGTCGGCTACGACGAAGGCGGTGCGCTCACCGAAGCGGTGCGGCGCAGGCCCTATCAGGTCGTGCTGTTCGACGAGATCGAAAAAGCGCACCCGGACGTGTTCAACGTGCTCCTTCAGGTGCTCGATGACGGACGGCTGACCGATGGGCAGGGCCGCACGGTCGACTTCCGCAACACGCTGATCGTGATGACCTCGAACCTCGGGGCCGAGCATCTGGTCAACCAGCCGGAGGGCCAGGACTCCGACGCGGTGCGCGATCTGGTGATGGCGGAGGTGCGGGCGAACTTCCGGCCCGAGTTCCTCAACCGCGTCGACGAGATCATCCTGTTCCACCGCCTGAAGCGCGAGAACATGGGCTCGATCGTCGACATCCAGATGAAGCGGCTGGGCAAGCTTCTGGAGGAGCGCAAGATCGAGCTGAAGCTCGACGCCAAGGCGCGCGACTGGCTCGCCGAGAAGGGCTACGACCCGGCCTATGGCGCGCGGCCGCTGAAGCGCGTGATCCAGAAGTCGGTGCAGGACCCGCTGGCCGAGCTGATCCTGTCCGGCAAGATCAAGGACGGCGAGAAGGTCGCGATCTCCGCCAACAAGCAGGGCGTGACCTTCAACGGGCAGGCCGTGCAAGAGGCTGCGTAACCAGCCGTCTTAAGCACCAAGAGGCTGCGTAAGCAGTCGTCTGGCGCGTAAGAGAGGCCGCTTAAGCCGCGCCCAGGCACCCGGCAAGCTGCTAAAATCGGCGCGCGATTCGACGTCGCGCGCCGAGGCTTTTCATGAGCTACACCCAATCCGTCCTGCAGCCGGGCGAGAGGATCATCCTCATGGGCCGGCTGCATTGGATCACCTACTGGCCGTCCATGCTGATTGTCGTGCTGGGCGTGGCGCTGGTGGCCTTGCTGCTCCAGTTCGGAGCGCGCGGTGCGACCGTCGCTTGGGCCGCCTTCGCGCTGGCGGTGCTGTTTGCCCTGATGTTCGCCTACGCCTGGTTCACCCGTTGGATCACCGAGTTCGCGATCACCGACCGGCGGGTGATTTCCAAGCGCGGCTTCATCATGCGCAACACCGCCGAGATGAACATGGACAAGGTCGAGTCGGTGAAGGTCGATCAGTCGGTGCTGGGCAGGCTTTTGGACTACGGCACCGTGACCGTGGTCGGCACCGGGCAGGGGCTCGAGCCGATCAGGGACGTCGCCTCGCCGATCGCGTTCCGCAATGCGATCACGGCCAAATAGCCCCGCCGTCATTCCGGGACGCCGCGAAGCGGCGGGCCCGGAATCCATACTCCGCAGCAGTGATTATGGATTTCCGGTTCACGCGCCATAGCGCGTCGAAAAAGCGCGTAAACGCGCTTATGGCGCGTGCCCCGGAATGACGGAGTGCCTTAATCTGAGATCAGCGCGTGGGCGCGGCGGCCTGGGCGCCCTGCGTCTGCGCGACGCGCGGGGCCGAGCGTGCGAGAATGCCGTCGTAGCGGTCGCGCTCTTTCTCGAAGCCGGTGAGCATCGGGCCGTCGAGCACGCGGCCGCGCGGCAGCTTCACGCGCAGCGGGTCGACGAAGCGGCCGTTGACCAGGATCTCGTAGTGCACGTGCGGTCCGGTGGAGAGGCCGGTCGAGCCGACATAGCCGATCACCTGGCCCTGGCGCACGCGGGCGCCCGGCTGCGTCGAGCGGGCAAACGCGGTCATGTGGCCGTAGGCGGTCTCGTAGCCGTTGGCGTGGCGGATGCGGACATATTTGCCGTAGCCCGACTCCCAGCCGACCTTTTCGACGGTGCCGTTGCCGGACGCATAAATCGCGGTGCCAAGGGGGGCCGCCCAGTCCACGCCGGTGTGCATCTTGGTGTAGCCGAGCAGCGGATGGTTTCGCGAGCCGAAGCCGGACCGCATGACGCCGGCGGCCACGGGCTTTCTCACCAGGAACTTCTTCGCGCTCTTTCCGGTCTCGTCGTAGTAGTCGACGATGCTGTCGTCCGGCGTCTGGAAGCGATAGTACTTGCGCTGCTCGCCGCCGGTGCTGAGCGACGCAAAGAACACGTCGTTCTTGGTTTCGCTGCTGGTGGCGGAATCTTCGTCGGCGGCGAACAGCACGTCGAACGAGTCGCCCGGCTGCGCCTTGTGCTGGAAATCGATGTCGTAGGAGTAGATGCGGATCAGCGCCTCGATCACCGGCCGCGGGATGTTGTTGCGCAGCGCGGTCTCGTAGATGCTCTGGTAGAGCCGCATGCCCTTGCCGTCATCGTCGTCGTCCTCGCTGCCGGCGTCGGCAACCATCGTGTTCATGCTGGCGACGTCGACCGCGACGTATTTCTGCATGTCCGAAAGAGCGACGACCGCCTCGATCGCGCTGTCGCCCATGACGATGACGCGCAACGGCTGCAGGCGGTTCGGCTCGCCCGCGGGCGCGGCGGCGAGAATGCGGAGCCTCTGGCCTTCCTTCAGGCCGTTCTTGCGGCCGCGCGGGCCGAGGGCGGAGGCGATCGCGGAGATTTCCTCGGGCGTCGCGCCGAGCTCCTTGAGGATCGTCTCGATGTTCTCGCCCTTCTTCACCGTGACCGCGCGCTCGTTCCAGGCGGTGCCGTTGCCGCCGCTCGCCTGCTGCGCCGTCTTCGGCAACAGCGTGATGTTCTCAGGGATGATGCGGGTCTCGAAGCCCGAGTACGGATCGGGCGTGCCGTCGGCCGCGTAAGCCATCGTCGGCGGCATCGGGCTTCCCGGCGGCATGCCCGCGACCGTATAGCGATTGTCGCCGCCGCCGCCGCCCCAGTGCGCGGTGTCGCGCACGCGCGCGATGATGTCCTCGGGCGGCAGCACGCCTGCGAGCTTGACGCGCGGCAGCAGTGCGGCGAGATCGCGCGTCACGTAGGAGACTTCGGCGTCGGGTTCGGCCCCGGCCTGCTCGTCCATCGCCACGCCGTCAGCGCCGGCTTGCGCGAGCAGCTTCTGCGCGTTGAACGGCGGCACGCTCGACGCATATTCGGTGCTGGTCAGCACCAGGTTGGCGGAGATGCGGTGATAGGGGCGCACGCGCACCACCTCGCGGTCGCCGACCCTGACGGTGGTGCTGATGCGCACGAGCTGGCGCTGGCTGCTGGTTTCGCTGGCCGGCGGCAGGCGGTCGGCCTTGCGCGTGAGCTTCTCGCCCATGCTGCCGATCGCGCCGCGCAGCGCGCTTTCGACACGCTCGGGGATCGTGGCGAAGTTGGTCTCGCCGTCGAGCGACGCAAAAACAGCGCCGCCCATCAGGGCCGCGCCGCAGACGCCGGTCAGGATCGTGCCGGAGAACCACTGGACCGAGACGCGGCGGCGATCGATGACGTTGCCGTTGCCGCCGTCGACCGAAAGCGGCGGCTCATTGCCGAGATCGACGGCCAACGCGTCCGCTCTGTGCCGATGCTGTTGACGCGGCCTGGCTTGGTCCAAAACCCGATCCCCTGACTCGTGGAAGCACTTCAAGCGGAACTGAAGTACCGCGGCCCCGTCCGCTTCGGCCCCTGCCAGGCCGAATCCGGCGGTGACGATGCCGTGCCGCCCATGTTCCGGTCAATGACCGGTGAGGTGACACGGCCCGAACGGCCGACGACGCTTGAAAGGGCTCCCCTGCAGTCCCGATTTGCAAAGAACGGCGGAGGAATGTGGCTCAAGTGCGGCGCGACGGGGCGGCCTTGCACCGGGGCCGAGGAGTTAAAATCGGCGTAAATGCTGCAATCGCGAAGAATCCGGGGTCTTTCGTTTTTCAAATTTTGTCGGTTGACAACACCTGGGTGTCGCCCATATAACCCCCGTCATTCGGCGCGCCCGTCCGCTATCGGCGCGATGGCGCGCCTCTGAAGCTCCTCACTTTTGTGTGGAACTGATCTCCGAGAAGGTGTCGGGGGTCGTGCTTCGTCGGCTTCCCGGCTTGCTGGGGAGTGGGAGCCGCAAGGCTGCCGGGCTGTTTGACAGGTGAATCGGAAGAAAGAGAAACGTGGACGGCGGAGTCCTTGCGGACCGCCTCCGTGGAAGGGGAAACCTTTTTGCGGTGCGGTCATGGAAGAGACACGGCGGTCTTACGTTTCAAGGTACATCGCACCGGTCTTTTGCGCTTTCGGGTGCAATCGGTCGGAGTGGTGGACCTCGTCAATGGAGCGATGCACCCGCATCGCTCCGCGCAAACGTGAGTGACTAGCCGAGATCAAT
>JAIESC010000101.1 GCA_019746355.1 Xanthobacteraceae bacterium | reverse complement strand
ACCACCACCGGCTCGCCGCCGATGGTCTTGCCGAGGCAGAGCGGCAGCTTGGCCTGCGTCTCGGTGTATTCGTCGGAGGCCAGCATCTCGCGGAAGTAGACCTTCTCGCGCTTCTCGTTCGGCAGTTCGATGCCGATGGCGTTGCGGCCGGACACCACGGCGACGCGGGCGGAGCGCGCGCTCATCGAGCGGGCGATGTCGTCGGCGAGGCCGATGACCCGCGACGATTTGGTGCCGGGCGCGGGCTCGAGCTCGTAGAGCGTGACCACCGGGCCCGGCCGCGCATTGATGATCTGGCCACGGACGCCGAAGTCGCCGAGGACGCTTTCCAGCGACTGTGCGCATTCCTGAATCGATTCCGGGGTCGGCGCGAAGCGCTCGGAGGATTTCGGCAGCGCCAGGAGTCCAAGCTCCGGAAGCTGGTAGCCGCCGTTCGAGCGTTTCGCCGCCTTGGGCTTCGCTGCCTTGCGAACGGGTGCCGGCGCCTCGTCCTCCTCCTCCTCGGCTTCATCGTCGGCTTCGGGCACCTCGAGCGGCGGCTCGATGCGATCCCGTTTCGTCACCACCGGGGTCGGCGCGCGGCGCGGCGCGGCCTTCGGGGCCAGCGCCGCGGAGCGCCGCGTGATCAGGCGGCCGATGCGCGCCTTGAGGCTGAGCAGCGCGTGAACCAGCCAGCCGAGGGAAATGGAAGCGCGCTCGGCGTCGTCGTCCGGCGGGCCTGCGGCTTCGCGCGCCCAGCGGTCGTCGAGCTTCACGTTGTCGGGATTGTGATAGCCAAAGCCGGTGGCGATGATGAACATCGCCACCGCGCAGACGCCGAGCACCATCGCGGCGGTGAGCACGGCCGCGCTCGACATCGAACCCATGACCAGCGCCGGAAGCGCCAGCACCGCATCGCCGATGACGCCGCCGAGACCCGACGGCAGCGGCCAGTGATCGCTCTTCGGCAGGCAGGCGGCGAAGCCCGCGGCGAACACCGTGCCAGCGAGCCAGAACGACAGCCGCATCCATTCACGATCGAACGGCCGGTGCGTGACGATGCGCCAGCCCCACACGGCGACCGGCAGCACAAACACCGTCGAGGCGAGACCGAACAGCTGCATCAACAGGTCGGCGCCGATGGCGCCCGGCGTGCCGAGGAAGTTTCGCACCGGCGCGTCGGTGGCATGGCTGAGCGAAGGATCCTGCACCGACCAGGTCGCAAGCGCGATGGCGATCGCTGCCGCGAGCGCAATCAGTGCGAAGCCGCCGCTTTCGCAGATGCGCCGCCGGAGCAGGGCGCGCAACTCGTCCGACCAGTTCGATAGCTCGATGCCGCGGTCGATGGCTGCCATATCTTTAGCCCAGCATGTCTTCAGTCCAGAGTGGCCGTCAGTTCAAAAACCAGACCCGATGCCAGGCCTTGCATCAGCCGAGCACCTCGACGAGGCGATGCAGGGCCTCGCCGGTGATGTCCTTGTCCTGCACCAGTGCGACGCGGATATAGCCCATGCCCGGGTTGATGCCGTCGGCGCCGTCGCGCGCGAGATAGTGGCCGGGGATGACGCGCAAGCCTCCTTCGCGCCAGAGCTTGAGCGTGGCCGCTTCGTCGCCGCCATGGGCGCTGACATCGAGCCAGAGGAAGAAGCCGCCGGCCGGGCGCTTGTAGCCGTAGCGATTGCCGATGATCTGGTCGGCGAGGTCGAACTTCGCGACATAGAGCTCGCGGTTTTTGTCGACATGGGTTTCGTCGGCATAGGCCGCGACCGCGACCTCCTGCGCCGGCACCGGCACCTGCGGCGCCGCGATGTTGCGCAGCTCGACGTAGCGCGCGAGGAAGCGGCGGTCGCCGGCGGCGAAGCCGACGCGCAGCCCCGGAAGGTTGGAGCGCTTCGACAGCGAGTGGAACACGACGACATTGGCGAAGTCGGGCTGCGACACCTGCAGCATGCCGTGCGGCGGGCGGCCGTTGAGGTAGATTTCGCAGTAGCACTCGTCGGCGAACACCAGAAAGCCGTGGCGGCGCGCCATCGCGACGAGGCGCGCGAGATAGGCCTCGTCGGCGACCGCGCCCTGCGGGTTCGACGGCGAGGCGATGAAGAACGCCACGGTGCGCTTGAGCAGCGCTTCGTCGATGGCATTGAGGTCGGGCAGGAAGCCGGTTTCGCGGGTGGCCGGCAGGTAGACCGGTTCGCAGCCGGCCGCGGCGGCGCCGGCCGAATAGGCGGCATAGAACGGATTGGGGATCAGGATCGCGGGCTTGCCCGCGCGTTGCGGCACCGTGCGGGCCGCGGCGATGGCGCCGAGGAACAGGCCCTCGCGCGTGCCGTTCAAAACGATGACCTCCGTCTCCGGGTCCATTGGCCGACTTAGGCCGTAGCGCCGGTCGAGCCAGGCCCCGGCTGCCTTGCGGAAGCCCTCGGTGCCCTTGTTGGCCGGATAGCGGCCGAAATCGTTGAGATGGGCCGCAATCACCGGCCCGACGAACGGCGGTATCGGGTGCTGCGGCTCGCCGACCGACAGGTTGATTGCGGGCTTGCCCGGTTTGATGTCGGCCAAAAGCTCATGCAGCCGCACAAAAGGTGAGCGGCCTTCGGCCTTCATCGGGGCAGGTTGTGAGGCGGCGGTGGCGGCGGTCATGAACCCAAACGTGAAGGGCGGCGGAATCGCCCGCCGCATAAGGCGTTTCCTCACCATAGGGGCGGCGAGGTTAAGGCGTGATTAACCATCGGGCGGCGGGCTCGCCAAGCCCGATCGCGGCCGCAAGCGATGCAAAAAAGCAAAAATCCGGATGGGAAGGGCGAAAAGTGAGAGGCCCAGATCTTGCGACCTGGGCCTCCCGACGGACGGGGCGGTGCCGGGTATCCGCCCCAACCGTTGTCTTCAGTCCCTCGCCCAGTCTCTCGCTCAGTCTCTTGCAAACTTCATGCAAGACGCGGGCGAGGGAACCCGGTTCACATGTTGTAAGCGCGCTCGCCGTGGTCGGTGAGATCGAGGCCTTCGCGCTCCTTCTCGACCGACGGACGCAGGCCGACCGTGAAGTCCACCACCTTGTAGAGGATGAACGACCCGACGCCGGACCACACCAGGGTCAGGATCACCGCCTTGATCTGCGCCCACACCTGCGTGGCAAAGTCGTAGTCGGCGATCTTGCCTGCCGCATAGTCCATGATGCCCGCGCCGCCGAGCGCCGGGTTGACCAGGACCCCGGTCAGGATCGCGCCGACGATACCGCCGATGCAGTGGATGCCGAAGACGTCAAGCGCGTCGTCGTAGCCGAACATGTTCTTGATCGTGGAGACGAAGAACAGGCAGACCACGCCGACGATCAGGCCGAGCACCAGCGCGCCCATCGGGCCGGCATAGCCGGACGCAGGCGTAACGGCGACGAGGCCCGCAACGCAGCCCGACAGCGCGCCGAGCAGCGAGGGCTTACCCTTGACGATCCACTCGGCGAACATCCACGACAGCGCGGCGGCTGCGGTGGCGACGAACGAGTTGATCATCGCGAGCGGCGCGCCGCCGATCGCTTCGAGGTTGGAGCCGGCGTTGAAGCCGAACCAGCCGACCCACAGCAGCGAGGCGCCGATCATGGTCATGACCAGCGAGTGGGGAGGCATCAGCTCCTTGCCAAAGCCGATGCGTTTGCCGACGGCGAGTGCGCCGACCAGGCCGGCGATGCCGGAGTTGATGTGCACGACGGTGCCGCCTGCGAAGTCGATCGCGCCCCAGAGGAAGATCTGACCGGCGTCGGCCATCACTTCGTCGAGCTTGGCCTGGGCAGCCTTCTTCGCCGCGTCGCCGGTCGCGGCGGCGAGAGCCTTCGCCGCGGCGTCGATCGCGTCAGGGCCGGCCCAGTACCAGACCATGTGCGCGATCGGGAAGTAGACCAGCGTCACCCAGAGCGGGACGAACAGCGCCACCGCCGAGAACTTCATGCGCTCGGCAAACGCGCCAACGATCAGCGCCGGTGTGATCGCGGCGAACGTCATCTGGAAGCAGATGTAGACGTACTCCGTGATGTTGACGCCGACGGAGAACGTCGCCGCCTTCGAGTCCGCCGTCACGCCCTTGAGGAACAGCTTGTCGAGGCCGCCGATGTAGGCCGAGCCGCCGGTGAAGGCGAGGCTGTAGCCGTACACGACCCAGATCAGGGTGACGATGCACACGGTGTAGAACACGTGGGTGAGCACCGAGAGCGTGTTCTTCGGACGGACCAGGCCGGCGTAGAACAGCGCGAGGCCCGGGATTGTCATCAACAGGACGAGGACGGTCGAGGTCATCATCCAGGCGTTGTCGCCCTTGTTGACGACGATTTCCGGTGCGGCAGGGGCCGCGGGCGCGGCCTGCTGTGCCAGCGCCGGATCGATGAGCAGCACGGCGAACGCCAGGGCCGTGAACCCTGCCATTCCCGCGCCGATGAACTTCTTCAACGTCATGGTCGAACTCCTTGTCGCGAGCTTTGAATTGAGCGGGGTCACAGCGCGGCTGCGTCGGTTTCGCCGGTGCGGATGCGCACGGCGTGGTCGATGTCGTAGACGAAGATTTTTCCGTCACCGATCTGGCCGGTCTTGGCGGCGGCAGAGATGGCATCGACGACCTTGTCGGCCTGCTCGCTCGGAACGGCGACTTCGATCTTGATCTTCGGCAGGAAGTTCACGGCGTACTCGGTGCCGCGATAGATTTCAGTGTGGCCCTTCTGACGCCCGTATCCCTTGACCTCGGTGACGGTCAGCCCGTGCACCCCCGCCACAGTCAGAGCGTCGCGGACCTCGTCGAGCTTGAAAGGCTTGATGATGGCCATGACGATTTTCATGGGTTCGATCCCCGCTTGGGCCCGGACTTTTTGAACCGCCGGGCGGACTAGACGCAGCGACGCGCGGGCTCATGCCCGCGTGCGCTGCTGCGAGCAGGGAATCAAACCGCGTGCCAACCGCGGTGCGCGCGCCAACCCATTGATTGGATGCGGATTTCTCTGGCTACCACAGGCACAGGCGGGGAATTGCGCGTTGTGGCGGGAGAATCTGCGATCGAATTGGCCAGTCAGGTTGTCGCAGGGCCTTTAATGCACAAGCTTTAAGCAATTGGAGAAAGAATTGGCGGCGGAGTATCCAGATACGCCGCCGCCAACCTACAAAAGCACGGGACCGCATTGCTTATTGCAGCGCTTCCCCATGCAGCGAAACGTCGAGGCCGATCCGCTCGTCCTCCTCGCGCACCCGCAGCGGCACGAAGAAGCCGATCACCTTGAGCAGCACGAAGGTCGCGACGCCGGACCAGACCAGCGTCGCGACGACGCCGTAGAGCTGAGTGAGCACTTGGCCGCCGTTGCCTTCGAGCAGGCCCGCGGTCCCACCGATCGCCGCGACGGCGAACACGCCGGCGAGCAGCGTTCCGGTCGCGCCGCCGATGCCATGCACGCCGAACACGTCGAGCGAGTCGTCATAGCCGAGCTTGGTCTTGAGCTTGGTGCAGGCCCAGTAGCAGATCGCACCGGCGGCAATGCCGATGACGATGCCGTGCCACGGCAGCACAAAGCCGGAGGCCGGCGTGATGGTGCCGAGCCCCGCGACCGCGCCGGAGATCATGCCGAGCACCGACGGCTTGCCGCGATCCCACCACTCCAGCAGCATCCAGGTGAGCACGCCGGCGCAGGCGGCGAGATGTGTCGCGAGGATGGCAAAGCCGGCGCGGCTGTTGGCGCCGAGCGCCGAACCGCCGTTGAAGCCGAACCAGCCGACCCACAGGAGCCCTGTGCCGATCACCGCGAGCGACAGATCGAATGGCGCAAGGTTGTCGGTGCCGTAGCCGCGCCGCGCGCCGAGCAGATAGCACGCGACCAGGCCGGCAATGCCGGCGTTGAGATGCACCACGAGGCCACCGGCGAAATCGATCACGCCTGCGGATTGCAGGAAGCCGCCGCCCCACACCCAGTGCGCGACCGGCACGTAGACCACGAGCAGCCAGAGCGCGATGAACCACAGGAACGCGGAAAACCGCATGCGATCGGCAACCGAGCCCGCCACCAGCGCCACCGTGATGACGGCGAAGGTCATCTGGTAGAGCAGGAAAATGGATTCCGGGATCGTCTTCGCCAGCGGGCTGATGGTGTTCATATCCATGCCGCGCAGAAAAAGCCGGTCGAGCGAGCCGATCGCCGGGCTTTCGCCGACGAAGGTGAGGCTGTAGCCGATCACCACCCACAGGATCGAGCCGAGGCCCACGGCCGCAAGCGTCTGCGCCATGGTCGCAAGCACGTTCTTTTTGCGGACCATGCCGGCATAGAACAGCGCAAGACCCGGGATGCTCATCATCAGCACCAGCCCGGTCGCGGAGATCATCCATGCCGTGTCGGCGGCATCAATCTTGGCCGGCTGCGCCGCGGCCTGCGCGAACGCCTCCGTCGCCAGCAGAGTCAGCAAAAGCGCGATGGCCGAACGCGCGCCCAAAAGCACGCCGGAGCGCGCCGCCCCTTGAAGCCTGAGCATAGTCCCCCCTCCGCCGGAAATTCCTGTTTTTAGAGCGCGTCGTTGTCGGTCTCGCCGGTGCGGATGCGCACGGCGCGGCCGAGGTCGTAGACGAAGATTTTTCCGTCGCCGATCTGTCCGGTCTTGGCGGCAGCGCCGATCGCGGCAATCGCCTTGTCGGCGACCTGGTCTTCGACCGCGACTTCGATCTTGAGCTTCGGCAAGAAGTTCACGACGTATTCGGCGCCGCGATAGATTTCGGTGTGGCCCTTCTGGCGGCCGTAGCCTTTGACCTCGCCGACCGTCATGCCGTGAACGCCGACGGCGTTGAGGGCATCGCGGACCTCGTCGAGCTTGAAGGGTTTGATGATGGCCATGACGAGCTTCATGTTTGTGCACCTTCCTGTCGGCCAGCGTCGGTTTTGCTGCAGTAGAACGAAAGCCGCCCCGGGGGCGTTGCTGGGCGCTGATGTGCCGACGATATCGGCAATCAGGACAGAAAATAAGCGGGTCCCTTGCCTTTTGCGCCGGCAGGTGCTGGCCGGTTTGGGCAAGGCAGGGGTAAGCCCCAGGCCGCCTAGCCGGGCCGTCGCTCCCGCATCAGCCCTTCCTGGGCCACTGACGCGATCAGCGTGCCGTCGGCCGCAAAGATCAGGCCGCGGCCGAAGCCGCGGGCGCCGTGGGAGCTCGGACTGTCCTGGGAGTAGAGCATCCACTGGTCGGCGCGAAACGGCCGGTGAAACCAGATTGCGTGGTCGAGGCTCGCGCCCATGATGTTGCGGTCGAAGATGCTGCGCTGGTGCGGCAAGAGCGCCGTGTCGAGGATCGTCATGTCCGAGGCGTAGGCGAGCGCGCAGCGGTGGATATCCGGATCGTCCGGCAGCGGCGCGGTGGTGCGGATCCAGATGTTGAAGCGGTCGCCCTCTTGCTTCCTGCCGGTGTAGCGGCCGAAATCGACCGGACGCAGCTCGATCGGGCGGGTGCGGCTGTAATAGTTGCGGACCGCCTCGGGCATCTCCGGCAGGATATTTTCTTTGACCTCGGCGTCGCTGGGCAGCTCGTCCGGGTGCGGGACCTTCGGCATCGGCATCTGATGGCTCAGCCCCGGCTCGTCGTTGTGGAACGACACCGCCATCGTGAAGATCGCCTGACCGCGCTGGATCGCAACGACGCGCCGCGTGGTGAAGCTTTTGCCGTCACGGATGCGGTCGACGTCGTAGACGATCGGGATTTCCGGATCGCCGCCCAGCAGGAAATAGGCGTGCAGCGAATGCGGCAGCGTGTTCTCGACCGTGCGGGTCGCTGCGACCAGCGCCTGGCCGATCACCTGGCCGCCGAACACCCGCCGCATCCCGACCTTGGGGCTCGTGCCGCGGAACAAATTGATTTCAAGCTGTTCGAGCTCGAGGATGGAAAGCAGGCTCGATGCGACGGACATGAAAGCACCTTGTGGCGGGTGCAGTGATATACTTCCACCCATGGCGAACACAAAGCTTAGCAGCGCTGCACCCTCTGAGCGCGCCGACCTGCTGATCGGCGGCGGCGGTTTTGCCGGCCTGGCGCTGGCCATCGCGTTGCGGCAGGCGCTGGGCGAGCCGTTCAAGGTGATCGTGGCCGATCCGGCGTTCGGCAGGCCTTCGCGCGACGAGGGCCGGGCCTCGGCGATCGCGGCGGCGGCCCGGCGGCTGTTCGAGAGCATCGGCGTCTGGGGTGAGGTCGCGGATGAGGCGCAACCCATTCTCGACATGGCGGTCACCGATTCCCGGCTGCAGGACGTGATGCGGCCGACCTATCTGACGTTTGCAGGCGAGATCGCCCCGCACGAGCCGTTCGCCCACATGGTCGAAAACCAGATGGTGGTTGCGGCGCTGACCCGGCGCGCGGAGGCGGAGGGCGTCGAGCTCCGTGCCGATGCGGTGCGCGGCATTGCGATGCGCGGCGGGAGCACGGACGCAACCCTTTCGGACGGTCGCACTGTCGGTGCGCGGCTTGTCGTTGCCGCCGATGGCGCGCGCTCGGCGATCCGCGAGGCCGCAGGCATCCAGAGCTTCGGCTGGGACTATGAACAGTCCGGCATCGTCACGACGGTGGAGCACGAACGCGAGCACCACGGCCGCGCCGAGGAGCATTTCCTGCCGGCAGGACCGTTTGCGATCCTGCCGCTGAAAGGCAAACGCTCGTCGATCGTGTGGACCGAAAACGCGCGTGAGGCGGAGCGTATCGTGGCGCTGCCGGATGCCGGATTTCACGCCGAGCTGGAAAAACGTTTCGGATTGAAGCTCGGCGATATCAGGGCGGTGGGGCCCCGCCGCGCGTTTCCGCTTGGGCTTTCGGTGGCGCGGAGCTTCGTCGGCGAGCGCGTCGCACTGGTCGGCGATGCAGCCCATGTCATTCACCCGATTGCCGGGCAGGGGCTCAATCTCGGGCTGCGCGACGTCGCGGCGCTGGCTGAAGCGATTGCCGACGCGGCTCGGCTCGGGCTCGACATCGGCGGCGCCGACGTGCTCGACCGCTATCAGCGCTGGCGGCGGTTCGACACCCTGACCATGGGGGTTGCGACCGACGGCTTGAACCGGCTGTTCTCCAACCGCTCCGATGCGCTCCGCATCGTGCGCGACATCGGCCTTGGGTTGGTCGAGCGCATGCCGCGGTTGAAGGACATGTTCATCCGCGAGGCCGCGGGCCTCACCGGCGACGTGCCGAAGCTTTTACGCGGCGAGGCGCTGTAGCGGCTTCCACCTTCACTGCGTCACAAGAGCTGGAACGCTGTTGTTGTGCCCTCTCCCCTTGTGGGAGAGGGCTACGCTGTACGTGCAGAGTATTCGAAAGGGTGAGGGGTATCGCGCGACGAGACCCCTCACCCATCCGAATGTGCTGCACAACTTGCGAAGCCCTCTCCCACAAGGGGAGAGGGCGCAGCAACCAACGCCCGCGTTTTTTGAGGCAGTAGAACGACTACGACAGCGGTACGACCGCGATCTGCTCTTTGAACGCCGGGCGCGACGCGATCGCCGCATACCAGCGGTCGAGGTTCGGCGTCGAAGGCCGCTCCGGAATAAGCTGCACGTAGCGGTAGATCATGATGCCGACCGGAATGTCGCCGTAGGAGAACTCGTTGCCGGCCATGAACTGCGTGCGGCCAAGCTGCTCGTCCATCATCTTGGCCGCCGTGATCGTCTTCTCCTTGCCGGCGTCGATCGCCTTCTGATCGCGCTTGTCCGGCGGCGTGCGGATCAGATTCCAGAACACCGGCGTGATCGCCGGCGCCATCACCGAAAGCTGCCAGTCCATCCACATGTGGGCGCGGGCGCGGGTCTTGAGATCAGCCGGCTCGATCACGCGCGCCTGGTGCTTCGCCGCAAGATAGCGGCAGATCGAGTTCGACTCCCACAGGGTGAAGCCGTCCTCTTCCTCCAGCACCGGCACCAGCGAGTTGGGATTCATCGCCAGGTAGAACGCGTCTTTGGTCTTGCCGAAGGCACCGCCGACGTCGATGCGCTCGAACGGAATTTTCATCTCCGCCAGCGCCCAGATCACCTTCTGCACGTTGGACGAGGTGTTGCGCCCCCAGATTTTCAGCATTGCGAAGTCCTTCCCGGCTTGTCTTTGCGATGACGGATGTTGCCAGAAAAACCGACCAACCGAACTCGGGTTTACCCGAGTTCGGCAATTTTATGAGCGCGCAAGTCGGATATATCCGACTTGCTATGTCAAGCCGGGGGCCGCGGATTCTCGCAACGATAGCGTGCGGCTCTAGAGCGCTTTCCAGCTGGTTTGCACCGGCCTCTCCACGTCATGGCCGGGCTTGTCCCGGCCATCCACGCCTTACTTTGTAGCCAAGGCGTGGATGCCCGCGACCATAGGCGAGCGAAGCGACGCCGTCCTTTGGACGGCTATGGGGCGAGCGAAGCGACGCCGTCCTTTGGACGGCTATGCGCGGGCATGACGACTGATGGTTCAGTGCGAGTGGAAAACGCTTTAATCCAGCCGCCGCGCCTCTTCCGGCAGCATGATCGGGATGCCGTCGCGGATCGGATAGGCAAGCTTGGCCGCGCGCGATACCAGCTCCTGCTTCTCGGCGTCGTATTCCAGTGTGCTCTTGGTCAGCGGGCAGACCAGGATCTCGAGCAGCTTGGGATCGATGGAGCCTGCGGCGCGTTCGGTGGATGGCGTGTTCATGGCGTGTCCGGTTCTGTTGCGCGATTTATAGCACGAAACGGCTGCGGCCTGGCCTACTGCAGCGGTGTCTCACCGCCCGCGGTCTTCTTGGCGAGCTCGATCTCGGTGACGGCGACCAGGATCTCCGCGCGCGATTTCAGGTCCGGCGCCTCGAGCAGCGCCTGCTTCTCGGCCACGCCATAGGGCGACATCATCGCCAGCGCGTTCACCAGCGCTTCGTTCGGCGCGTTCTCGATGCCCTCCCAGTCGGTCTTGAGGTTGTTGGCTTTGAGAAATGCCGATAGCGCCTCCAGCAGCGCCTTGCGGTCGACCAGCTCCTCGCCCTTGCGCGCGGTGAAGTCGTCGGCGAACGGGACATAGGTGACGCGACATTGCCGGTAGGCGGTCGCGACGTTCAGCTCCTCCTCGACGCGGAAGCGCGCGATCCCGGTGAGCTGCAGCAGATAGCGGCCGTCGCCGCTTTCCGCGATCTGGGTGATGCGGCCGACGCAGCCGACCTTGAACAGCACCGGCTTGTCATCAGACCCCGGATGGGCCGGGTCGGGCTGGATCATGCCGATCAGCCGATGGCCATCCCGCAATGAGTCGTCGACCATCGCGAGGTAACGCGGCTCGAAGATGTTGAGCGGCAATTGCCCGCGCGGCAACAGCAGCGCACCCGGCAGCGGGAACACCGGAATGACCGATTGCAAATCCGAAGACCTGCGATAGATCACGTTCATCGGCATGATCGCTCCCTCCGGCCACAGCCGACGAAAGTAATCAGCTAAAAAGGATCGAAGATAGCCGCCTGCGCCCGGACACCGTCGCCTCGTCGGTCGGTCCCCAGGCCTCGAAGAACTGCACGAGCTGCTTGCGCGCGCCGTCGTCGTTCCACTTGCGGTCGCGTCGCACCACCTCGATCAGGTGGTCCACCGCCTCCTGGCGCTTGCCCGCGGCGTTCAGCGCGACTGCGAGATCGAACCGTGCCTGATGGTCGAGCGGGTTGGCCGCGACCTTGTTCTCGAGTTCGCCCACGGGCCCGACCGAGCTCGCCTGCTCGGCAACCTCGAGCGCGGCGCGGGCCGCCGCCACGGCGGCCTCGTTGCGCTTGGCTTCCGGAACCTTGGCGAGCGTCTCCTTGGCCTTGTCGAGCTGGCCGACCGCGAGATAGCAGCGCGCGAGCCCGGCAACGGCACCGATGTTGGTGTCGTCCTCCTGGATCAGCTGCGCATAGATCTGTGCCGCGCTCTGCGCATCGCCTTCGGCGAGCAGCGCCTCGGCTTCCTTCATCAGGTCCTGCGCCTCGCCGCCGACCTTGCCCTTGGTCAGCCGCTCGATGAACGCCGTGACCTGGTTCTCCGGCAGCGCGCCCATGAAGCCGTCGGCCGGCTGGCCGTTGACGAAGGCGATCACCGCCGGGATCGACTGGATGCCCATCTGGCCGGGAATGGCCGGGTGGTCGTCGATGTTCATCTTGACCAGCTTGACCTTGCCCTTGGCCGCCTTGACGACCTTCTCCAGGACCGGCGTGAGCTGCTTGCACGGGCCGCACCACGGCGCCCAGAAGTCGATCAGCACCGGCTGGCGCTTCGACTCCTCGATCACGTCCTTCATGAAGCCCTGGGTGGTGGTCTCCTTGATGAGACCCTCAGGCGCGGCGGTCGGGGCAGGCGTCGCCCCGGTCTGCAACATCGACATGCGTTCCTACCCTGTGGCCCGGCGACGCCGGCACGGTTCCCGATGAACTTTAATTCAGGGAATAAATGGGCCGGGGCGGCGGCAAATGCAATCGGGGCGTTGGCCCGCGAGGAACCTAGCCCTCGTCTCCGTCTCCGCCCGGGTCAGGGCCCGCGATGGGCACGATCCGGGGCGGATGGCCGGTGCTGTCGAGAAACCGCACCAGGTCCTCGCAGCCGATCGAGGTGGTCATGGTGTTGACCAGCGGGTGGGCGTTGATGGTTGGGTGCCGCATCAACTCCTGGTCGAGTACAACCGTGACGCGGCCCGCGGCATCGTTGATGACGCCAAAGGGCGTCACCGCGCCGGGTACGACCCCCAGCGTTTCCAGCATCGCGTCGGCCGAGCCGAACGAAAACCGGCCGTTGGCACCGAGCCGCCGGTGCAGCGACTTGAGCTCAATGGCCGCATCCTCGAGCGCGGTGACGAGGAACAGCGCGCCTTTCTTGTCCTTCAGGAACAGGTTCTTGGTGTGTCCGCCCGGGATCGTGCCGCGCAGGGACTGCGACTGTTCCACGGTGAACAGCGGCGGGTGCGTCACCGTCCGGTGGGCGATCTTGAGGCGGTCGAGGGCGGCGAACAGGTCTTCGGGCGTGGCTGGCATGCGGGATCGGGGCGGGATGGCGTCGGGGGCGGGGAGATTCTGCACGATCTTGCCACGGTTTACCGCGGTCGCAGACCGTGGTTGCAAAGTCCTAACGCTTTTCGCTATAGGAACGGCCCGGGCGGCCTTGCCGCCCTACCCAACGGATGCGGGTGTAGCTCAGGGGTAGAGCACGACCTTGCCAAGGTCGGGGTCGAGGGTTCGAATCCCTTCGCCCGCTCCAACACTTAGCCGGAAACGGCTTCTTTCGCTCAGCGGCGATTAGCACAGCGTTAGCACCAAACCCCAGTGCTTGGACGTGTTTCTATGCTTGGCACTCGGCGCGCTCAGTGGGCCTAACCATCGTTTGGATAACGGTGAGATCAGCGCTTCCGCTCTTCCGTAAAGCAACCTCAGCGGGCAATGGTCGCGGTGGTCAGCGGAAGCGAGAGCCATGCCTGAAGCCGCAGCACGGAAATCCGAAACTGCCAGTGCGAGTGATCCGACACCCTCGAAGGCTGTTGTTCGGGATCACGCGTCGAACGAATTTGTGTTCGCCGTGGTCGGCCATGTCGGATCGGGCACAACTAAGGTCGCAACTAGCTTGCGCGACTTGCTCCTAACCGGCCCCGCGGCTGAAACGTTCGATACTGAAATCATCAAAGCGAGAGAGTTGATCGAAGCTTGGGCGCAAGAAAATGGTCATCCCCCACCGGCACAAGAGCCGGGCAGTCTCAAGACAACGGTAGATTACCAGAACCTTGGCGACGCCATGCGCAAAGAGGGCGATCACGCCAGCGTCGCTAGACGAGCGATACAGCGCATCCGACAACTGCGGGCAAAGAAGCAAGGCGTTGAGGACCTTGGCGATCAACCGATCGTGCCCGATGGAACGCGTCGCGCGTACATCATCGACTCAATACGGCATCCCGCAGAAGTCGAGTTGCTACGGCGCCTCTACCGTGATGCGTTCGTGCTTATCGGAGTCGTATGCGATGCCAAAGTGCGGTTGGAGCGGCTTCACTCTGAAAAATATAAAGCCGCTGGCAAAGACGACATTGAGAAGTTCATGGATCGTGATTCGCTCGCGAGCGAAACGTATGGTCAACGCGTGTCAGATGCCTTCCATATGGCCGACTACTTCGTAGACAACACAGCGCCGCAATATCTCGAAGATGGGAGCCCTAATATCAAGGACTGGGACATCAACGACAACCTCTCACGGCTAATGAAGATCATCACGCATTCTGAGCTTGTGCGCCCGTCCATGGCAGAGACTGCGATGCACGAAGCATACGGCGCTAGCCTCAGGAGCGCGTGTCTCTCTCGCCAAGTCGGCGCCGCCCTAATAGGCGCCGACGGAAATGTTATCGGAACGGGGGCAAACGAAGTGCCCAAAGCCGGTGGGGGCGTCTACGGCGAAGCTCTCGGGCGTCGTGAAGAAGACTATCGCTGCGCATTTCGAGCGAGCGGCAAGTATTGCAGCAACACGGTTGAGCAAAACAAAATTATTGATGAGCTTTTTGAAAGCGTTCCCGAACTGAAGAACCTCGACGCTATTACCAAGAATTCACGCAAGCTGGAGATGCGGCAATCTCGGGTAGGCGACCTAATCGAGTTCAGCAGAGCCGTTCACGCAGAAATGGATGCGTTATTTTCTGCCGCACGCAAAGGAGCATCGACGGTGGGTACACGCTTGTCCAAGTCGTGCGCGAGAGTTCGCTCGGAGTCAGTCAGGATGAAGAACCTACGCGCCGCCGTTTGCAAGATCCTGCGTCGCTAGCATGGAATCTTACGACAACTGCATTTTTTAAAGCGGGTGGTCGTCCATGGAAGCTCGCAAATGTAAGACCCGGGGTTTGCTACGTCGGACTCGTCTTTAAAATAAACACAGTCGATGAGGGCGCCGGTAAAGCGGACATTAACCGGCAGACAAAACCGGCCGGATCGGTCGAGAATGACCCAACTCGGACATCGGCTCGCATTTCATGTTGCAGTAGCGAAGCCGGTTTCAGCCCCTATCAAAGTACTCATCTGAGCCGGTGCGATGCTTGGTCCGGAGCCTGGGGGCGGACATGAGCGGCGGGATTTCATTGCGGGTTTGGGCGGCGCAATGGCTGTGGGGCCGCTCGCGGCGAGCCTCCTTGGCACTGCCGTGCTGGTCGCTTAGGGCACGCGGTACTGTCCTCCACCTGCGACTCCGAACGTGGCCGGGCGGCTTCGCCAGTCTGCGCCCGTATAGAATGGGTTGGCACGGCAAAAACCGCCGTTCCCCGATACGGCTGCTTGGCATTGGTTCAAGGTGACGAAATAGCAGTTGGATCCGCCGCCGCCGTATTCGGCACACCAGCGATAAGGGTCGGCACTGGCATAGCTGATTGTGGACAGCAGCAAGCTGGCTGCCAGGAGACCTTTTTTCATGATGCGCAAGGATTTCATCAATTCGATAAACATCGAGGCTTTCAGGGACTCAATCACATTGCCGATATCTGACGGTGGAAGATGGCGATCTTCCGCGTCGCTGTATCGCTCTTGGACATCAACGCTGCCAAAGACGGTGTAGGGCTGAGGAGTGAAATTCTGGGTGGTCTCGTACATGACGGCATCCCTTCCATCGCCCCCGCTGTTTCACGGGGTACTTGTGCCGAGAGTCGTCATGAGTGAAGCGCGCAAAGTCACAGCACGGTAGCGGTTCCACGCCCAAACTTGGTGCGCTCTGCCTCCGCATACTTGGCATGTGCCGATCGACTCAAGGCTTTTGCCGATGCCGCAATCACCAAGGAAAGCTGTCCCTCCCTTTGCCGGCCACGCTGCTTCATGGACGAGTGTGCGAAAACGCACACGGCTAACTATGCGTGGCCTCGTTCACGCTCAATATTGGATCAAGGACGGTGTTATCGAAGCGTCGATGCGGCAAGGGCGCGTAGGCTCGCTCGGCATGGAATACGGCGGGCTCGGCCAGGACCTGCGCTACTGGCGCGCTAACGCAAGGTTGGGTGCGAAGTTCTAGGCCGAAGGTACGGGGTGGGATTGGGGTAATGACGCCTTCACTGCTGCTGTAAGCTACCCTCAGTTCACTCTCGCAAACGGCAATGTCGGCTTGTGGCACATCGCGACATGCTGCATCGCCTCATGATTTTGGTCGCTTTCGGGGTAAAGCGGACATGCCGAATTCATAACTACACGCCCTAGCCCGGATATCTCACACATATAGGCGCATCGGGGCGCCAAATCGGCGAAAGTGGTTGTGCAGCAACAGCTTTCGAGCGATTCGAGGAGCGCCCCG
>JAIESC010000250.1 GCA_019746355.1 Xanthobacteraceae bacterium | reverse complement strand
TGGCCATCAGGATTGCACATCACTTCGACGACGCTCGGATCGTCGAGCGCCGTGCAGATCGTGTCGCCCAGCGCCTCTTGCAGCTTACGGACGAGGCGCGGATGGGAGCGCAGTTGCACGGAACGCCTCCCTCTACGCCGCCGACCGGCGGAAGCCGCCAAGGTCGGATCGGTAGCCCGGCGGTCGCACGGTCGCGAAGCTGGCGTCATCGGCCGGCAGCGCGCCGGCGACGCTCAGCGTCTCGCCGATCACGCGGGGCTCGCCGAGGCGCCGCATCGGCCAGCGCGCCCGGTTCAGCAGCCGCTCAAACCGCACATCGGTCGCGGTAACGATCTCCCGGTAGCCCGCCCCCATCGACCATTCGATGATTGCCGCGAATAACGTCAGCGTGGCGCGGTGCAGGCCGCGCGACGTCCCTGCCTCGACGGCGCCGGTGTCGACACAGAAGCGCGAGCTTTCGATCATCCGCGGATGGGCTTCGAGCCGCCCGCCGGCCAGGAGCTGCGGGAAGGCGTCGGCCAGCATAGTCGGCCCGGTCGCCGGCAGGAGCCGGGCGCACCCCAGCACCGGCCCCCGCTCGGCGACCGCGAGGATGTAGACCGGGTTCAGTCGATCGAAACCATCGGTCTCCACCCCGTCCTCGATCTCGACGTCCCAACCCAGCCGTCCGCCGAACACCCTCGCCCTCAGGCCGTGCATGTCGGCGATCAGATCGCCGAACGTCCCCCGGTCTTCTGGCCTCACCGCAATCGCCCGCATCTCGCCTCCCGCCGTTTTGGTTGCAGGCAGCGAGACGAACACGCGGGTTTCGGCGTGTCAGACCGTCGAATCCGACAGGCGGCGGTGAGCTGAGTCGCGGGAGTGAACGCTGGGTGCCGACGAAGCGGCGTGTTCAATCGTCGAAAGCGGCTTCACGAACCCGTCGATTCCGACAGGGCCTTTGGCAGCGCGGCCGACGCGACGTGAACGCGCTAAACCATTTCCACATCAACGCAAAAGATGACTTGCGAAGAATTTTCAGCATACCGAGCGCGAGGACGTTAGGATCTCATTAACCAATAAGTTCTTGCCAGAATCGGTTTCACGGGTAGCTTCACGGAAGAATGGCCGAAACGGCGATTTTTCCGTGACGAAGGTTCTGCCCGTGCTCAACGCGCCAAGCCGATCTGAATCTGAAACGCCGACCGTCGACCAGACCATCGGCGAGCATGCAAGTTTGCTCAGTTCGCAGATCCAGGCGATGAGCGATGCGCTGTTCCCGCCGACATCGAAGAAAACCCTACGGCGATTCACATCAGGCGAAGCAGGTCGCCTGATCGGCATATCCGATTCGACGCTCCGAAAGATGAGCTTGGCCGGCGAAGGCCCGACGCCGGAGACGGCAAGCAACGGGCGGCGTCTCTATACGCTGGCACAAATCAATGAAGTCCGGCAGCGCCTCGCGGAGACGATGCGCGGCAAGGACGCCACGGCCTTCGTGCCCCGTCGTTCCGATCGCGACCACCTTCAAGTCATCGCGGTCGCGAACTTCAAGGGCGGCTCCGGCAAAACGACAACGGCCGCGCACCTCGCCCAATACCTCGGACTGCACGGATATCGCACGCTCGCGGTCGATCTCGATCCCCAGGCAAGCATGTCCGCGCTGTTCGGCGTACTGCCGGAAGCCGACGTCGCGAAGAACGAGACGCTTTATGCGGCGATCAGATACGACGCGGATCGCCGGCCCCTCAGCGACGTGATTCTGCCAACCTACTTCGAAGGCGTGGACTTGGTGCCCGGCAACCTCGAACTGATGGAGTTCGAGCACACGACCCCCCTCGCCCTCACCGCCGAGGACAGAGCGGAAGGGCGGCTGTTCTTTTCGCGCGTGGCACGCGCGTTTGATGAGGTCGCTGATCGCTACGATGTGGTGGTGATGGACTGCCCGCCGCAGCTCGGCTTTCTGACCTTGACCGGCCTGTGCGCCGCCACAGGCATGCTGATCACCGTCCATCCACAGATGCTCGATGTCGCCTCGATGAGCCAGTTTCTGCTGATGACCGAGGCGCTCCTGACAGAGCTCAAGAAAAGCGGTGCCGTGCTCAAGTATGACTTCATGCGTTATTTGCTGACTCGATTTGAGCCGCAGGACGGGCCGCAGACCAAGGTCGCGGCGTTGCTCCGGAATCTGTTCGGCGACCATGTGCTCACCAACCCGATGCTCAAATCGACCGCGATATCGGACGCGGGACTTTCGAAGCAGACACTCTACGAGATCGGCCGTGAGAGCATGACGCGGTCAACGTATGATCGTGCGATCGAGGCGCTCGACGCCGTCAATGGGGAGGTCGAAGGGCTGATCCGAACGGCTTGGGGGCGCCCGAGATGTTGAGGTTATTTCGCTACTGTCGTTCGAGTCGGAGCCTCCGCCACGCTCTGGTTGGGAGCTCCCAACTCATTGCGCGAACGGGTCGATGCGGCAGCCGACAATCGCGCCAGGGACGGAGGACAGCCGGCGCGCGATCACGGCGGGTGGCGCTGCGCGCTGTGTCGAGGGGGCTTGCCGCGGCCTCAGTTGGGAGCTCCCAACTTGCCACCGCGGCGCACTTCCCGAGGCCGCGCCGTGGCAAGACGGAATGGTTAACCGGACCTCGCCTGAGCGGGCGTCTCGCCACGCGCGACGCCTCGGTTGGGAGCTCCCAACGGACCGTTCCATGCCGCCAATCGAGCGTGACGATGCCAGCCGCACGGAGGGCGCTATGAGCCGAAAGGACGTCCTCAACAACCTCTTCACGAGCAAGTTGGGAGCTCCCAACCGTGCTGATGCGCCGGCGCGCCGGGCTGGGCACGAGCCGGTCCGCTCCGGTGCCGTCTCCGCGGTCAGCTCGGTCCTCAGCGTCATGGCCGACGACGCAAAAGCAGCGAACGAGCTTCGCGACCTGATCAAGGCGGGAACCACGGTCATCGAAATCGAACCTGGTCTCGTCGATGGATCGGCCATCGCCGATCGCCTTCCGACGCCCAAAGACCCGAAGTTTGACGCTTTGGTCGAAAGCATGCGCGCCCACGGCCAGAAAGTGCCAATTCTCGTGCGGCCACACCCGACGACGGCTGGCCGCTACCAGATCGCCTACGGACGCCGACGCCTGCGAGGTGCAGCCAGCCTCGGCACCAAGGTCAAGGCGCTGGTGCTTGAGTTGACCGATGAGGATCTCGTTATAGCGCAGGGCCTTGAGAACGGTCCGCGCGCGGACCTGTCCTGGATCGAAAAAGCGCTTTACGCCCGCCGTCTCGAAGATGCCGGTCACGACCGCTCAACCATCATGGCCGCGCTATCGACCGATAAGGCAGATCTCAGCCGCTACATCAGCATCGCACGGATGATCCCCGTGACGCTCATCGAGGCGATCGGTCCGGCGCCCAAGGCCGGCCGTCCGCGCTGGGCGGCGCTGGCCGAGAGGCTGGAGAAGCCGGCGGCGCAGGTCGCCGCGGGGCAGGTGCTCGAGCGACCGGAATTCCAAGACGCCGACAGCGATGCGCGCTTTGCGATGGTGTTCGAGGCTTTGCGCGCTGCGCCTGCGCGACGGCGCGGCACCGTTAGCGTTTGGCACAACCCGAATGGCAAGAAGGCTGCGCGCATCGAGCGCGCCAACGGCCGCACAACAATCTCGTTCGAGGAAAAGCACGTTCCAGAGTTTGCGGCCTTTCTCGAGGACCGCCTGGACGAGCTTTATCGCGATTTCGCTAATCAGAAAGAGGAGGGCCGCACAGACGACAAGACCTGACCAGCATGTGCGTTCCGCGTCAGCGCCGGTCAATCACGTCAACCCATAACACCAGGCAAAAGAAAAGGCCCCCGAAACGGCGTCCCGGAAGCCCCTTCTCAAAGTTTGGCAACTAAGAGAATCGCACTTCCACGAATCGCCGTCAAGAGTCCTTCGGGACTAATCGCCGTTCCGGCGAGCGGATTTTCTTTGCCTTAGCGAGGCAAGGACATGGTTTCGAACTCTCTAACGACGTCCGATGGACGGCGAACGATGAAGTGTGCCCAAACGATCGGCGCGACATCCGATCGGCACGACGACCTCCGCTGGCAAGAGCAGGGGAGGTTGTCATGAACGCGCATGCAGCCGGCCTCCGCAGATCCTCGCCGGAGACCCTTAGCGCGGAAAAATTCGCGCGCACCTACCGGGAGGGAAAGGTGCCCGCCGTGACACGCACGGCCGCGCTTCAGGTCGCCAAGCGCGCGGCGGCCGCGATGGGACTGAAAGCCGCGAAACTCGCGCTGATCGACCAGCTCTTCGGGGCGTCGAAGCCGGCTGACTGGCGCACGCCCGGCCAGCCGCCCATCATCTGGCCGTCCAATGCCCGACTCGCGCGGAGCCTGGGCCTCAGCGTCTCCACCATGAAGCACCACCTGAAAGGCCTCGTGGAGGCCGGCCTGGTCTCCTACAGCGACCATCCGACTTATCAGCGCCGCGGCCGCCGCGACGCCGAGGGCAACATCGTGGAGGCCTACGGCATCGACCTGTCCCCGATCGCGACACGGTTCGCAGAGCTGCACGACCTGGCGGAGGCCGCGGACTATGAGGCTCGCGAACGGCGGCGCCTGTCGTATCGGCGCACGGTCCTGCGCAAGGAGATCCAGTCGCTGATCATCAGCGCCGTCGAGCAGCGCCTTGCCGGACCGTGGGGCCAGCTCCAGGCCCGGCTCGATGTTCTGCGGGAGCACCGCGCGGTCGATCTCGACGACCTGCGGACGCAAGTCGAGGTGCTGGACGTGCTGCGTGAAGAGGTCGAGAGCCTCTATGGTAAAGGATTGGAGGGTAGAAATTTCAACGCCACGGTATCGAAATTTCGGCCCGTACAAACTACAGCCGAACCTTCAGATTCTGAATCTAGTAAGAGTGAATCGAGTCGCGCTAACGCGCGACAACTCAATCCGTTAGCGGCCTCCGGCCTTTCAACCGAAAAGAAGTCTGACGAAGTCGCCGCGTCCCTGCAACCGTCGAGATCGGCGGCCGACATGCTCAAAGATGACGCCCAGATGATCTCGCTGCCGCTGGTGCAGGCCGCCTGTCCGGCTGTTTGCGACTATGCGCCAGACGCCTTCGCCAATTGGCGGGAATTCCGGGCCTCCGGCCACGTGCTCTGCGCCGCCGCTGGCATCAACCCGCAGGTCTTGCAGGAGGCTCAGGCGATCCTCGGGCCTGATCTTGCCGCTTCAGCGCTCGCGATCACGGTTCAACGTTCGAACACCGGCGCCGTGGCCAAACCGGGCGCCTATTTGCGGCGGCTCGTCCAGCGGGGGAGGGACGGCGAACTGCATCTCAGCCGCTCGTTGTTCGCCCTCGCAAAGGCCGGCGAACCAGAAAGCGCGGCACATGCACCGGCAGCGATCGTCACGGAGACCTTCCCGGCGCACGGCTCGATTAGTTACGGCCCGTGGGCGGCGATTGTTCGCGAGCATGCGCCAAAACCGACTCCGGACGTCGACAGCATCGCCAATGCGTTCAGGCGCTGGGCGACGGAGAAAAGCATCGACCTGACGGCCCCGAACATCGAGCGTGTGTTCGCTGGATTCTGCCGGAAATGGAGGATGAATTGATGCCAGCGTCAGAGGCCGGAATGCAGGGAATGGCCAGCGAATTCTTCTGCGGGACGCTTCGGCGTCGGCGCGCACCCGGGCGGCGACGCTTAGTCTGCGATTTCGTCGGTGCTGAGCGCCCAGTCGTCGGCGGCGAACCAGCATCGATCGGGCATGGCAGCGCGTTTCCAGATTAGGCTTCGCACCGTGTCGAGACCGCCATCGGAAAACGCCTTGGCCAGGGCCTCCGCTTCGGCTTCGTCGCCGACGGCGAGATCGCCTTCGGCACAGACAAAATGCGCCGTACTGACGGGGTGAACCGCATACCCTTTTGGCCGACGCTCGACAGCCAATGCCGCGCCGCCGTTGCTGTGGCGGCCTCCCATGCCCTCTCGTTGAGGGCCGGGACCTCCGAGCCAGAACACCAGCCGTCCCCCTGGCGCGAGATTTTCGATCCAGCGATCGGCCGGGCGGATCACGCCAAAATTGACGTAGACGCCGTTCGCGGGCGCCTGAGGCCAAGCCGCGCCGTCGCCGCAAATCACCGTGACGTTCGGACGATCCGCAAGGAAGCGAGCCGCCTGATCGGCCAGCGTTGCATCGAATTCGATCGCCGTGACCTGACCTGTCGGACCGACGAGCTCACTCAAAATCGCGCTGTAGTAGCCGGTGCCGGCGCCGACATGGACGATGCGGTCGCCCGGTTTGACAGCCAGAGCCTGAAGCAGCTTGGCATGCAACGACGGGCTGCCGTTGTTCACGCCGCGTGCCGGGTCGAGTGCGAACAGGATATCCTGATAGGCGACGACCGGATCGGCCGAGGCAAGCGATCGATACCCGCCAAATGGCGAAAGGATCGTCCAGGGCGGGTCGCCGAGGAATCTTTCGCGTGGGACGGCGGTGAACGCTGCCTCGATGCGACCATCCTCGACGCCGAGCAGCGCCAGCATCTGGCGGGCATAGGCGCGGCGCACGATCGCCAGTTCGTCGGCTGAGAAATTTTGGTCCAGGGGCGGGGAGGGGAGAGATGTCACAGGCCGGCAGCCTTCGTCAGATTCACCCGGAATCGGTCGCGCCGGCGCTGATAGCCGCGGGTCTGCTCGGCGCTCGCATGGCCAAGCTGCTTCTGGACGTAGCGCTCGTCGACCTCAGCCGAGCTGGCAAGGCCAGCGCGCAGGGAATGTCCGGCAAATTTCCCTTCCCGGTCGCCTTCGGGCAGATCGGCGCGCACGCCGGCGGCGAGGGCGGCCGCTTTGACCAACCGCGCCACCTGTTTGTCGGTCAACCGGTCCGGTCCGACGTCTTTTCCGCCCTCGCGGACCCGGCGGAACAGCGGCCCGTGGCCGATGCGGGCGAGCTTGAGCCAGGTCTGCAGCGCGACGACCGGGCAGGTAGCGTCGGAAGATCCTCGCCCGATCTCGACCTCGCGCCAGCCGGTCTTCCCGCGCAGGATGACGACGATGCCGTCCTTGAGGATCTCGATCCAGCCGCTGCCGTCTTCGGTGTGCTCGGGCCCGACATCGAGGCCGACGACCTCGGAGCGCCGCAGCCCGCCGGCGAAGCCGACCAGCAGCATCGCGCGGTCGCGCAGGCCGCGCAGGCTGCCGCGATCGCACGTCTCGAGCATCGCGATCACGTCTTCCGGCAGCACGGCCTCCTTCTTGACCGGCGGGCGGCCGTGGGTGCGGCGAATGCCGGCGAGAACGGTCGCGACATGCCGGTCCTGGCGGTCGAAGGCGAGGCCGCGCTGGCGGAACTGCCAGCCCAGCGCCGAAAGCCGCCGCTCGATCGTCGACACCGCGTCGGGCTTCGGCCCGACCTGACCGGCGGCGCAGGCGGTGATGTAGAGCCCGATGGTCTGGACGTCCGGGGGGAGGGGATCGAGCGCCTGGCGCCGGCACCAGGCGCTGTAATGCCGCCAGTCGGCCGCGTACGCGCGGCGGGTGTTTTCGGCGCTCGACGCCTTGATGTAGTCGCGGGCCCGGTCGGCGAGCTGCTCGAGATGCGCCGGCAGACGTGGCGGCTCGGCCGGAAGAGGGGAGGGGAGGCCGCCCTGCGCCTCGGCCGGCGTCTCTCCGGGCGACGAACCGACACCCGGCGCCGGGCTCTCCGGTGGCGCGGAGCCGTCCTGGACATCGAATGCGGGGTCGCGCGGGGCGTCAGGGCACATTTCGCTATATTCAGGGCACATTTCGCTACATAGAGGACAAAACGTCCGATAATGCAACATTATCGGACGTAGTTAATTGCCGACAGGCGCGGCGGTTTGGAGCGATGAGCGTTGCCAAAAGCGCCGCGCTGAATCATGCTCCGGCATGCCCTCGCGCGCGCGAATCTTCCCCGAACCCCTGCCGACCTTCGCGCCGGCGCCGTCCTGGCTGCGGCGGCGCGCCCCGCCCGAAACCGTGACGGAAGCGGTGTTTTACGCCGGCGCGGCGCTGGCGGCGCTGCATCCGATCGCCCGCGACGAGCACAAGCTCGGCCTCCTGTGGCGCCAGCGCCTTGCGCTCTCGTGCGCCGCGGCGCTCGCGCGTCAGGGCGGGCGCACGGAAGACGAAGCGACGCTGCGCGATCACTGGTATTTGCGGAAGCCCGGCGACGACCCCGGGCCGGGCGGCCGCATCCTCGACGCCTGGCGCCGGCTCGGCGAAGGGGCGACGAGCGACGAGAAGGAATGGATCTGGGCCGTGGCGCCCTCGCTCGGCCATGGGCTCAACTCGCTGCCAATCGAGATCGTCGAGCTCGCCGGCCGCCACACCGACCGGCAGCACGCCATGCCAGTGCTCGCCGCCGCCGAGATCATCGCGGCGAGCGGACGTGTCCTTCCGGACGAGGGGCTGCTGCCGCTGTGGCTCGCCGACGCGGTTCTTGCCCACCAGCTTCGCTGGCCGGCGCCGGTGCCGCTGCTCGCGGCGCATCTGTCACGCGGCGCGCTGCGCAAGACGCCGCAGCACCTCGAGGGTGAGACCGTGTTCATGAGCGCGCTCTGCACGGCCTATGCGACGGCGGCCGTCGCGGCAATCGACCTCTACAACGATCTCGCCCGCCGGGCGACGCGCCTGCTCGCGGTCGCGCCGAAGCTGCGCGGCAAGGACGCCGATTTCACCGTGTCCGTGCTGTTGAGCGAGGACGCCCAGGCGGCCGAGCAGGGCAAATCGGCGAGCGACCGATCCAGCCGACGTCTGTTCGAGCGCCTGGTATCGCTCGGCGTGGTGCGCGAGCTCACCGGCCGTTCCACTTTCCGATTGTACGGACTCTGACGATGGGCCGGCGCGCGCGACAAAAGGAAGGCCTCGACGTCGAGCTCGCCGACTTGCCGCCGGAGTTGCGCTGGCGCGAATGGATGGGCCGCGTCGAGGCCGTCATCTTCGCCTCGCCCGAGCCGGTCACGCGCGAGGTCGTGGCGCGGGTCGTCGGTCGGGAGTGCAATATCGACCTGATCATCGACGACATCCGCGACGAGCTGCGCGGCCGTCCCTATGAGTTGGTCGCCGTCGCCGGCGGCTGGCAGCACCGCACCCGCAAGGTGTTCGCCACGGCGATCCGGACCGCGACCGGGCTGGGCGATCAGGTCCGCCCGCTCTCCCAGCACGAGAACCTGATCCTGATGTGTATCGCCTATTACCAGCCGATCACCCGCGGCGAGCTCGGCCAGTTCTTCGGCAAGGAGGTCAGCCGCGATCTGATCGGCCACCTGCGCGGTCTTGGGTTCATTGCGTCCGGCCCGCGCGCACCGCAGCCTGGCGCGCCCTACACTTATGTGACCACCAACGGCTTCCTGTCGCACTTCGGCTTCAACACGTTGCGCGACCTGCCGGACATGGAGATGCTCGAGGACGCCGGTCTGCTCAGCAAAGACAAGCTACTGGCGGGGGAGTTTTCGGACCCCCTTCCGGAAGATGACGAAGATCGCGACGATGACGAAGAAGCTGCAGATCGGACAGAGACAGGCTAGCCGCATTTGCCAGATGTCGGCGGCTGATCGGCTTGCGTTTATCGCCGAAGGCCTTCCGATCATCCACGCCAGCGCGATGGGGTTCTGGTCGGCCTCCGCGGAGCTGCGAGAGAAACCGCGGGAGGCGGAGGTGCTCGAGGGATTTGCCAAAGAAGAAGCGGCGAAGACTCTCATCCTGCTCGATGCTGTGCGCTGTCCCGAAAATCGGGTCGCCGGCAAGCTCAACAAATTGCTCCGCTGGTTCTACGGCCACCACCAGCGGCTGATCGTCGCCCAGCTCGCAGAGTGGTGGTCCCCCAATGTCGCGGATCTTCGGAAATCGGTCGAGCCGTTGCGCAAAGTCCATGATCTCGAGGGCAACATGGGCGAATTCATCGTGCCGAACTCCACCCTCTATCGACGCGAGAGCAAACTCTACGCCGACGTCGAGGCCTACGAGGATGGCACGCCGGTCTGGAATGCGCCCGTCGTCCACCCAACCGGCTTCCCAGCGCACATGCCTGCCGTTGTGCAGGTTGTCGACGCGATGGCCGCATGCGGAATGTTTTCGCTGGCGGGGCTTAAAGCCGCGTCTGAGGTTTGGGGGCGGCTTGAGTTTCAGGAGACCGAGACGTTGCAGGATGCGGAGCGCCTGACGCAGGAACTATTGGCGCGGTTGATTGCCGATGGTCTGCCGAGCGAATCTGCCACGCAGGATCACGTCAACGTATTGTACCGGCACTGGCCGTTGCCGATGTACAATGTCGATCTCGATCCGATCCCTGTGACACTCGAGGAGCTGAAAGCCGAGCAGGAACGCCTCTACTGGGCGGAGGTCGGCGATCCCCGGTGAGCCGGTCGGGGCAGGGGAGGTGGAATGTCGCGTAAAGCGAAAAAGACCGACGATCCTGCTATCGGTCGGCCGCCCAACTGGATCAAGCCGCAGCTCACGCGCCTCGTCGAGCATGCACCCGACGGCTCGGCGTGGCTTCACGAGATCAAGTTGGACGGATACCGCATGCATGCACGCATCGACGGCGCTGATATCCGGCTTCTGACCCGGACGGGACTCGACTGGAGCCATCGCTACCGGACGACAATCTCGGCGCTTCGTGCGCTGCCTCTGCAAAACGCTTATCTTGACGGGGAGCTCTGCGCGGTCCGGTCGGATGGCGTGACATCCTTCAGCCAGCTGCAGGCCGCGATGGACGAGGGCCGAACGGGTGAGCTCGTCTACTTCGCGTTCGATCTTCTGTTTCTGAACGGCGAAAGCATAGCGCACCGGCCGCTCATCGAGCGCAAGACGCGCCTGCAAACTCTCCTCGCGACGCAACGGCCAAGACTTCTGTTCAGCGACCACATCGTTGGAGGCGGCCCCCAATTTTACGAACACGCCTGCCGGATGACGCTCGAGGGCGTCGTATCCAAGTGCGTCGACCGAGCATATGCGCCGGGCGATCGCGGTCTCTGGGTCAAGTCGAAATGTCTCAACCGCGAAGAATTCGTCGTCGTCGGATGGACCGATCCGACAGGAAAGCGGCCGCACATTGGCTCACTTCTCCTCGGCTACTACACCGAGAATGGAAGCCTGCGATATGCCGGCCGGGCCGGCACGGGGATCACGGTCGCCGAGCTCAAACGATTGGCTCGGCGGCTCGCGCCTCTGAAAAGAGCGCGCATGCCGCTCGATCTCCCGCCGCCGCGTGAGAGCCGCTTCGGCACGCCGCTGGAGCTCTCCCGCGTCCATTGGGTCAAGCCGGAACTCGTGGTCGAGGTGACGTATCTCACATGGACGGAAGATGGCCTGTTGCGCCAGGTTTCCTACCAGGGCGAGCGACAAGACAAGCCGGCGCGGCAAGTCAAACGGGCGGCGCCTCACACCTGATCAGCACGCGCGATTCGCGCCATTCTGCAAGAGCCGATTTCACTCAGCCCTAATCACGTCCCGTCTGGCGATCGTTGGGGTCAAAGCGCTAAGCTTTCCCGATGATACCGATTCTCGCATGAACATCCCAGGCAAGAGAGTGCTGAGGGTAAGGTGAGCGATGGCAGAGGCAGCGGCCAAGCTTGAAGCGATGCGGACGTCGCTCCCGGCGATGCCGCACAACATCGAAGCCGAGCAGGCCCTGTTGGGCGCGATTTTCATCAACAACGATGCGCTCTATCGTGTGTCCGACTTCCTGAAATCGGATCATTTCTTCGAGCCACTGCATCGTGCGATTTTCGACGTGATCGTCAGCTTGATCGAAGCAAACAAAATCGCGAGCCCTATCACAGTCAAAACCTTTCTTCCGGCCGACCTGGATATCGCCGGACTGTCACTCTCGCAGTATCTCGCGCGCGTGGCGGCCGAAGCCACGACCGTGATCAACGCGGCGGATTATGGTCGCTCCATCTACGACTTGGCGATCCGGCGCGAGTTGATCAACATCGCGGACGACATCCGCGACGCCGCATTCAATTCGGCTGTCGACTCCGCGCCGCGCGAGCAGATCGAACATGCGGAACAGCGTCTCTACGAAGTCGCAGAAACGGGTCGGTTCGGCAGCGGATTCGAGACATTTGATGCTGCCCTGACGCAAGCGATCGACAACGCCGCTCTCGCCTATCAATGCGATGGGAAACTCTCGGGCCTGCCGACAGGTCTTAAAGACCTCGATGCAATGATGGGAGGGCTCCAGCCTTCGGACCTGATCATCATTGCTGGTCGGCCTGGCATGGGCAAGACGTCGCTCGCAACGAACATCGCCTACAACGTCGCTAAAGCCTATGAGGCGCCTGTTACGAGCGCTGGCTCTCCACAAGTCCGTTCCGGAGGGACTGTTGCCTTTTTCTCGCTCGAGATGTCATCCGAGCAGCTCGCGACGCGAGTCATCGCAGAGCAGTCGGAGATCTCGTCTTCAAGCATCCGGCGCGGCGAGATATCAGAGAACGACTTCGATGCGTTGCTCCAGCGACGGCAGGAGATTCGACGCATACCGCTTTTTATCGACCAGACGGGCGCTCTTACCATCGGCCAAGTGGCTGCGCGCGCGCGACGTCTGAAGCGACAGCGTGGCCTCGATCTGATCGTCGTCGATTACATTCAACTCATGCAAGGTATGACGCAACGCGCCGCGCAAAACCGCGTACAGGAGGTGACGGAGATCACAACCGGCCTGAAGGCGCTCGCCAAAGAGCTTAACGTCCCGATTGTCGCGTTGTCGCAATTGTCACGAAACGTCGAGAACCGCGAAGAAAAGCGCCCGCAACTATCTGACCTCCGCGAGTCCGGGTCGATTGAACAGGACGCCGACGTCGTACTCTTTGTCTATCGCGAAGAATATTATCTGAAGAATCGAGAGCCGACGCCCGGCACCGATGCTCACATTAGATGGGAAGTTGAGCTTGCGACATCGCGGGGCAAGGCCGAAATCATCATCAGCAAGCAGCGACATGGCCCGACCGGCACCGTGAATCTGTCGTTTCAGGGCGAGTTCACGCGCTTTGCCGATCTTGTCGACGCGAACAGGATTCCATTTCCCGCTCCCTAAGCGCGACGACGGCGCCATGCCAGCGCCTCGCGGAGTGCTGACCCTGGCCGGACAGCTCGGCGTGCCACAAATGAAGGTCAGAGACGGGGCTACGCCTGGGACGTTTTGTGCCGCTCGAGATGGTCTTGCAACTCACCTAAATCATCCCTAGATTGGGGATTGATTAGAGATGGAGTTTCAAATGTCAGCGGCCCAGGCCTTGACACTGACCGAAGCTGGCTACGTGCTAAATCGGACGACAGCGGCCCTCAACAAGGCCGTCGACACCGGCGTCATCCGGGCACGCCAGCGGCGCGTCGGAAGCAGCATTCAGCGTCTTCTCGGCCCGGCGGAAATGCGGTTTCTGTTGGTCGCCGACCGGCTGGAAGGCGACCTCACGCCGGCGGGCCGGCGCAGGCTCTATCACGCAATTCGGCGGCTGTCGGTCGATGCGCACCACGTCGCACTTGGAGAAGTCGTTCTCGACCTGCACAAGATCGATGCCGACCTCAAGGGCCGGCTGCGACGTCTACATGAGCTGCGCCAATGGGTCGGGGCGCAGACCGATCGCAGCGAGCCGCTTATTAAGGGCACCCGAATCCCCGCCTACATGGTAGCAGCCCTTGCTCGTGGACAATCGGTCGCGGAGATCGTCGAGGATTTTCCATCGCTGAGCCGCGATCAGGTCGAAGCTGCGATTGACTATGCGAAGGCCTATCCGAAGCGCGGTCGACCGTATCCTGCGCGAAGCCTCAAGCGCACTCTCGCCGAGCTCGCTAACCTCACGGCATCCGGCGAAGAAGCGGAGGGGGACGAGGTTGCACCCCGCCGGATTCCGTGACGGCGTATCTGCTGGACGAGAATGTGCTTCGCGAGTTCAGTGCGCGAGGCAACAAGAACGTTCGCAAGTGGCTCGCGACAATCGACGATTCGGACTTGCGACTGAGCGCCGCGACGCTGTTCGAAAAGCGTCGCGGCGCCGAGATGCTAAAGCGGCGCAACCCGGAACGTGCCGCAGAATTGCTCAACGCAATCGCCACGCTCGAGAAAGCCTATGCCGACCGTATCATTCCTGTTGACGCCGCTGTCGTAGCTGAATGGACCCGTATGCTCGGGACGAAGAACAAAGATCGTTGGGATCTCGCTCTCGCCGCGACCGCGAAGGTGCGCGGTTTCGTTCTCGTCACTCGCAACATAAAGGACTTCGAAACTCGCAGTATACGGTTGCTCAATCCATTCCGCGATCCGCCGCTCAAAATCGAACCATGACACCGCGGCGATGAATAAACCCAGCCGCAAGGCTCCCTCAACAGCGATACTCCGACAGCTCTATGCGCTGTCCGGAAATCTATGCGCCAACCCGAGTTGCACGACCGTCCTCATCAACGCGAACGGAACGCTGGTTGCGGATGTCTGCCATATTAAGGCGGAAAGCGCTGGCGGACCACGATACGACAAAAGGCTGAGCGAAGAAGAGCGCCGCAGCGCCGCAAACCTCATTCTGCTCTGCAACACCTGCCACACGCTCGTCGATCGCGAACCGCATAAGTACACGGTTGCCGTATTGACGAAGTGGAAGAGAGATCGAGAGGATCGTTTCGCGGCGATCGGTGACACATTGCGGCAACGATACGTAGGCAACATTGTTGATGAGGCCGAAACCGCCGATCTTTCCATCCCGCGAACGTTCAAGGCCTACAAGCGATATCTGCACAAGGAGCGAATATCCCACACGATCGACGCTCATACGATCGAGAACGTTCAAGATTACATTGGCAGGCTTCGGCACATGGCGAGCGCGGACCGGGATCTGGTTCGAGCAATCGTCGAAAAAGGAATCGCGTTGGGCGGGCGTCGCGACACCGAATACGGCATCAATGTTCATCCGGACGACTTGAAGACGATCCACGTCGACAACCGACCGCTCTCTGACTACCGGATCGGCAAGTTGGGAAAAACGCTGGACCGCAACAATCTTGGCGGCATCGATGTCGATGGTGAGCCGCAGTTACAGATATCGGCGCCGGACGAAGATCTCGGCTGGTCCACCCTCAAGGACTTTCTTGAAGAGCGGGGAAAGACGCTGCGAGAGTTGATTTGTGATCTAAGGTTCAAGTTGCTGGACTGACTCTTGATCGTGGCTGACGCATTCGGCTCCTGCGGAAACGGCAATTGCGTAGGACGTCGGATCGTTATGCCGCGCGACTCATCTGCCGACGCACCTCTGCATACCAGTCGAGCTCGCTATGGCAGTGAGCCCAGTTCGCCGCCTTCTTCGGATGAAACGAAACCCACGACTTCAATCCGTCAAATGCCGCAGATTTCAGAAACTGCGGGAATGGAGGTGGCCCTTCTGGCCGTACAGGGAGACCAAAACGGCGCGAAAGACGCTGCAAATCGCCTCGTGAAAAGCCCGCAAGAAGTATTCGTTCTGATGGAGGCGCACCTTCGCAAATCCACCAGTCTTCGGATTCGGGGTTAGCTCGCCGTTGATGACAAAAAATGGCCGACGAGCCGAGTGGCGCCGTATGACGTTGCGGCTTGCCGATAGGCCGGGCGCTGATCAGCGGGCCGGCGCTCCCCAATTCGCCCCGAAAGACGACGTCGTTGATCACGGTCTGGAAGAAGGTGAGGTCGCTCGCCATCGCTAAGGCCCACAAGCCGAATCAGATGAATCGTAGCATGCGAGGTTGGCATCGCAGGCGTCGATCAGCTTTTTCTCGCGGCGTAGAACTCGACATACATGCGCATCGGCGTGCTCGCTGGCGCAACGTCGTGCAATCGCTCCGGCCGGACGACGCCGGGCTTTCCCGGCTCGAGCACTGTCTCGCTCGGCGGCTCGTAAATCCGATAGGTCAGCTTGCCTTCGAGAACGTGGATCAACGCCCATGTCCC
>JAIESC010000232.1 GCA_019746355.1 Xanthobacteraceae bacterium | reverse complement strand
CAACGGGACCACAGCAGCCCGTTTGCGGGGTTACCGCCCCGCAAATTTGACTTGCTCAATGGTAGGAAGTCCTACGTCGCTGCCCAAGTCGCACGGGTGTGCGTCCGTAACAGATTCACGTTGTCAAACAGCCCGGCGAACATGCGTCAGCGCTCCGGGAAATCATCGGCACCCGGCCGCCGTCCGTCCTGTCCGCCTCGAAAGCTCGAGGAGGGTGAAGCGCCGTGAAGCGCTGGTGCGGAACGCCGCACCCGTGGCCACCTTGCGGTCAGGCCAGTCCCTTCAGCGGAAGGGACTGCCGGCCCATGACGCGGGCCGGCGCGCCTTGCGGCGCTTCACCGCGGTGATTTCCGTGGAGCCTGGCTCCACACGCTCGGGCCGCGCTTGCGTGCCGGGCTACTTGCTCTTTCGCCCGGTCGTACAGCAGTGCTCCCTGCGCCAGGGTCGTAGTGCCCATGAGGCGGAGTCCCGAGGCGCCCCGAGGTGTCCGGCTGACAAGGCCGGACCCGCAGGCACCGCTCCCCGCTCCACCAACGGCTGTCACCGGTTGACGCCCTCGAACGAGCGGGGATGCATGTGATGTAGAACAAAAGAAGAACATTTGTCAAATGCAGGTGGGGAGCAGCCGCGAGTCCGGGGCCGAGCGCACGGCGACAACCGGATCGACGCGCACGCTGCGGCGCTGCCGTCGGCGTGCGCGCATGACCATGAAGACAGATCAACAGAAGCGGCGTCAGCTCTTCAGCTCGTCCGGCACCTTGCCGCCGTTCTCGGCGAGCTTCTGCATCACCTGCTTGTGCAGCCAGATGTTCATCGACGCCGAGTCGTTCATGTCGCCGCTGTAGTGCAGCTCGGTCGCGAGCTCCTTGCGCGCGGCAAGGCTGCTGTCGAGCTTCAAGAGCTTCATCAGGTCGACGATCGACTTGCGCCAGTCGAGCTTCTCCTTGCTCTGTGCGGCAAGGCCGGTGAGCACCGCGGCGACGTCGACCTGCGACATCGGCGCGGACCCAGGCGCGGACCCAGGCGCGGACCCAGGTGCGGACCCAGGTGCGGACCCAGGCGCGGACGCCGGCGCGCCCGAGGTCGCGGCAGGGGAGGCGCCGCCGCCGACGGCGGCCGATGCGCCTTCCGGCATCTTGGCCGGCGACTTGAGGATCGCGTTCATGATGCTGCCGAAGATGCTCATCGCTGGTCTCCCTCGCTGTCGTTGTCTCAGCCCCGAAGCGCGGATCGAACCGTACCGACCAATGACAATAGGAACGTGACATTGCGGCCGGCATTGGCCCTTGGTCCAATCGGCCTGATCCAATTCGGCCATAATTGCGGCAGCAGATTCCCCGCGTGGTGAAACGGCGATCCGGCGGCGCGCAACGGCCGGGGGCGGTTTGCTGGTTGTGTTTGGGTGGTTGCGCCTGTCGCCGGCCCGCTCGTGCATTCGACAACCAGGTTGGCAACACGAGGAGCCAAGACATGACGACACGTATGATTGCGCTTTGCGCCAGTGCGGTTCTGGCATCGATGGCGCTGGCGAGCGCACCGGCAGGCGCGCTGACGATGAAGGAGTGCAGCGCCAAGTACAAAGCGGCGCAGACGGCGGGCACGCTCAAGGGCCAGAAGTGGAGCGACTTCCGCAAGGCCGAATGCGGCCCCGACGCGTCGGCCGCACCGGCGCCCGCCGCGACACAGGCCACGGCTCCGGCGGCCGCCCCATCCAGAACAACGACGGGCTCGAGGCCATCGTCGGCGGCCGCCGGCAGCGCCGTCTTCCCGACCGCGGTCGCGCCGAAATACTCCAAGGAGTCCGAAGGCAAGGCGCGGATGCACACCTGCCTCGACCAGTACAACGCCAACAAGGCCAGCAACGCCAACGGCGGGATGAACTGGATTCAGAGGGGCGGCGGGTATTACAGCGAGTGCAACAAGCGCTTGAAGGGGTGAGTGCTTGAGCCTGACTGCACAAGAAGAGCCGGCCTCGCGCCGGCTCTTCGTGGTCTTGCTCGTCCTCAGCGACCATGATGGACGAGCCCACCTGCCCCTTCTGCGAGGCGGTAGATGGCTGGGTGATCGAGAAGACTGATCCGTTCGGCTGGAATACGATTTTCCATAGAAAGGGATAGGGATCGACATCTTTTGCAAGATCGATTCAGAGACGCCGTGAATGACCTGATCCTGCCCCGATAAACTCAGGGTGGGAAAACGGGGATAGCGCAACCATAGCCCTGAGAATCGGCTGCCAGCAGTATTATCTGGGCCAGCAGTGCAGATTCGCACAGGGGCTACACTTTGAATTCCTCCTGCACGATGGCTTGCACACGCCCGACCGCAGAGCTTTCATTGCGCGCGAGTCCTGCCAAGTCCTGCTGCGTGAGGCGCGAGAGGCCCGCACCGCTCAATTCAGGAGCAGCGCTAAGCCGCCTGACCTATGCTGGTGACGACGCCCTTCGCCTTGTCCTCGCCGAGGGCCGCGCTGAGGTTGTCGAACGTGCGCTCGCGCGTGAAGTCCTGCAAGAACTGCTTCAACACCGTTTCTTGCATCGGCACGGCTTTCACGCGGAATTGGCGCGCGGCTTCCGGCAATGAGCCTGTCGGTGTCTCAAGCATCGGCAGCCCCGCTACGGTGTTCTGCGCGCGCCGAGTCTCAAGATGCGTCTTGGCAGCATCGACAAGGTTGGGCCAGATTTTGACGGTCGGCCGCGACGGATCGAATGGCTCGTTATCCACGCATTGCTTAGCCGCCACCATCATCTGAGCCCGATTCGGGGACTCGTCCCCTTCAAGGGCGGCGAGAACGCAGCCGAACTGGAAAGCGGCGTAAACGTCCAATTCATGGCTGATGGCAAAGTCCGCTTGGTCAACCGCGTGTTGCCGTGACTTCACTAAGTCGGTCATGCCTTCGGATGAAAAGCGACTGAGCGCCAAGCGGGCGATAGCCGGGAAGATTGGCGGATCGACGGGGACGTTATTGTGGCGTGCAATGCGGGGCACGGCGGGAGTCAGCGCTCGCAGCGCTTGGCGAGATTTCACCGTCGCCATGTGCGCACGGCTCGTGCTCGACCACCCGCAGGAATGCGGCGGGCGACGAAGGTGCATCAGCATGCTGATGCGTAGAGGCGCGAAGCGCCTCTGGCGGCAAAACACTCGTCATAAAAACCCGTCAAAAATGACTTTTGGCCGCCAAACGCGGCCTCAATGCCGCCAAGGGTACAGAAAGCCCCATAAGGAAGGCTCTAATTCCGGGTAAGGCGTTGATTCCGCTAGCCTATCAAAAATTGTTCTGGACGCATGTTGGCAAATCTACCAACATGCTTATCTATGCGTCCGACCCGTCCAATCTCGTGGCTGAAAGCCGCCCGCAAGGAGTTCGAGAAATTTCCAGCGGAAGCCCAGGCCACGATGCTGGCGGCGCTGACCATCGCCGCCGAGGGTGGCAAGGCGGATATCGCCAAGCCGTTCAAAGGCGTCGATGGCGGGGTGTTTGAGATCGCGCTCAAGTATCGGGGTGATGCCTACCGCACGATCTATGCGGTGCAGCTCGGTCCGGATGTGATCGTGATCGACGCCTTTCAGAAGAAGTCGAAGAGCGGGATCAAAACACCGCAGGTCGATGTGGACCGGATCAAGGAGCGCATCAAACGGTTGAAGGAGAGTTTGTGATGGCCAAGAAAGACCTAGAGATCGTGCGCGGCAGCGGCAACGTGTTCCGCGACTTCGGACGGCCGAATGCCGACCTTGAGCAGGCGCGCGCCATCCTCGCGGCCCGCATCATCAAGGCGCTGGATGAACGCAAGCTTACCGCACGAGCCGCCGAGAAGCTTACCGGCGTTGCCCATACCGATCTTTCCCGCATCCGCAATGCCAAGCTGGAGCGCTTCACGCTCGATCGCATGATCACGATTCTCGGCAAGCTCGACGAGGATATCGAGGTGAGCATCGACGTGCGCCCGCGCGCGGCGCATCACGCCTCCGTCCCTGCAACCTGAAAGCTACCGGCTACCCGCTAAAGCGGGCACGTCACTTCAAAACCATGAGGCGGCAAGCAAGCTCCTGCTCATGCCATCGGCATGCGAATGTTTCCGACACCTCAAACCAGCTTTCATCGATTCCAGCGCCGTGATTGGCCCCCATGCATGAGCATTGGCACTCATGACCGAGGGCGTTGAGACGCTTGAACGCGCTCAATCAACGAGCTGTCATCGCCGGGCGTACGAGAGCTATTCACACGCGGAGAGATGGGTCACTTCTGCAACAAGTTTCATCTGCGGGCTTCATCAGCGCCGCAGCATCTTTCGCATTCCCGCGCTCCCATTGCTCGATGTCCTTTTGCTCATCTACGTGCCACTTCACCTTGAAGATCGATTTCTCGGTCCGGCCTTCATCCCGCATCTTCTGGGTGTAGTCCTGCTCCACTGCTCCGAATGAGTTTTTGGACGCGATGGCGACAGCGCGCTTCTCTTCCTTGCGTTGCTGCGAAGGGTTGATTCCCTTGGCGAGCAGCTTGCGGGCCTCGTCTCTCTTCTCTGTCGCGTCAGCGAGTGAGACTTCGGGAAACGGGCCAAGCGTCAGCATGTTTTCTTTGCTGCTGAAGAAGTAGCGAAGGCGCCAGAGCTTCGAGCCGTTCTTCTCGACCTGCAGATAAAGACCATTTGCCGTCGGAGAGCCGACACGACTTCTCTTTCGGCTTCGCTCTTTCAATCGCAATGACTGTGAGCATGGGTAGAACCTCTCAAGGACATTGAAGGTGCCTACCCAGCATTCTACCCAGGTCCTACCGCGCTTCGGTGAGCCAAGGTGCTCATCCGTGAGCAGCGAGTTTGGCGTAAGTGTTTGAGAGAGAATCGGAAATGAGCAGCGGTGATCGGCCGTGAGGAAAGCCCGTGGTGCCCCTGGCCGGTTTCGAACCAGCACGGTGTTGCCACCACCAGATTTTGAGTCTGGCGCGTCTACCAGTTCCGCCACAGGGGCATTGGGTGCGGATCAGCGCAGGGCGGCGATCATAGCGGCGAACGTCCGGGGGTCAATGTCGCCTTTTTCGCAGGATTTCGCGGCCTCACAGGCTTGTGGATCGACAGGGCGGCGCCATGGCGCTATGCGATCCGTGCTTTTCCGCCGGGACATCTGATGGTCGCACGTCTCTTGAGCTTCAGCCGCACGCAGCCGGTGGCGGCCTCCGCCGCCGCGGTCGCCGTCGGCGGCATCCTGACCATCCTCGGCGCCTATTACTTCCAGTACGTGCTGGGCTACCGGCCGTGCCCGCTCTGCCTCGAGCAGCGCGTCGCCTATTACGTGGCGATCCCGCTCGCGGCCCTGATCCTGCTCGGGCTGTCGGTCAATTCCTCGCGCAAGGTGATGGCGCTGGCGCTCGCTGCGATCGCCGCCGCCATGCTCTGGAACGCAGGCCTCGGCGTCTATCACTCCGGCGTCGAGTGGCAGTGGTGGCCCGGCCCGCAGGACTGCTCCGGCGCGACGCCGAATTTCTCCGCGGGCGGCAGCCTCATCGAGCAGATCAACCGCACGCGGGTGGTGCGCTGCGACGAGGCAGCGTGGCGGTTTCTCGGCCTGTCGCTCGCCGGTTACAACGTGCTGATCTCCCTGGCGCTGGCGGCTGTTGCGCTGTGGGGTGCCGCGGCCGCCTGGGGGTCGCGGAAGGTCGACGAAGCCGCGGGCTGATTGCGCGTCGTCAGTCCATCGCGCAGTCTTCCAGCTTGAGCATTTGCGCGGAGGCGGCTCCCCCTCCAGCCGCCCACCGCAGCTCGTCGTGCTGCGGACGTTCAATAGCAGCGCGTGACCGTGCGTCCGTATGGACCGACAACACGGGAGCATCCGGCCCTGGCGTATCCGTACGGATAGCCACCCCCGTAGTAATATCCTCCGCCGGCAACGGCCCCGGCGGCGACCGCACGCCGGGTGGTTCGACGCGCCACGCCGGCATAGCTCATCGGGGTCAGCGGTCGACCGACTCTTGCCTCGGCGGCGGACACCCATCCCGCTCCCGGGTTGCTATCCGTCGCGAGAAGCACGACCGAGGCCGTGGTCAGTGCCAACGCGGCCGCTACAGTGGTTCTGCCGTATCTCATTTGATGTCTCCTTCGCGATGTTGATGTCTCCTTGACGTCTGGTGTTTGACAGAGCTTGCAAACGCTCGCCCCGTGGCGCTGCAAAGGACAACGTACGCCCTGACTTGCTTGATTCAAGTGAGCTCGATTCAAGGGAGCGCGATTCCGATCGCCGCCGTTTTCGGGAAGACCGCTTCGGCAGGCCGCGCCCGACCGGCGAACACCTATCTTGGGTTAACTCGATCTGAGTATCGAGCGCTGCGGCTTCGACCGGATCAACCGCACGCGGGTGCTGCGCTGCGACGCGGCGGCGACGTGCCTTGAGTCAGCTGCAGAGTCTACCGACCCATTGCGGTTTCACTCCAGCCGGGAGCGACGCGATGACTCGATTGGGGATGAAATCGCGAGCAGAGCCAGCCGCCTCCTTGCAACGCTGACATGAGCGTCAAGGTACGCCTTCTCCCGCACGCCAGGAGATCCGGCCGGGAGACTTTGGCTCAGAGACTTGGCTCAAGACTCGGACGATCATCGGACCTGACGGCCCTCGTTGCGCCGAACGATCTTGAGCACCAGGAGGATTGCGCCGGCAACCAGAAACAGGGCGCCGAGGACGGTCAGCCACTGCGACGGCAAGCTCACGCCGGAAGCCGTGAGGATGCTGCCGAGAATGATCAAGAACAGGCCGCCGAGCTTTTTCGCGAGAAAAACCGGGCCTTCGCCAGCTTGTGCGACCATAACGAACCTCCCTTTCGGTTCGGTCAATCGAACTCAACCGCCAAGCCCGCCCATTTGTTCACTGCCGGCCGCCGTCACACCCGATTGCGCAGGCCGATGATGGTGAATTCATCCTCACCGAATTGAGACTGATAGGAGGGACCTCGGCACGCGCCGGACTTATGCCGCTCGATCGCCCGCTTCCACCGCGTGCGACAAGGCGTGACGCATAGGACAACATTGCTGGCCTGCATTAAGCGAGGTTGGGCGGACCAAGGCGCATTGGTTAAGCGCGCTCACGCGCGTCTTCGACGCGCTATGGGCGCGAGCCGCGCAAGCGGGAACCCAACCGCACTGGATCGCCCGCCTGAGCCTGTCATCGGGCCGCGCGCTTCGCGCGGACCCGTTGGCAGGCGATGACAGGCGAGGAGCGGATCGACCGAAAATCATCGCTCTACCGCACCTTGGCCGGCATGATCATGTTGATGATCGCACTCTTGCCTGACGCCATGCATTCGAGCGCCTGATCGAGGGCCGCCTTCAACTCGGCCGGGGTTTCGGCGCGGGCGGCGTAGCCATCGACCATGGCCGCCGCCTGCTCGTATTTCACGCCCTTCAGGTCGACCCCGTAGTAGTCCTTCGCCGCGATGGCCGTGCCCGTCGGGTAGAACTTGTCGTGGTAGTACTGCATCGCGGCGTATTTGGCGTTGTTGAACACCAGGATAAGCAGCGGCAGCCTGTGCTCGTCGGCGAATGCCAGCGCCGGGATCACCGGATTGTAGAGAAACGTGCCGTCGCCGACGGTGACGACGACCGGGCGCGCAGGCATGGCGAGCTTGATGCCCAGCGCATAGCCGAGACCCTGACCGAGGCCGTTCGGCGCGCGGTAGAAGCCGAACGGCTCGTCCCACATCATGTGCTCGCGGACGAGCCGCGCATGCACGATGGTTTCGTCGACATAGACGGCGTCCGGCAGGGCCTCGCGCAGGAGCCGCGCGACGAGCGGAACGGTGATGGTGGGTTCGGCCGCGGCCTTCTGCTCGGCGGCCTCGAGCCGCTGCCGGAGCTTGTCGTGCTCGGCCTTGCAGCGGGCGCGCCGCACGGCGATCGCGGCGGCGTCGGGCTTGACCTCGCGCAGCGCCTCGGTGAGGAGACGAAGGGTCAGCGCGGTGTCGCCCTCCAGGTACTGCCCGGCACCGGTGACCTGGTAGACCAGCGTATCTTTCAGCGGATTGCTGCCGATCGCGACGATCGTCGCGTTCTTCGGGGCGTTGCTCGGCGGATACCACGGGGCCTCGTTTTCGATGAGCAGCGCGAAATCCATCTCCGCGAGATACGGGTTGGTGTCGAGGCCGAGATAAAGGTCGTGCGACTTCGGGAAATTCGCAAGGCACGCGCCCGGCGCGTCGATCACCGGAATGGCGAACAGCTCCGCGAGCTCGACGAGCGCGTCGAAGGTTTCCTGGCTCGATCCCGCGCTCTCGACCAGGATGAAGGGCGCGCGCGCTTTCGCGAGCGAGTCGGCGACTTGTGCGATCTCCTCGTCCGAGGGCCGTGCAACCGGCGGCGGCGCGACGGCGCGCAGCGTCTCGGGCCTCGACCACTCCGCGATCATCGCTTCCATCGCCGCGCACAGATAGACCGGTCCGCGCGGCGTGCGCTGGGCGAGCTCTCCGGCGCGCACGACGCTGTGATAGAGCGTGTCGACGGAGGTGGACTGGAGCGCGATCTTGACGAGGGGATCGACCAGCCGCTGCGGGCCGCCGACCACGTTGAGGCTGCGATACCATTGCGGGCCGGGATCGAACTCGCCCTCGCCGTAGCCGGACGACTCACCGGACATCACCAGCATCGGCGCGGCAAAGGTCCGCGCGCCGTAGATCGCCATGCTGCCTTGCAGGAGGCCGGCTCCGGCATGGAGCAGGACAGCCTGCATGCGGCCGGTCACCTGCGTGTATCCGGTGGCGATCGACACCGCCAGGATCTCGTGGCCGCAGTCTAGATAGGCCGGGCCGCGTACGCCGCTGTTCTTCTGCCGGGCCAGTGCCTCCCACAGCGACGGCCACTCCGAGCCGGGTGACGAAATGACGTATTCGACGTTCAGGCTTCGCAGCGCTTCGAGGATGGCCTCGCCGCCGTCCTGGATGTTTTTCAAGCGGAAATCTCCGGATCGCTCGGGAGCGGATGACGCAACCTGCGAGCCGTGAAGTCAACTGCAGCCGGATCGGCCCGCCTTGGTTGCAGGTGCAGGTTGCACTATGCTTGGTCTGTTCCGATATTCGGGGCGTCCCGCATGGGCTTGCCATGAGACCGTCGCTTGCCTTGTCCGAACATGCCGATCAGGTCCGCGAAGTGCTGGCCCGCTTCGGCCTGTCCAATCCTCGAATCTTCGGCTCGGCGGCGCGATCGGAGGATGCCGAGAACAGCGACCTCGACGTTCTGGTGGACCCTTCGGCCGGCACGACGCTTTACGACTTGGCCGGCGCCGAGATCGAGCTTGAGGCCCTCCTGGGGTGCAAAGTCGAAGTCCTGACCAAGGGCTTTCTGGCCCCGGATATCGCCGAACGGGCAGAGGCCGACGCCAAGCCGGTGCCATGAGCAGGCGTTCGACAGCGGATTGGCTGTCCGACATCATTTCGTGGGGCGAGCGGCTCGCGGGTCATATCGCCGGCAAGACCTACGAGGACTTTCTCGACGACGCCACGACACAGGATGCCGCCTCGAAATGCGCCGAGGCGATAGGGTTGGCCGCAAACGAGCTGCAGAAGCTCGCGCCGGACATCGAGCAGCAGTTTCCGGAGCTGCAACTCGGCCGCGCGTACAAGGCCCGCAATAAGTTGGCTCACGGATACTATGCTGTAGACGTGAGCATCCTCTGGAGCACAGTTTCGATATCCATTCCGAAGACGGTTGCTGCAGCTCGAGAGGCCAAACGCAAATACGATCACGATGGTGATGACGGCGGAGGTGGCGGTGCCTCAGGTGGACCGCCGGCATGAGCCGTTTGTGATGGAGCTATCGAACCGCCGCCAAATCCTTACGGATCGAGCTCGGTGTCCCAGTAGAGATAGTCGAGCCAGCTGTCGTGCAGGTAGTTCGGCGGGAACAGCCGGCCGTTGCGATGCAGGTGCTGCACGGAGGGCTGCATCGGCATCTGCGACGGCCACATCCGGGCTTCGTGGGGCGTGAGGTTGCCCTTGCGCAGGTTGCAGCCCGAGCAGGCGGCGACGACGTTGCCCCAGGTGGTCATGCCGCCGCGCGAGCGCGGGATCAGATGATCGAAGGTGAGGTCGTCGCGCGCGCCGCAGTACTGGCAGGAGAAGCGGTCGCGCAGGAACACGTTGAATCGCGTGAACGCCGGATGCGAGGAGGGCTTCACGAAGGTCTTGAGCGAGACGACGCTCGGCAGCCTCATCTCGATGGTCGGGCTGCGCACCGCGTGGTCGTATTCCTCGACGATGTTCACGCGTTCGAGGAACACCGCCTTGATCGCGTCCTGCCAGGACCACAGCGACAGCGGGTAGTAGCTCAGGGGACGGAAATCCGCGTTCAGCACCAGGGCTGGAAAACCGTTCCCGGGATTCACGTGCGCGTTCAATCGGGTCCTCCGACCGCCCCGTGCCGCCGCGCGCCGCAGCGCGGCTCAGGCACAGTGTACAGGGAGCATGACCGGATTGTGAAGCGCTCGAAAAGCCCTGCACTGCGCGAAAAACCCGGCAGGCGCTGGCCGCCCGCCGGGCCGGCTCACCGGCGCAAACCGAATCGCCTGGCGAGGAACTCGCCGCCGTGGCGCAGCCCCTCCTGGTCGATGCCGTGGCCGACGCCCGAGGACATGTGCCACTCGGCCGGCACCTCCAGCGCGGCGAGATCCTGCGCGCTCTGGAACAGCGCCTGCGGCGGGATCAACTGATCCTCGTCGCCGTGCACCAGCAGCACCGGCGGGCGGCTCTTGATCTCGCCCGCGACCGCGGCCGGCTCGGCATCGTCCGGCAGCACGAACAGGCCGGAATAGCCGACGATCGCGGCGGGCGGCACCGCGCGGCGGAGCCCGACATGCAGCGACATCATGGTGCCCTGGCTGAAGCCGACCAGCGCGAGCGCCTGTGGCGGCAGCTTGTGGCGGGCAAGCTCGGCGTCGAGGAAGCGCTCCAGCACAGGCGCTGCCTTGCGCGCGCCGTCCCAGCGCTCGTTCGGGGTGCGGAAGGTGAGATTGAACCACTGCCGGCCCATCGGCGCCTGGCCGCAGGGCTCGGGCGCATGCGGCGACACGAACGCGGTCTCGGGCAACAGGCCCTGCCACGCCCGGCCGATGTCGATCAGGTCGTTGCCGTCGGCGCCATAACCATGCAGGAAGACCACCAGCCGCTTGGCCTGGCCGCCGCGCGGCTCGAGCCGCGGTCCGTCGATTTCACCGGCCATCTGTTTCAGCGCCTGAGCGCCGCCCCGTTTGCTTTTTTGACGCTTCGCTTCGCCTTCACCGCCGGCCATTCGGGCCTGGTTGGTGCAGGCCTAGTTGGTGCAGGCCTGGTTGGTGCAGGCTTGGTTGGTGCAGGTTTGGCTGATGCAGGCTTGGTTGGTTCAGGCTTCGTTGTTTCAGGTTTGGCGGTGACCTCGATGCCCTCGCGCCGCTTCGCCACACGATAGTAGGCCCAGAACAGATGCGCCGCCACGCCGCGCCAGGGTCGCCACGGCTCGGCGAGCCTGATCATGGCCTTGGCGTCGGGCCGCTTCCTCAGGCCAAGCGCAAGGCGCACGGCCTCCTGGACCGCGAGGTCGCCCGCGGGCCATGCGTCGGCGTTGCCCAGGCAGAACAGCAGATAGATGTCGGCGGTCCAGGGTCCGATGCCATGCAGCGCAGTGAGCGCGGCATGCGCCTGATCGGCTTCCATCGCGGCGACCGCGTCGAGGTCGATCTGGCCTTTGGAGATGGCGTGGCCGATCGCCTTGATCGACTTGATCTTGGCATTCGACAGGCCGAGCCGCTTGAGCTTGTCGGCGCGGGCGAGCCGCACGGTGTCGTGGTGGAACGGGTCGAACGTCGCCATCAGCCGGTTGCGGATCGCCGCCGCGCTTGCGGTGGAAAGCTGCTGGCCGCAGACGATGGCGCAGAGCCCGGCATAGCCGCCCTCGCGGCGGCGCAAGGCCGGCATGCCGGACAGTTCCAGGATCGGCGCAAGCCGCGGGTCCTGCGCCACCAGCGCGGCCATGCCCGCCTGCAGATCGGCTTCGGTGTGGAGAAACGACATGGGGTGGAACGACATGGGGCGAAACGACATGGGGCGGAACGACATGGGTCGGACGTTACACGCGCCGCGCCGTCAAATCACCGTCCGCGTCGGTGCCGGGAAAAACCGGTAGGCGTCGCGCTCCTTGCCGATGAAGCCCACGCCCGGCCACGGGAAGTGATAGGCGATCATCCGCGTGCGGCTCGACGCCAGCATGTCGAACACCCTGAGCCGCGACGCCACGCCCTGCGCACCGTCGGTGTCGAAGGCGAACGGGAGGCGCGGCCGCTCGGTCGAGATGATGGGGTGGTGACAGACGTCGCCGGTGTTGAACAGCGACTGGCCCTGCGACGTGATCATGTACGAGGTGTGCCCGACCGTGTGTCCCGGCGTCAGCATCGCCTGAATGCCGGGCACGATCTCCTGGCCGTCCTTGATGAAGACGATCCGGTCGCGATTGGGCAGGAGGTTCTGCCGCGCCGCGCCGATCAGCATCTTGAACATGTCGTTGGTGGCCTTGCTCTCGTCGGTGAAGAAATCGAAATCCGCCTGTGCCATGTAGATCTGCGCGTTCGGGAACACGCGTCCGCCCTTGGCGGTCACCAGCCCGCAGCAATGGTCCGGGTGAGGGTGGGTCAGCACAATCACATCGATCTGGCGCGGCTCGATGCCCGCGGCCTTGAGATTGCCCATGAGCTTTCCGGCATAGGGGCCGAGCGCCTTGAGCGTCGGCCCGGTGCCGGTGTCGAACAGAACCAGGTGGCGGCCGGTGTTGACGACCAGCGTGTTCTGATCGAGCTCGACGCTGTCTGTGGGCAGGAAATGGCTGTTGAGAATGGCGACCATGTCCTCCTTGCTGACGCCGTTGAAGACGTCGCCGGACGGCGCGCCGAGCACGAGCGGCCCGTCGGACACGACCGTTGCCTCGAATTCCCCGATCCTGAAGCGGTGAAAGGCCGGGGCCTGGGTGTTCTTCAGCGGCGCCCTGGCCAAGGCCGGCATGGCGGACAGCGCGGCGGCAGACGCGCCGGCAAGCACGGAACGGCGCGACACAACTTCAGGATCCGGCATGGCAGCTCATCTCACGGTGTTGTCGGTTGCGCGACAATGTAGTTCGAATGCAAAGATGACATTGTAACAATTTCGTGCCCGCACGCCCGATGACGCCACCCGTTTTCCGATTTGCCCCGTCGCCGAACGGTCCGCTGCACCTCGGCCATGCGCTCTCGGCGCTGCTCAACTTCGACATGGCGCGCGCGCAGGGCGGGCGGTTCATCCTGCGGATGGAGGACATCGACACGGCGCGCTGCCGCCCCGAATTCGAGACCGCAATTTACCAAGACCTCGCCTGGCTCGGACTTGAATGGGAGCAGCCGGTGCGGCGGCAGTCCGATCACTTCGACGAGTACAGGTCGGCGCTGGCAAAGCTCGACGCGCTGCACCTGACCTTCCCGGCGTTCGAAAGCCGCGCCGAGCTCGCACGCATGGTGGGCGACCGCGACGTGCGCGAGCGCTGGCCGCGCGATCCGGACGGCGTCCCGGTCTATCCGGGCGCGGCGCGGCAGATGCGCGAGGAGGAGCGGCGGGCGCGCATCGCGGGTGGCGAGCCCTATGCGATCCGCCTCGACATCGGCAAGGCGATGGAATGGGCCGGGGCGCTGCGCTGGACCGAGACCGGCGCGGGGCCGGCCGGCGAGACCGGCGACGTGGTGGCCGATGCCGCGGCCTGGGGCGATGTCATTGTCGGGCGCAAGGAGACGCCGACCAGCTATCACCTCGCCGTGGTGCTGGACGATGCGATCCAGGGCGTGACCCACGTGGTGCGCGGCCAGGACCTGTTCTGGTCGACCAGCGTGCACCGCCTGCTGCAAGCGCTGCTCGATCTCCCGGCGCCGGTCTATCACCACCACCGGCTCATCCTGGACGCCGACCGCCGCAAGCTTTCGAAATCGACGCAGGCCACCGGCTTGCGGGAGCTTCGGGCCGAGGGCGCGACGCCTGCGGATATCCGCCGGCTGGTGGGGCTCCCTGCATAGCTCCATCGGCGGCGGCGTGCCATGGTGAGCCGGGCCCGGCTCATGGCGACCAAGCGCAAGGCGACAGCGAAGCGGAAATCGGCGCGGCGGCGCGCTTCTCCGACCGACGTCGCGCTGGCGTCGCTGGCGCATGAGATCCGGACGCCGCTGACCGGCATCCTCGCGCTCGCCGAATTGCTGCATGCGTCCGACCTGCCGGAACGGGAGCAGCGCTGGGCCGAGGCGATCCGGGGTGCCGCTGACCATCTCGCCCGGCTGACCAGCCTCGTGGTCGACTCGGCCAAGGCCGATGCGGCAGGCTTTGCGTTGCGCGAGGAGGTGTTCTCCCCGCGCGATCTGGCGCGGTCGGTCGCGGGCCTGCTGACGGCGCGCGCCGAAAGCAAAGGCCTCGAGGTCACCTCCGAGATCGCGTCCGGCCTGCCGTCCCGCGTCATCGGCGACGTGGTGCGGCTGCGCGGCGCGCTGGAGAACCTGATCGACAACGCGTTGAAGTTCACGGATCGCGGCCGCATTGCGTTCGCGGCGTCGTCGGCCGGTGCGGGACGCGGCCGCACGCGGCTCACGTTTGCGGTGAGCGACAGCGGCATCGGCATTGCGCCGGCCGAGCTCAGGCGGCTGTTTCATCCGTTTGTCCAGGCGAACGCCGACATCGCGCGACGCTATGGCGGCGCGGGTCTCGGCCTGATGTTCGTCAAGCGGACCGCCGAGGCCATGGGCGGCGGCCTCCAGGTCACGAGCAAGCCTTCGCGCGGCTCGACGTTCCGCATGACCGTGCTCGTCCGGAACGAGGCGGCGGCCGCCCGCCGCGGCGGCGATGCGACCGTCGTCACCGGGCTGCGCGTGCTGTGCGTCGAGGACAACCCGTACGGCCGGGTCGTGCTCGGCACCGTGCTGCGCGAACTGGGCCACAGCGTCAGCTTCGTCGGACGCGGCGAGGCCGCGGTCGAGACGGTCACGCGCCACGGGCACGACGTGGTGCTGATGGATGTGGCTTTGCCGGGCGACGTCGACGGCGTCGAAGCGACGCGGCGGATTCGCGCCCTGCCGGGGCCGGCGGGGCGCATCCCGATCATCGGCGTGTCAGGCCGCTCCGAAGCGGACGACGAGCGAGCGGCGCGCGGAGCCGGCATGGACGCATATCTGCGCAAGCCCGCGTCGCCGGCCGAGCTGCACGCCGCGTTGCAGGCCGCGGCGCGCTTCAGGCGCGCCTGATCAAGCGTAGCCGCGCCGGTCCCTCGTGTCGCTTCGCGCCACTCGGCGGCGCGGCTTGCGCTGGCGAGCGAAGCGAGCGGCCAGCGCGAGCACTTTGTAATGGCCGCGCCGGTCCCTCGTGTCGCTTCGCTCCACTCGGCGGCGCGGCTCGCGCTGGCGAGCGAAGCGAGCGGCCAGCGCGAGCACTTTGTAATGGCCGCGCCGGTCCCTCGTGTCGCTTCGCGCCACTCGGCGGCGCGGCTTGCGCTGGCGAGCGAAGCGAGCGGCCAGCGCGAGCACTTTGTAATGGCCGCGCCGGTCCCTCGTGTCGCTTCGCTCCACTCGGCGGCGCGGCTCGCGCTGGCGAGCGAAGCGAGCGGCCAGCGCGAGCACTTTGTAATGGCCGCGCCGGTCCCTCGTGTCGCTTCGCGCCACTCGGCGGCGCGGCTTGCGCTGGCGAGCGAAGCGAGCGGCCAGCG
>JAIESC010000065.1 GCA_019746355.1 Xanthobacteraceae bacterium | reverse complement strand
GCCGACATCCTCGGCCGGGTGCTGACCGAGGAGATGGCCGGCATGCTCGGCCAGCGCTTCGTGATCTACAACAAGCCGGGCGCGGGCGGCGTGCTCGGCACCGCCGAAGTCTCCCGCGCCAAGCCCGACGGCTACATGCTGATGCATGGCGCTGCGTTCTCGGTCACGGTGCAGCCGATGACCGAACGGAACGCGGGCTACAGCCTGCAGTCGTTCGAGCCGATCTGCCAGACCTTCAAGAACGACCAGGTGATCGTGGCGCGGCAGGGCACGTACAAAAACGTCGCCGAGATCGTCGCCGCCAGCAAAGCCAAGCCGGGCGGACTGGACTTCGGCAGCCCGGGGCTCGGCACCATTCCGCACCTGGCGATGGCCGAGTTCGGGCAGATCAGCAAGGTCGCGTTCAATCACGTGCCGTTCAAGGGACCGGCGGAATCGATCCAGATGACCATCGGCGGCCAGATCGACTTCGCGGTTGCGCCGCTGACTGCGGCGGCAAACAGCGGGCTTGCGATGCCGGGACTGTTCGCCGGGAAGCGCAATCCCTCGATCGCCGACGTGCCGACCGTGACGGAGCAGGGCTTCGACGTCTCGCCGCTCAGCATCGGCGGAATGTTTGCGCCGGCAGGACTCCCGGCCGAGATCAAGGCCAAGCTCGAGACCGCCTGCAAGACCGCAGTGCAGAGCGCGCCGTTCCAGCGCATCGTCAAGCAGACGCTGCAACCGGCGGATTATTTCCAGGACAGCGCAGGCTTTGCCGCCAATCTTTCGAAGGATGTGGAGTCCAAGCGCAAGCTTCTGACCGCGCTCGGCATGGTCAAGTAGGCACGGAAATCCGCCGCGGTCATTCCGGGACGGCGCGCAGCGCCGGGCCTGGAATCCAGGACGACACACTCAGTCCCGTTTTGGCTCTGGATTCCGGGTTCGCGCCTTCGGCGCGCCCCGGAATGACGGCATGCTACGGCGCGAGCGCCTTGACGAGCTCGGTGACGTTGTTGCGCATCATGTCGATGTAGGTCACGGCGGGACCGCCCGCGTCCGACAGCGCGTCGGAATAGAGCGTGCCGCCGAACTTCGCGCCGGTCTCCCGGGCGATCTGCTGCATCATCCGCGCATCGGAAATGTTCTCCATGAACACCGCCGGGATTTTCTGCCGCTTCACCTGGGCGATGATCCTGGCCACGTCCTTGGCCGAGGGCTCGGCGTCCCCCGACACGCCGACCGGCGCGATGAACTGCACGCCATAGGCCGCGCCGAAGTAGCCGAAGGCGTCATGGGTGGTGATGATCTTGCGGCGGTCGGCCGGGATTTTTCCGATCGCCGCCTTCACCTCGGCTTCCAGCGCATCGAGCTTTTCCAGATAGGCTTTGGCATTGGTGTCGTAGGCTGCTGCGCCCGCCGGGTCGGCGGCTTTCAGGCCGTTGCGGATATTGGCGACGTAAAGCTTGACGTTGACGACGGACTGCCAGGCGTGCGGATCCGCGCCATGGCTGTGGCCGTGACCGTCGTCTGCCGCCTTTCGCGGCGCGACGCCGGTGCTCGCCACGACCGTCGCAGCCTTGGTGCCGGACGACTTGACCAGCCGCGTCATCCAGCCTTCGAGACCCAGGCCGTTGACGAACACGATCCTGGCCGCGGCGAGCGTCTTCGCGTGCGCCGGCGTGGGCGAGAACACATGGGCATCGCTGTTCGGACCGACCAGCGTCGCGACCTCGACACGGTCGCCGCCGACGTTCTTGACGAGATCGCCGATGATCGACGTGGAGGCGACGGCCTTGAGCTTGTCCTGTGCTTTGTCCTGCGCGTGAGCCGGCGCGGCCAGAAGCGCAATGGCCATCGCGACGATGCCGAGCCGTTTGATCATGGTCATGCCTCCAGATGGCGACGGGTCAGCGACAGCCAGACCAGCCCGCCGACCGGCCCCGCGATAACCGACAGCGCATAAAGCAAGCCGGCGACGAGGATGATGCCAGGGCCCGACGGCAGGCCTGCGTGATACGACACCAGCAGGCCCGCATAGCCCGACAGCGCGGCGCAGCCGATGGCGATGCCGATCATGCCGGTGATGTCGCGCGCCCAGAACCGTGCGGTGACCGCGGGCAGCATCATGATGCCGACCGCAAGCAGCGTGCCGAGCGCCTGGAAGCCGCCGACCAGGTTCATCACCACCAGCGCGAGGAAAGCGATGTGCACCGGCCCGCCGGTGCGGCTCACCGAGCGGAGGAAGCCCGGATCGACGCATTCCAGCACCAGCGGCCGCCAGATCAGCGCCAGCACCACAAGCGAGACGCTGGCGACGCCGACGACGAGCAGCAGCGCCGGATCGTCCACCGCCAGCACCGAGCCGAACAGGAAGTGCAGCAGATCGACGTTACTGCCCTTGACCGAGACCAGCGTCACGCCGAGCGCGAGCGAGATCAGGAAGAACGCGGCGAGCGATGCATCCTCCTTGAGCTGTGTCGAGCGGGCGATCAGCCCCGCGCCGACGGCGATCACGAGACCCGCAATCAGGCCGCCCGCGGCCATCGCCAGGAGATTGAGCCCAGCCAGCATGAAGCCCACCGCCGCGCCGGGCAGGATCGCATGCGCCATGGCGTCGCCGATCAGGCTCATCCGCCGCAGCATCAGGAACACGCCGATCGGTGCCGCGCCGAACGCCAGCGCGAAGGTGCTGGCGAACGCGCGGCGCATGAATTCGAACTCGACGAATGGGCCGATGAAGGTGTCGTAGAGCATCCTAAACTTCCTTCATCTCCCTCGCTTGCCTAACAATGAGCAGCCTTCGTGTTGGGCCCCGCCGCAAATTCCGAGTTCAATTGGGGCCCCCGAGCCTTTCATGCCGCCTCGACGACGCAGGCCTGGGCCTGATCGTCGAATGCCTCGCACATGTGCCGGGCTCTCGCCCAATTGTCGGGGGTCAGCACCTCGGCGGTCTTGCCCCAGGCCACCGGCTCGCGCGCGAGCAGCAGCGTTTCGGGAAAATGCGCCTTCACCAGCTCGAGGTCGTGCAGCGCGGTGAGGATGGTGCGCTGCTCGCCATGCCATTGCCGGATCAGCACGATGAGATCGGCGCAGGTCTTGGCGTCGATGGCGTTGAACGGCTCGTCGAGCACGATCACGCGCGCATCCTGCAGCAGGAGCCGCGCAAACAGCATGCGCTGCATCTGCCCGCCGGACAGCGTACCGATCGGCCGCTGCTCGAAACCGGTGAGGCCGACGGCACCGATCGCGTGCTCGATCGCGTCGCGGTCCTTGCGGCCGATGCCGCCGAACAGGCCCTTGCTGCGCCAAAGTCCCATCGCCACCAGGTCATAGACGTTGATCGGGAAACTGCGGTCGATGTCGGCGATCTGCGGCAGATAGGCGATGTCCTCCGGCGCGACGCCGTTGCGCTCGATCGTGCCGGCCAGCGGCTTGATGACGCCGACCACGCCTTTGAACAGCGTCGACTTGCCCGCGCCGTTCGGGCCGACCACGGCGGTCAGCGAGCCGCTCTGCACCGCGCCGTCGAGATGATGCACGGCCGGGTGGCGGTCGTAGCCGAGCGTCAGGTTGTGGAATTGAAGCTGCGCGTTCATGGGTGCGGTCTTGGGTGCGTTCATCGGTCCCCTCACCGCATCGCCCAGAACGCGGCGAGCCACAGCAGCGCGATCAGGCCGGCCGCGAGGCCGAGCCGCTCGAGCGCCGACATCCGCAGGATCGATGGATGCGCCGTCGCCGGAGGATGCGCGTGACCCTCGTGATGGTGGTGGTGCGCGTGACCGTGGTGATGATGGTCGCTCATACGCGTATGTTATAATATAACATATTGCTGCTTTCCAGAGTGGCTAAACCATTCATCCGATTATGAAATCCTCCGACGGGCCGGCGAATATGACGTTGCCAAGGCTTCGCCATGCCGCCATTGTCGGCTGAGACCAACGAAACCGCCCATAAAGCCGGACGCCGCATGGCCGAACAGAAAACCCGGGTGATCGCCATCGGCGAGGTGATGGCCGAGCTTGCGCGCGGCAATGACGGCCGCTTCGGCATGACGTGCGGCGGCGACACCTTCAACACCGCGGTCTATCTCGCCCGTGCCGGCGTCGACGCGGCCTACGCGACTGCGCTCGGCGACGACCCCTATTCCGACAGCATGATCGCGATGGCGGCGGCCGAGGGCGTCAAGACCGACCTGATGCTGCGCGTGCCTGGGCGGCTTCCCGGCCTCTACATCATCGAAACGGACTCCAAGGGCGAGCGCCGCTTCCGCTACTGGCGCGGCGAAGCGCCGGCGCGCGAGCTGTTCGAGCTGCCCGAGTGGAACCGGGTCGCCGAGAGCATGCTCGGCGCGAAGCTCATTTATTTTTCCGGCGTGACGCTGTCGCTCTACAGCAATGTCGGGCTCGGCCGGCTGCTGGCCATCGTCGAGATGGCACGGCAGCAGGGCGCCAAGGTCGCGTTCGACGGCAACTTCCGTCCGCACGGCTGGAAAGGCGACCTGCCGCGCACGCGCACGGTGTTCATGGAGGCGCTGAAGCGCGTCGACTACGCGCTGCCGACCTTCGACGACGAAGCGGTGCTGTGGGGCGATCCAAGCCCCGAGGCCACGGTCGAGCGGCTGCAGGCGTTCGGCATCGGCGAGATCGTGGTGAAGAACGGCCCGAACAGCGCGCTGGTCGCGGTCAGCGGACAGCAGGAGCACGTGCCGGTGCCGGAGGTCGTGCAGGCGGTCGATACCACGGCGGCGGGCGACAGCTTCAACGCGGGCTATCTCGCGGCGCGGCTCGCCGGCGACAGCCCGGCCTCGGCGACGCTCGCCGGACACTCGCTCGCCGCGCAGAAGGTGCGCCACCGCGGCGCGATCATGCCGCGGGATACCGGGGCGGTGCATTAGCGGTGGCGCCTCAGGACGCTGCCCTGCGTCCGCCCGGTCTGAAAAATCCCGCCTGTCGCGAACGTCATGTCGTCTTTCGATCGCGATCCCATCGCGGGCGCGGTTGCCCGTTGCTGCGGCGTACTTGCGCCCGGGCTGTGCGAAATCGCTTCCTTCCTGCTCGCCCTCCTGACGAGGGGAGCGGAGCGCCGAAAGGCGCAGGGGTTTGCGACCCCCCCATAGAGCGGTGTCCGAGGCTTCCCGGGAGTCCGAAGCTGCTCGGCAACAGCCAGCCGGCCGGCTACCCAATTCCATAGCGCCCCGGCGCAATGATGCCGTTCGGGTCGAGCGCCGTCTTTACGCCATGGCATGCATCACGATAGGCCGGCATCGCCTGGCCCATGTGGAATTCGTGATATTGAATCGGTGCGCGGCCGACATACACGCCGCGCTGAGCGACCTCCTCCGACATCTTGCGATAGCACGCGTCGGCCCGTGCACGCTCGTCCTCGTCCTCGCGATTGAACGTGATGACGTGCAAACCGCGGGCAAAGCGCGGGCCACACACATTCATCACGGTGTAGTCCATGCCGTATTGCTCGTAGACGCCGCGGCAAATGCGCTGGAAGCCGTTGGCGATTTTGCCGTCCATCGGCGTGCCCGGCAGGAACCAGAGATTGCCGCCGCCCGGACGCCATTTCAGGAGGCCGAGCTCCCCGAGGCTGGGAATTCCGGAGAACGCATTGATCGCCACCTGCAGCGGCGGAATCGCAGCCGCATCCGCATGGTCGACATATCGGGCCTTTCCGCTCTGCCCGAAATGCTCGCGCACCCGCTGCACCATCGGCTCGAGCGCCGCAGCGCTCGGGCCATAGAATGCGCCAGAGACATTCCAGGCGCCGAGCCCGTGCTTCTCGCGCAAGGCGCGGCGCGCCTCGTCCGAGATCGAAGACTTGCCCTTTGAAATACGATAGTCCGGGCTCTCGCCCTCCGAACCGCAGAGATAGAGATCATTGGCGACGCGAAACAACGTCGGCACGAAATTCGACATCTTGAGCGGCCGGCACAGATCGATGACCTGCTCCAGGTCGTCATCCTCGGGAAACGTGAAATGGAAGGAGCGCACCATCGGCGGACGCGGCAAGAGCCATACTCCCATCCGCGTGACGATGCCGTAATTCGATTGCGCGAACAGACCGTCGAGAATCGGACCAAAGGAATATTTCGAGGTGTGCCAGTTCGCGAGCGTCTCGGAGTTGAGCGCGCCGTCGCCGGTGCGAAGAATCGCGCCGTTGCCGAGAACGATTTCCAGCCCGCAGGAGAACCCGAAATGATCGAAATAGGGCGTGTAGCCCGCGCCCTTGTCCAGGGCGTTGCCAATCATGCCGCCCTGCGGCGGACCGGACGTGACATCGAGCATCAGCTTGTTCCCGCGACGAACGAGCTCGTCATGGAGCGCCTGATAACTGACGCCCGGCTCGACGACCGCGTAGGCGAGCTTGTCATCGATCTCGAGAATGCGGTTCATTCGATAGCCGAGATCGAGGATCACCTGACCCTGACGTGCGGCAGAGCGCGATCCGAGGCCGATGTTGTAGCCGGTGCTGATCGGATAGAGCGGCGTCTTGTGTTCGTTGGCCAGCTGCACGCTGGTCTGCACATCGGACGTCGATCGCGGGTAGACGACGCCCGACGGCCTCACGTCGCCGCCGGCCATGGTGTTCTCGGCATAGCGGCGAATTGTTTCCTCCGAGCGATTGACGCTATCGGCCCCCAGCGCCTTTTCGACTGCGGCGAAGAACGCTTCGTGATTTTCAGGCATCGCTGATCCCCATCACCAGATTGCTGGACTGTCGGAAGGCGTTTCGTTCGGCAAGATCGGGCCGGTCACGGTGGAGCGCTCGAGCGCGGCGGGCTCGCGAAGGGGACGGCCGCGCAGCGCCTCCGGCATCGGCCCGCCGGTCGCCCAGTCGATAAGCTCGACGGTATGGACAATCGGAGTTGCCGAATGGCGGCCGATCTGCACCATGCAGCCGAGATTGCCGGCGGCGATGATATCGGGTTCGACGCTCGCGATATGCGCCGCCTTGCGTTGGCCCAGCGCATCGGCGATGTCGGGCTGCAGCAAATTGTAGGTGCCTGCCGAGCCGCAGCAGAAGTGCTTCTCAGGCACATCAACCACTTTGAATCCGGCCGTCGCCAGCAGCCGCCTCGGTTGATCGACCACCCGCTGTCCGTGCTGCAGCGAGCAAGCATCGTGATAGGCCACGCAATAGGGCCGCATCCGGCCGGTTGCACGCAGGCCGAGCCTCGTGAGAATTTCGGTGATGTCGCAGGTCAATGCCGCGATGCGCTTTGCGGTATCGCTGCCGAGCAGATGGCCATAGTCCTTCACCGTCGTTCCACAGCCCGAGGCATTGACGACCACGGCGTCGAGGCCGTCGTCGAGGAGCCTGGACCATGCCCCGACATTTGCAGACGCCAGTCGCTTCGCCTGCGCGGCATAGCCCATGTGCAGCGGCAGCGCCCCGCAGCATCCTGCGCCTGGCGCGACAAGAACGTCGCAACCATGCCGCCGCAGAACTCCAATCGTCGCCGAGTTGACGTTGCGGTCCAGGCTTTGCTGCGCGCAGCCGGCCAGCAGCACGACCCGCATTCGCCGTTCGCCTTCAGCCCGGTACACGCCCGGCGCCAACAGCCCGGGTCTCGCCAACCGCGCTCGCGCCATCCCGATCAGGTTCCGCAGGCGTCCCGGCATGAGGCGCGCGACGGGTCGTGCGGCCCTTGCCAACAGCAGGGCTGCGAGAAAGCGTCGCGGATACGGAAGGACCTGCGCGAGCAAGCGACGCAGCAGACGATCCGTCAAAGGCCGGCGAAAAGTCCGCTCGATGTGATTGCGCGCGATGTCGATCAGGTGAGCATAATCGACCTTCACGGCACAGGTCGTCATGCAGGCGCAACACGAGAGGCAACGGTCGAGATGATGAACCGTTTTCGGGTCCGGCGCGCCGCCCTTCTCCAGCATCGCCCGAATGAGATCGATACGGCCGCGGGGCGAGTCGTTCTCGTCGCGGAACAGCACGTAGGTCGGACACGTCGCCGTGCAAAATCCATAGTGGACGCAAGTCTTCAGAATGCCGTCGGCCTCGGCAATCGCCGGCTGCGCAAGCTGATCCTGGGTGAACGCGGTTTGCACGGCTGTGCCGGCGAATCCGGAATTTGTGGACGAGACAGGTCAATCCTAGCATGATTGGCAACGACGGCTTGGCTCAGAGCGCCAGCCAATTTGGTCGGAAGTGCGCCGCTCCTCGGCCCGTGAGATCTGCAATGACCACCCGAAGCTGGACCACCCACGCAGTTCCTCAGCGCGATCAGTTTGCCTTCTGGCGAGAGGCCGTCTGCGAGGCGGTTCTCAACGTCGCGACCGAGCATCCAACCAACGGCTTTCGCGGAGACATAACCTGCTCGCAATTCGGCGATCTGCGTTTTGCCACCTTCGCGTCCACGCCGCATGAAGTGATACGTCTGAAGTCGCATATCGGCCGCTCAAGCGAGGCGCACTATCTGGTGAGCTGGCAGCGCGGCGGTACTTGCCGCATGGTCCAGAACGACGCGAGCTGCGAACTACACCCCGGCGACATCGGCGTGGTGGACGGAACCCGGCCGTTCCGCGTCGAATTTCCGCAATCTGTCGACCGCGTGGTTGCCGTTATTCCCCACGCGCAACTGCACAGTCGCGCGCCCTGGCTCGCCCGGCGGCCGCTCAACCGAATCGCCGGGACGTCTTCGCTGAACGGCGCGCTGCGATTCTATCTCGAGCGGCTGGCCGGCCCCGCTTGCGCATCCGTCGTGGAAGCCACTGCGCTGACCGAGAACGTCTGCAACATCATCGCGCTGCTGACCGCGACCAGCGACAGCGAGCGTTCATCGATGCGCCAGTTCGCAACCAAGCCAGGTCTTGACGAGATGTTGGCCGTGCTTCGGCTGCATCTCGCCAATCCCGACCTGGCACCGAAGATGCTCGCGGAACGGCTCGGGGTTTCCGTGCGCACGATTCACAAGCGCTTCGAGGACTCCAACACAACCTTCGGACAATGGATTCTCGAAAATCGCCTGCAGGCCTGCCGTCGCGCCCTGGGCGATCCCCGTCATGTGACCTTCACCATTTCGGAAATCGCCTACGGCTGGGGATTCAACGACCTGTCGCATTTCTCCAAGGCGTTCAAGGCGCGGTTCGGCCTCTCGCCGGCACGGTACCGGCACGCGAACCAGGCCACCAACCACGTGTAGCCGCTGATTTCCTGGTCTGGAATTTGATGCCGCTCACGAGTTGAGAACCACAGCAACACCAGCAGGCTGCTGAAAAAGTCCGAGGCGTCATTCCGGGGCGCGCGGCATCAGCCGCTTCACCGTCACCGTGTCGCCGATCGCGAACGACATCAGGTCCTCGCTCATTTCGAGTGCACCCTCGCAGTTTTCCAGAACCCGCTTGGTATCCTGATATGTCGATGCTGTGGATTGTTCACACGCCAATTGATTCACGGAGCGGCCTCGGTAACTTCGCGACAGCGAGTGCGGGGGCGTGCTGTGTACCGGCTGGAAGACCATCAAATTTTAGCGTTGTTCGGACAGCGTGTGCGCGTACGCAACGGCGTGCACACTTTTGAAGGCACCCTTGTCGGACCAAGCGCCAAGCGCTTCGAGACCGGTCCGTTCAGCAGCGCCTACGGGGCTGTTCTAGAGGGGGCGGACTACAAACTCGAGTTCGCCTGGTGGGATTGGAAGATCCGGCCCTTGGGTGAAGCTGCCGCGCTGGCCGCAGCTGAATAGTGCCGCCCTCGGCTGGTCGCCGAATCATTCCGTTTCCCGTCGCGTCTAAGATCGCAAATGACATACCTTCGAACGCGCGTTCCGCATTGCACGACCTGCAAGGTGCCGATGCGGTTCGTCGAAGCTTTGCCCGCCTTGACGGATATGCCGGCGCTTCATGTCTTTCAGTGCGCGACGTGTGGGCTGCGCGACAGCGTGCCGATCTTTGAAGAGCGCCCAGGCACCACCCGTGGTGCCTGATAAAATGCAGCGCGCAACCGCCTGGCAGCGCGCCGCATCGTTGCGGATGGACGTGTCCTCGTCTGGTCAAGCCTTTGTCTTCAGCTGCGCCTCGTTCGCAGCGATGAACGCGCGAATCTCGTCCGCCATGCCCAGCAATTTCAACCACTGTTCCTTGTACAGCGTTACGGGAAAGCGTCCCATCCCGTAGATCGACACGGCTCCCTTTTCGCTGACCTTCATCCGGACAGAAGACGATCCCGCTTTCTTGAGGGCAGCGTTCTCGCTGCGCAGACGCTCGAGCTCCGCTTTCAGATCTTCATCAGACATAGTGTCTCCAACTGGCCGCGACATTGGGCCATCATTTTCCATTGCTGCCGCACCAACCCGAGCCCAAGTGTATAGGCTGGTGCTCGAAGAATCTCCTCCCGCTGCCATCCCCAACGGCAGCGTACAAGCCGGCTGATGGCCAATGGCGCCCTTGGGTCAGGAGCGTCGTTTTTGGCCCATTTTCGCGGTCGAGGATATTGCGAACGCAATGACGAACGTCCGGAACGGTCGGGCGCGTCCGGATCGGGCCTCATCATTTCCGCTTCACCCCTCACAAGCCGACATCACCCTACTCGATCACCTCGTCCGCGCGAGCAAGCAGACTGTTCGGCGGATCGAGGCCGAGGGCCCTGGCGGTCTTAAGATTGATCACCAGCTCGAACTTCGTCGCATGCTGAATCGGCAAATCGCCCGGCCGCTCGCCTTTCAGAATACGGTCCACATAGTCGGCGGCCAGTCTGTAAAGCCCGATGTTGTCGATCCCGTAGGATGCCAATCCTCCCGCAGCCGGCCAGAAGCGGAACGCGTAGACCGCGGGAAGCCGATGTCGATGCGCGAGCGAAACGACCAGATCACGATGGGCCGTTGGAACGGGACCGGGCAATACAATGAACCCGCTGGCCGGTTGTGCGGCAATGAGACTCATGGCGCGCTCTATCTCGGCAGCGTTGCTCACCGGGTACTCGGATATCTGGACGCCAAACAGCCGGACGCTGGCCCTCATCACCGTCCGATACCCCTCTATCGCCGGGTTCTGGGGATCGTAGATCAGCGCGACGCGCTCGGTTTGCGGAGCAAGCTGCTTCAGCAGTTCCATCCACTTGCTCCCGATGGAGAATTCATGCTGCGTAAAGCCAGTGATGTTCCCACCCGGCTGTGCAAGGCTGCTGACGAAGCCTGCGCCGACTGGATCGGTCACCTGCGCAAAAACGATGGGGATGGTGGTTGTCATCCTGCTCAACGCCAACAGCGATGATGTAGCGGAGGCAAAAAGAATGTCCGGATTCAGTTTCGCAAGATCCTCCGCGTACGCTCGCATGCGGTCAGCGCTGCCGCCGGCATACCGCAACTCGATCCTGATATTGCGGCCCTCGGTCCAACCCAACTTTTGAAGTCCTTCGCGCAGCGCGGCGATGCGGTGCTTTGCTTCCTGATCACCTTCGGCCTGCGAGAGCAGCATGCCGATCAGCCGCCTCCGATCGGACTGGGCAAGCGCGGCGAATGGCAACGCAGCGAGGCCGCCGAGAGCCGCTATGAAGGCGCGTCGCCTCATATTGCCTCCGGATCGGATATCGTAACGACGCAAGCAGGCGTCCTAGAAGAGGCAGATAGCAGTCCTATTTCAGCTCAGGGTTGATGGCGGGCATCGGCGCGACAACCGCAACGAGACAGAAAACAACCGCAACGAGACAGAAAGGAGGGCGCGGGGCACTACGCCCCGCGCACCCGATCGATCATAGCCAGCGGATCGGCCGGCGGCGTGCGCCCGCGCCAGGCAACGTGGCCGTCAGGCCTCACCAGCACCAGCGGCTGCTCGTGGATATCTGCGGCTTCCGGGTCGTCGATGGCGACAGCACGGAGCGGCACGTTCCGCCTCTTCGCGGCCTCGGTGATCACCGCGCCGTCCGGCGCGCCCTTGCCGAACCGCGCCAGCACGTAGCCGCGCCCATAGAGATCGAGCGTCGAGCTTCCGTCCTTGAGCGCCACGTGCGGCGCGCGCGAGCCGGGCCGCGCCGAGGCAACGAAATTCTCCGGATCGTCCGGGACCGGCGGCGTTCCATCCGGCACGATGATCGGCGAATCCTCGTAGCGATAGCCGAGTTGCAGGCCGATGGTGCGGAACATGCGGCCGACCTCGCGCACCAGCTCCGGGCCGACCTCGGCGCGCAGTTTGCGGCCCGCGTCGGTGTCGTCCTCGATGGCGGCAAAGCCGTCGTGGAACTTGCCGTGCGAGAGATGGAAGCCCGAGGTGTTGTTGATGGCGCGCAGGCCTGTCGGCTGCCGCTCGGCGCTGTAGCTTGCGAGGAGCTTCGGCCCGCCCCAGCCCTGCGCCACCGCGGCGAGCTTCCAGCCGAGGTCGACCACGTCGCCGATGCCGGTGTTCATGCCCATCGCGCCGGTCGGCGAAAGCTGATGCACCGCGTCGCCGGCGAGGAACACGCGGCCCCTGGAGTATTCCCGCGCGACTAGGCTCCGCCGCGTCCAGATGCTGCAGCCGAGCCACTCGACCTCGAACGGCCGGCCCACCGCACGACGGATCAGCGCGTCCTTGTCGATGCTCTCCGGCGTCTGCCGGCCGTCGCTGTCGAGCATCATCAACCGCCACATGGCGTTGACCGGATCGACGACGCGGATGTTGGCCCAGAGCCCGCCGCGGTCGACGGCGAGAAAGAACGTGCCCTCGGCCTTGCCGACGCGCTTGAGAAAGTCCGGTGCGCGGAAGAACAGATGCACCGGATGGCCGAGCGTGCCCTGCCCGGCGAGCTCGATGCCGAGCTGGCCGCGGATCACGCTGGTCGCGCCGTCGCAGCCGACCAGATAATCGGCTTCGATGGTTTCGCGCTGGCCGGTCTCGAGATCGACGATTTCAGCGGTGACGCCGTTTCCGGTGTCTTCGAAGGACTCGAGCCTGGTGCGATGGCGAAGCTCGACGCCCGGATGCGACAGCGCGAAATTCCGCAGGATCGGGTCGAACCACATCTGCGAGCAGGTCTGCAGCCGCATCGGGCTCCAGGGCTCAGATTTGGGCTCGGGCTTTGCGCCCGCCACCGCCGGCCGCGGGATGCGGCCGAGCTCGTAGCCGGTGAAGCTCGTCACGAACACCGCGTCGCGCGCATGGTCGCGCGGGAACGGGCAGTCGTGCACCTGCTCGGCGATGCCCCAGCGCCGGCAGAACTCCATGGTGCGGACGTTCACCTCGTTCATCTTCGGCGTGACGATGCTGCCGTCGGTCTGCTCGACCAGCAGGCAAGGAACACCGCGCCAGCCGAGCTCGCCCGCCAGCGCCAAGCCCACCGGCCCGCCGCCGACGATCAGGACGGGGATTCTTCGTATGGTCATGCTTCAGTCGATCCGGCTGTCGGGCGCCCAGGCCGTGTGCTCATAAATCCGAACCCAACGTCCAGCCGGCTGAAACAACTCCACGAGATTGCCGGCCGGGTCCATGAGCAGAATTTGTGAACCGCCTGGTCCCGTCACGATGTCGTTGCGGAATTTCACGCCGGCGGCGCGCAGTCGCGCCACCTCGGCGGGAAGATCGTCGACGACAAGATGGATGCGATTCCAACCGCCTGGCTTGGGCCGTTCACCGTCCGGCATGGCCCTGCCGGCCGAGCTCGTCGCCCCGCTCAGCAGCAGCCGCAACGACCCTCGAGCGACATCTGCGAAGGCCGGAGCATGCTTGGAAAGCAGCGTGAAGCCGAGGTGGGTGGTGTACCACGCAACCGCCGCCTCAACGTCATCAACCATGTATCTGACATTGACTGTTTCCGCTGGCATGACCGCTCCTGTATGAACCGGCGTCGCCCGGCCAATACAACCACCTGCAACGATGCAAGTTGCGGGTCGCGACGCGCTACGGGTCCAGGACCCTAGTTAATCTGAACGCCCGCAGCCTTGCCGACTTCGATCCATTTCCGGTTCTGGGCGGCGATGTAGGCGGCAAACTCGGCGGACGAGTTGGACGTCGCCTCGCTGCCGAGCGCCGCGATCGACTTCTGCATCTCGGCGGACGCCAGGCCTTCATTGAGCGCCGCATTGAGCCTCGCGACGATGGCCGGCGGCGTTCCGGCCGGCGCGACGATCCCGAAGAATGTGTTGGCCTCGCAATCGGCGACGCCGGCCTCGGCCATCGTCGGCAGGTCCGGCAACAGCGGCGTGCGGGTCTTGTTCTGCGCGGCGAGGCCGCGAAGCTTGCCCTCGCCGATCAAGGTTCGCAGGATCGCGATGTTCTCGAACGTCGCCTGCACGTTCTGGCTCAGCACGGCGGTGTTCGATTCGCCGCCGCTGCGATAGGACACGCCGGTCAGCCTGGCACCGCTGCGCAAAGCAAACAGCTCGCCGGCGAGATTCGGCAGACCGCCCGCGCCGGTGTGCGCATAGTTGATCTTGCCGGGATTGGCCCTGGCATCGGCGACGAAGTCCTTGACCGTTTTCCAGGGCGACGCCGGATGCACCACCAGGATCTGGAAGCCCTCGGTGATGCGGGCGATCGGCACGAAATCCTTGACCGGATCGTAGCCGGCGCTGGCCGACACCGCGGGGATGACGGCGAGCGTGCTGGTGTTGCCGACCAGCAGCGTATAGCCGTCAGCCTGAGCGGTTGCGACCGAGCGCGCGCCAAGCGCGCCACCCGCACCGGCCCGGTTCTCGACCACCACCGGCTGCCCGAACCTGGCGGACAAAATCTGCGACGCAAGGCGGGCCGGCAGATCGCTCGGCCCGCCGGCCGCGGATGCCACGATCAGCCGGATGGTTTTGTTCGGATAGTCGTCCTGTGCAGACGCGGGACTTGTGAAAGCCGCGACAGTCAACGCCGCCAGAATTAAGGGCAGCACATGCCGATTGATCCCGAGCATGACGTTTCCTCCCGGCCGGTTTTTTTCGGTCGCAATCCTAGCATCGGCCCGCCGACAGCGGCCAGCAGCCGAATGGTGCCAGACGTCAGGGCTTGCCGAGCAGCATCGCACCGGCCGCCGCCAGGAACGGGAGCGGCAGCGAGGCGATGACGCGCAGCCACACCAGCCGCTGCGGCATCACCGGAATTTCCCAGAGGAACAGCCGCTGGAACGCGAACAGCGCCCAGGCCACCGTGTAGGCGATCACCTGCGGCGTGCCCGCGCCGCCCTTCAGCGCCGCAGCGCCAATGGAGAAGCCGATCACCGGACCGCCGGGCGTCAACGCGCCGCCGAACACGGCGATGCAAAGTCCGGTCATGCCTGAGTCCGCGCCGAGCCAGCGGCCGACCACCTCCTGCGGCAAGAGCGCAGCGATGTAGCCCGAGCCCACCACGCCGAGCATGATGCGCGGAATGAGCCGCACGCAGTCGACGGCGCCTTCCCTGATGCTGTCGCGGGCGAGCTTCCTGCTGCGCGAGGCGGCGATCAGGCCTAGCGCGAGCGCAATGATCCAGAGCAGGCCATCGACGAGATAGATCATCCGCCGGTCTCCCCGCGGACGAAGCGCACGACGACGGAGCGGGTCAGCAGGCCGGCGACGATCGGC
>JAIESC010000018.1 GCA_019746355.1 Xanthobacteraceae bacterium | reverse complement strand
GGGCTGTTCGCGACCGGCGGCACGCCGCCCGACATGGTGGAGCGGCTGAACGGGCTGACGCTCAAGGCGCTGGCGGAGCAAAAGACCGCGGAGACCCTCGATAAGCAGGGCATCGTCGCGCGCAAGACCACGGCGGCGCAGTTCAAAGGCTTCGTCGAGGCGGAGAGCCGGAAATTCGCCGACATCATCGACAAGGCCAAGATCAAGCTCGAGAACTAGCGGCGGGCCTGATCTTTAGGGCTGCCTTGGTCGGCCGGCTTGCGGCGCGCTGTCAGGCGCGCGGCCGATGATGGCCATGACCCGCGGCAGCAAGGCGGCCGCGATCATGGCATGGCCGTCGCTGTTGAAGTGGATCAAATCCACGCTGTAGTAGCGCAGCGGGATCTCCTCATCGTAGACGATCACCTTGATCGAGCGACTGCGCAACTGGCGCTCCATCGTCGCGATGTTGGTGGCGCGCTGCTCCTTCGTCATCAGGAAGCGGCGGTCGTTTGCGCCGGGCTGCAGGATCACAATATTGGTTCCCTTGGGCACGTCGCTGTCGATCCGTTTGAGCATGCCGGCGGTGGTGTCGAACGGCACGCCGGCGTTGGTGACTTGCGCATCGATGCCCTTCGCCTTCAGCAGGGCCTCCAGCAGAGCCGGATAAGCGCCGCGATTGCCGACGTACCAGCCGTGTGTGTTGCTCGCGCCGACGGCGACGATGCGAAGCGGGGCGGCATCGGCTGCGATCGTTGCCGACACCAGAAGAGAAACCGCAAGAATGATGGCGGCTGACGCATCGCAGAACGTCAGCCGCTCGGGTGATTTGACTGCGCACCCCTTGGCCATTCGATCACCGTGAAGGCGCGGCGGGCTGAGCGGCCTCTCTGGGGCTTGCGCTCTCTTTCGCCTTTGGAATGGCGAGAATCGCCCGGGCAATTTCCCCCTGAACCTTGGCGCTCTTGTCGATGGTGATGTGAGTAACGGTCAGGTCCGAGCTGAGGTCGATATTCGAAAGCTTGCCGCGGAAGCCCGTTTCGGCGGTAATCGCCGAGCCCCATCCGGGACTCTGGTAAAAATTCATCGCCCGCACCACGTTCGTTGGCACTGGATTCTGTCCGAGCGGGGCGAGCGTGACCAGGAGATCCACCTGAATCTTGTGCGCCTTGAGCGACTGCGCCATCTCGATCACGTTGATTGCGCCTTGCGAGTGGCCGATCAGGGCGAGCGCGCCGATCTTGCCGGCCGCCCGATCCTGGACGATCTTGGATATCGTTGATTTCCAGGCCAGGTGTCCGACCGCTTCGGCCTTGATGCCCTTGCTTCTCAGATCGCCGGCAAGCTCGTCCATCCCGGTCGAGAACACCCCGAACCAGCCACGCAGCAGATAGGCCCGCGTTTCGGAGGCGTGGGCGTTGCTGCACGACAGCGACGCGACGGTCGCCATCGCTCCCATCCACCGGGCATATGCTTTCAACCTGCAACGGACGCGAACGCGACGCATGGACACCGTCCCAAAGAGCCTATGGCCTGGTTTGCTGTCGCCCGACCATGGCAATTATGTCCTTCGTTGCGCCATTGTCCATTGCGGTCTGAACGCGAGGCCATTTCTGCGGGCACGGCCGGTTGGCGCTCATCGCTGCGTCCATTAGTCTTGCGCGAATCCGCCATGGCCTGTTGCGGCACGCGGGTAAACCCGGCGAATTGGTTATGTCATTTTTGGGCTTCGCTGCCGTCGCACTTTCCATCGCGATCTGCCTCGTCCCGGCATACCTGCTGCGCCGCCAGCGTCATGTGCGGGCGCAGGATTTTTTCGTCTCGTCCCGGTCCACCCCGCTCGGCGTGATCGGGAACGCTTCCGTTGCCTCGACACTGCGCCTTGCGGCCGTCGGACCGTTTTTCGCCTGGGGCGCGACCGGCGATGTTTGGCCGGCCGTGGTCGCTTCGGGATGCCTCGGGATGGGATTTCTTCTGCTCTACAGGTTACGCGGCCCGATTGTTCAATTCGTGGCCGGAGCGCTCCGCGAGGACCGGTCCATCACGGTGCATGCGTTTGTTGCGCGCCAGCACGGCGACGATCCGACGGTGCGTCTGCTCGCCGCGAGCCTGACGCTGTTCGCCCTCTTTGGCCTGATCGTTGGCGAGTCAATCGCGGTCGCAGCGCTGCTGAAGCCGGTGCTGGGAAGCACGTCTTTGGTCTATCCGTCGGTGTTCGGCATGCTGATCTTGACGCTGCTGTGTGCGCTGGTTTCGGGCAATTCGGCGGCGATGGCTTGCGCGCAATTGCAGCTCGGCATGGCCTATCTGGGCCTTATCGGATCGGCCGCGCTGCTTCTGTATCTGCAGGCCTCCATGCTTGGTCCGATGCCGCCCCATGGCACGCTCGCAATCGGCTTGATCGCGGGGTGGTGCGTTTTCGTTCTGGCCTACCGGCGCTCGAAATACGTCGACACCAATCTGATCCGCCTTGCCGATCCGGATCGCCCACCCCGCGGTGCAGCCGCGCTGAAGAAGTTTCAGCAGCTTCTCAGCCCCGTTATTTCGATCTTCGTCGTTCTCGCCATCGTTATCGCCGGCATGCTGTTCTACTTCATCGGGCTTCCTGGCGCCGGCCGCGAGAGCATGGCTGCCTTTCAGGTCGGAACCAACGTGCCGGCCGCAGGACTGATCGCCCTGATCCTGCTTCCGCTGCTTTACCCGCTTGTTGACGTTGCCAACTGGCAAAGGTTGGCGGCGATCGAAAAGCACATCGACGAAAGCAATTTTGAACCCGGCCTGCGACCCGGGATTCTGCGCAGCTTCTTCAGGATGACCGGCACGGAAGGCGCTTTGCTTGGGCTCCTGATGTGCATGTTCGGCGCGCTTGCGGTCATGGCCACGCAGACGCCCGGCAGCGCGGATGTGATGCCCGCCTTCGTCACGCAGCTTGTGTCGGACCAGAACGAAGTCACCGTCATCATCTTGCCGCTGTTGCTCGTGGGTGTGTGTGCGATCGCGCTGTCGACGATGATCTCCATGCTCTCCGCGAGTCTCGGCACCATACGCTACGACATCCTGCCGTGGTTTCGGCCGGAGCTCTCGGCAGGTGCGGCTCAACCGGCCGATGAGGCAGTCACGATGCGCCGCGTCATGATCGCGGGAGTTGGATTTCTGGCCGCGATCGCCGTGGCGTTCCTCGTGGCCGAGACGGCGTTTCGGATCAGCATTTCAGGCAGCACATTCCTCGCGCTCTTGTTCGCGCTGGCTTCCGCCCAGCTCGCTTTCCTGCCGCTCGTGCTGGGCCCGCTCTTGGCACCGATGAGCAAAGGCGTGGGAACCGTCAGCCGGAATTGGGCGCTTGCGATCATGGGATGCGGCGCACTCGGTGGAGCCGTTGCCGTCGCGATCCATGTCATGACCGGCCGCGAGGCGTGGCTTTGGGCCGTCGTGCCAGTCTGTCTCGGCATGGGCTTGCTCGTCTCCGCGATGGCTCGGCTGTGGCCCGTGAAGCCGTAATCCGCTATCATCGGAACAGGGCATCGAGTCCGGGGTCAATAACGGAGGATCGTCATGGACGCCGTCACGCCGAAGCAGCACGTCACTGCAGACCAGCATTCGCATCTCGTGAAGCCCCAGGACATGGAATGGAAGCCGACGCGCTTCCCCGGCTGTGAGGTCAAGACGCTGCTGATGGATCCCAAGACCGGCCTGATGACCGCGCTGATGCGCTTTGCGCCGGGGGCGGTGCTGCCGGACCACGAGCACGTCAACATCGAGCAGACCTTCGTGCTCGAAGGCCGCCTGGTGGACAAGGAAGGCCCGGTCGAAGGCATGGCCGCGGCCAAGGGCGAGTTCATCTGGCGCGAAGCCGGCAGCCGGCACTCGGCCTGGTGCCCGGAGGGCGGCTTAATGCTCGCGATCTTCCAGGTGCCGAACAAGTTCTACGAAAAGGATGGCCGCGTGACCGATCCGACCGGGCAGATCTGGGACGAGGTCTGGGGCCACACCGGCAAGGGCTGATCCGCGTAACTTGCGGCAGTCGGGCAATTCGGGAACGGCGGCGCTGCAACAACGTGCCGCCGTTTTGAATTTGCACTGTTGCTTTTTGCTTCGATGGATTGGCGGCTTGGCTATGCCAAGGCTATAGATCGGCATTCGCGGGCGTGGCGAAATGGTAGACGCAAGGGACTTGAGATCTTTGAGTGCTCCCGGGGAAACGCGGGATGCAGAACTGCTCAAATTCGGGGAAACCGGTGACAGGCAATCCCGAGCCAAGCGCATCGGCCGAAAAGGCCGGGGCGAAGGTGTAGAGACTAGACGGGCAGCACCTAAAGCGCGCGTGTGCGCAACGGTGAAGGTATAGTCCAGACCCCAAACCGAGCCTCACGCGGCAGCGCGGGAGGTGAGGGCGGCGAAAGCCGTAGCAGGTACGAAAATCCCTAGGCGCGAAAGCGCTGTGCCGGTTCAAGTCCGGCCGCCCGCACCAAACCCGCATAGGCGAAAGCCTATGCGCCGATCGTTCGGGGCGCGCTGCCGGCCGTGGCGGATGCAGCGCAACAATCGCGTCGCATCGCAACTTAAGATCGGTGACCGTGCGGTCGCACCCGCCGCACCCGGCGGGTGAAGATCCGCCCCCTGCGATTGACAAAAACATCAGCAAAATCACATAGTTTATCGACGTCGAGTCACGACGCTGCGTTCCATCATCGCCGGAGCATGGGGATGCGACCGGCGGCGAGCCGCGGGAGCAAGCCATGAGCATGAAATCGATTCTGGTTCCGATGGAGCCGCATGAGGGGATGACGTCCGTTCTGGAGACTGCGCTGCTGCTCGCGCGCAAATGCGGGAGCTACATCGAGGGCTTCCCGCTGCGCTTCGGCATCAGCGAATTCGTCGCGGTCGATCCGGCCGGCTCGATTCCGCTGGAGTCGTATCGCCAGGAGAGCCTGGAAGAGGCGGCGCAGGCGCGCCGCATGTTCGAGGCGTTCATGCAGGCGCGCAGCGTGCCGAAGGCGAACGGCACCGCGGCGGGGCTGTCGTGCGCCTGGCTCGACGAGGCGCCGGAGGGCGAGAGCTTCGTCGGCAGCTACGGCCGCGTGTTCGACATCACCGTGCTCGGCCGGCCCGACGCCAACACCATCGGCCTGCACAACCGCGCGATCGAGTCCGGCCTGTTCGAAAGCGGCAAGCCGGTCCTGCTCGCGCCGCCGGTGCCGCCGAAGCAGATCGCCACCAACATCATGCTGCACTGGAATTGCAGCACCGAGCAGGCGCGGACCTCGGGCTTTGCCATGCCGCTCCTGCATCAGGCGGCGCAGGTCACCGTGCTCAACGTCGTCGGCGGGCAGGGCGTGCCGGGACCGTCGGCCGACCAGTTCCTCAGGCATCTTCGGCTCAACGGCATCCCGGCCAAGCTCAAGTCGGTCAATCTCGACGGCAAGAGCACCGGTGAGGCGATCCTGGCCGCGGCCAAGGCCGAAGGCTGCGACCTCCTGGTCAAGGGCGCGTTCACCCAGAGCAGGCTCCGGCAGATGATCTTTGGCGGCGCGACCAGCCACATCCTGGCGCATGCCGAGCTGCCGGTGCTGATGGCGCACTGAAGGCGGTTTAGGTCTCCATCGCCGTTCTGCCATCCAGCTATCCCGCCTTTGCCGGATTTGCGCCCGGATTCTTTACGATCTTGGGTTATCGCGGTCCGACAGGAGGGGTTCGAGCCTGTATCTACGGCCTGACCAGATGACGAAACGGCGGCTCGCAGCGGGCGCCGCGATGCTGCTTGCGCTCGGGCTTGCCGGTTGCGGCGCGCTCAGCGACGAGACGGCGGGCCGCGCCATGATGGCGCCGGGACGCTTCGACATCTATCCGTGCCCCAACATCGAGGCGGCGATCCAGGCCGCGCGCACGCGGCGGACCGAGCTGGAGCAGCTGATGGCCCGCTCGGAGCAGAGCCCGGGTGGCGCGCTGGCCAACGCGCTCGCCTACCGCACCGAATACGTCCAGAAGGGTGGCGAGCTGCAGGAGCTTGCCAGGGCCGCGAACGACAAGAAGTGCACCTCCGAAAGCCAGTGGTCGAGCGGACGTCAGCTGTATTGACGCCCCCGCGCCGGCGAGCCATCAGCGCGTTGTACGCGCGTCAACGCGCTGGTGGCGCCACTCGGCGGCGCGGCCTCGCGGCTCAGCCGAACCGCCTGCGCGCCAGCGCCGCGCCCTGGCCGAGCGCGGCGAGCTTGGCGACCGCAATGTCGCGGCGCATCGGCGCCATCCCGCAATTGGTGCCGCAGACGATGCGCTCCTTCGGCACGTGCTTCAGCACGGTCTCGATGGTACGCGCGACTTCCTCCGGCGATTCGACCGTGTCGTTCGCCACGTCGATGACGCCGATCTGCACGTCCTTGCCGTTGAGCAGCGCGAGAATCTCGAGCGGCACTTTCGAGTGGATGCATTCCAGCGACACCTCGGCGATGCGGCTCGCGGCGAGCACCGGAAACGTCTGCTCGTACTGCCGCCACTCGCCGCCGAGCGTCGCCTTCCAGTCGACGTTGGCCTTGATGCCGTAGCCGTAGCAGATGTGGACGGCGGTCTTGCACTTGAGGCCGTCGATCGCGCGATGCAGCGCCTCGATGCCCCAGGTCGAGACCTCCTTCATGTAGACGTTGAAGGCCGGCTCATCGAACTGGATCACGTCGACGCCGTCGGCTTCGAGCGCGCGGGCCTCCCGGTTGAGCAGCTCGGCGAAGGCGAACGCCATCTTGACCCGGTCGCCGTAGTGCCGGTCGGCGATGGTGTCGATGATGGTCATCGGCCCCGGCATGGTGATCTTCAGCTTTCGCGTGGTATGCGCGCGGGAGAACGTCGCCTCGGTGCCGTGCACGCGGCCCTTCAGCTTCAGCGGCCCGGTGACGGTCGGCACCATGGCTTTGTAGCGGTCGTTGCGGATGCCCATCTCCACCTTGTTGGCGAAATCGATGCCGTCGACGAATTCGAGAAAGCCGTGCACGAAGTGCTGCCGCGACTGCTCGCCGTCGGTGACGATGTCGATGCCGGCGTCTTCCTGAAGCTTGAGCGCGAGCAGCGTGGCGTCGAGCTTGCCCGCGGCGAGCTCGGTGCCGGTGAGCCGCCACTGCGGCCACAGCTTGTCGGGCTCGGCAAGCCAGGAGGGTTTCGGCAGAGAGCCCGCGATGGTGGTCGGAAACATGCGGCCCGTCTTTTTCCCTTGAATGACCTTGGAGCTATTCGTTGGAGCTATTCGTCGTCTTCGCCCTTGCCGGGCAGTACGTCGCGGCGCGCGGCGCTTCCGGGCGGCGCCGTCCTCCAATCATAGAGCCAATTGTAGCGGCGGCGCAGCGCCTTTCCGCCGGCGAGCCGCAGGAACATGTTGCGGAGCACCGCCTCCGCCGCACTCATGTGGTAGGTCCGCCCATTGTTGCGGGCAGCGTTCTGCACCCTCGCAGTGCGCCTTCGCCGGGCCCGCTGGTAGCGGCGCATGGCCGATGGGATGTCGTCGGGGTAGCGGCCCATGCAGTCGGCAAGGACCGCCGCGTCCTCGATCGCCATCGCCGCGCCTTGGGCGAGGAACGGCAGCATCGGGTGGGCGGCGTCCCCCAGAAGCGTGACCGGTCCCTCGCTCCAATGGCCGAGCGGCGGCACGTCATAGAGCGCCCACTTCAGCCAGCGGTCGGGCTGGGCGAGAAAATCGCGAACCGGTGCGCACCACCGCCACAGCGAATAGCGGGCCATGAGCTCGTCGCGGTCGCCGCTCGCGGTCCAGCCGGGCTCGGACCAGCCATCGTCGACGATGGCGACGATGTTGATGAGGGCGCCGGTCTTGACCGGATAGTGCACGATATGCGCGCTGCGTCCGAGCCAGAGCTGGACGTCCGGGGCGCGGAATTCGGCCTCGACCGTGGAGGCCGGAACGAGCGCGCGCCACGCGGTGCGCCGGGCGAACTGCGGCCTGGTGCGGTGGCCGAGGCGCGGCCGCAGCACCGACCACAACCCGTCGGCGGCGATGAGCGCGATGCCGTGCTCGTCGATGGCGCGGGCGCGGGCGCGGCAGGCGGCGCTGACGCCGTGCGCATGCACGACAAAGTCGTCGACCCTGGTGCCAAGCCGCAGCGAAATGTCCGAATTGCCCTGCACCGCCTCGAGCAGCGCCGCCTGCAAGTCGGCGCGGTGGATCGACCAGTACGGCGCGCCGTAGCGCTCTTCGGCGTCCTTGCCGAGGGGGATGCGGGCGAGCGTGCCGCCGGTCGCAGTCTTGATCGCGACCGCCTCCGGCACGAACACGTCGGAGCGAAGGCGCGGACCAAGTCCCAGGTCGATCAGGATGCGGGTGGCGTTCGGGGAAAGCTGGATGCCCGCGCCGGTTTCCTCCAGCCGCTCGGCCTGCTCCAGGAGCGTGACGCGAAAGCCGCTCCGCGCCAGCATCAGCGCCGCGCTCAAGCCGCCGATGCCGGCCCCCGCGATCAGGACATTGCGGGAAGACGCCACGACCCGCTGGCCCCTCCGCCTAGGCGGTTTCGGTCAGCGCGCAGGCTTCCGGGCGCGCCGCATGGGCGTCGAGCCCCGGCGCGTGCCGGTAGAGCGTCGAGCAGTACGGGCAGATGATTTCCTGGTCGTCACCCATGTCGAGGAAGACATGCGGATGGTCGAACGGGGGCCGCGCGCCGACGCACATGAACTCGCGCGCGCCGATCTCGATGACGGCAACGCCCGGATCGTTGTGGAAGTGGGGAACGACGTGCTCGGCCATGATCTCGCTTGAGCTTTTGCGTGGTTAACCGGTTTCCGCGCCGCACCATAGCGGCCCCTACCGGACTTTCCTAGCGACACCTATCTGCAAAACCTCAAATTCACCGCATTTGGAACGTGGCTGAATTCGAGGACGTTGTTCCTTCGGGATGTCGCGCCGGGAGCGCGTGCAAGGAACGCGCGAGGCCGCGCGGGAGCAGGGAAGGAATGATTCGCGAAAGCCAGCCACCACCGTGGCCAGTCCGTTCTCGGTCTTGGCCAGGCAGACCCGCTTGGCCCGCCTGGACCGTGGCCTGCGGCTTTGCCCTGGCCGCGCTGCTCTGCGTGCCGCTGGCGATCGAGGCGGGCACTCTGCTGGCCACCGAAGACGATCCGGTCGCGGTCACCGACCGCGCTTTGTCGCGGGCGTTCGACGCTTCCGCCGCGGTCAACGGGATCGAGGACGCGCTCAAGGCGAAAGACGCCGACCTTGCCAGGAGCTTCGTCGAGCTCGCTGACGACCGGCATGTGGCTGTGCCGCAGGAATTGCGGAAGCGCGTCAATGTCGCGGTGGAGGAGGCCAATTCAGCGTCGGCCCATGCCATGAATTTCACGCGCGGGCTGATCACCGGTGAGCCCGACGACGTGGTGAGCCTCGCCGGCACCACGCTCGGCGATCTCTTCGTGTTCGGCGACATTCGTGACGCGCTTCGCGAGGGCGGCCGCTATGCCAGCGGTGAGCACTATGACGAGCTGGTGCTGGGGCTCGCCTGCGCCGGCATCGCGCTGACCGCGGGCACCTATGCGAGCTTCGGTGCCGCTGCGCCCGTCCGCGTCGGGCTTTCGGCGGTGAAGGCTGCGCGCAAGACCGGCCGGATCGGCGGCCCGATGGCCGCGTGGATCGGACGCTCGCTGCGCGAGGCCGTCGACTGGAATGCGCTGCGGCGCGCGAGCTTCTCGATTGCCGAGCCTGCGGTCGCGGTGCGCGCCGCGCGCGAGGCGGTGAAGGTCGAGAAGGCGGGCGGGCTGACCAGGCTCGTCGGCGATGTCGGCCGCGTGCAGGCCAAGGCCGGCACGCAGGCGGCGCTCGACGGGCTCAAGCTTGCGCGAAATCCCGCCGAGGTTGCGAAGCTTGCCAAGCTCGCCGAGAAGAAGGGCAGCAAGACCCGCGCCATCCTTAAGACGCTCGGCCGCGGCGCGATCCTGCTGTCGGTTGCCTCGTTCAACCTGGCCATGTGGATCCTCGGCGCGATCGCCACGCTGTTCGGCCTCGTGTCGTCGGCCAAGGCCGGCGTCGAGCGCATGACGCAACGCCACCTCGCCCGCAAGCGGGCGCAAAGGCAGGCACATTATGCGGCGATGGTGGCGGCGCGGGCTTGAACCCGCGGCGGTCCTGGTTTCTATCTCCCCGGCATGTCGACCTTCAAAAACGGTTCTGTTGAGATCGCCTACCTCGACGAGGGGGAGGGCGACCCGATCCTGCTCATTCACGGCTTTGCCTCCTCCAAGGAGGTGAACTGGGTCCAGCCCGGCTGGTTTGCGACGCTCCGCGGCGCCGGCCGCCGGGTGATCGCGCTCGACAACCGCGGGCACGGCCAGTCGGCCAAGCTCTACGATCCGGCCGACTATCACACGACGAAAATGGCCTCCGACGCCCGCGCGCTGCTGGCGCATCTCGGCATCGGCCGCGCCGACGTGATGGGCTACTCGATGGGCGCGCGGATCACCGCGTTTCTTGCACTCGAAAGCCCTGAACTCACCCGCTCGATCGTGCTCGGCGGGCTCGGCATCCATCTGGTCGATGGCGTGGGCCTCCCCGAGAGCATCGCCGACGCCATGGACGCGCCGTCGCTCGCCGACGTGACCGATCCGCAGGGCCAGACCTTCCGGTCGTTTGCCGACAAGACCAAATCGGACCGCCGCGCGCTTGCCGCCTGCATCCGCGGCTCGCGCCAGGAGATGACGCGCGGGCAGGTGGGCTCGATCCGGACGCCGACGCTGGTCGCGATCGGCACGCGCGACCTTGTGGCGGGCTCGCCCGACAAGCTCGTGGCGCTGATGCCGAATGCGCACGCGCTGCCGATCCCGGACCGCGATCACATGATCGCGGTGGGCGACAAGGTCTTCAAGGCCGGCGTGCTGGAGTTTCTGTTGCAGTTCTCTGGGCAGCATTCATGACGCGTCACATCGCGCCGGCGGCGGCGATGTTCACCGGTGCATCGGGCGATACGCTCACGGGCGACGTTTATGGCGAAGTGGGCCCGCCGGTGCTGCTGCTGCATGGCGGCGGCCAGACCCGGCACGCCTGGAAGAAGACCGGCGAGCTGATCGCACGGATGGGGCGCGTGGCCTACGCGGTCGACCAGCGCGGCCACGGCGATTCCGAATGGGTCAAGGACGGCGCCTATCAGTACGAGGATTTCGCCGCCGACGCCCGCGTGCTCGCCGATACGCTCGCGGAGCGCAGCGGTGTGCGGCCGGTGGCGGTCGGTGCCTCGCTCGGCGGGATGGCGGCGCTTCTGGCCAACGGTGGCGGGCAGGGGCAGGTGTTTTCCGCCCTGGTGCTGGTCGACATCACCCCGCGGATCGACAGCGACGGCGTCGCCAGGATCCAGGGTTTCATGCGCGCGCAGTTGCGCGAAGGCTTTGGCTCCATTGCCGAGGCGGCCGATGCGGTGGCCGCCTACCTGCCGCACCGGCCACGGCCGCGCTCGCACGAGGGGTTGAAGAAGAACCTGCGGCTGCATCCCGACGGCCGCTGGCGCTGGCATTGGGACCCGAAATTCCTCGAAGGCAACCGCCGGATCGGTGCGGGCTCCGACGAGGTCGAGCGGAAGCTGGTCGAGGCCGCCCGGCGCGTCACCATCCCGGCGCTCTTGGTGCGCGGCGCCTCCTCGGAGCTGGTGGGCGAGGAGCACGCCAGGGATTTCCTCAAGCTCGTGCCGCACGCGCGCTACGTCGACGTGTCCGGCGCCCGCCACATGGTGGCCGGCGACCGCAACGATCAGTTCGCAAACGCCATTGAGAAGTTCCTGTCTGAGTTGAAAATGCCTGCATAAATAACTGAAGAAGAAAGATATTCTATCGTTGGCATTGCGATGGATGGGACTGTCCCATAACTGTGCTAGAAGCTCACCCGGAAATCGTTCGGGGCAAGGCGGAGGCGGCGAATGGCGCAGAAGCAATCCCGGCCCACCAGCGCGGTGGAAAAGCTTGACCCGGTCTGGGCGCGCATCCGCGACGAGGCGGAGGCCATCGTCCGCAACGAGCCGGAAATCGGCACCTTCATCTTTTCGTCGATCCTGCACCACGACACGCTCGAGGCCGCGGTGATCCATCGCGTCGCCGAGCGGCTCGACCATGCCGACGTGTCGGCCGAGCTGATCCGGCAGGCCTATGCCGACGCGCTGGAAGCCGAGCCGAAGATCGGCGAGGCGTTTCGCGCCGACATCGTCGCGGTGTTCGACCGCGACCCGGCGACCGACCGCTTCATCGAGCCGGTGCTCTACTACAAGGGCTTCCATGCCATTCAGACGCACAGGCTTGCGCACTGGCTCTGGAACCAGGGCCGCAAGGACTTCGCGTACTACCTTCAGAGCCGCTCGTCGGCGGTGTTCCAGTGCGACATTCATCCGGCCGCGAGGGTCGGCCGCGGCATCTTCCTCGATCACGCCACCGGGCTCGTGGTCGGCGAGACCGCGACGATCGGCGACAATGTCTCCATGCTGCACGACGTGACCTTGGGCGGCACCGGCAAGGACCACGGCGACCGCCATCCCAAGATCGCCGACGGCGTGCTGATCGGCGCCGGCGCGAAGATCATCGGCAACATCGAGATCGGCCATTGCTCGCGCGTGGCCGCGGGCTCGGTGGTGCTCAAGGCCGTGCCGCATAACGTCACGGTCGCCGGCATCCCGGCCAAGATCGTCGGCGATAGCCCGTGCGAGGAGCCCTCCCGCACCATGGATCATATGTTCCCCGGCTAGAGCATGATCCCGAAAAGTGTGAAGCGGTTTTCGGAAAAGATCATGCTCAAACAAGAAGCTAAAGCGGGATGACGATTCGAAGAAAAGTCATCCCGTTTTAGGCCGACAGGGCTTCGCCGGTAGGCAATCCCCGGGCGTCCGTGCTACAGCGGCCCCGCAAAGCGATGAGGGGTCCGTGGACGTATTGGAAATCAAAAAGCTCGACGCTTACTTTCGGAAGCTGTTCGGCAATCCGGACATCCGGGTGGTGCCGAAGAGGGGCGACACCGCCGAGGTGTTCGTCGGCGAGGACGATCTCGGCGTGCTCACGGTCGACGACGAGGACGGCGACCGCTCCTACAACTTCCGCATGGTCATTCAGGTCAGCAACGATCCGAGCCTGCAGCCGGTGCCGGTGCTCAACACCTATCTTCGCGGCAAGTTCGACAATGAGAACATCCGCGTGGTGACGCGGCCGAAGAAGACGGACTCGCTCGAGGCCTATATCGGCGAGGAGTTTTTGGGCGTGCTGTTCGTCGAGACCGAAAAGGGCCGCAAGTCCTACATCTTCGAATTGCCGATCCTCGACGTCGATCTGGACGGCGGTCCGACCGAGGTCGAGTAGTTCTTACCGCACCATCGGCTTGAGCCCAGCGATCAGGCGCTCGACGCCGTCGGAGACGGCGCGCCAGTCCGACAGCCATTCGCGTGGAAAGCGGACGGTGATGTCGGCGCCGGCGATGCGCCGCTCGTGCAGGCACATCGGCGGCGTGAGTCCCGTAAGCCGCGTGCAGCGGAGCACGAACGGCTCCGGCCGCGCCGGGGCGTGGATCAGGTCCTCGCCCTGATAGGCGGTGCCGTCGCGGAACACCTGGGTGCTGAGCCCGTCGACGACCACCGGGGCGGCGTCGAGATAGCGCGGATAGATCGTCTTCAGCCGCTCCATCGGCGCCAGCGTCGTGTCGACCGCGGCAATCGTCACGAACAGCCGGTCGGTGACGTCCGGTGCGTCGGTCGGCTGCGGTTTGACGGTGGCGTCGGGCGGCATCAGCGAAGGCCACATAAACATCATGTCGATGCGCGGCTGCGCGCCGGGCTTTCGTTGCACCTTGAAGCGGATCGCGCCGGGCGGGACGTTGAACGAGACGCCACCGACCGAGACCGGCAGCGACGGTGCGTCGGGGGCCACCGGCCGCGGTGCGGGCCAGAGCATGTAGGCCGCGGGCGCGGCCGCAAGGCCGGCCACGACGAGGCCTGCGGTGACCGTGAGGACCCGGATCCACAGCCCTGCGCCCTTGCGCCGCCGGCGCCCCATGGTTGCCGCGTAAGCCATTGGTTTCAGACCGCTTCCCGAGTTCCGAATCGTCCGACTGATCGTCCCTGTGTATAGGACGCCACACCCGTTAACCTTTCCTTAAGCATGCGCTGGCGGCGGGCCCGCCGATCTGGGACTAATTCCGAAAGGCGTATCGGTGGGGCAGGCATCATGACGCCCGAGGCGTTGGTTTTTTCGCTGATCTGGTCGGATTCTGTGCGTTCCATGCTGGACTTGGCGCTCGGCTTTGCCGTGGCCGGCATGCTGTGCAGCGGCTACCAGCTTCTGACGTTGCAGCCGGCGAGCTTCCGCCTCCTCAACGAGCCGGAGCGCAACCGGGCGTTGGCCGCGGTGCCGTTCCTGCTGTTCGCCGCGCCGTTCATCATCATCCGCAACACCATCCGCGGCGCGCGGATCGAAGGCCGCAGCTTCGGCTTTGCGGCGCTCGCGTCGTTTCTCGCCGGGTTCTGGAGCCTGATGTCGGGCACGGTGGTGGCGACCGCGTTTCAGGCCGTCGGCCGGCTGGTTGCCTAAGGCGGCTCGCTAACACCCCTCGGACATGGCAGTTTGCGCGCCTCACACTGTGGACGCGCGTTCGGACGCAAAACCGGTTCCCAGTTTTGCTGAACGCGCTTTGCGAGGAACGCGATGCCGATCTACGAGCTCGACGGGCAGGCGCCGGAATTTCCGGCTGACGGCAACTACTGGATCGCTGAGACCGCGGTGCTGATCGGCCGCGTGCGGCTCAAGAGCCACGCCAGCATCTGGTTCGGTGCGGTGCTGCGCGGCGACAACGAATGGATCGAGATCGGCGAGCGCTCGCAGATCCAGGACAACGCCACGCTGCACACCGATCCGGGCTTCCCGATGGTGATCGGCAGCAACTGCGTGATCGGCCACAAGGTGATGCTGCACGGCTGCATGGTCGGCGACAACAGCCTGATCGGCATGGGTGCAACGCTGCTCAACGGCGCAAAGATCGGCAGGAATTCGCTGGTCGGAGCCGGGGCGCTGGTGACCGAGGGCAAGACGTTTCCCGACAACTCGATGATCGTGGGAGCGCCGGCGCGCGTCATCCGCCCGATCGACGAGAAGATGACCAGGATGATCGCGAACGGCGCCGATATCTACGTGCGCCGCTCGCAGCAATACGCCAAGGGCCTGAAGCGGATCGGCTAGCGCATAGCCGTCCGAAGGACGGCGTCGCTTCGCTCGCCTATAGCCGTCCGAAGGACGGCGTCGCTTCGCTCGCC
>JAIESC010000099.1 GCA_019746355.1 Xanthobacteraceae bacterium | reverse complement strand
GAGCCGTATGCGGGAAAACCGCCCGTACGGTTCGGAGGGCGGGGTCGGCGAAAGCCGATCCCGACCCCTATCCGCGGTGAGTTCAGCGGGCCGCTAATTCGTCCCGGCGCAGGGTCCGATCTTCTGCTCCTTGCAGATGTCTTTGACCGCCTCGATCTTGCCGATCACCTTCTGGAACAGGCGGCCGTCCTTCAGCGTGACCTCGGACAGGTACTCGTTCATGACGATGTCCCGCGTTGCGGGATCGATCGAGATCGGCCCGCGCGGGCTTTCGAATTTCCATCCCTTGAGAGCTTCCAGCGCCTTGTCGCTGTCGATCTTGCCTTTGAGGGTCTGCACGACGTGGGCGATGGCGGCCATGCCGTCGTAGCCGCCGACCGCGAAGAAATTCGGCGTCGAAGCCGCGCCGTATTCCTTCTTCCAGGCATCGACGAAGCGCCTGTTCTCGGCGTTGTCGAGATCGGCGTGATAGTGGTGCATGGTGACGAGGCCGACCGCAGCCTGGCCCATGGCCTGCAGCTTGGTGTCGTCGGTGATGTCGCCGGGGCCGATCAACTTGATGCCGGCTTCGCGCATGCCGAGCGCGCCATAGGTCTTGACCACCGCGGTCGAGTGATCGCCCGCGGGGATGAACACGAACAGCACGTCCGGCTTCTTGTCTTTCGCGCGCTGCAGGAACGGCGTGAAATCGGGCACGGTGCCTGCGCCGCCCATCGGAATTTCGTCGACCACCTTGCCGCCACTGGCTTCGAATGCGCGCTTGAAGGCCGCCAGGCTGTCCTTGCCGGGCGGGAAGTCGGTGTAGCCGACCACGGCGGTCTTGGCCTTGAGCTGCTGGGCGGCAGCCTGGCCCAGCGCGTAGCCGGCATGCCACATGCTGAACGACACGCGCACGTAGTAGGGCGACATGTTGGTGATATGCGCGGTGCCCGCGTTCATGATCACCGCGGGCTTCTTGCCGGCGGTGACGACCTGCGCCGACGCGATCGCGTTGGGCGAGTAGTTCCAGCCGGCCAGGATGTCGACGTTCTCCTGCGCGAGCAGCTCCTGGACCGCGATCCTGGTGTTGGCGCCGGCCGGGTCCTTCTCGTCGCGCTTGATCAGCTTGATCGCGTAGGGCCTGACCTTGTCCGGATTGAGCTTGAGAAAGAGCTCCATGCCCCGATCAACCTGCTGGCCGAGCTCTGCGCCCACGCCGGTGTAGGCCAGGACGACGCCGACCTTGACCGCTTGGGCCTTGACCTCTTGGGCCTTGACCTCTTGGGCCTGGACCGATCCTGCGGCTGCCGGAACGAGCAGCGACGCGGCAGCGATGAGCTTGGCAAGTGCGCGCATGGGAACATCTCCGCTCGAGCGCCCCGGCGACAATCAACCTGCAGATTGCAGGGTGCCAGCCCGCGCCAGGGCAGACAATGGGCCAATCGGAGCGCGTTACCGGAATCGCCCGTCCGGTCCGGCGCTGCCGCGCGGCACGGCGGTCACGCCCACGCCGCCGGCCTTCGGCACCGGCACGCTCGTCACCGGCGGCCAGCCGCCGGGTTCGGTGGTGACGAACTTGCCCGGCGTCGGCATGTTGCGCGCGGGCTTGGCGTCGGAGGTGAACGGCCGGATCGGATGGCCCGGCACGATCGGCACGGCGCGCGCATAGCTGTCGGCGGCGGCTTCGACCGCCGTGGGTTCCTCCTCGCGCTGCAGCGCTACGCGTTCAATCGGCTGGGGAGAAGGCGGCGCGGGCGTGGCGACGGCCGCCGTCGTGACGGCCTGCGCCGGTTCTGCCGCAGGCTGAGCCTGCGGCTTCGGCGGCACGATGGCGGTCAGGGCTCGTTCCGGCGGCCGCTCTTGTGTCCGCTCTTGCACGCGGCTCGGCGGGGCCGCCGCGACCGGGGCCTCCGGCTGCGGCGCGCCGCGCGGCACCACATGCACCACGCGATAGCCGCGTGCCTTGAGCTCGCGCAGCAGCTCCGAGATCCCGAGCGCCGTGGCCGGCTGGACGTCGTGCAGCAGCACGATGCCTTTGCCCTTTTCTTCGAGCCGGGCGATCGTTCGCCGCACCACCTCGGCCGCGGGAATGTGCCTCCAGTCGTCGGCGACGATGTCGGCGCTCCAGGTCATAAGCCTGCGCGATTGCAGGTAGGCCTCGACCTCGCCGGCGCGGAGCAACCCGGGAATGCGGAAGAACGGCGAGGGCGGCCGCCGCTCGCCCAAGGCCGCTGCGATCGAGGCAAAGCCCTGCTCGATCTCGCCCTGTACCAGTTTGACCGGCATGCGGTCGAAGCCGAGCACGTGGTTCTGGCTGTGGTTGCCGATGGTGTGGCCGGCGTCGCGGATTTTCCTGAGCAGGTCGGGATAGCCGCGCGCCATGCGGCCGATGATGAAATAGGTCGCCTTCACGCAGTGCTCGGTCAGCACGTCCAGTACACGATTGGTGTAGGGCGGCATCGGACCGTCGTCGAAGGTCAGCACCACCTCGTGGTCTTCCAGCGGCAGCGAGCGCTGGTACTGGATCGTGCCGATGCGCGGGAACTCCTGCGGATCGATCGTCAGCACGCGGCTGGTGCCGAGCGCATTCGGGTTGCCCGGACAATCGGCGGCGCGCGCACGCTCGGCGCCGAGCGCCGCCAGCATCGATCCCACGAGAGCCACAGCCCGCCAATTCATGCGCCGCACATTAGCGGCAGGCCGCGTGAAACCCCGTGTCGCGCCGCGCTTTATCGGCGGTCATATTTAATGCGTGGCGTTAACGGGCGTGCTTAACGTGCCGCCAGGTCATGCAAAGCAACTTGTGAAGCGGGGACAATGTCCACCACGCGATAGTCGAGCCGTTTCAGGTCGCGCAGGAAATCCGGCAGCATCTTCGCGGTCTGCGCCTTGGTGTCGTGAAACAGCACGATGCCGCCGCCCGCATGGATTAACCGTTGCAGCACCAGCGTCCGCTCGTGCTGCGGCGACATCGGATTCCAGTCGCTTGCCCAGAGGTCAGCGCCGAACACCGCGATCCGCCGCCGGGCCAGGAGATCGAGCAGGGCGGCGTTGGAGGCGAAGCCCGGAAAGCGGAAGAACGGCGTCTTCGGCACGCGGCCGCCACTGCCGTAAACCGCCTGATCGACCGCCGCGAAGCCGCGGTCGATCTCGGCTTCGGCGCGGGCAAGGCTCATGTGGCTGAGGAGCGGGTGCGAATAGGTGTGGTGCGCGACGGTGTGGCCTTCGGCCAGCACCTTCCGGGCCAGCGCCGGATGCGCCACGGCGTTGCGACCGAGCATGAAAAAGCTCGCCTTGACGCATTCCGCGCGCAACGCGGCCAGCACCGCGTCGGTGGTGCCGGGCCAAGGCCCATCGTCAAAGGTGAGCACGACCTCCCTGGGCTTGAGCGGCAGCGTCCCCGGGAAATGCTTGCGCCCGACTGCAGGCGTCACCGCCGGGTCAACGGCGAGCGTGCGCGCGGTGCCGAGCGCGTTCGGACGGCCGGCGCAGTCCGCCGCCCGAGCCGGCACCGAAGCGGGTACCGCCGTCAGCGCCAGCAGCGCCGCTCCACATGCTGCAGCAATTGAAGTCCGGTTCATCGTCGCCCTTGCGGCGCGCACATGTACCGATCGCCTGTGCGAAGGCAAGCTCGAGCTATTCACGAAACTTTGTCGCCGCAATTGCCAGCGAAACTCGTGCGGCGTACAAGCCGCCTGAAACGCCCATCCATTCGCGCCCGGAGAAGCATGAACGACATGCTCGACCAACAGGACCGGAGCGTGACGGACGCCGCCGCGGACCTGCGCGACGAAGACGGCGCGATCCGGTCTGCGTTTCTCAAAAAGGTTGGCGAGGCGATCGAGCAGGGCAAAGCCGGCGCGCTGCGACGGCTCGCGGGCGACCTGCACGAGGCCGACACCGGCGACCTGATCGAGGCGCTCGATCCGGAGCTTCGGCCCCGTTTCATTGAGCTGATGGGCCGCGAGTTCGACTTCACCGCGCTCACCGAGGTCGAGGATACGGTCCGCGAGGAAATCCTCGAAGAGCTGCGGCCCGAAACCGTCGCCAAAGGCGTCCGCGAGCTCGATTCCGACGCCGCCGCCCAGATCATCGAGGCGCTGCCCGAGGAGGAGCAGGCCGAGGTTCTCGAGCAACTGCCGCCGCCCGAGCGCGGCGCGGTCGAGAAGATCCTGCACTACCCGGAACAGTCCGCAGGGCGCCGCATGCGGACCGAGTTCATCGCCGTGTCGCCCTACTGGACGGTCGGCGACGCCATCGATCACATGCGCGAGACCGCCGACCTGCCGGACCGGTTCTTCGAGCTCTACATCGTCGACGACCAGCAGAAGCTTCTCGGCGCGGTCGGGCTCGACCGCCTGCTGCGGACCAAGCGGCCGGTTCCGGTGTCGGACCTGATGGACGAGGACCGGCGGCGGGTGAAGGCCACCGAGGACCAGGAGGAGGTGGCGCGCATGTTCGAGCGCTACAACCTGATCGCCGCGCCGGTGGTGGATGACGACGAGCGGCTCGTTGGCGTCATCAACGTCGAGGACGTGGTCGACGTAATCGAGGAGGAGGCTGCGGAGGACATCGCCGCGCTGGGCGGCGTCGGCCGCGACGAGGAGCTGTCGGACTCGGTCTGGACCATCGTCAAGAGCCGTTTCCCCTGGCTGCTCGCCAATCTCTGCACGGCGCTGGTCTCGGCCTCGGTCATCCGCCAGTTCGAGGCCTCGATCGCCAACATGGTGGCGCTCGCGGTGCTGATGCCGATCGTCGCCAGCATGGGCGGCAATGCCGGGACCCAGACCATGACCGTCGCGGTGCGCGCCTTGGCCACCCGCGACCTCAGCGACGCCAACGCGTGGCGCGTGGTGCGCCGCGAGTTCCTGGTCGGCCTCATCAACGGGATCGGCTTTGCCGTGATCATGGGGGCGATCGCCGCCGCCTGGTTCCAGGTCACGGACCTGGGCGTGGTGATCGGACTTGCCATGATCTGTGTGCTGGCCGCCGCGGCGCTTGGCGGCATCTTTATTCCGCTGACGCTGATCCGGCTCGGGGTGGACCCGGCGATCGCCTCCGGGCCGTTCGTCACCACCGTGACCGACGTGGTCGGCTTCTTCTCGTTCCTCGGGATCGCGACGCTCTGGTTCGGGCTGAAATAGCCCAACCACCGCCTTGCTGACTTCTCGTTAACCATCCCGTCCTAGGGTCTTGCGGAGGTGAATGAGTCCGCCGACGGGCTTTGAATGAGTATCGCACTACCCGAACGGCCGGCCTTGGCGCGACGGCTGTGGACGCCGCGGCTCGTCGCGACGCTGGCGCTGTTCGTGGTCAGCGCGGCATTCTTCTGCGCGGTCGTCGGCTATGCGCTGGTCCGCCAGGCCGACGAGCGGGAGGCGATGGAGCGCCGGACGGCGCTGCTCACCGCGATCCAGGACATCCGCAACGCCGGCGCTGATTTCACCAAGCTCGAGCCGCGCCAGTTCAAATACATCGAGCGCACCGCTGGGCTGAAGAACCTCCGCTTCGGGACCGAGCTGATCGAGGATCACCGCGAGATGCAGTCCGTGCTCGATCCGCACGGCCGGATCCTCGGCTGGTTCTCGTGGGAGCCGCAGAACGCCATGAGCAGCGCGCTCGGCGAGCTGCAGCCGCTCGCGATCCTCACCGCGATCCTGCTGGTGAGCTTTGCCGGCTTTGCGCTCTGGCAGGTGCGGCGCACGGTGCGCGAGCTTGGCGCGAGCGAGCAGCTCGCCTGGCATCTCGCCCATGAGGACATGCTCACCGGGCTGCCGAACCATCGCAAGATGATCGAGCAGATCGACGCGATGATGGCGCAGCGCGCCCATGGCGAGGTCGCGACGTTGGCTTTCCTCGACCTCGACGGCCTGAAGGACATCAACGACGCCTATGGCCATGCTGCCGGCGACGAACTGCTGAAGGAGGTCGGCAAGCGCCTCCGGAAGATCATGCCGCGCGACGGTTTCTGCGGCCGCTTCGACGGCGATGAGTTCGCGCTGGCGCTGATCGCGCCGGACATGGAGACGGCGGAGGCCGCGGTGGAGGCGGTGGCCGCCGAGTTGGCGCGGCCTTACTGGGCCGACGGTCAGATCGTGCAGCTCGGCGTCACCACCGGGCTTGCGCATAGCCGTCCGGAGGACGGCGTCGCTTCGCTCGCCGATGCGCCGCGCGACGGCCGCAGCCGCGACGAGCTGATGCGGCGGGCTGATCTCGCGCTGCGGTCGGGCAAGCGCAAGGAGCGCGGCAAGGTGGTGCGTTTCTCGCCGCCGATGGACGTGGAGTTCGACGAACGCCGCTTTCTCGAGCGCGAGCTCAAGCGTGCCATCGAGGATCAATCGCTCGACGTGCACTACCAGCCGATCGTCGGTGCCGACGGCACGCGCGTCCTTGGCGCCGAAGCGCTGCTGCGCTGGAACCATCCGGTGCGTGGCGCAATTCCGCCCGGCAAGTTCGTGTCCATCGCCGAGAACTGCGGGTTGATGACGAAGCTCGGCGAATTCGTGCTACGCCGTGCGCTGGCCGATGCCAGGCGCTGGCCCGGGCTTTACATCGCCGTGAACCTCTCGCCGGTTCAGGTGCGCGATCCGGCGCTGGTCGAGACGATCACGGATTTGCTCGCCGAATACGGCGTCCCGGCGGCGCGGCTGGTGCTGGAGGTCACTGAAGGCGTCCTGATCGACAACCCGGCCGAGGCCAAGGCGCGGCTCGATGCGCTGAAAGCGCTCGGCGTCCGCCTGGCGCTCGACGATTTCGGCACCGGCTATTCCAGCTTGACCTATTTGCAGCGCTTCAAGTTCGACAAGCTGAAGATCGACAAGGGTTTCGTCGAGCCGCTGGCGCGACAGGCGGAAAGCCAGGCGGTGGTGCAGGCGATCGTAGCGCTCGGCCGCGCCCTGAACCTGACGCTGCTCGCCGAAGGTGTCGAGACCGAGGAGCAGCGCGTGCTGTTGCGGCTCGCCGGCTGCAACGAGATGCAGGGCTTCCTGTTCGCCAGGCCCGCGCCGCGCGAGGCGCTCGACAGGCTGGTCACGGGCGCCGCCGAGGTTCCGTCCGCCGCACAGGCCGCGGTCGCCTGATTGCCTCTGACATTCTCGATCCGCTCCGCCCTATAATGCGGCAAAACCGGCCGTCCGAACGCCGGACTTAGATCAAGGAGCGCGCATGATCCCCAACGCCTGGCAGGGCTTCGATTTCGGGCTTGGTGAAGACATCGACATGCTGCGGGAGACCGCGCGCAATTTCTCCGACGACAAGATCGCCCCGCGCGCCGACGAGATCGACAAGACCAACACCTTCCCGCGCGATCTGTGGCCGCAGATGGGCGCGCTCGGCCTGCACGGCATCACCGTCGAGGAGGAATACGGCGGCTCGGGGCTCGGCTATCTCGCCCATTGCGTGGCGATGGAGGAAATCTCCCGCGGCTCGGCCTCGGTCGGCCTGTCCTACGGCGCGCATTCCAACCTGTGCGTCAACCAGATCCGCAGGAACGGCAGCGACGCGCAGCGCAAGAAATTCCTGCCGAAGCTGATTTCCGGCGAGCACGTCGGGGCGTTGGCGATGTCGGAGCCCGGCTCCGGCTCGGACGTGGTGTCGATGCGAACCCGTGCCGACAGGAAAGGCGACCGCTACGTGCTCAACGGCTCGAAGTTCTGGATTACCAACGGCCCCGAGGCCGAGACGCTGGTGGTCTATGCCAAGACCGATCCGAACGCCGGCCCGCGCGGCATCACGGCCTTCCTGATCGAGAAGGGCATGAAGGGTTTCTCCACGGCGCAAAAGCTCGACAAGCTCGGCATGCGCGGCTCCGACACCGCCGAGCTGGTGTTTCAGGACTGCGAGGTGCCTGAGGAGAACGTGCTCGGCACGCTCGGGGGAGGGGTCAATGTGCTGATGTCCGGCCTCGACTACGAGCGCGTGGTGCTTGCGGCGGGGCCGCTCGGCATCATGCAGGCGGCGATGGACGTGGTGATCCCGTATCTGCATGAGCGCAAGCAGTTCGGCCAGCCGATCGGCAGCTTCCAGCTCATGCAGGGCAAGCTCGCCGACATGTATGTGAGCATGAATGCCGCCAAGGCTTACGTTTACGCTGTGGCGCGCGCCTGCGACGACGGCCGCACCACGCGCGAGGACGCGGCCGGGGCGATCCTCTACGCCGCCGAGCGGGCGACGCAGCTCGCGCTCGACGCGATCCAGTGCCTCGGCGGCAACGGCTACATCAACGACTATCCGACCGGGCGTTTGTTGCGCGACGCCAAGCTCTACGAGATCGGCGCGGGCACGAGCGAGATCCGCAGGATGCTGATCGGGCGGGAGATCTTCGAGAAAACAAGCTGATGGTCAGCCGTTGGCCGAGTGGTTCAATGGACTGCTCGCGCAGTGAGCTGTGGCTCTGTGACCTTTCGTTAATTGCGCCTTAACCAAATCAGTCCACCTCCGTGAGCCGTTGAATCACAGGAGGCGGGCATGATGCGGGTGCGGTTGAAGGCCGACGGGCGTCTCGTGGAAATACTTGCCGACGGCAGCGAGGCGGCGCTGCCGGTCCCGCCGCCCGAGGCGGACCAGCGCATCCTCGCGCCCTCGATTGCGCCCGAGCGCCCGCCGCAGACCGACGCCGGCTACGCCCGACGCATCCGCTCGCAGACCCGCCTGACCCAAGCCGAGTTCGCCGCCCGCATCGGCGTGCCGATCGAGACGGTGCGCAACTGGGAGCAGGGCAAGCGCCAGCCGCGCGGCCCCGCTCGGGCGCTGCTGAGATTGCTCGACGAGGCGCCGGACGTGGCCTTTTCGGTGCTCGGGAAACCCAGATCGCAATAGGTGTCACCAAGACGGTCATGTGACACCCGTGGCCAAATGTGGCATTCTGGCCCTTCGCCGAGGTGGCCATGCGAAAGTCAAAATCGCCGAGAGGCTTTGCCGAGGACAAGACCCGGTATCGCGCGGCTGATCGGCCGGCCTTGCCCGAGGTCGAGGTGCAGAACGTTCCGCCGCCGGAAGCGCTTCCGGACGGCACCGTCAGATATTTCTTGAAACTCGGAGCCAAAGGGCGGCTGCTTTTGCCTGCCGAGATGCGTGCCGCGCTGGGTCTGCAAGAGGGCGAGCTTGTCACAGCCTGGCAGAAGGATGGCGAGGTGCTCCTGCATTCGCATTTGCACGGGCTCCGCAAGATACGCGATGAGGCCAGAGCCCTGGCGCAAGCCACCGGATACGCTTCAGACGAATTGATCGCGGAGCGGCGCGCCGAAGCATTGAAGGAAGAGGAAGCGGCCGTGCGTTCGATGCGGCGCTCGCGGAAGCGACGTTGATGTCGGCGGTTCTCGATGCGTCCGCCGTTCTGGCCCTCTATCTCGATGAGCCGGGCGCTGAAATCACCGAGGGCATTGTCGCTGGGGCTTTGCTGTCCTCCGTCAACTACACTGAAGTCGTCAGCCGAGCGATTGATCGCGGCCACTCATTCGATCGCATCCTGATGTCGCTTGCGCGGATGGCTTTCATTGTCGTCGCTCACGATCTGCCGCTGGCGCGCCGTGCAGGCGAATTGCGATTGCTCACCAGAAGGTTTGGTCTGTCGGTGGGCGATCGGGCTTGCTTGGCTTTGGCCGAGCGCGAACGGTTGCCCGCCTATACGACCGACCGCATGTGGGCGAACCTGAATCTTGGGGTCGATATCCGCCTTGTCCGCTAAACGACGTTCGTCGGTCCTCATGGACCGGCGGGCGGGCGGCTTTTCGGACTGCTTCACACAGTGCGTGCCGGACAAAAGATCGCGCACGGCAGCGTCGCCCATCAGCAGGTTGCGTGCCGTCGCCATCTGCAGGCCGGAGCCGTTCGCCGCCATCGTGCCGGGCAACGCCCGCCGAACCCGTGGCGTGACCGCGCCGTGACGGCTTGATGAAACTGCGGTTCAGGCTCGTGGGGTTGGCATGGCCGTGCCGGAAAGGCATTCTCGCGAGCTATCCGGCGGTTGCGGCGGAATGAGGAGGCAATGGTTCAGGTGGGCGAAACGCAATCCGTCGAAGCAGGCGGCGCGCGCATTCCGCTGATCGGTCTCGGCACCTGGGACCTGCGCGGCAGGACCTGCGCCGAGATGGTCGACGAGGCGCTGCGGCTCGGCTACCGCCACATCGACACCGCGGCGATGTACGGCAACGAGGAGGCCGTGGGCGAGGGGCTGCGCGCCTCAGGTGTGCCGCGCGACGAGGTGTTCATCACCACCAAGGTCTGGTCGAGCGACCTGCGCGCCCGCGACTTCGATCGCTCGGCGCGCGAGAGCATCCGAAAGCTGAAGATGCCGAGCGTCGACCTGCTGCTGATCCACTGGCCCAATCCCAGCATTCCGCTGAAGGAGACCATCGGCGCGCTCTGCAAGATGAAGCGCGAAGGCGTGGCGCGGCATGTCGGGCTGTCGAACTTCACCGTGGCGCTGATCGAGGAGGCGGTGGGCTACGCGACCGAGCCTTTGGTCAACAACCAGATCGAGTGCCATCCCTACCTCGACCAGGCCAAGGTGATCGCGGCGAGCAGGAAGCGCGGGTTGTCGGTGACGGCCTACAGCCCGATCGCCCGCGGCCGGGTGAAGGGCGACGCGGTGCTTGCGAAGATCGGCAAGGCGCACGGCAAGACCGCGGCGCAGGTGTGCCTGCGCTATCTCGTGCAGCATGGCGTCATCGTCATCCCGCGCACCAGCCGCTCCGAGCGGCTGAAGGAGAATTTCGCGATCTTCGACTTCAAGCTCACGGCGGCGGAGATGAAGGAGATCGCGGGCCTCGCCCATCCCGGCGGCCGCATCGTCGAGTGGGGCGGCACGCCGGATTGGGACGATTGAGCGGCGAAACGACCCTTGGAAGGGCCGGCAATCATTTTACCTGGATATTCGCCTTCTCGACGATGTCGACCCACCGCTTGGTGTCGACTTCGATAAAGCGGGCGAACTCGTCCGGCATGTTGCGTGCCGCCGGTTCGTATCCAGCCGCCTCCAGCCGCTTGCGCACATCGGCATCGTCGAGCCCGAGCTGAACCGCGGCATTGAGCTTCCCGACAATCGATGCCGGCGTGCCCGCAGGCGCAACGAACCCGTTCCAACCGGTCACTTCGAAGCCGGAGAGTCCGGATTGCGAGATCGATGGCATTCCAGGAACCAGCGGGGTCGGCTCGAGCGTCGTTACTCCGAGCCCGCGCACGGTGCCGGCCGTCACCTGCGGCGTGGTGGTGGATGAGATCGAGAACATCATCTGCACAGCGCCGCTGACCACGGCATTCAGCGCCGAATTCGCCTCGCGGAACGGCACGTGCACAATGTCGATGCCGGCCATGCTCTTGAACAACTCGCCGGCGAGATGCGGCGGCGTCCCGATCCCGGATGAGGCGTAGTTGAGCTGGCCGGGCTTCGACTTCGCGAGCGCGATCAATTCGCCCACCGTCTTGGCCGGCACGGAAGGGTGCACCACCAGAATGAAGGGCGAGGTGCTCGCCCGCGCAACCGGTGCGAAGTCCTTCCTCATGTCGTACGGCGTGGTCCGGAGGGCAGTGTTGATCGTATAGGAGGCGGTTGCGAGCAGCAGATTGTAGCCGTCGGGCTGCGCGGTCGCGACGGTCTGGGCTGCGATGATGCCGCCGGCGCCCGGGCGCGGCTCGATCACAACCTGCTGGCCGAGCGCCTCGGACATCTTCGGCCCGAACAGCCGCGCGACGAGATCAGGCCCCGGGCCGACGATCACGCGAATGAACCGGTTGGGGTAATCCTGCGCCCGGGCCGCCATTTCGTCGCCGAACAGCAGCGCCAACAGGGCGAGAGCCACGAAAGCAAGAACGACGTTGGTGCATCTGCGGCAAAGCATGGGCAGCTCCGTCGATGATTGATTTGCGATTCCTACGTTTTGCGCATGTCCTATTCGGAAAACCCGTGCCGCACCTTGTGCGGGACCTGCGCTACCCTTTGGCTGAAGGCCCGCGGCGTCCGGCGCGCGACCGGTAAAGGCAGCCACCGGCAGTGGTGACATAGAAGTCGTCGTCAGCGCCAAAGCAGCATCGGTTGGGCAGGTCGTCCGGGATTGCATGGGTCTCAATGACCGCGCCGGTCGGCGCGAATACGTAGACGAGAGGACCCGGTCCGCTCCGCAGCGAGCCGCCAACGGCCACGATGTTGCCGTCGGCATCGAGGCACATGCCTTCGATACCACGATGCGGACCGCGGTGGTCGGCGCCGAATGTGTGCAGCACGATCGGATGATCGAGCGTGCCGTCGTCCCGGATGGGGTAGGCGCGCAACTCGCGCCGCTCGCCTTCGCGCGGCTCGCCATCGGCGACGTAGAGCGTCTTTTCGTCCGGCGACAGCAGCACTGCGCGGGGATTGACGGTGTCGTAAGTCATGCGGCTTGCGACCCAGGCCCGACGGTCGTTGCGCTCGAGCCTAAGCACGGAGCAGTGGTCGAGGAATGGAAAGATCGACGGTCCGAACGGGATCACGGGGTGGCGCGGGTCGGTGAAATAGATGCGGCCGCGGACGTCGACGACGAGATCGCTCGGCTGATTGTGATATTTGCCGTCGAGCAGGGCGTCGACCGCAACCGTGCGTCCGTCGGCGGTGAACTCGACGAGCCGCCGCCCGCCTTCCTGCGCGCCGTAGAGCCCGCCGTCCGGGCCGAAGGCGAGGCCGTTGACCCGGTTGGCGTAGCGACGGAACTCGGCGACCGCCTTGCTCGCCGGCTCGAACCAGAGCAACCGGCCCTCGTCCACAGTGCTGAACAGGACCTTGCCGCGCTTGCCGTCCCAGACGACGCCACCGGCTGGTCCGGCAAATGGTCCGGCGACCCGTTGGAATTGCCAGTTCATGGCACGCTCCCTACCAGACCGGCACGCCAGGAATATTGAGGCGCGTGCGAAACACCGAGTGGTACGTCGTCATGTACAGCGAGCGCCAGTCATCGTCGCCCCATGCGATGTTGGTGGTGTGCCCGCCGGGAACGAGCAGCCGGCCGAGCAGTTTGCCGTCCGGAGCGATAACGTGCACGCCGGCCGGGCCGGTGCAGTAGACGTTGCCCTCCTGGTCGCACTTGATGCCGTCGGCAACGCCGGCTTCGCTGCCGGTCAGCTTGTGAAACAGGCGGCCGTTGCCGACGCTGCCGTCAGGCGCAACATCGAACGCGCGGATATGCGCCATCCGAGTATCGTTGACGTAAAGGATCTTCTCGTCCGGGCTGAAGCAGAGCCCGTTGGGGTAGACCGTGTCCTCAACCGTGAGTTCGACCTTGCCCTGCGGAGTGAGGCGAAACACCGCCTGGATGTCGAGCTGGCGCTGCAGGTCCTCGCCAACCATTCCCGGAATAACGAGCCCGCCCGCGGAGTCGGTCCAGTACACCGAGCCGTCCGAACGCACGACGATGTCGTTCGGGCTGTTGAATTTCTTGCCCTGCCAGTGCGATGCGATGGTGGTGAATGAACCATCGTGTTCGATGCGCCAGATGGTTCGCTGCGACCAGCCGGCGATCACCAGGCGTCCGTCACGATCGAACGTCATCCCGTTGGCGTGGCTGGAGGGATGCACCAGCACGGATTTTCCGGTGCCGGGAATCCACTGGTAGATCGTGTCGCCGATGATATCGACCCAAAGAAAGCGCCGCTTGCGGCGATCCCACACGGGGCCTTCGCCGAAATAGGTGCCCTGGGCGATCTGGTCGAACGGCGGCTCGGAGCCGACGATGCGCTCGAAGCCGGGCGCGACTGCGTCGATGTCCACTGAAGAGTCCTATGCTTTTATGCCGAACAGACGCGCTGCGTTGCCGCCGAGGATCGCAGCCTTGTCCTTGTCGCTGAGCGTCGTGGTGGCGAAGACGTGATCCACCGGATGCTCCTCCCACGGGATTGGGTGATCGGAGCCGAGCATGATCTGGCTTGCGCCGACCTGCGCCACAAGATGGCGGAGCGCCTCGGGCGTGAACACCAGCGCGTCGAAATAGAGCTGGTTGAGATATTCCGTCGGCTTCTTCTTGAGCTTGATGTCGGGGTTGCAGTTTTGCGGCGACACGAAGCAGGCGTGATCCGACCGCGGCGCGTAGGACGGCAGATAGCCGCCGCCGTGCGCGGCGACGACCTTAAGGCCGGGATATTTGTCGAGGGTGCCCTCGAAGATAAGGTGCTGAAGCGCGATCGTCGTATCGAGCGGATTGCCGATGGTGTTCGCCAGCCAGCCGTTGCCCTTGAAGCGGTTGGCGAGTTGCGGGGTGCTCTGCGGATGGATGAACAGCACCGCGCCGAGCTCCTCGGCCTTGGCCCAGACGGGATGAAAGCGCTCGCTGGAAAAGTCCTCGCCGAGAACGCTGCCGCCGATCGCGGCGCCCTTGAGGCCCTGCTTCTTGACTGCGGTCTCGAGCTCCTTCACCGCGAGGTCGGGATACTGCAGGCTGAGGCTGGCAAAGGCCGCAAACCGGTCCGGCTTCGCCGCGCAGAATTCCGCGAGCTTCTCATTGTTGATCTTGACGATCTGCCCCGCCGTGTCGCGATCCTTGCGGTACCAGAATGGATTGATCGACAGCACCTCCATGTCGATCGCCATCGCGTCCATGGCTTTGAGGCGCACATCCGCCGCGTTGCCGACGAACATCTGCTGCGCGCCTTTGGTCTTGGGGACCACCGCCGCGGCGTCGTCGCTCATCAGGGCGAGCGCTTCGTGAAACAGGCAATGCGCGTGGACGTCGATGGTCTTGATCCGCTTGCCTTTGATCGTGACCGGCAGACGCTGGGCTGCCTTTTGCGCATGCGCCCGGTCGAGCAATCCGCAGCTGCAAAACAGGATTCCCGCAGCGCCCGCGCCTTTAAGAAGACCTCGACGTGTGGTCATGTGCGTATCCCCCAGCGAGATGTTTTTTCGTTGGTCTGGCAAATCGTGTTGCCGCGGAACCTGGTCGCGGGTCGCACGGCATCATGGTCAATGGCGGGCTGGATGACAATGCGGTTCGATCCGCTCTACCGCGGCAACGGATATTCGCGTGACGGCTCTTGGTGACGCGGTTGAGCCTCAGCCGAAGCTCAGCGTCAGCCCTAAGAGTCCCAATTCGCCATAGTCCGACGACCAGGTTTCGCCCGCGGTGACCGGCCAGGCATCGGTGATGGTGCCGGTGGTGACGATCTCGCCCGCGGCGAGCGGCGGAAACTGCGGCAGCGTGGCCAGCACGCGGAC
>JAIESC010000287.1 GCA_019746355.1 Xanthobacteraceae bacterium | reverse complement strand
GGCGTGTCGTCTCGCGCGGGGTGCCTGCGGCCGGTTTGCGCTCCGGCTCGCGTCTTGGCCGCGCGTCCGGCCGATCCGGCCGCCTGCGCGCTTCGCCGGCCGACCCCGGCGCGGGTCCGCATTGGCCGCCGACGCCGCGCACGCTGTCGAGACACTGCTGGAAGGTCGCGAAGCCGCAATTGGTGCCGCCGTTGAAGTATGACGCGCAAAAGGCCGCCTCCGCGTCGCTTGGCGCCGCGAACGCAAGAACAGCGACAGCAGTGAGGCGGAGAAAACCAGTTCGCATTGGAATGCTGCAGCAGGGAAAAGCCCGGCTGAAGCTTACTCCGTCCGATGTCGAAATAGTGACTGCTCCTCGAAAGCGACGTGCGGTGTCTTGAACCAGCGCCCGCGGAAGCGCGCCAGGATTTTCTCCGCGTCTTCCCGCTTCGAAAAACAGAACACGAAGTGCCATTGATTGCTCCGGAGCCGCGTGTGGCCGCGCGGCGCCAGCGACAGGCCGACGCAGAACGCCAGCACCTTGTGGGCCGAGGAGTCGGCCGCATCGAGAATTACCTGAGTGCCGGTCGATTTCCATAGCGCGGCGAAGACGCGCGTAAACGCGCTTGTGGTCGGAAAGCTCGCTCATCTGGACCTCTTTGCCGAACCCCTTGACTTTTCGTTCCTGATTTGTTCTATAGGATGGCTCCAGCGGTCCTTCAACGGAGATTTCCCGATGTTCAGTGCGTTCCTGGTGGTGTGGGCGGCGAGGCGGAAGGTGCGTCGTGGCTAGCCGCTATCTTCAGGCGGGTTCGCCGATCTGCTGCTTCCTGCCCTCGTGCCGGAAGCCGTTTCTCGGCAAGTGCGTCCGCGCCAATGACGGGCATTTCTATTGCTCGAACGAGTGCGCCGACGAGGGTGACAAGATCGACCTCACGCATGTGGCGCCGCTCAAGCGCGCCAAGGGATACGAGATCAGGGGATGACGCCGATGTGGGCCGGATTTTTCGCCGTCGTTATCGGGCTGTCGTTCGCGCTCTGCCTTGCGGCGATCGTGTTGCAGCCACCGGATTTGAAACTGCCTTCTTGAAGTGCAACCGTCGTGTGGGACACCACACCGAAGGCCCGGGCGACCGGGCCTTTGTCATTTTGTCATATGGAGAATGTTGAATTCCGGCGGTACAAAACCGCCCGTTGCCGTCTGTTCGCGGTGCTGGGAACCATTCGCCCGGCGGAGTGTCATTTTTGTTCGGGAAGGGGTACATCCATGTTGGGCAGCGTGCGGTGGCTGTTCGCTCGCGGAACCAAGATCTACGGAAACTGCACGAAGGTACTCAGTTACTCTTTCCACCTGATGTGGCCGCGGAAGCGCTTTTCCCTCCCGCATCATTCCGCACCGCTCCTGTCGCGGCCAGGGCGGCACCGAATCCCGAAGGTCATCTGGCAAACCAACTATTCGGATCGGGTGACGATCGCGGTCTATTTCAACTATCTGTGCAACCGGTGGCTCTCGCCCACCTATGCCTATCGCTTCATGGACACGGGCGAGCGCGCCGCCTTTATCAAGGCGAACTTTCCCGCCGAGGTGTTCGAAAGCTATTCGAAGCTGCAAATCGGCGCAGCGCAGGCCGACCTCTGGCGTGTGCTGGTGCTGTATCGCCTCGGCGGCGTCTATCTGGACATCGACGCGCACGCGGCCTGGCCGCTTGGCTTCGCGATCAAGCCGGATCGCGAGGAGCTGTTCATCGAGCACCGCGACGGGGAGCTCTCGAATTACTTCATGGCCAGCGTGCCGGGTAATCCGCGCCTCGAGCTGGTGATCAAATCCATGCTGGACAACATCAACCGGGCGGCAAGCGACAACGTCTTCGAGCTCACCGGTCCCGCGGTGTTGAACCGGGCGCTCCATGGCCTGAACGTTGCAACCACGCCTTACAGGTTGACCTGTTACCAGGGCTCGTTCACCAACGAATTCTTCCAATACGTCGACCATCCGCAGGGCAAGTGGGTCCACGCTCAGGAGAAAATCTCCGCCGTCAGAAACGGAGCCTGAGCCGGCGTCCCCGGACGCGCAATTCGCACGATGCCGAGCGAGTAGCTTGGCGCGCCTCGGGTCCGGAACACAGCACGGTGTCGGTTGAGAAACCTCTTCCCGCGCCGGCATTCCGTGGCATAAGGGCGGCCGCAATCTCCTTGAAGCCTCCCTCCGTCCATGATTCGTCTCGACAACATCAGCAAGCAGAACGGCCATCAGATTCTTTTCATCGAGGCCTCGGCGGCGCTCCACAAGGGTGAGAAGGTCGGCCTGGTCGGCCCGAACGGCGCCGGCAAGACCACGCTGTTCCGGATGATCTCCGGACAGGAGCAGCCCGACGAAGGGCAGGTGGCGGTCGATCGCGGGATCACCATCGGCTACTTCAGCCAGGACGTCGGCGAGATGTCGGGGCGGAGCGCAGTGGCCGAGGTGATGGAAGGCGCAGGCCCGGTCTCCACGGTCGCAGCCGAGCTGAAGGACCTCGAGGCCGCGATGGCGGACCCCGATCGGGCCGACGAGATGGATGAGATCATCGTCCGGTACGGCGAGGTGCAGGCTCGTTTCGAGGAGCTTGGCGGCTATGCGCTCGAAGGCCGCGCCCGCGAGGTCCTCGCCGGCTTGAGCTTCAGCCAGGAGATGATGGACGGCGACGTGGGCGCCTTGTCCGGCGGCTGGAAAATGCGCGTGGCGCTCGCCCGCATCCTGCTGATGCAGCCCGACGCGATGCTGCTCGACGAGCCGAGCAACCACCTCGATGTCGAAAGCCTGATCTGGCTCGAGCAGTTTCTGAAAGGCTACGAGGGCCTGCTGCTGATGACCTCGCACGACCGCGAGTTCATGAACCGCATCGTCACCAGGGTCGTGGAGATCGACGGCGGATCGCTCAACGCTTATTCGGGCGACTACGAGTTCTACGCGCAGCAGCGGACTTTGAACGAGAAGCAGCAGCAGGCGCAATTCGAGCGCCAGCAGGCGATGCTCGCCAAGGAGATCCGGTTCATCGAGCGCTTCAAGGCGCGTGCTTCCCATGCCGCGCAGGTGCAGAGCCGGGTCAAGAAGCTCGATAAGATCGAGCGCGTCGAGCCGCCGAAGCGCCGCCAGACGGTTGTGTTCGACTTTCCCCCCGCGCCGCGCTCCGGCGAGGACGTGGTCAGCCTCAAGCGCGTTCATAAGGGCTACGGCGGCCGCACCGTCTACGAGGGATTCGACTTCACGGTTCGGCGCAAGGAGCGATGGTGCGTGATGGGCATCAACGGCGCGGGCAAGTCGACGCTGCTCAAGCTCGTCGCCGGCGCGACCGAGCCGGACGACGGAACGGTGGCGCTCGGCGGCAGCGTGAAGATGGGCTACTTCGCCCAGCACGCGATGGACCTGCTGGATGGCGAGCAGACCGTGTTCGAGTCGCTGGAGCATTCGTTCCCGCAGGCCGGACAGGGGGCGCTCCGCGCGCTCGCCGGCTGCTTCGGCTTCTCCGGCGACGACGTGGAGAAGCGCTGCCGCGTGCTCTCCGGCGGCGAGAAGGCGCGCCTGGTGATGGCGAAGATGCTGTTCGATCCGCCGAATTTCCTGGTGCTGGACGAGCCGACCAACCATCTCGACATGGCGACCAAGGAGATGCTGATCAACGCGCTCGCGGCCTACGAGGGCACCATGCTGTTCGTCTCGCATGACCGGCGTTTCCTTGCCGCGCTGTCTAATCGCGTGCTGGAGCTGACCCCGGAAGGCGTTCACCAGTATGGCGGCGGCTACACCGAATACGTCGCGCGCACCGGCCACGAGGCGCCAGGCCTTCACAGTTGAAAGCCTTCACAGTTGAAAGCCTTCACAGTTGAAGGCCTTGGCAGCTGAAGGTTATGCACAGCCAGGCCGCCCGAAACGCGGGCGGCGTTAGCCATATCCGTTTACGCAAAAACCATTGCGGCATTGCGCGGCGTTGGACCGCCTCCTAACGTTTGCAGCAGAGAAAATCCATCCCAAGGATTTTTTCGTACGCGAAGGCCAAAGCTGCGGCGACGTGAGGAGGCAGGAACCTCAATCGGGGGGCTCGATGGACCCGCTGATCGCGCACGTGCGCCTGACGAACTTTGAGATCGCCGCATGCCGGCGCAGGGTCGCGCAAACCCGCAGCATGATCGCCGACTTCGAGCGGCTCGCCGCCGAGCTCGACCGTGAGGTGCGCGCCGAAGAGGACCGAACGGGAGTTTGCGATCCACGGCATTTCGCCTATTCGACGGTCGCGAAAGCGGCCGGGCTGCGGCGCGACAACCTGTTGAACTCGATCGCACAGCTCAGGATTCAGCTCGACACGGCCTCCGCGGCGCTCCACGCGGCGCTTGAAAGGTCGCGGGCGGCGAACCAACACAGCGAAAATCTCACCGCGAACAGCGCCGGCCACGCCGCCTGACGACACAACAAAACGGAATTGAAATGACGATATCGTCAGTACGAAGTGGTGCGGCCGCTCGGGGAGCGGGATTGAGGCCTTGTTTGTGGCTCGCCGCCGCGGCGATCGGCCTGCTGCCGGCCGGCAGCGCATGGACGCAGACCGCCGCCGCGCCGAGCGCCAAGGTCGACGCGGCCCACGCGGCCTGGCGAAAGCTTTCGCAAAGCGAGGTCAACTGTGTCGACAAGGCGCTTCGCGCCCGCAATTCGCAAATCTGGCAGCTGATCCAGCGCGGCGTGGGCCCAACCGACACCTTGGTTGCCGCGGTCCGTGCCGGCTGCCGCCCGCAGGCCCAGACACAGGCGCATGCTCCGCCCACGACCAGCGCGGCACCGGCTCGCGCGGCACAGGCGCCGGCGGCTCAGGGGGCCGGCCGTGAATACTGGAGCTTCAACGGCTCCACCCTGAAGATGGTCGCCGACGGCAGCTTGCGAAAGTTCTTCTATGTCCAGCCCGACCCCGAAGCCGAGGCCGTCGGCGCGCAGCGCGGCGACCTTTTCCTGGAAGGAAAGGTGACGGACCAGAGGTTCGTCGGCACCGTTTACGGCTTTGAAGGCCGGTGCGGCCGGATTCCCTATCGGGTCGACGGGGCGATCCGCGACAACAGCCGCCGCCTCGATCTGCAAGGCCAGAAGCCGCGGGTTGACGGCACGTGCACGGTGGTTGGCACCGTGCTGGACGCTTTGACGTTCAGGTCGGTGGATGCGGCGACCGCGGTGGCCGCCATGTCCGCGGCCAGGACGAATGTCGCCAAGCCCGAGGCGGCCAAACCCGAAGTCGCAAGGCCTGAGGTCGCAAGGCCGGAAGTCGCCAAGTCCGATGTCGGCAAGCCCGATGTCGCCAAGCCCGATGTCGGCAAGCCCGAAGTCGGCAAGCCCGCCGTCGCAAGGCCTGCGATCGAGAAAGCCGCGTCGGTGATGGCGTCGGCGGACCGCGCCGCGGTCGAGAGGGCAGAGGCTGAGGACGCCGCGGAGTTCAGGATCGCACCCGACAAGACCCCGGCGGATCGGCCGGCTGCGAGCAGGGCGACGTCGGTCAAGGTCGTCATCGCGGCGGCATCGGAAAGCAAGGCCGGCGGAAACGAGGCGGTGGCGGAGAAGGCGAGCGCCGAGACCGTGGTGGAAATCGCACGGGCGGAAGCCGCGAGGGTCCAGGCCGAGGCGGAGCGGGCGCGCAACGAAGCCGAACGGGCGGTCGCCGAGGCAATCGCGACCGTCGCTTCGGCCCAGTCGAAGATCGGCTTCCTCTACGGTCTGATCAGCGGTCCGGTCCTGATCGGCGTGGGTGCCGTGGTGTTCCTGCTCGTGCGTCGCAGAAAGCAGACGCTGCCGGAGCCGTCTGCGACCTGAGCGCCGGGCGCCGGATCAAGGTGGCCGCGCCTTATTTCTGCCGCGGCTCGGGCAGGTCGTCCCCTGCATGGAGCAGCCTGCCGCGCTGGCTGGCGAGGACCGCGTCCACGAGCGTGCTTGCGGCATTCGCGACCTCCTGCTGGATCGCCGTGTCGCGATCGAGCTCGGCGTGGCTCGTGGCATAAGGCTTCCAATAGCCGATGTAGCGATCAAGCTCGGCCTTCGCTCCGGCCGGGATCATGTGCATGAAGCAGAGCCAGTCCGAGATCGAGCGGCGGACATTCTCCGCGCCCTCGACGTCACCGTGCACGACCACCGAAAACAGCCGGCCCTCCAGGTGGCGCGGGTAGTCCCATCCTGCCATCTCGATCTCTTTCGCAAGCTTCGCGTTCTTGCCCTTGGTCCGTGTCGGATCAGGATTGCCGCCGTCCGCGCAGACGAGGCGATCCATCATCAGCTTCAGCGGTGACGTCGCCTGATACCAATGCACCGGCGTGATGATCATGACGCCGTGCGCCGCGACCCACAGGGGATAGATGTCGTTCATCCAGTCCTGCGTCTGTCCCAGCGAATGGTTCGGATAGCAGGAGCACGGCCAGTGGCAGAGCGGGGCCGCGGTGGAAAAGCATGCCTTGCAGGGAAGGATGTTGCGGCCGTATTCGGAGGTGATGCGCGAAAGATCCAGAATCTCGATGTCGCAGGCATGCCGATCCTCGATCGCATGCCGGGCTGTTTGCACGAGCCGCCAGGTCTTGGACATCTCTCCGGGACAGGTATGCTCGCTGCGCGGCGAGGCGCTGATCAGCAGGATGCGCCGCCGCGCGCCGGCGTCGGCATGCTGCTTTTGCGCGGCCATGATGGCAGCACGGGCGCCGAGCCAGTCGACCGACAGCTCATAGGACGGATCGTGGAATTCGTCGCCGGCCGTTTGCGTCAGCGGCGCCTTGCGGCTGGCCTGATAGGCCTCCCAGGCGATGTCGGCAGCTTGGTCGAGATGTCGGCGGATCCGGTCGAAGGCCGGATCGACGAATTGCTGCAGGTAGCGGCGGCGGAATTCCTCGCGCGCAAGCTTCGGGCTCGGCATCCCATGACGAGGCTCGACGTCGTGATCCGCCATGTCGTCGGACATATCGCACCTGACGCGACCGGAACGCCGGTCCCTCGGCTATCGCGATGGCGATTGATCCGGCTTGTCGTAAAGACGCCGGGTCGCCTGATCACGCCGCTCTTGCACGGCAGGACGTTTCGGCTGGTTTCGCCACTGCACGATGCCGTAGATCAGGGCAGCGCCCAGAACCGCCACCAACCCCACGTCGATCAAAAGCCACATCCATCCGCCTGCGTCGCCGTCCATGGTGGTACCTCTCGCATGCGTTCTGAAAGAAAACGCAGCGAGACTGCCTCAGTTCCGGTCGGATGAACGGCTCAGGCCCAGCGGCGAAGCACCTCGTCGGCATCGGCGGTCTCGATCTGCTCCGAGTAGCGCCGGTGATAGACGCGAAGCGACGCGTCGTGGCCCTCGTCGGAGGAGCTGCAGATGGCGTCGCGCACCACAATCACGCGATATCCCAGATCGACCGCGCCCAGCACGGCGGCAAGCACGCAGACGTCGGTTTCCGAGCCGGTGACGATCAATCCGTCGGCGTCACGCTGACGCAGATGCTGCAGCAGTTGTGGCTCCGCGAAAGGCGAATAGCGGGTCTTGTCGATCACGGTGGCGGGTGGTGTCAGGCGAGCGAGCGGAGGCACGAGCTCAAGCAGCGCGGAGTCGATCCGGTCGCGCGTCGTCTCGCGCCAGCGCCGGTAGTATCGCTGCCACATGCCGGGCATGTTCTCCGGCTGCTGCGGCGTCATGAAGCGGGTGAACACCGTGCGCGCAGGAAAACGCCCGGCGATTTCCGTAACGACCGGCAGCACGCGCCCCATCCAGGGTGTGGCCCAGGGGCCGCCCGGCGCAAAGATGCGCTGCATGTCGATGCAAAGGTGCACCGTTTTCTCGGTGAGCGGAATCGGAAGAAGCGCGTCGGCCATTGTCCCGCTCAATCCATCGCGTGGACGGCCGTGGGCGGTTCCGTCGGGGGCCGGGCGGTTTTGCGCAAGCTTCGCGGCAGCAGTCCGATCAGCTTCGCTGCGTCCCTCGGCGCTGCGCTCTTCTGGTCGTTGTCGAAATAGACGTAAGCGCGGCGCTTCTGCCTTCGCTGCCGCTGCAGGAAACGGGACCATTCTGCGAGCGTGCCCGGCCGGTAGTGATCGCGATAGCGGCCCTGCGGGCCGTGTCCGCGCAGATAGACGTGGTCCGCGGTGACGAGCCAAGGCGAGGGCGCATCGTGGTGATCGGAGATGCACAGCGCGACACCCTGGTCGCGCAGCAGATCGATGATGTCGTCCTCGTACCAGCTCGGATGGCGGAACTCGAACGCATACTCGCGCCCAACGCGGAGCATCTTCAGGAAGGCGGCCAGCCGTTCGCGGTTTTTTTCGAACTGCGGCGGCAGTTGGAAGAGAACCGGTCCCGCCTTGTCGCCGAGCAGCCGCAGCCGCGATTCCAGCAGGTCGAGGCTGTTGCGCGCCGTGTCCTTCAGCCGCTTCCAGTGGGTGATGAATTTCGACGCCTTCCAGGCGAACACGAAATCGTCCGGCGTCTGCTCGGCCCAGCCGCGAACCGCGTCCACGGTCGGCGTGCGGTAGAACACGCCGTTCAGCTCGGTCGTTGGAAAGCGTCCAGCGTAGAATTCAAGATGCAGCCGCGCGGGCAATTTGTCCGGAAAGAAAGGGCCGCGCCACGACCGGTAGCTCCAGCCCGAGGTTCCGATAAGAGTTTTTCCTTCTCCCGTCATGGGCGACACCGGAGCGCCAGGCTGGACGGCTGCCGGATTGCGACAGCGCAATGACAAAAATTCGCTGCGTGAGGGCTATTTGTTGAAGCGCCGGGGGCTGCCAAGACGCCAAGTACTCCCTATCTAATCGCCGGGCCGTCGCGCCGCGTGGAGCTGCCCTCCGAGCGGTTTTGAGGCAACTCGCGGCGGTCCACCCGTTTCGGATACCGAAAGCGCAAGCCCTAGAGTGGCGTGTCGCGCATTACGGCATCCATCTTGTCGTCCGGTTCCTTTTCGTCGTCGCGCCCGCGCTGCTCCTTCGTGGGCGGCGTGCGCGACGGGGCCTGGGCGAACGGCCCGGGACGCTTCTCCGGCTGGTCGGTTCCCGGCGTCGTCCAGGGCGCGCCCGGCCGCTCGCTCTCCGTGTTTTTCCTCTTGGCGGCCGTCGGTCCTCTCCCATTATCGCGCCGCGGCCTTGGCCGCGGCGGGCGTGACACGCCAGACCGCGTTGCCGACGTCATCAGCCACCAGCAGCGCCCCGGCCTTGTCCATCGCGACGCCGACCGGCCGGCCCTGCGCCTCGTCCTTGTCGTTGACGAAGCCGGTCAGCACATCGACCGGCGCGCCGTTCGGCTTGCCATTGCCGAACGGCACGAACACTACCTTGTAGCCGCTCCGCGGATTGCGGTTCCACGACCCGTGCTCGCCGATGAAGGCGCCGTTGCGGAACCTCTCTGGCAGCAGCGTCCCTTGCGCGAAGGCAAGCCCCAGCGCCGCGACGTGGTTGCCGAGCGCATAATCGGGGACGACGGCCTTGGCGACCATCTCCGGATTGGGCGGCACACGGCTGTCCACGTGCTGGCCCCAGTAGCTGAAGGGCCAGCCGTAGAACGCGTCGTCTCTCACCGAGGTCAGGTAATCGGGAACGAGATCGCTGCCGAGCTCGTCACGCTCGTTGACCACCGTCCACAGCACGCCGCTTTCCGGCTCGAACGCCATGCCGACCGGGTTTCGCAGCCCGGACGCGAACACGCGCGATTGCCCGGTCGCCGGATCGATCTCGTGGATGGCGGCGCGTTTGTCTTCCTTGTCGAGCCCGTTCTCGGCGGCATTGCTGTTGGAGCCGACCGACGCGTAAAGCCGCGTGCCGTCGCGGCTCGCCACCAGCCCCTTGGTCCAATGGTGGTTGAGCGGTCCGCCGGGCAGGTCGGCGACCTTCTTGGCCGGCTGCGCGATCTGTGTGTCGCCATCCTTGTAGGGGACGCTCACCACCGCATCGGCATTGGCGACGTAGAGCGTGTCGCCGACCAGCGCCATGCCGAACGGCGAATAGAGGTCTTTCAGCAGCACCGTGCGCTTCTCGGCGACACCGTCGCCATCGGCGTCGCGCAGGAGCGTGATGCGGTTCGCGCTCGGCGCGCCGGCGCCGGCCCGCTTCTGTGCCTGCTTGTAGATCATGCCCTTGATGCCGGCGGCGTCCTCCGGCCGTTCGGGACCGTTGCTTTCTGCGACCAGCACATCGCCGTTCGGCAGCACCAGCAGCCAGCGCGGGTGCTCAAGCCCCTGCGCGAAGGCGGTGACCGAAAGCCCCTGTGCCGCAACGGGCTTTGCGCCCTCCGGCCAGCCCTTGGCGGTGGCGATGTTGACGGTCGGGATCAGGGTCGAGTTGGGCTCCGGCAGCGTGGGACTCGGGCCCACGGTGCTCTGCTCGGGAAGCTTCGCCGAATCCCCGCATGCGGCGAGCGGCAGGGCGCAGGCGCCAATCAGCAGAAGGCTGGCGAGCATGTGCATCGGGCACTCCGGCATTCGGCTTTACGAGGTGCCCAGCGTCGGCTCGCTGCCTTGTGCGCCTGGAACCGACAGCTTCACCTCGTGGCCTTGCTTGATGGCGTTCGACGCGGCCGCGGCGGCGGCCTCGAATGCGGCCTCCTTGGTCGCGTAGGAGCCGGTGGCCTTTCCCTGGTGCGCCACGCTCCAGCCCGCGTCGCTTCTCACGATCTCGTATGCCGCGACAGCCATCGTTTGCCTCCGATCATCGTTTCTTGCGCGGAACCTGCTTGCCTTTCTTTCTCGCCTTCGACAGCCCGATGGCGATCGCTTGCTTGCGGCTCTTCACCCGGCCGCCTCGGCCGCCGCGTCCGCTTTTCGCGGTGCCGCGCTTGTAGCGGTGCATCTCGCTTTTGACATCGCTGCTGGCGCTGCGGCTGTAGCGGCGTTTGCGTCTCTTCTTGGCCATGCGCACCGTCCAACGTGAGTCTGGCCCGGCCGTTGCGGGTGCGCGGCGAGGCCTGAATGCTGAAACGCTAACGTGAGGCGAAGGCCGATGTTCCTATTTGCGCGTGCGCGGGACGCAATGGATCATGGTCGAACGCCCTGCGCTCCTGGCAGCGACGCCTTCAGGCCGACGGTCCGGCCGCGCTTGCTTCAGCAAGTCGGCGAACGGGGGAGCACCAGGAACAGGTGAGACGTCGGCGCGTACCAATACGCTGATGCCGCAGTTAGAAACCGGCAAAATCAACTGCGTCCGTCATCCCCATTCCGGCCGGTTGACACCTGGCACGCCCCCGCGGTTCAACGCGAATTGCGCGCCAGGGTTCAATCGGCCGGCGCGGGGAACCGGGCGTGTGCTCACCTGTTTTCTCAAGGTCGAGCTGAAATCCTGTGGAGGTGCCCATGGCTCAGCCGAGCGCTGTGCGGTGTCCGTGCGCGTGCCGCGAATGAACGCGCCTTACGCCGAGGCCGCAGCAAAATCACGCCGTAACGTCGCGGCCGGATCGTGCCTGCAGGTGCCGGTGGTGCTGTTCGACGTCGAAGGCACGCTGGTCGACGCCGTGCCGGCGACGTTGCGGTGCTGGCGCGAAACGCTGTCCGAGTTCGGCCACGACGTGGCGATCAAGACATTGCAGCGCATGTCCGGCCTCAATGGGACTGAAATGCTGATGCATCTTCTGCCTGGCCTGACTCAAGAGGAGAGGCTGCACCGGCTCGACAGCCAGGGACAACGCTACCGCTCCCGCTATCTGACGGAGGTCAAGCCCTTCCCGCAGGCGCGCCTGCTGGTCGAAATGCTGCGGCGGGCGGGCAAGGCCGTCGGTGTCGCCACCGACTGCAGCCGCGGCGAGCTCGACCATTATCTCGACCTGACCGGCCTGCGCGGCATGATCAATGCCACCGCCTGCGGCGACGATGTCGAGCGGGGCAAGCCGCATCCCGGCCTGCTGCAGCTTGCGCTGAAACAGCTCCGCGCCCGCGGCCGCGACACCGTCATGATCGGCGACACGCCGTTCGACGTGCTCGCCGCGCGCAGCGTCCACGCGGAGGCGATCGGCGTCCTGACCGGAGGGTTCGCGCCCGAGGACTTTGCCAAGGTCGGCGCCCGCGCCGCGATGACCGATCTGGAAGCGCTGATGGCGTGCTTCAGCCGGCGGACGTCGTCGGCTTGAGCCCGTCGGCTTCAGCTCAGGCGGGCGCTACTTCGGCCGCATCCGGATGAACGCGCTGCGCTTGCACTCCGCCACGAGCTTGTCGTCCTGATTGTAGGCGCGGTGGTGAAACTCGACGATGCCGGCGCCCGGCCGCGACTTCGACTCGCGCTTGCCCACCACCTCGGTCGTGCAGTGCACCGTGTCGCCTTCGAACAGCGGGTGGGGGAATTTCACGTCGGTCATGCCGAGGTTGGCGATGGTCGTGCCGTTGGTCATATCCGAGACCTGGATGCCGACCATCAGGCCGAGCGTGAACAGCGAGTTCATCAGCGGCTGGCCCCACTCGGTCTCCTGCTCGCAGAAGTGCCGGTCGATGTGCAGCGGCTGCGGGTTGAGCGTCATGTTGGAGAACAGCATGTTGTCCATCTGCGTGACGGTCCGGTAGTAGCGGTGCTCGGTGAGCGAGCCCACCTCGAAGGCCTCGAAATAGAGCCCGCCGCGCTTGTGCCGGTTCGCCGTGATGGTGTTGCTGTCGGCCATCTGAAGTCCTCCGTTCGGTCGCCTGTTAAGAATTCATTTACCACGATCGTTAACTGTTCGCTTCCGCCCCGGCCGCCGCAAGAATCTGCAAAGCGGAGGGCGGCAAGGGCGACAATGAACATCGAGCAGACCGCCTCCACCCCGGCCGTCACCGGCGCGATCCGCCAGGCGGCGCGGGTCACCGGCGCGGACTTCAAATATCTGCTTGCGACCGCCCAGGTCGAATCGAATTTCAACGCCGACGCGCAGGCACGAACCTCCTCGGCGAAGGGGCTGTTTCAGTTCATCGAGCAGACCTGGCTCGGGACGCTGAAGGAGACGGGTGGGGCGCTGGGCTATGCGCCCTATGCCAACGCGATCTCGCGCCAGCCGTCCGGGCAGTACACGGTCGGCGATCCGCGCATGTACGACCGCATCATGGAGCTGCGCTCGGATCCCAACGCCAACGCGCTGATGGCCGGCGCCTATACGCGGGCCAACGCCGGCAAGCTCGGCGAGCGGCTCGGCCGCGCGCCGACCGAAGGCGAGCTCTACATCGCCCACTTCATGGGGCCGCAGGGCGCCGCGCGGCTGATCGAGCTTGCGCAGGAGCGGCCGTACACGCCCGCGGCCGCGGTGTTTTCCGGCCCGGCGCGCGCCAATCCGCAGGTGTTCTATGACGCGCGCGGCAACGCGCGCGGCGCCGCGGAGGTCTATCGCTCGCTCGTCGGCCGCTACGGCGTGGCGCGGGGAGGCCCGGCCAACAAGGTCGCGCCGCAACTGGCGGGGCAGGCCGGCAATCTCCAGGACGCGCGCCAAGGGCAAGGCGCGGGCGAGCAGCGGGTGGTCGGCGTGGTCAAGCCGGGCAAGCCCATGGTCGTGCCCGAGCAAATCGCGCGCGCCGGCGAGGCCAATCAGGTGGCCGGCGCGAGCGCGCCGTCCGGTCCGGTGTTCCACGGGCTGTTTCGCAGCACCGGTTCGCCCGAGCCGGTCTCGCCGCTCGTCAGCGCGCTCTGGAGCAATCCTGCGCCGCCTCCGTCGGCCGCCGCGCCGGCGAAGCCGCAGCCGCTGCCCGAGACATCCGCGCCCGCCGCCGCGGGCGGCCCGCTCGACCTGTTTCAGGAGCAACTCCCCGACGCGCGGGCCTTGTTCCGCGGCCGGGTCTGAGCCGCAGGCGCTGGTTAACAATCCTGAATATTTATGCTGAACGCTTTGTTAAATCTCTGCGCCTAAGGTGCGCCAGTACCGGCCGTACCTGTGGTGAGTCCATGATCGTTCGTCAGTTCCTGCAATGGTTGCACACCGCTCCCTCCGGCATCCGCGCCGAAGCCACTGGCGCGCTCGCCCGCGCCTACCTCTACTCCGACATGACCGACAGCGACCGTCTCGCCGCCGAAGGCGCGATGACCATGCTGCTCGACGACCCGTCGCCGCTGGTGCGCCGCGCGCTCGCCGATGTGTTCGCGGCGTCCGAATATGCCCCGGCGAATATCGTGCATGCGCTCGCCTGCGATCAGCCCGATGTGGCGGGGCCGGTCCTGCACCGTTCGCCGCTTCTGCTCGACGCTGACCTGGTCGAGGCGGTCGCGAGCGGGGAGACCGTGCGGCAGGCGGCGGTCGCCATGCGCGCGCTGCTGCCGTGCTCGGTCGCGGCCGCCATCGCCGAGGTCGGCTGCGCCGAGGCCTGCCTGATCCTCCTGGAGAACCAATACGCCGAGATCGTGCCGTTCTCGCTCGACCGGATCGTCGAGCGCCACGGTCGGCTCGCCGCGATCCGCGATGCGCTGCTCAAGCGCTCCGACCTGCCGGCGCCGACGCGGCAGGCGCTGGTGCTGAAGCTGTCGCAGACGCTCGCGGAGTTCGTCGCCGCGCGCGCCTGGCTCGCCCCCGACCGCGCCCGGCGCATCACCCGCGAGGCCTGCGAGAAGGCGACCGTGGCGCTGGCCGCGGCGTCGCCGGAAAACGAGGTCCGGCCGCTGATCCGTCATCTCTGCGAGAGCCGCCAGCTCAACGCCGGTCTCATCCTTCGCTCGTTACTCTCTGGAAACGTTGAGTTTTTCGAAGAAGCCCTGGCCGAGCTGGCCGGCGTTCCGCTGGCCCGCGTCACCGGCATCGTTCACGACCGCCGCGGCGCGAGCTTCCGCGCGCTCTACGACAAGGCCGGCCTGCCGGCGTCGACGTTCCTCGCCTTCCGCGAGGCGCTCGAGGCGATGCGCGAGGAGGGCTTCGGCCATGAAATCGGCGGCGCCAGCCGCCTCAAGCGCCGCATCATCGAGCGCGCGCTCACCCGCTGCGAGAACGAGTCGCCCGACGAGATCGAGCCGCTGCTGACGCTGCTGCGCCGTTTCGCGGCGGAGGCCGCCCGCGAGGAAGCGCGGCTGTTCTGCGACGAGCTCGTTGCCGAGGCGCGGATCGATGTCGATCGGGATTTCCACCTGGCGGCCGCCTAGATGTGGAGCCTCAGGACGTTGTCCTCGGTTAGGCCGAAGCGGCTGATGGGTACCTTGGCTTTCAAGCTAGCATGGGGG
>JAIESC010000204.1 GCA_019746355.1 Xanthobacteraceae bacterium | reverse complement strand
CACCAGTTCCGAGCCCCGCCGCAAGCGGCGCCCGCGCGTTCGCCTCGCCGCTCGCCAAGCGGCTCGCCAAGGAGGCCGGCATCGACATCGGCCGCATCGCCGGCTCCGGCCCGCACGGCCGCGTCATCGCCCGCGACGTGGACGCCGCGAAGTCCGGCAAGGGCCTGAAGGCCGCGCCCGGCGCGCCTGCGGCGGCGCCTTCCGCTCCCGCCATCGCGCCCTCGATGTCGGACCAGCAGGTCCGCGCGCTGTTCGAGGAGGGAAGCTACGAGGTCGTGCCGCATGACGGCATGCGCCGCACCATTGCCCAGCGGCTGACGCAGTCGACACAGACCATCCCGCATTTCTACCTGACGATCGACTGCAACATCGGCAAGCTCCTCGCCGCGCGCGAGGAGATCAACGCCGCCGCGCCCAGGGACAAGGACGGCAAGCCCGCCTACAAGCTCTCGGTCAACGACTTCGTGATCAAGGCGCTCGCCGTGGCGCTGCAGCGCATTCCGGACGCCAATGTGAGCTGGACCGAAAGCGGCATGCTCAAGCACAGGCATTCGGACGTGGGCGTTGCGGTCGCGATGCCGGGCGGGCTGATCACGCCGATCATCCGCCGGGCCGAGAGCAAGTCGCTGTCCACCATCTCCAACGAGATGAAGGATTTCGCCGCCCGCGCCCGGGCGCGGAAGCTCAAGCCGCACGAATACCAGGGCGGCACCACCGCGGTGTCGAACCTCGGCATGTACGGCATCAAGGACTTCACCGCGGTGATCAATCCGCCGCATGCGACCATCCTTGCGGTCGGCGCGGGCGAGGAGCGGGCGATCGTCAAGAACGGCAAGATCGAGGCCGCGCATATCATGAGCGTGACGATGTCCTGCGATCACCGCGCGGTCGACGGCGCACTCGGCGCGGAGCTGATCGGCGCGTTCAAGGCGCTGATCGAAAATCCGGTGATGATGGTGGTGTGATGACCCGCGTGGTTACGGAAATGACGCACCGCAGACTGCGGAGATATCTTGTGTTGTAAGTCTGCAATGAGGTCAGGGAGGGCGACGAATGACCAAAGCAATGAGCAGCAAGACAACCACAACAAGGCGCACAATTCTCAAAGGCGCGGCGGCCACCGCAGGATCGGTGCTGTTTGCGCCGGCCGTGTTCGGCCAGCAGTTTCCGAACCGCAACGTTCGCGTGGTCGTGCCGTTTCCGGCCGGCGCCACCACCGACATGCTGGCGCGGCTGATCGCACAGCGGCTCTCCGAAACCATGGGCCAGAGCGTGGTGGTCGAGAACGTCGGCGGCGGCGGCGGCTCGATCGGCGCGGATCAGGTGGCGAAGGCCGCGCCCGACGGCCATACGCTGTTGTTCCACAACATCACCTTCACCACCACCACGTCCTCGCTGCTGTACGCGAAGCGCGCGCGGCACGATTTCGACGATTTCGTCCCGATCTCGGTCGGCGCCTGGGTGCCGATGCTGCTGCTCGCCAACGCGTCCGTCCCGGTGAAGGACCTCAAGGAATTCGTGGCCTACGCCAGGTCGAGCAGCACGCCGCTGTTCTACGGCTCGACCGGCCCGGGCAGCATCATGCACCTGGTGGGCGAGGTGCTGAAACGCGACACCGGGATCAAGATGGACCACGTCCCCTACCGCGGGGCGGCTCCGCTGGTCACCGACCTGATCGCCGGCCGCGTGCAGTTTGCCGGCGACCAGCTTTCGAGTTCGCTCGAGCGCGCCCGCACCGGACAGGTCAAGCCGCTCGCGGTGGCCACAAGGTCGGTGGCCATGCCGAACGTGCCGACGGTTCGCGAACTGGGCTTCCCGAACCTGGAACTGCAGGGATGGAATGGCTTCCTCGCCCCCAAGGGCACGCCTGAGGCGGTGGTCGCGAAGCTGCAACAGGAGATTGCCGCGGCGGTGAAACACCCGGACGTGCAGAAGCGCATGACCGACGTCGGCGCCGAGCCCTCGGGTTCGACGCAGGCCGAGATGCGCGACATGCTGAACAAGCAGGTTGCGCAGGTGCGCCCGGTGGTCGAGGAACTGAAGCTTGTTGTGGAATAGGCGGCGCCCCCATAGCGCGTCGAAGACGCGCGTCCACGCGCTGCTGGCGCGTCGAGGACGCGCGTAACCGCGCTTATGGCGCCGTCTCGGAGCGTTGGATGGCCGCGGCCGCAGCCTTTTTTGGAATCCTGCTGACGTCGCTGCTCGTGGCGGAGCTTGCGGCGCTGTCGCTCGGCGATTTCTTCGGCGCCGACAGCGAATTCCTGCTGGTGATCGCGGGCGTCGCGGGGTTCGCCACGTTTTCGCTGATCGTATTCGCCATCGTCTACGCCAGGACCGAGCGCGCCCGCATGCTCAACGGCACGGCGGTCCTGCTGGTCCTGCTGGCCGTTGGCATCGTCGCCACGCCGGGCGTCATTTCCGGGATCGTCTCCCAGTCCGGCAATCCCTTCACCGTCGGCGACGAGGCCCTCGGCATCGCCCTCGAGCTGCTGGTGCCGTCGGCGCTGGCGGTGCTGGTGCAATGGGGCCTGGTCCGCCGGCGCCATCTGCGGGTGACGGTCGAGGACGATCTCACGCTGTGGCCGTGGGTCACCACCGCGGTCGCGGGGCTCGTGGTCTTGAGCCCCTACGGCCTCGCATTTCTTCAGGCGACCTTGAAACGGACGACCGGCGACCTGATGTGGCCGTTCATGATGCAGGTGACGGTCGGCGTGGCCTGCAGCCTGATCGTGATGGCGGGCATCGAATGCTATATCAGGGGGCGCCTCCTGCGCAGCCGGAAGGCCCCGTACCTTCCGGTCGCACGCGCGCACGTTTAAGCCTGGTTGCAACTCAATAATAAACGGAGACTGACGTGGCAGACGCCTTCGACATCATCATCATCGGCTCGGGTCCGGGCGGCTACGTCACGGCCATCCGCGCGGCCCAGCTCGGCTTCAAGACCGCGATCGTCGAACGCGACTTCCTCGGCGGCATTTGCCTGAACTGGGGCTGCATCCCGACCAAGGCGCTGCTGCGCTCGGCGGAAATCTACCACTACATGCGGCACGCCAAGGACTATGGCCTGTCGGCGGACAATGTGAGTTTCGACCCGGCCGCCGTGGTGAAGCGCTCGCGCGGCGTTGCCGGCCGCATGGGCACGGGCGTCACCTTCCTGATGAAAAAGAACAAGGTCCCGGTGATCTGGGGCGAAGCCACGATCGACGCGCCCGGCAAGGTCACCGTGAAGCCCAGCAAGACGCCGGCACCGAAGGACGCACTCGGGCCGGGCTCCTATTCGGCCAAGCACATCATCGTCGCGACCGGCGCACGGCCGCGCGTGCTGCCGGGGCTCGAGCCCGACAAGAAGCTGGTCTGGACCTATTTCGAGGCGATGAACCCGGACAAGATGCCGAAGACCTTGCTGGTGGTCGGCTCGGGCGCGATCGGCATCGAGTTCGCGAGCTTCTATCGCACGCTGGGCGCCGAGGTGACGGTCGTCGAGGTGCTGCCGCAGATCCTGCCGGTCGAGGACGCCGAGATCGCGGCCTTTGCGCGCAAGTCGTTCGAGAAGCAGGGCATCAGGATTCTCACCGGCGCCAAGGTCACCAGGCTCGACAAGAAGGCCGACAGCGTCACCGCCACCATCGACGACGGCAAGGGCGGCACGCAGTCGCTCACCGTCGACCGGGTGATCTCGGCCGTCGGCGTCGTCGGCAACATCGAGAACCTCGGCCTGGAAAAGCTCGGCGTGAAGACCGACCGCGGCACCATCGTCATCGACGGGTTCTGCAAGACCAGCGTGCCCGGCATCTATGCCATCGGCGACGTCGCAGGTCCGCCGATGCTCGCGCACAAGGCCGAGCACGAGGGCGTGATCTGCGTCGAGGCGATCAAGGGCCTGCATCCGCATCCGATGGACAAGCGGATGATCCCGGGCTGCACCTATTGCCACCCGCAGGTGGCGTCGGTCGGCCTCACCGAGCAGGCCGCTAAAGACCAGAAATACGACATCCGCGTCGGCCGGTTTCCGTTCATCGGCAACGGCAAGGCGGTGGCGCTCGGCGAGGACCAGGGGATGTGCAAGACGATCTTCGACAAGAAGACCGGGCAGCTTCTCGGCGCCCATCTCGTCGGCGCGGAGGTCACCGAGCTGATTCAGGGTTTCGTCGTGGCGATGAACCTCGAGACCACCGAGGAAGAGCTGATGCACACGATCTTCCCGCATCCGACGTTGTCGGAGACGATGAAGGAGTCGGTGCTCGACGCCTATGGACGCGTGCTGAACATGTGACCGCCGCCGCGTTCCGCACCTCGCTGCGCGGACGGTGGTCTGCTCCCTCTCCCGCTTGCGGGGGAGGGTTGGGGAGGGGGCGACGGCGAACTCCGGCGCTCAAGCGGCCCAGCCGACTCCCCGAGCTGCACCACCATCAACCCGAGCTCGATATCCATGCCCATCATCGACATTCACACCCATTGCTCGCCGCCGCGGCCGCCGGGCGACCGGTTCGGCGTGCAGGAGGCGCTGCGCGGCACGCCCGCCGGCCGCAACATGATCACCAACTATCGCGGACTGCCCGCGGTCTCGTACTACGAGATGGGCGACTTCGAGCTGCAGCAGGAGGCCTGTGCGAAGGCCGGCGTAACACACCGTCTGATTTCGACGCCGTTCGCCGCCGAGGTGATGGCGCAGATATCCAAGTCGCCGACGCTCGACATCTGCAAGGCAGTCAATGACGGCATCGCCGGCATCGTCGCCAAAGCGCCGAGCAACTGGGGCATGGGGACGCTCAACCCGCTCGACAAGGAGCATATCGCCGAGGGCGAGCGCTGCCTGAAGGACCTGAAGTTCAAGGGCCTTTTGATCTGCTCGAGCTGGCACGGCCGCTTCCTCGACGGCGAGGACTCCTACGCGTTCTGGGAATGGGCGCAGGACCGCCAGGTGCCGGTGTTTCTGCATCCGCCGCGCGTGCCGATCGGGCATGAGCAGCAGATGAACCAGTTCAAGCTCGACGAGCTGATCGGCCGGCCGTTCGACACGGCGATGACGCTGGCGCGGATGATCCTCTCCGGGCTGTTCGACCGCTATCCGCGGCTCAAGATCGTGGTCGCGCACATGGGCGGCGGACTGCTGCCTTGCATGGGCCGGCTCGATTTCGGCTGGCGGCTCGGCTGCGAGGGCATGCCCGAGGACTCCATGATCCGCTGCAAGAAGCTGCCGAGCGAATACCTGCGGCTCCTGCACGTCGACACCATGGGCTTCTGGGCGCCGCACGTGCGCGAGGCCGTCGAGGTGTTCGGCGCGGACCGCGTGATGTTCGGCACCGACTACGGCCCGGTGCCGCTCGACCCCAGGGAGCATGTCGACATCGTCAACACGCTCGGGATTGCGCCGGCCGACAAGGAGAAGATCCTGTGGCGGAACGCGGCGGCGTTCTTCGATCTCGAGGTCGCGGGTTGAGCCGATCGTGACCTCTGTCAGAGCTCCACTTTTCGAAGCGGAAGTCTGTTCAGACAACCGGAAACACCTCTGTGAAACTGAACACCGATGAGCCATGGCAGCAGCACCAGACTACGAATCTGGGGGGCAGGAGTTCGAATCTCTTCGGGCGCGCCACTTCGGTATACAACTGCGAACGCCGACGGCCGCCGATTCTACGCTCGCAGCGGCGACAAGTGTCCGTAGCAGTTCGGTTTTGGAGCCCATGATGCGAATCTCGCTCGGGTCGACGACCTCGACGCGCTGTGCGAGCGCGCGCAAATGGTCACGCCGATAGGTTCCATCTTCGTTCCGCAGCTTGCGTGGCGCGGCGAGCGCGAACCGACGCAAACTATCCAACGTGATCGCAGGGCCGAGTCGCTCCACCGCAGAAGTTGCGCGCTCCGCGTCAGCTTGCGCCTGGTCGCGCACTGCGGTGAGTTCTGTGATGCGATCTTTCAGCGACGGGTCGGCCATGTCGACCACGCCGTTTTCGATCGCTTCGTAGAGACGCTTTAACTTCGCTTCAAGATGCTCTGAGCGTGATATCGGCGGCGAGACGGAATCGGGTGACATCGGACGCAAATGGGCGGAATGGGCGTGCTTTATCCTTGGACCAGGCCGTCAGGTCACAGAGCTATCAAAAGTCTCACCGGCAAGGACGGCCGCGAACCGGATGAGGCGCGAGTCCTCGACGCCGGCTTGCCGGTGCGTCATGGCCTCGCGGTAGATGGGATCGCGCAGCATCTCGACGAAGGCGGCGACGCTCGGGTACTCGGCGACGAAGGAGATGTCCCAGCGCTCCGAGTTGGGGCCAACCACCGTCAGCTCGAAGCCGCCGCGCCAGACGATGCGGCCGCCGAGCCGGAGAAACACGGGCGCCGAGATGCGTGAGTAGGCGGCGTAGGCCTCCCGACCTGTTGCGGAGCGGCCGTCCTCGTAGGCTGCCTCCTCGCGCAGGCGGATCAAGTTCAGCATCTGCACGGGACCTCGCCGATCCTGTGCTTTGAAGGCGGCGAAGGTCTCGCGGGAGAAGGTGGTGTAGGCGCCCATCAGCCTGGCCCTTTCACGCCCGCGCCGACCATACGCCGCGGTAGTGAGGCTTGCGTCGCGCAAGCCAAGAGTCGAGCCCTTCGCGCAAGTCGGCGGTCGGTACTAAGCGCGCAAACTGCTCGCTTTCGACGAGCAACCCCTCAGCAATGCTCTGGTTGAGGCCGCGGGTGACGGCCGTGAGGATCGTCGCAACAGCCAGCGGCGAGTGGCGCATGATGCGATGGGCCAGGTCGCGAGCGGCCGGCATCAGCTCTTCGTGCGGCACGACTTGGTTGATCAGGCCAAGCTCGAGCGCACGCGCCGGGCTGAAGGGGTCGCCCGTGAGCAGCAGCTCCAGGGCGCGCTTGCGCCCGGCGAGCCGCGGTAGTCGCTGTGTGCCGCCGAAGGTCGGTGGCATGCCTAGCGCGATCTCGGGCTTGGCGAACATCGCCCTCTCGCTGGCGATGGCGAGCGGCGCGGCCTCGGTGATCTCGCAGCCCCCGCCATAGGCGAGCCCGTTGACGGCAACGATGATCGGCTTCGAGAAGGCTTCGACCCGCGCCGTGACGCGCTGGCCGCGGGCGACGAAGTCGCGGCAGGCGGCCTCCGGACCCGCCGCAACGCTGCTGGAGAACTCAGCGATGTCTCCGCCCGCCGAGAAGGCGCGATCACCCGCGCCAGTCAGGATCACCGCGCGCGCCGCCGACGTCGTCTCAAGCTCGTCGAGACGGGCGAGCAGTCGGTCGAGCAGCGCGTAGCTCAAGGCGTTTAGCTTGTCGGGGCGGTTCAGAGTGAGGGTGACGATTCCCTCGGCTTCTTCGGCGATAACGAGTTCAGGCATCCTGTCCACTCCTTGTCAGGGAGCGATCGTTACACCTCCGCCTTGCGGTGTATACTACCTATACGGTATACATAGCCGATGAGCTTAACGCACAGCCCGACACGTCAGCGGATCATCGATGCCGCGATGAAGTTGTTCTATGCGGAGGGGATCGGGCGCGTGAGCGTCGATGCCGTTGCCGCGAAGGCCGGCGTCACCAAGCGGACGCTCTACTACCACTTTGACAGTAAAGACGACCTGATCACCGCGTATCTTGAGGAACGCGATCAGCCCAACTTGAAGCAACTTGCGAGCTGGTACGAAAGCGCGAAGGGCGGGCCAGACGAGCGGGTTGCTTCGATCTTTACAAACCTCGCGCGCGTTGCCCGCCACCCGAAATGGCGCGGTTGCGGCTTTCTGCGCACGGCAGCCGAGCTTGCGGCGATGCCGGGCCACCCCGCCCTCAAGGTCGGGGCAAGGCACAAGAGAGGGTTCGAGACTTGGCTTGCTGCCGAGTTGGCGAAGTCGGGAATCGAAAGCGCCGCCGACCTCGCCCGAGAAGTTGTAGTTCTGCTGGACGGTGCCTTCGCGATCACGCTCGTCCACCGCAACCCGGACTACATTGAAGCAGCCGCCCGAGCAGCCCAGCGCCTTGTGGGCTCTTCTATAAAGGGCAAGAACTAGGTTCCTCCCGGTAGACTCAGGTAAGCGCGGCAGCATTCGCGAAGCAAAGAGAAGAATATCATAGTGCTCCAGGAGCGCGGTGCCAGACTAGCCAGCGCTCCCAGCCCTCGGATTGTGTACGCACAGCCAAATCGTAGCGCTGCGGCGGGCTCCGCCCCATCGTAGGCGGTGTTGGCGTAGAACGGAGCACAATTTCATAGCGTTCCAGCGGAGACGTAGTTATCAGTTTCATCAACGCTGGGGCGCCAGCACTTAGCTCAATTCTAGAAACCCCAAAATTCGTCCGGTGACGGTTGGCGGGCGGGTCTAGCGCGCGGCTTTGGCTTTATTGCCCTTCTGCCATTCGTAGTGTCGGTCGGACTCCATGGTCAGCCTCGCCAGCGGTGCGATGTAGGTCGCGCGGAAAAGCAGGTAGTCCGCGATGTTGTCGATAAAGATATTGGCGATGCACTTGTTTGAGTCCCAATAGCCAATGAAGCAGTCACCGTCACGACCCTCATGGATATCCAGTGTGTCGCCGTGTTCTCCGAAATCCTCGATTGCCGTCGCACCGGCTTGCTTCAGTAGAACATTCCAACTGACATCGGCCGCTGTTGCTCTCGCGAACCAGTCCGGTGGTTCGCATTTCACAAGCCGACCGTCGGCAAAGCGAAAAGAGCGATGAAGAGCCTTCATGGCGCGGTTCTCCAATGGTGAATCGATGGAATCAGCAAGCTGCGCGCTAGGCGGCCCGGAACGCGATGCTCTCAAGGCCTTGAATTTCCAAGGGCTGGGGCGCGCGCTCGGCGGGCTTGAATATTATAGTTCATAGTATTATAGTTTATGGCTCGGGGGATGTGTGAGGATTTTCAAGACCCGATGGTTTGCGCGGTTTGCCGGCCGTGAGCGTTTATCCGACCGCAGGCTGCGCGAAGCGGTCCGCCGGGCCGAGCGTGGTTTGGTGGATGCCGATTTGGGCGGCGGCGTCGTTAAGCAGCGGCTCGCGCGGCAGGGGCAAGGACGCTCGCGCGGCTATCGGGTGTTGATCGCGTACCGGCGGACGGCGAAGGCGGTGTTTCTCTACGGCTTTGCCAAGAGCGAGCGCGACAACATCGACGATGACGAACTGGCGACGACCCGCGACATCGCCAAAGGCTGGCTCGACGCGGCCGACCGCCAGATTGCTCGCGCAATCACGGACGGACTAATAAAGGAGATCGACGATGCCGAAGAAGAAGAAAAAAACTAGCAACCTTGCCAAGGCGCTGCTGCAAACCGCAAGCGACATGCATAAGGCTGACCTTCTGGACAAGGCGACCCACGACAAGATTACGCTTCGGCATCTTGGGCCCGAGAACGCGCCGAAGGTTGTCCGGATCAGCGGCGCGCAGGTTCGCAAGCTGCGCGAGCGCGCGAACATGAGCCAAGCCGTCTTTGCGCGGCATCTGAACCTGACCGTTGGCTATGTTTCGCAACTGGAGCGCGGCACGAAAGAGCCGACCGGCGCGGCCCTTGCGCTGCTGAATGTCATTCAGCGGAAAGGGATCGAAGCCATTCTCTAGCGCGGCGTGAAGCACCTGAACTTACGGGCGCGCAGCGAAGCATCGGAGCAAGAAACATCCATAACCGACGAGGCTTACAAGGCGGCGATTGGCCTTGTGGGCGACATCTCTCGTGCTTTTCACCGCAAGATTGATATTGGCGGCGCAAGGTTCCTCATTCGCCAGGCGCCTTGGATCACGTTGCCGGAGACAGGAGAAGCCCAAGCTTAGGCGTCAGAAGCGCATCTATCTCAACGTCAGTGGCCCGGAAGAGATGAGCTTCACCCGTCGATTTGGGCGAAAAGCTTCGCCAGTTTCGACACGACCAGTTACATGCTCCACTTGATATTGCGGGCTTACCGTAAACCTGGAGCGATTGCCCTGCCTCAAGCCTATAAGTCCCCGAATCTTGGCGCGTAGCCGGCTTTCGCAAAGCCGGTCAAGGAGCTTCGCACGCTTCTGGCGCCTCTCGGCGCTCCAAGCCCTCTTTCGAGGGGAAGCGCGTCCCGCGGGCTGGCCCGGGTGTCCAAATTCAAAGCCAAGGTTCGAAGGTGTATGGCCGAAGCGGTGATCGGCGCGGATCGAACCGAAACGGATTTAATCCACCGTCACGTTCGCGGTCTTGACCACCGCCGCCCATTTCGCCACTTCGCCGGGCAGCATCGCCGACATTTCCGCGGGCGTCTTCACCGCCACCGGCAGGCCCTGCCGCGCGAGATTGGCGCGGACGCTCTCCTTGGCCATCGCCGCGGCTATTGCCTTGTAGAGCTGGTCGATCACCGGGGCAGGCGTCTTCGCCGGCGCGAACAGCGCCGACCACGCGTCGGCCTCGACGCCCGCGATACCGCCTTCGGCGAACGTCGGCACCTTGTCGAGCTGCGGCGTGCGCGCGGCGCTGGCGATGCCGAGCGCGCGGATGTTGCCTGAGGCGATCTGCTGGGCGATCAGCCCCGGCAGCGGCGCGATGGAAAGGTCGACACGGCCGGCCAGGAGCTCCGTGGTCATCGGCGCGAGCCCTTTGTAGGGAACATGCAGCATGTCGATGCCGGCCTTGGTCTTGAACAGCTCGCCGGCGAGGTGCGCGCCCGAGCCGTTGCCCATCGATCCGAACGTCAGCGTGCCGGGCTTGGCCTTGGCCATCTTCACCACGTCGGCCACGCTCTGCGCCTCGAACTCCTTGCGGACGACCAGCAGGTGCGGCATCGCCGCGACGCCTGCGACCGGCGCGAAATCCTTCACCGCGTCGGACGGCCAGTTCTTGATCAGGCTTTGGTTGGTGGCGTGGGTCTGGTTGGTGCCGAGAATGAGCGTGTACCCGTCAGGCTCGGCGCGGGCGACCGCGCCGGTGCCAAGCGCGCCGCCGGCACCGGGCCGGTTCTCCACCACCACCGGCTGCTTGAGATCGGCCGACGCCTCCTGCGCGATCAGCCGCGCCAGCGAGTCGATCGGCCCGCCGGGCGGGTACGGCACGACGATGGTGATGGTGCGGCTCGGAAAGGCCTGCGCCTGGGCCCGCTGGGCGCGCAACGAAAGCGCGCTGACGGCGGCGCCCAGCACAAGCGCCCTGCGGCTCAACATTGTTCTCCTCCCGATCTCGGTTCTTTTGCGGTCAGACCCGGTCGCGGTGCGAAATCTCGACCACGCGGGCTCTGCGGGCAAGCTCCTCGACCAATGCATCGGCGGCGGCGCGATTGCTGGGATCGAGATTGGCATCCCATTCGTCGAGCAGATAGATCGGTGCGTCGGTGTACCGCACGATCTCCCGCAAGGCGCGGAGCTGCCGCTCGCCCGACGAGAAGCCCGCCTTCTTCGTCTCGCTCGGCGGCAGCGGTTCGCCGTCCTCGTCGATCTCGACCTCGTCCTGGCCCTGCGCGAACTGGAAGGCCAACCGGTCGGCGGTCGGCCAGTAGTAGGCCCGCGTCTTCACGAGCGACTTCAGGCTTGCGAGCAATGTCGATTTACCCGCGCCATTCGGCCCGCGCACGTTGATGCGCCCGGTCGGCTGCGAAAGGATCAGGTTCATCGCGTCGTCGAGCTTCGCCACCGTGTTCGCGTGCGCGCCCTCGCGCAGCACCAGGCGGTCGAACTTCACCCGCGCGTCGAAACCGGGATCGACCGGGGGATGCATGTTGGCGGCGACGCCACGCAGCCGCGTCCACTGTGCCAGCAGATCGTTCCATCCCGACGTGAACGAATGCACGTCGTGCGTCATCTCGATCTGGCGCGGCAACGTCGCCGCGAGCGCGATCAGGACCGTCATGTCGCCCGCATAGCGATAGGCGGTCCATGCCATCGCCCCGAACACGATCGCGAGGCTGATGATGCCGCTCGCGGCGCTCAGCCACTCCTTGGTCATGATCGCGCGGATCTGCGCGGCCAGGCCGCTGCGCAACCGGTCCTTGAAGCCCGCGGACCAGAGCCGCAGATTGTAGCGGTTGCCGCTGAACACGTTGTCCCAGGCGGTATAGCCCTGCGCGGTCATCCGGTTGTTCATGCGCTGGTTTTCCAGGTACGCCGCCGCGATCCGCTTGCGCATCAGCCACTGCATCAGGAACAGCGTGGCAATCACCAGCGCATAGGCGATCGGCAGCGAACCGTCGATCTGGGTGCCGAGCACGATGATGTTGAGCACGAGCGCCAAAAGGATGCGCAGGTCGCCCTCGATCTCGTAGATCAGGTGGAAATACACCTCGAAGGTCTCGCCGGTGAGGAACGGCTCGACCTGCTCGCGCGCGTCCTTGTCGGCCAAGAGCTGGGTGTGATGCCGGTTGTCGCGGGCAAAGCGCAGCATGTAGCGGCCATAGGCCAGAAAGCCGGCACGCTCCGCGAAGATCCAGCTTGATGCGCCGACCACGTAGGACGCCGACTGGGCCGCCAAGATCCACATCAGGTCGTCGATGATGAACCGGCCCTCGGCGACGTCGCGGCCGGTCTGGATCACCAGATAGGTCGTGGTGGCGTTCAGCGCCGCCTCGATCGTCATCACGCCCAGCATGATGAAAAGCGGGGTGCAGATCATCAGCCGGGCGAGCTCGACGGCGGTGATCGGCGTTGCCGGGACTGGACGTGTCGTGGATGGCATTGTCATGGGCGCAGTGTAGCCGAATGCCGCAGAAATGGGCGCGGATCGGGCGGCAGTTGCGGTCGGGCGGCCGGGTCCGTAAGTAAGGGGCAGCATGACCGTCGTGCTCGACCACACCGCAGGCAGGCCGCGCCACCCGGAAAAGGCGCATCGGCCCGACAGCGCCGCGCTGCGCAAACCCGACTGGATCCGCGTCAGGGCGCCGGTGTCGAAGGGCTATGCCGCGACCCACGCCATCGTCAAGGAGCACGGGTTGCATACGGTCTGCGAGGAGGCGGGCTGCCCCAACATCGGCGAATGCTGGGACAAGAAGCACGCCACCTTCATGATCATGGGCGACACCTGCACGCGGGCCTGCGCCTTCTGCAACGTCAAGACCGGGCTGCCCGGCGCGCTCGATCCGAACGAGCCGGCCTATGTGGCGGAGGCCACCGCCAAGCTCGGGCTCGCCCACGTGGTCATCACCTCGGTTGATCGCGACGATCTGGCGGACGGCGGCGCGGAGCATTTCGCGCAGACCATCGGCGCCATCCGCGACCGTTGTCCGGACACCACCATCGAAATCCTGACGCCGGATTTCCTGCGCAAGGACGGCGCGGTCGAACGCGTCGTGCAAGCCAGGCCCGACGTGTTCAACCACAACCTTGAGACCGTGCCGTCGCTCTATCTGACCGTGCGGCCCGGCGCGCGCTATTTCGCCTCGCTGCGGCTCCTGCAGCAGGTGAAGGAGATCGACCCCGCCATGTTCACCAAATCCGGCATCATGGTCGGGCTCGGCGAGGAGCGGAACGAGATCCTCCAGGTGATGGACGACCTCCGCTCGGCCGGCGTCGATTTCCTGACCATCGGCCAGTACCTGCAGCCGACCCGCAAGCACCACCCGGTGGTGCGCTTCATGCCGCCGGACGAGTTCAAGTCGCTTGCGACCGTCGCCTATGCCAAGGGCTTCCTGATGGTCTCGGCGTCGCCGCTGACGCGCTCGTCGCATCACGCCGGCGAAGACTTTGCCCGGCTGAAGGCCGCAAGACTTGAGGCGGCAAGACTTGAGGCGGCAAGACTTGAGGCGGCAAGACTGAAGGCGATGGGCGAGGGCGTCACCGCCCCCTGACATTCATGCCGACATTCTCGACCAAGCGCCGCGTGCGCCATTCGGCGGCCCATATGTTCGATCTGGTCGCCGACGTCGAGCGCTATCCGGAGTTCGTGCCGATGTGCCGCGACCTGAAGGTCCGCCAGCGCACGCCCGGGGAGGAGGGCGTGGAGGTGATCGTCGCCGACATGACGGTGTCGTTCAAGCTCGTGCGCGAGACCTTCCGCAGCCGCGTCACGCTCGACCGGCCCAAGCTGAACATCCTGGTCGAATACCTGCAGGGCCCGTTCAGCCACATGCAGAACCGCTGGACCTTCCGGCCCGCGGGCGACGAGGCCTGCGACATCGAATTCTTCATCGACTACGAGTTCAGAAGCCGCACGCTCGGCATGCTGATGGGCGCCATGTTCGACACCGCGTTCCGGCGCTTCGCCACAGCCTTCGAGCACCGCGCCGATCAGGTCTACGGGCGCAAGACGGCTTAGGGCCAAGATGACTTAGAGCCAAGATGACTTAGAGCCAAGATGACTTAGAGCCAAGATGACTTAGAGCTATGTCGGCACGCATCGACAAAACGTGGACCGTGTTTCGCAGCATCGAGAACGGCGACCATGACCGGTGTGTCGATCTGTTCGAGCGTCCCGACCACACGTTCGGTTTCGAGGAATTCCGCCGGGACGTGGAGGACGCGGGCTTGTGGACGCCAATGGCCCGCTATTCCGGCGCAGTTTATCCGACCGGGAGCGCCGCCCTTGAGGCAGCTATCAGTTCGGTTGTCTGGCTGCGCGACGCCATCGCGGCCTTGAAAAGATATCGCCAAAGCGCCGCTCGCGGTGAATGAGCTGGCCGCGGCGCGTTGCGGCCCGCGAAATGGACGAGGCCGATCGGCTTCTCCGCTGAGCCGCCGCCCGGATCGGGGACACCGATTATCGACACTGCAAGGTCGGCCCCGCGTGAGGCCGCGACCGTGGGTTGACATTGAGTTCTCTTTTTGTTCTATGAAACGCATCCAGGCTCAATCGAGGGCGTCGTCGACGGCGTTCGGAGAGGGAGCCGGGTGCGGTGCCCGACAATGGCATCGCGTTGGAGCGCCGGGAGGCGCCGGGCCCTACGTCACTGGGCCAGCGCGCCC
>JAIESC010000050.1 GCA_019746355.1 Xanthobacteraceae bacterium | reverse complement strand
GCTTCAATGAAGCCGCGGCATCGATGCCGCGGAAGCGCGCTCCGCGTATACAACGAGACGCTCACCAAGGCAGCTTCAATGAAGCCGCGGCATCGATGCCGCGGAAGCTTGCAGCAAAGTCGCCGGTCGGCGCGTGGCTCACCAGGCTTCAATGAAGCCGCGGCATCGATGCCGCGGAAGCGCCGGCGGCGACTTTTGCGGCGTGCAGCTGCAGGCCTGGCTTCAATGAAGCCGCGGCATCGATGCCGCGGAAGCCCGATACTACCGGCTGACCGACGATCCCCGCCTGACGTTGCTTCAATGAAGCCGCGGCATCGATGCCGCGGAAGCGCGCGCGCGCATCGCCGAGAAGATCCAAGAACGGCGCAGCTTCAATGAAGCCGCGGCATCGATGCCGCGGAAGCTCGCCGGCCAGAACTCCGCGAAGCGGCGTCTGCCCGCATGCTTCAATGAAGCCGCGGCATCGATGCCGCGGAAGCCCGGAAGCAAATCCACGCCGACCTATAATTCATGGTGGCTTCAATGAAGCCGCGGCATCGATGCCGCGGAAGCTTGCCGCAGAACGACCGTGGGAACGACGTCTGCACCGGGCTTCAATGAAGCCGCGGCATCGATGCCGCGGAAGCACGACGAGGGGAGGCCGACCGGCCGCCTGATCGTCCACTAGCTTCAATGAAGCCGCGGCATCGATGCCGCGGAAGCGGAGCGGTTCCTTCGGCGGGGCTCCCCAGGGTCTGGCTGCTTCAATGAAGCCGCGGCATCGATGCCGCGGAAGCCTATATGCTGGGGTAGGTCGTCCTATGTCCTGACAGCTTCAATGAAGCCGCGGCATCGATGCCGCGGAAGCGTTGAGGTTTCAATCCCCTCCCGCTTCAGCGCTTCGTGCTTCAATGAAGCCGCGGCATCGATGCCGCGGAAGCTCGATCGATGCGGATGCCAAGGCTGCGGCTTTGTTCGTGCTTCAATGAAGCCGCGGCATCGATGCCGCGGAAGCCTTCCTAGAAAAACCGGGCGCCGTTGCCTCCCGCATATCCGCTTCAATGAAGCCGCGGCATCGATGCCGCGGAAGCCCGGTTTGTCGATCAAGGATCTCAACGCGATCGTCGAGCTTCAATGAAGCCGCGGCATCGATGCCGCGGAAGCGCGTGGCGCAGCCGCCAGGCCAAACGCAGCATGCACAGCTTCAATGAAGCCGCGGCATCGATGCCGCGGAAGCACACCGCGCGATTGAACGCAGCGCCTTGTTCGCCCTGCTTCAATGAAGCCGCGGCATCGATGCCGCGGAAGCTTTTTGTGTGTGACAGGTTGGCGACATTGGACCCTCTCGCTTCAATGAAGCCGCGGCATCGATGCCGCGGAAGCCCGCTTCGCCCACAACATGCCGGTCGAGTCCTTCTGGCTTCAATGAAGCCGCGGCATCGATGCCGCGGAAGCCGCCACAAAGGGAGAAATCGATGCCCGCCAGCGAACGCTTCAATGAAGCCGCGGCATCGATGCCGCGGAAGCATCGGCGAGGGCGCCGACCTGTTCAAAGCCTACATCAAGCTTCAATGAAGCCGCGGCATCGATGCCGCGGAAGCTCGCCAACCTCGTCAAGAACGTGGACGGTGCGGGCAACATCATGCTTCAATGAAGCCGCGGCATCGATGCCGCGGAAGCCGGATCCGGGATGATGCGGTCGGCATACTTCGTGAAGCTTCAATGAAGCCGCGGCATCGATGCCGCGGAAGCGCCCCGCCTGTATCCGGGCGATCGCGGCGTCGGCCTCCGTGCTTCAATGAAGCCGCGGCATCGATGCCGCGGAAGCCTGACGCGCTCGGCGCCGCGCGGCGGGGTGCCGTCGATGCTTCAATGAAGCCGCGGCATCGATGCCGCGGAAGCTGCCTACCAGCAACGCGATGGTCCACAGGCTCAATCTGCTGTTAGCGCGAGACCTCAAACAATCGGGCGTCGGCAACACGCCCTCCTCCGCGTCTAAACCTCACGATGTCAAACAGCCCGTTGAAACGCAATCACTTTCCCGCCTGCGAGCGCTGACGGCTTGTCGTTCACAGCCCCAGCGCTCGCGCGGCAGCGGCGGATTGCGCCAACACGGCCTTATATCACCACGGCTGCCCGCTTTACAGATTCAAATGACTTCCCGAGGCTTTCGACCCGGGGATCGACGTTGTCCGCGGGGCCTAGGTCTAAAATCAGGACGTGGTCATCACAGTCGTGTATCACTTCTTCAAGCCGCCGAGCCAATTCCGCGCGACGCCGGGCGGTCAGGCGGCACTGGAACACGGACAGCTGCAACCAGTGGCCATAGCCACGCACGAGCTTGAACACGCGCCGCCAGCGCCGGTCGTCGGCTATATCGTATGCAACGATGTACAGCCGCTCATCGACCATGCCCGTTCACCGCACCAGATAGTGGGGATATTCGTCGATTTCGCCGCTCAGAAAACGAGCGAGCAGCCGCGCTTGCACTTCGAGGAGCCGGCGCATGGACACTCGGTATCCGAACACGGGATGCGTCACCTCCTGATCGAGCCGTCGCTCATAGGCGGCGATGAACGCACGCCGCGCGTGCGGTTTCAGGTTGACCGCCGGCCCGGCGCTGACAAAGGCGTCGGCTTTCACTTCGCCGTTGTTCACCACCTGGACGACGGTTGAATCCGCGAGGATTGGGCGGAACGGCTCCATCAGATCGAGCGCGAGAGCCGGCCGGCCAAAGCGCGGCTTGTGGTAGAAGCCAAGGTAGGGGTCGAAGCCGACCGCCGACAACACGGTGAGCCAGGTCCGCGTCAGCAGGGTGTAGCCCAGCGAGAGCATAGCATTCACCGGATCGGCCGGCGGCCGGCGCGTGCGCTTGTCGAACGCGAACTCCGGAAATTCCCGCGCCGCTTCGCCGAGCATGGTCTCGAACAGACGGAAATAACGGGCGGCGGCTTCACCCTCGATGCCCAAGAGTTCGGATTCGGTGGGCGTATGACTGGCGCGATCAGCCAGACGCGATAGCGCCTCAAGCGCGGCATCGCGCTCAGCTTCATCGCCGCTCTTGAAATTCCGCCGCAGAAACACGCGACTGTTCTTGATTTTGGCGGCCACGAGACCGCGGGCCAAGGCGAGCGATCGCCGCTCGTCAAACGCGCCGCGATACTGCGCAATTCTGATCGCCACGTTGCGATGGCCGGTCGAGACAGTGTGGCCGAGCACCCATCCGCCCGTTGAGGCATATGTGACCGGGATTTCCTCTCTCAGCAATGCGCCAATCGCCGGCGTGGTGAGAGAAACCGGGCCGTGCAGCACAACTTCAGAAACGTCGCCGATCGGCACCTCGGTCTTCTGCTCTTCCGTCTGGATAACCAACACCTCACCTGATTTGGTCACTCGCGCCCCCGGCTCCTGGACGTAGAGCGGAAGAGCCGTGTCCGCCGATGGATTGAGCGGCCGCGGCGCCATGCCGCGCCGGAAAAACGCGACCTCATCCGGCAGGCAGATACCGGCGAGAGAGCACTTGGCACACTTCGGACTGTCGACGAGGGGCGGCGGCAACCGCCCGGCAGCGGCCGCAAGCCTCAATTCGGCAATCGCAGCCCGCGTTCTCGCCCGTAGCTCGTCATCAAGCGCAATGCGTACCCGCTCGCGAGAGCCAGCATACCAGATCGCACCTTCAGCGACCTTATATCCCGCGTCCTCCAGGATCAGCGCCTGCGCGCAGACTTGCACGCGTTCAGGGTCGTAGGCGCCTTCGGCCACATGGGGACGCTTGCCTTTCTTCGTGTCTACAGGCGTGACGGTCCCATCTTCACCCTCGACCAGATCCATCTTGGCTATGATGCCAAGCCGTTCGGATGCAAGCATCACTGACCGCGCAGCGAAATCGGGCCTTTCCTCGGTATCGGCGGGCGCCGGCATCTTCCCCCCGCCCGCATCGACGCGCACATGCGCGCGCCGCCCTTCCTCGGTGTCGCCCGAGTCAGCCCATTCGCCGTCAACCCACTCAAGGAATGCCAACCGCGGACAGTAGACCCATTCGTTGACCATCCGTACCGGCAGGAGCGGCGTTTCCGCCGTCGCCGGCGGAGCCGGAAGGTCGAGAGCGAACTGTATGGAAGGCGACGGAGTGAGTCTGGTCGCGTCATCGGCGCTTGCTGCAGCCGAAGCGGCCCCTGCGGGAGGGGAAGACATACGCTACAATCTCCGATAGAACTATATCGTAGCCATTATCGGCGCGAGAGGTGCGCGGAGTCGAGTCAAAATCGATTGGTCCCAGGATGGGACCATGTTAAGAGAACGATGTGCGGATCATCGCCGTCAGCACGCTGAAGGCATTCCTGGCGCGAAGCCCAGCCTACGCCGACGCGCGCGACCCGGTGATGGCCTGGGTTCGACAAGTCAAGGCCGCCGACTGGGCTGGTCCTGCGGCGGTCAAGGATGCGGTTCGGTCGGCAAGTATTCTGAGAGACGGCCGTGTGGTCTTCAACGTCGCCGGCAACAAGTATCGTATCGTGGCGTGGATCAACTATCCGTACCGCGTCGTTTACATTCGCTTTGTCGGCACACATGCGCAGTATGACCGCATCGACGCGCAGACGATCTAGGTGACTGGCTAGCTGGCTTTAGCCGGTTGAAACAAGGGAAGGTTACGCGGCACTTACGCCGCGGCCGCATCGAAAATGGACATCAAGCCGATCAAGACGCAACGCGACTACCGGCGCACTCTGAAAGAGATCGAACCGCTGATGTCGGCGCGGCGTGGCACGCCGGAGGGCGATCGCCTCGACATCCTCGTCACGCTCGTAGAGGCGTGGGAGGCGAAGCACCACCCCCTCGACCTTCCCGACGCGGTCGAGGCGATCAAGTACCATATGGATCAGCAAGGGCTCGCGCCACGCGACCTCGTGCCGTACATCGGCGGCCGGAACCGCGTTTATGAGGTGCTGTCGCGTAAACGCCCCCTGACGCTGGCGATGGTTCGCCGGCTGCACGAAGGGCTTGGCATCCCGGCGGAGTCGCTGATTAAGACGGGGCGAAGTGCGGCGGCGTAGCAAGGCGGTGGGTGTCCGTCCGCGATTAGCACCTAATTAATCGGTGCCGCGGAGGTCTTATTGTCCTTGGTCCTCTTGCCCCCGATGGCCGCGGTGCTTGTGCATGCGATCCACCGAGCGGGCTACCGAACTGCTCGCATTGCGTGACGCCGCGATCCACCGGGACGATGCGGACGCGGTAGCCATAATCGAAGCAGAGCTTTGGGTGGCCGGCATCCCGCTGGCCGCCAACGACAATGAGCCCCCTGCTAGCTCTTGAGCAGCCGCCATCAGACCGCCCCCAGCCGCCACACGCACCGAGAGAATGTGCCCAACGACGCTACAAATGATGTTGACATTCCTCGCTTATTGTTCATGTTATGTTCCGAAAGGAAAATAACCTCAAGGGAGGAGGCGGATGGATCTCGCCACGCTCACGCAATCTGTTGAACGGCACGCCGCGCTTCGCAGAAGGCAGGTGCTACAGCCAATCGGCGGCAAGAACGACAAGATATTCCCGCCGACGTACCCGGAGGAACGGCGTGGTCAGGGCCCCCGACATGTGTTCGAACGCCGCCGTCTCAACGGGCGCGAAGCATGGTGCGTGTTGGTCGACAGCGTGCAAAGCCAAGCGAACCGGCTCGAAGAGGTTCTTCTGGCCGCAGTGCGCGACCAAGCTATCGCACTGCCCTACGTCACGGTGGATTTCAGCAAGTCAGGGTTGGCTGGCATCACGGAGATCACCTCGCTCGATGCCCCGCATCGTGTCTACGACGCCATCTTGCGCGACAGCGCGCTCGACGGCGAGCCGTTCATGAAAAGCAAGTTGGGCATCAGCCTCGCCGAAGCGAAATCTGGCGACGCGACTGCCCTTCTGGAAACATCGCCGACTGCACTGCTGTTCGGCGCCTGGCACTCGACCGGCGAAGGCGGCGGGCTCGGTGCCAAATTTCCGCGCTGCCTCGTGTCCGAGATCGTCGCCGTGGATGTGCCCGTTGACGACGCCCCGCCCGACCCCCGCTCGAAGGAAATCGAAGTTCGCACATCGGGCCGACGGACCGGCAGCCGGATCGACCCGCTCGGCGTGCTGCGGCGCGTGGAGGTGTTCAAGGGCGCCGACGGCTGGGACACCGACAAGGCGCGGGCCGGAAGGGGCGCCAAGGCGGTACGCCCCTCCGAGATCAACCACGGCAATATCGCGCCTACAGTGCAGCCGCTCGGGATCACATGCGACTACGCCGAACACACCGTCGTGCTGAGCTTCGCCGGGCTGCGGCGCCTGCGCTTCGGTGGCGGTGAGAAGGACGCCGCCGGACGCAGCGTGCTGGCAGCCCTCGGGCTCGTGGCCCTGATGGAGCAGGACGTACGCGGCTATGCGCTGCGATCGCGCTGCGATCTCGTCTGCGACGGCCGCGCGCCGTTCGAACTGGTGCATGCCGACGGTAGCGTCGATCGCGTCGAGGTCAATCGCGAGACCGCTCGCGCGCTCTACACGGCCGCCATCGAGGCGGCGCGCCGGGCCGGGTTCAAGCTCGCGGCCGAGCCGATCCGGCTGACACCACAGGACAAGCTGGTCGCCATCGTGAAGGAGAGTCAAAAACAAGCGCTCGAAGGCAAAGGAGGCGAGGCCGGAGACGAGGAGTAAGAGACATGGACCTCGTCCTCGAGATCGAACATCTGCTCGGCGTCGCGTTCGTCGCGCAGAGCCCCGCCAGCGTCGCGCCGGATTGGCCGCCGCAGCCGGACCGCGTGTTCTCGGCTCTCGTCGCGGCCTGGGGCGCACGGGGCGAAAGGCGGGACGAGCGCCTCGCGCTCGAATGGTTGGAAGCCCAGGCCGTCCCCGAAATCGCTGCGAGCGATGGGTTTGCGCGCACGCCAGCCACCGTGTTCGTGCCGCCGAACGATCCGGAGACGGGACGGGTCGGCAACCGGACGGTCATGCCGGAGTTGCGCCGCCGCCAGCCCCGACGTTTCCCTGCATTCCGTCCCGATGATCCGGTCGTGCGCCTGGTGTGGCGTGACGTTGCCGCCGACGGCGAAAAGCTGGCCACGCTCAACGCGCTCGCGGCGGAGACGGCCTACATCGGGCATTCAGCAAGCCTGACCCGCTGCCGCTTTCGCACCGATGGCGCGCCCGAGCGTGCGGCAACCGCGCAGCGACGCGTCTACCCGGGCCGGCTCGCCGAACTAGAGCGCAGCTATCACGCCCGCCCCCGCCGGCGGCCCAGCAGCGGCGAGGATGTTCGTCACGCTGCGGTTCGCGCACCGGATTCAACAAAAAGCATTTTCGCGGATCGCTGGCTGGTGCTGGGGCACGTCGACGGCAAGAGGCCCGACCTGCGCGCCGCCGCACTCGTCGCCAAAGCTCTGCGCTCCGCATTGATGTCGGGATACAAACGGATTGGCAAAGAGGCCTCGATTCCCTCCGTGGTGTCCGGACACACGCCCGACGGTGCTCCAAGCCTGGAGCCGCACCTCGCCATTGCGCCGCTTGCGTTTCTGGGATCGCCGCATGCTGACGGCCACGTCTTGGGCTTCGCTTTGATTCCGCCGGGCAACGGCGACGACCTGCTTGCCGACGAGGGCTTCCGCAACGCGCTCCGGGCGATCGCGGACTGGAACGAGAAGGAGGGTCGCCGCAAGCTGCGTCTGACCGCTGAAGGCTTCGACCTTGACTTCACCCCATCCAGCGACGGCACTCTGCAGTCGCTCGATCCAGCCCCGTACGTCGCCGTGGCAAGGACGTGGGCGACCTGCACGCCGGTCGTGCTGGACCGCCACCTCAAGGCCAAAGGCAACGCGGAGCGAACTGCCGAGGTCGAGCGCCTCCTGCGGCAAGCCTGCACGAGTATCGGCCTGCCGGAACCTGCGCGCATTGCGGCCGGCAAACATTCCGCGGTGAATGGCGCACCCTCGGCCTATCCGTCCGGCCGGGCCCCACGCTGGACCCGTTGGCGCCTGCCCTCCAGCCTTGCCAGCCGGCAACTGGTCCACGCCGTGCTGCAATTCGACGAGCCGGTGAACGGGCCGGTCATCCTGGGCGCCGGGCGCTTCGTCGGTCTTGGTCTGTGCCGTGCACTCGATCAGCAAGGGCGCTGAGATGGACCGGCTGGCTCCGGAGGATTTCGGCGACTTCTTCCACGCAGTTTGGGGCTTCAGTCCCTTCCCGTGGCAGCAAAACCTCTTGCAGCGGCTTGCAAGGGATGAGGGCCCTCACGGCCCCTGGCCGGATGTGCTCGACCTGCCGACCGGCTCAGGCAAGACGGCCACTCTCGACATTGCCGTGTTCCACCTCGCGCTGGAGGCAGAAAAAAAAGACCAGCGCCGTGCACCCATACGCATCGCTTTCGTCGTCGACCGCCGCCTGATCGTCGACGACGCTTTTGGACGCGCGGAACGCCTTTCCCAGGCACTTGGCTGGTCACTGCTAGGCGACGAGGATGCTGCGGCTTTGGAAACGAGCCGGCCTGACCTTGCAGAAACCATCCGCCGGGTGCGTGATTCTGCTGTCGTAAGGAATACGGCACTTCGACTCTTGCGACTGGCCGGCTCAGACCAACGGCCGCTCGTTGCGCGTCCAATGCGCGGCGGCGCGCCGCGTGAGGACGATTGGGCGCGCACGCCCGTGCAGCCCACGATTCTCTGCTCGACCGTCGATCAGGTCGGCTCCCGCCTCTTATTCCGCGGCTACGGCGTGAGCGACCGAATGAAGCCAATCCACGCCGGCCTTCTCGGCTCGGACTGCCTGATTCTGCTCGACGAAGCGCATCTGTCGGAGCCGTTCCGGCAGACGCTTACCGCGGTCGAGTGCTTGCGCAAGGCGCCGAACGAGCACGCTCCATTCGGGTTTGCCGTGCTTACCGCGACGCCGGCGATCGGACCCAATCGCCCCTTCAGTCTCAGCGCGGCCGATCATGCCGATCCGATTCTCTCGGCGCGCCTAACGGCCGCCAAACCGGCCCGCCTGGTCGACATTGCCGGCAAACAAGGAGTCGACACCGAATCCAGGCGCGCGGAAGCATTGGCCCAAGAGGCAACAGCGGCGCTCGAACGGTTGAAGGCAACGGGCACGACTGCGCCGGCGGTGGGCGTGGTGGTCAACCGCGTGGCACGCGCGCGCGCTGTGTTCGAACGGCTCGACGCCGAGTTCGGCGATACCGCCGAGGTGATTCTGCTGATCGGGCCAGCCCGCGCCGTCGATCGCGACAAGCTCGCTCAGAAGCTCGATCCGATTCGCACGAGACAACCGGACACCCAGCGTCGTCTCTCGGCGCCGCTCGTCGTTGTGGCAACGCAGACCATCGAGGCCGGGGTCGATATCGATTTTGACGGTCTCGTCACCGAAGCAGCGGCGCTCGATGCGCTGCGGCAGAGGTTTGGCCGGCTCAACCGGGCCGGGCGCAGCATCAAGCCGGCGGCGGCAATTCTGGCACACAAGGACGACGTTAGCGCCAAGGCCGACGATCCGGTCTACGGCGACCGGATCCGAGCGACCTGGGAGAGACTCCGAGCGCTTGCGGCTCCAGATGACGTCATAGATTTCGGGGGCGAGGCGCTCAAGGTGCGCATCGACCAGGACGCCGCCCGCCTGGCTTCACCGCTTGAGAACGCCCCGGTGCTGATGCCTGCTTATGCGGACCTGTGGTCGCAGACCTCGCCAATCCCCAATGCCGACCCCGATGTCGCGCTTTTCCTGCACGGCCGCGACCGCTCGCCTGCAAGCGTACAGATCGTGTGGCGGGCGGATGTCGACGAGGAGAGTGATCTTCGGCCGGCAATGGAACAAGAGGGCGTACGCGAGCGGCTGATCGCGCTTCTCGCACTCGTGCCGCCCCGCGCCGCCGAAGCTGTCGAAGTGCCGTTGTGGGCGGCGCGCAACTGGCTCAATCGACGGGAGACAAGCCAAGCGGACTTTTCCGACGCGGTTGAAAGCAGTCCGGACACCGACGAATTTGAAGGAATCGGCCGCAGCGTCTTCCGATGGGCGGGCGAAGACAGCGAACGCACCCGCGTCGTTTATGCGAGCGATCTGCGGAACGGCGACTTGGTCGTTGTACCGGCCGACTATGGCGGATGCGACAAGTGGGGCTGGAATCCGAAGGAGGATGCTTCCGTCGTCGACGTTGCCGAAAGGGCGGCGTGGCCCTATCGCACCCGTCGCTTTGCCATCCGCGTTACTCCGAAGCTGATCGAGCAAGGCTTGCAGGAGGAAAGCCGCGCCCCTGATCCCGATCTTGCGGAAAGGCTGGGAGCGCTTCTTGCGGAGTTCGATCGGAGCGAGGAACTGCTGGACGCGGTGCAAAGGGCTCGGTTTGTCCCGGATTCTCTCAAAAGCCTTCTTGCTGCCTTTGAGCAGCGCCCCCGGGAGCTCAAACACGAATTCGCCTACGGCCTGGATGATGTCGAAGACCGCCCGCGTGGCGTGGTATTCTTCGCCCCAGGAGGTCTGAAGGGACCTGTTGAGGATTTGTCCGCGGTCCCGGCAACCGAGGACGACGATCTCGGCGCGAAAGCCGACCGGCCGGTTCCATTGCTCGATCATTCGAAGCACGTGCGTAACTGGGCCAAGAGCTTTGCAGCCCAGGCGGGTCTGCCGCTTAATTTGCAAGGCGATATCGCGCTGGCGGCGTATCTGCACGATGCAGGCAAGGCCGATCCGCGTTACCAAGCCTATTATGCAGGCGGCAGTCCATACGGACCCGACTTGACCGCCCCGCTTGCAAAGTCCGGCCAGATGCGCTTGCCCCGCGGCGCATGGGAGCGCGCCGGGCTTCCGTGCCACTGGCGGCACGAGGCGCTGTCAGTCCGCCTTGCCCCGCTCCATTCCTACTTCGTACGTGCCCACGATCGCGAACTGGTGCTGTGGCTGATCGGGACCCACCACGGCTGCGGCCGGCCGCTCTTCCCGCACGCCGATCCGCGTGATGGCGAATGCAGAAGCCTTGGTCTGCCGGGCTGGTCCGGCGCGACGTTGCGACTAGAAGCCGGCGCGGGTCCGCAGTCGCTCGCGTTTGATTTCAACGGCCATGACTGGGCGCAGTTGTTCGAGACGCTCAAACGAAAATACGGCACCTGGGGCCTGGCGCGATTGGAGGCCTTGATCCGACTCGCAGACCATCGTGCTTCCGACTCGGAGCCGGCATCGTCTCAACGCGTCGAGGATGCAGCCGAATGACAGTGCTCGCTCAACGACATCGACTGGATGGGCTTGAGCCCGATAATCTACTGGCGTTTCTCGCATTGTTGGGCCTGCTGCGCGCGTTGGAAGCAGCGCGTCCGGCCTGGCATCCACGCGCTGCATGGGACCTCACCAGTCCGCCGTTGCGTCCGGTGCTGGTCCTGGCGGGGCCGCAGACGCGGGAGGCCATATGCGATGGAATTGCGGAAGGCGTGCGCAAACTGGCCGCCACGTACGAATTTGGCGGATTGACCAAGCTCAAGCTCTCAGCGGACGAGGCGCGCAGCCGCCTGTCCGACGCGGCAAGGGGCGTGAAGAACGGAAACCACCTTTCAGCCCCAATATGGTCGGCCTTGGTCAGCGATGCCGCAATTCGGTCAAAGGCCGATTCCGTGGAGCGAACGCCGTTCTGTCTTCTGGATGTCGCCCAAACGAGCTTTCTGAAGACGCTGAGTGAAGTTTGCAGAACGGACTTGCAGCCGGGGCGAGGCGATCGCGGAAGGCGCTTCGTTCAAGCCTTCGATAGATGCCTGTTCTCTTCCTGGCGCCGGGAAGACCAGACGCCGACGTTCCGCTGGGATCCGGCGGAGGACAGTCGCCATGCATACCGGTGGGCGGCTCCAACAGACGAGAAGCAGGGTGTCGAGCATGGCGCAAATATGCTGGGCGCGATCGGTTTACCGGAGCTCACCGTCGTGCCGATTCAGCAAAGCGGAGACGTTCGCCTGCACGTGATCGGCGGCGATACGACCCGCGGATTTTCTTTCGCATGGCCGATTTGGCCCGATCCTGCAAGTCTATCCGCAATACGCAGTTTGCTATCGCATCCCGCGCTTCGCACATCCGGCGCCCTCGCCCACCTTGGAGTGGATCACGTCAGGATCACTCGCAGGATCACCCCGCCAGGGAGCAAATATCTGAACTTCACGCCTGCAAGGGCGTGAAGCCTTCCGGCGGGATACGCTCCGCGTGCTTCGCCTTCCACTGCTCGAACGGCTCGCCGTAGACGATCTGGCGCCGCGCAGCGGCAACCCGCGCTTTGCCAAAATGAAATGAAGCGTGGGCGGGAAAGAGCTTTGCCCCGGATTCAAAGTCTCGTAAGGCCTCATCAAGCCGATTGCGATCGAGATAAAATTTTCCACGATCGGCATAGGCTCGGGGATCCTGCAAGCCGATACCCACCGCAGCCGTGTAGTCGTCCTCCGCCTGCTTTGGTTGCTTTGAAAGCTCGAAGGCATGAGCCCTGAATCGCAGCAACTGAACGCGGTCGGCCGGCGACGTCGAGCCGTCTGCCAAGCCTTTGGATGCCAACTCGATCGCACGTGGATAGTTCGCATTGACAATAAAGGCAACGATACTTGCAAGAAGCGTCGTGTGATTCGACGTTTGGGCGTGCGCTGAAGCGCTCAGCAGCCATAAGAAAGAAAAACCTATTGCAAGAGCGCGCCTCAAACATTCCTCCCGGATTTGGAATTTGCAACAGCAGGGGTCGCGCTGTGCGGGCCCATACTCCGCCTAATCACAGCCGGTTGCGTGGAAATTTTCAGCCACCACTCGATTGCGTTTCGACGGTAGGTGCACCAAAAATAAACGCAAGTGACAATTGCATGAGGGAATTGAACGCTTAACGATTGCCTCCAATGTCGGAACAAAACGACCTGACATTTGCGTCGCGTTCGCCGCGCCCACTCATGAATTGCCGGATCGCCGCGCTTACACGTCAAGGTCACAAAGTCAGGTATGAGGTTATTCGTCGTCGAGGCCCGATCTTGTCAACCCGCGTCAGCCGACCACGGCGATCGCTTTGATTTCGATCAGCGCGTCGGGCCGGACCAGACCCTTCACCACGACGCCGGTGGCTGCCGGCCACGGTGGGCCTTTCAGCAGTTCGCGGCGAACCTGAGCGGTGCGCTTATAGTCCTCCAGCGACAAGACATAGTCCGTCGTTTCAACGATGTTGGACAGCGAGCAGCCGGCGAGAGCCAGGGTTTTTTCGAACTTGCGGAAAATCTGCCGCGTCTGTTCGACAATGTCGTTCTCGCCGACGATCTTTCCGCTTTCGTCGGTCGCGGTCGTCCCGGACAGAAAGATGAGATTTCCGGCGCGGACCCCCGGCGAAAAGGTGAAGCCACTGGGCCACGATGATGAGGGGACCAAGGGTTCATAGATCGGCGAGTGGCGTGTCACGGGAGTCAATGTCCTTTGGGATTGGGCGCACGGAGCAAAAACCGCTGGATTTTTCCGGTCTGGGTTTTCGGCAGGCTCGCGACGAATTCGACGAGGTGCGGATGCTGGTGCCGACCGCACACCGACTTGACCAACTGCACCAGTTCGGACGAAAGCGCTCCCGGATCTTGCGGCGGCGTCCGCAAGACGACGAACGCCTTGATGGCCTCGCCGCGGACCTCATCCGGAACACCCACCGCCGCGGCCTCGACGACAAGAGGATGCCTCAGAAGCGCGCTCTCGATTTCAAAGGGCCCGATCCGATAGCCCGAGCTCTTGATGATGTCGTCCGAACGGCCTTCGAACCAGAAATAGCCATCGCTGTCCCGGCGCGCGAGATCGCCGGTGCAAACCCACTCGCCCTTGAAAAGAGCCCGGGTGGCATCATCGTCGTTCCAGTAGCGGAGCCAATAGCGGGTGTTCCCGTCGGTGCGTTGCGCGATATAGCCCGTCGTGCCGGGCGGCAGCTCGTGGCCGTCGGAATCCACGACCGCCATGGTTTGGCCCGGCGCGGGCAGACCCATGGAACCCGGCTTCACGTCCATCGAGAATGCATTGTGATTTCCGACCGGCAGTCCAAACTCGGTGGCGCCGAAATGATCCATCGGCGTGCAGCTCCAGACTCGCCGGAAGAACGTGACGACTTCCCCGTTCAAGGGCTCGCCGCAACAGGAGATGGCGCGCACCGTGGCTCCGGCCGGGGCGATGGCCTCGCCTTGCGCCATCAGGCTTCGCAGCACGGTCGGATTGGTCGCGAAGTTGGTGACGCCGTATTTCGCGATGATGTCGAGGCAAACGCCGGCGCTCGCATTGGCTTCGACACTCATCACCGTGGCGCCCGCGGCGAGCGCCGGCAAATAGCAGCACAGGCCGTAACCCCAACTCGGGTCGCCCGTCGGCCAAAAGACATCGAGCTCGGGCCGGAGATCCAGGCTGAAGCGGACATAGGGCCACATGGCCGCCAGCAGGTTGGCCGCAATCACGCATCCCTTGGGCCTGCCGGTGGAGCCTGACGTGTAGATGATGAACGCCGGCGTCTCGCGGGACACCCGCAGCGGAGCAAAGACATCGGGCTCGGCGGCGATGGCGCGTGCATAGTCGATGTCGCCAGGCTTGCCCGCGCCAGGCTTGCCCGCGCCAAGTTTGCCCGCACCAAGCGAAATCACCGTCGCGCTGCTGCTGTTTTCGGGGATGAGGCCGCGGTACCCGCCGGCCACGAAGGCAAATCGCGCCGCGCTGTGGTTCAGCCGATAGCTGACGGCCTCCGGCGAGAAACCGCCGAAAATCGG
>JAIESC010000042.1 GCA_019746355.1 Xanthobacteraceae bacterium | reverse complement strand
ATGAGGAGCTGCAGCGCCGCTGCGCCGCGCTCGGCCTGCCGATCGGCGAGCCGCGCCGCCGCAAGCTTGTCGACGCCGCGGCCGAGAGCGCCCGCGTGCGCGAGCGCTACGGCATTTCGCAGGAGGCCTGGGACGCGGTGCCGCGGGTGAGCGACTGAGCCATGTCGACCTATCCGCCGCTGAAACATCCGACCAAGGTCGACTGGCAGAGCCCGCAGCTGCGCGCCATGAAGCGCATGCTGCGGATCGAGGCGCGCAAATCGCCGCATGGCGGCACGCCCGAGACGTCGATCAAGCTCCGCCTGCGCGGCGGCCCGCCGATCGAGCGGCTGCGCGCGGCCAAGCGGATCGGCCCGCTGGAGCTTGCCGCCGCCGAGGAAATCGAGCGCGCGGTGGAGGCGATCAGCGCCGGCCTCGTGCTGAAAGCCGTGGACTTCGAACGCGTCGAGCGCGGTCAGGGCCACAGAGAGCCCGCCTCGCTGGTCGACACGGTCGCGCGCTACATGCGCTGGGCGCGACATTGGGCGAAGCGCGCCACCTCGGGCGACCAGACGTTTCGCGTGGTGCGCGGCGCGGTGATCGAGCAGCAGAGCTTTCATTCGCTCGACCGCGCCATCGGCGTGCGCGACGGCACGGCGGCGAAGGCCGTGGTCTGGGGGCTGCGCAGCTATTGCGCGATGGCCGGCTGGCTCGATCGCAACACCCAGACAGCATGGGAAGAGGAGGCCGCGAATGGCTGGAAGGATCGGCGACGACCACGCTCAGGAACGATGGGTTGACACCTGGGCCGAATGTTCTACATGGATTGGCTACCAGGGCGGTTTGCGCTCAGGCCACTCCCGACATTCCGATCGTCTTCGAGCGCGCGAACGCTTGGCGTTTCGCCGTGGAGGCCTCCATGGCTGACCGCGTCACGTTCCCGCTGCTCGAAGCCTGGGTCGACGCGGTGTTCGGCTATGGCGAGAGCCGGCGCATTCCCGTGGTCGTCGTGCGCTTGGGCGCAAACCTCGTCGCGATCGCCAACCTCGGCCCGGACTTTGACGTGACGCTGCCTTACAGCCAGCCGCTGGTCGCAGGCCGTGGCCGCACCTTGCGGCGCGAGAGCGCTACGGAGTTCGGCGAGCGGATCGGCAAGACCTTCGAGCGCGCGGTGATCGAGGCGCGCAAGTCGCGGATGGCGGAGTTCACCGGGCGGCGGATGGTGGCGGGGAGGGCGTGAGCGTGGTGAAGCGCTAGGCCGCCGCTTTGGGTCTCGCAACCAATTCGACATCGAGCGAATTGAGAACCTTCATGACTGTCCCGAATTCGGGGCTGCCGCCTTCGCTCAGTGATCGATAAAGATTTTCGCGGTTCAGGCCTGTGTCCTTTGCGATATTCGCCATGCCCTTGACGCGCGCAACCGTCCCGATGGCGCGGGTGATGATTTCATTGTCGCCGGTTGCAAAGGCCTCACTGAGGTAATCTGCGATCGCCTCTTTGCTATCAAGATATTCGGCCGCGTCGAATTTTTCTGCTTTGGGCATGGCTTAGTCCTCCAACTCGGCTGCAAGCGCGTTGGCCTTGGCGATGTCCGTGTCCTGCGAATCCTTGTCGCCTCCGGTGAGCAGCATCGCTACAGCGCCCTTTTGTCGGTAGTAGAGCCGATAGCCTGGTCCGTAATCGATACGCATCTCGCTGACACCTTCGCCCACCGGCTTAACGTCACCGGGATTGCCGAGGCCGAGGCGGTCGATCCGAACCAGAACCTTCGCTCTTGCCTTGGTATCTCGTAAGCTTCTAAGCCACTTGTCGAATTCAGCGGTTCGCTTCACCTCGACCATTTGTAGCTTATACGCTACAAATGGAGTCGGTCAACGAGGAGAAGGCTTCAATAGTTCCGGCACGCTTTCTCTCCATACGAGAAAGCGGCGAACGAACCGCTTCGAGAGCTTGCTGTTCGCCACGGCGCAGACGCGCTCATGCTGGTCGCCAAGACCTTCTCGCGCGCGGGGATCGAGGCGCGCAAGTTGCGGATGGCGGAGCTCACCAGGCGGCCGCCCGCGGCGGGGAGGGCGTGACGCTCTCGCCGCGCGGGCGGTGAACGCCGCAGTGGTCGCCTAGAACTGCCGCCTGGCCGGGTCGGCCTGCGGATTGCCGGCTGCGTGCTGCATGCGGCTGCCGCTTTCCACCGTGCGATCCGTTCGCCGCCCGGCGGTCTGCGATGCGGCGTACCAGTCCTGCACGATCTTGGCCGCCGTGTCCTTGCCGCCAAGACCGAACGCAAGGCCCAGCGCGATCGCGGCAGCGCCGACCACGGCGATGAACAGCGCGTTCACCAGCGTCTGCGCGATGCCGATCTGGTTGACTGCGACGACGATCGCGAACCCCCAGACCATCACCTTGGCGATGGTGGCAAGCACATCCGGATTGCCGAGACCGCCTTGCGCGGTCGCGCCGCGGATGAGATTGGCCAGCGCATTGGCGGCAAGCCCGCCGATCACCAGCACAACGATGCCGACGACGAGGTTGGGGATCCACAGCAGCAGCTGCCGCAGCACGTCGGACACCGCGGGGAGGCCCAGCGCGTCGAACGCGACCACGAGCGCGATCAGCCGCACGAACCATTTCACGGTGAGCGCGATGGCACCGGATGCATCGGTTTGCATGCCGGTGTTCTGGATGAAGCCGCTGAAGCCGGATTGCACTGCGAGCTCGTTGAAGCGGACGCGGCGCAGCACGGCGGCGATCGCACTGGCGATCAACGCGGCGACAATCCAGCCGATGATGACGACGACGAGAAAGCCGATGATCTTGGGGATGGCCGCGAAGAACAGCGCCATCGCGGCGGCGAGCGACGTGAGCGTGGCCTCGCTGAAGTCCCGGACAGTCGCCAAGGTTCCACTCATAGGGGTCTCCTGTCGGTCTGCCCCCCATGGTCAAAACAACGCCACGGAAAAAAAGAAGTTCAGTCGGGATTTCGGCGGGTTGTGGCGGGGCGGGCTGGTGCGGGAACCGGGCGGTGATTTGGTGCGGCACGGGCAGCGCCCTCCCTCCCCGACAAAAGGGCGTTCACGCCCGTCTTCGACGGGCTATCGGAAGGGGAATCGCCCGTGGCTCAACTCGGGTGCTGAGCGCCCCACCCCGAAAGTGCGAGGTCGGGTGGGGGCGATTGGGCGCGGAAACGTGCGAGCGCGCGGCCGAGTATCGGAGACGCGTGTCCGCGTCGGATCAATGGAGCGCTCGACAGACCACGCGGACCAGGTCGCGCCCGTGCCGGGCTCAATTCGCTGATCTTCGCAGCGATGACTTCCAGCATCACGTTCGTGCTGCCCCCCCACCGCAAACCCTCCACCTTTCAGGGGGAGGGAGCGCCACCAGCGCGTTTACGCGCGCCTTCGACGCGCTATGGCCCGGGTCGCTGTCGTTTCGGCTCAATCAACCAATTTGAATTTTCACGGCCGCCTTCGCCCGCAGCATTGCCGGGCATGTGCCCCACGAGCGGATCATCCGACGATTGAGCGCGCACCTCGCGTATAGCGCGTCGAAGATGCGCGCGAACGCGCTTGTGGAAGGCCACCAACACGCAGCACCTGTCTGATGCCTGAAGTCCAGCCTGCCGCCCGCGCGCGCACGTTTTCATATCCGGCGTACGGCGCGATCGCCGCGCTCGAAGCGATCGACGCGCGCGAGGCCGCCGAGCGCGACTTCGAGCTCGCGCGGCTCCTGCGCATCGCCCGCGTCAACCGCCACGCCGAAACCGAGGAATGACATGCAGGCAAAAGAAAATCCGGAAGAGTCCGCCGTGCCCGCGGCCGAGCTGCCGCCGCTCACGCCTGAGTCCGTGCTCGGCGAATTGATGCGGCTCGGCTTCGCCAACATGCACGACTATCTCGACCTCAAGGAGGGCAAGCCGCGCGTCGATCTCTCGCGGCTGACGCGCGCGCAGGCCTGCGCCATCGCCGAGGTCAACATCACGACGCGCCAGGAGCGTGGCAAGGACGCCGAGGTGACGCAGGTGCGCTTCAAGCTCGCCGACAAGCGCCAGGCGCTGGTCGAGCTCGGCAAGCATCTCGGCCTGTTCAAGGAGCGGCCACCCGAATTGCCCGCAGCGGACGAGAGCCGGCCGGACCTCGGCGATTCCAACGCGCGGCTGCAGCTCGCGCGGCAGATCCTGTTCTCGATCGCCGAGGCGGAGCACCTGGTCAAGGCACAGGGCGAGGGGAGGGGCGCATGAGTCGTCTTGTCCTCTTCGCCTGCCTGTTCGTCGTCTGCGCGATCGGCGCGGCGCAGGCGCGCGATCTCGGCCAATGGGAGGGTGCCGATCCCGCCGTCGCCGCCTGGTTCAGGAATCTCAAGCAGCCGGACAATCCGGCGGCGAGCTGCTGCGGCGAGAGCGACGCCTACTTCGCCGACGACTTCGAGGTTTCGGGCGATCAGTATGTCGCGATCGTCACCGATGACCGGCCGGACGCGCCGCTGCGCCGGCCGCATGTGCCGCCGGGCACGCGCATCGTGATCCCGAGGCACAAGATCAAGCACGACCAGGGCAACCCGACCGGCCACGGCATCGTGTTCTACAATCCGCTGTCCGAGACCGTGCACTGCTATGTGCCGCCGGGCGGGGTGTGAGCACTTTCCGGCGCGACGGAAGCATTTCCCGGCGAAGCGTGCCGCGGTTCGCCGTAGAAAATGCGAGCAAACAGAGGCTGGAGCCGCTCCCGATTCCGCGGGAACGGCGCTAGCCTAGTCGGATGCTTCATCAAAGTTGAAAGGATCGAAGGTCGGAGAAGCGTGCAAACATTGGTCGCGCGATCCGGACATGAGCCCATTCACTTTGGCTGAAGCTGCCTACTAGCGGCCTTGGTTCGCCCGGTCCGACAATCGATACTCGAAGCCGCACACGCACTCGAAGAACATGCGGTGCAGATTGTCCGGCCCTTCCGGCGCGATCATGGAAAGGACCATTTGCGCCCGGCACTGCGGGCAATTGATCTTGGGAATTGAAACGCTATCGCTGCGCTGTTGCGCGATGACGGTCATGACGGGCGCTCCCGCATTTATCGTTGTTGTTCCGGTTGCAGCCGTTTGGCTTCCGGTCGCGGGTTGAAACCCAAGGGCGCTTACTGACTCCCTCTCTTTGGTTCGCATTGTCGGCCTTGCCTGCGGCGCACGCCATTAGAAATGACATGATCCGCTAAGTCGGCTTCCCGACAGTCGCGTCGGACGAGCACTGATCTTGCAGCGGAATTCTGCCCGGCGGCGGCAACTCGATCGTGTCGTCCAATTTATTTTTTCGCGCCGCTCGCTCTGCCGGGATGGCGACCCCCGTGAGGCTCTGGCCGATGGCGACCGCGCTCGAAGAGATGACGCAACAGCTCGCGCTGCTCGCCTCCGCGGGCGTCGCGGAAAAGATCGACGCGCTCTGCGACGACGCGGAGCGCCTCGCCGGCGCGCCACGCCAATGGACGCCCAATCCCGGGCCGCAGACGCAAGCGTATTTCTGCCCGGCCGACATCCTGCTCTACGGCGGGCAGGGCGGCGGCGGCAAATCCGATCTCGGCCTGGGGCTGGCCTTCACCGCGCACCGCCGCTCGCTGATCCTGCGCAGGAAGTACACCAACCTGTCGGGCCTGATCGACCGCGCCAAAGAGATCAACGGCGGCAGCGACGGCTTCAACGGCACGCCGCCGCCGAAGCTCCTGACTGGCGATGGCCGGCTGATCATGTTCGGCGCAAACCAGCGGCCCGGCGACGAGCAGGATTTTCAGGGCATTCCGTTCGACCTGAAGGTGTTCGACGAGGCGGCGCAGTTCCTCGAGACACAGATCCGGTTTCACTTGGGTTGGCTGCGTTCGGCGGGAGGTGGTACCCGCCCGAGCGACTCGGTTGGTGCGCTCCCTCCCCCTGAAAGGGGGAGGGTCGGGGTGGGGGGCGGTGTGCGCACGCGGGCGGTGCTCGCCACGAACCCGCCGATCGATGCTTCCGGCGACTGGCTCATCGGCTTCTTCCGGCCGTGGCTCGACATCACGCATCCGAAGCCGGCGAAGCCCGGGGAGCTGCGCTTCTTCGTCACCGCGCCGGACGGCAGCGATCTGGAGGTGGCGGATAGAACGCCGGTCGAGTTGGCCGGCCGCAAGCTCGTGCCGATGTCGCGCACGTTCATTCCGGCTGAGCTCGCCGACAATCCGTTTCTGATCGACACCGGCTACCAGGCGGTGCTCGACGGGTTGCCCGAGCCGCTGCGCTCGGCGGTGCGCGACGGCAATTTCATGGCCGCCCGAAGCGACGCCGAATGGCAGGTGATCCCGACCGCGTGGGTGCTCGAAGCGCAGGCGCGCTGGACACCGCGCGGCTTCGGCCACTTCGGCATGACCGCGATGGCGTTCGATCCGGCCGGCGGCGGCAAGGACGCGGCCGAGCTTTGCTTCCGGCACCAGGGCTGGTACGCGCCGGTCGTCACCGCGAAGGGCGCGGAGACCGCCGACGGCTCGCGCGCCGCGGGCACGATCATCGCGCATCGCCGCGACAATGCGCCGATCGTGGTCGACGTCGGCGGCGGCTATGGCGGCGCGGTGACGCTCCGCCTTTCCGACAACGGCATCGCGCATCGCGCGTTCAACGGCGCGGGCAAGTCCACGGCGAAGACCATCGACGGCAGGCTCAGCTTTGTGAACAAGCGCGCCGAGGCGTGGTGGCGCTTCCGCGAGGCGCTCGACCCGGACCAGAAGGGCGGCAGCGTGATCGCGCTGCCGGACGATCCGGAATTGCGCGCCGACCTGACTGCGCCGACCTATGAGGTGACCGATCGCGGCATCCGCATCGAAGGCAAGGACGAGATCCGGGCCCGGCTCGGCCGTTCGCCGGGCAAGGGCGACGCGGTGGTGATGTGCCTGAGCGAGGGGACCGCGGCGGTGATGAAGGCGATGCAACGCGATGGCGGCGCGCATGGGCTGCAGACGATGTCGGTACGGGGGTATCAGAGTCTGAAGAGCGGCCGGCGCTAGCCCGGCCCGGAAGTTTATGCCGTCTATCGGATGGCGTTGGACGGCATCATGTCAAAGCGGATCGACGCGACGTACCCATCCGGCCGCACCCGGAAGCGCCGGATTCGACGAGGTTCAAGAGCAGTGGATGACGGCAAATACTCTGCAATAAATCAAAAAACGGACAATATTCGCTGGCTGGGGTTGTTTTTTTGAAACAAATCACATGATACCCTGTCAGCCTCAACAGGGGGAAAAAGGCCATGAGCAAGAAAAGCGTCGCTAAGCGCCCCACAACAGAAGAGCTCGCGAACTGGCTTCGCGACTTGAGATTACATCAGGAAGGCACCGCCCAGCCGGTCGCCATTCCGGGTTTTGATGCCTACGCCCCCAGCTACTTGTCCGACGGCGCTACCGCCGACCATCGCCAAGGGGGCAAAGAGAATGGGGAATTGGAACAGCATCCTCGCTGAGGTCAATGCAAGCGCCTACGATGCGGCTCGCCGAAAATATGCGAGCGCGCTCTACGATCTGACGAAGCGCAACACGCTTTTTTATTACTCGGGGTGGCTACAGAAAACTGACCCTCGCTTCTTCAACGTCGTCGGCATCACCGACGAAGATAAAGCGGGCTTTATGAACTGCCTGCACGGGATGGACTTCAACGTCGGGCTCGACCTCATTCTTCATAGCCCAGGTGGCTATGTTTCGGCGACCGAGTCGCTGATCCACTACCTGCGACAGAAATTCGATCACAGGATCAGGGTCTTTGTCCCGCAGATCGCAATGTCGGGCGGCACTATCTTGGCGCTCGCCGGCGAAGAAATCTGGATGGGCACGCATAGCAACCTCGGCCCGATCGATCCGCAATTCGGCAACAGGCCAGCCGTGACGTTGCTCGACGAATTTCAGCGAGCGTTTCAGGAGATCAAGGCCGACAACAGCAAGCTCGTTGTCTGGCAGCCCATTCTTGCCCAAATAGCGCCGACCATGCTGACTCAGGCGCAAGACGCGATCGACATGTCGAAGCAGATCGCAGAGCGAACGCTCGTCGAGGGTATGTTTAGGAAAAAGAAGAAGAGGGCTGCGCTCGCAAAGTCGATCGCGACCGAGTTGACCAAGGTCACGACGCATAAGCAGCACTCGCGTCACATTCACGCTCAGGACTGCGCTAAGATCGGACTGAACATCAAGATGCTGGAGACCGACCCGCCACTTCAGGACGCTATCCTGTCGGCCCACCATGCGTTTATGATCACGCTATCGAACACTCCCGCCGCAAAGGTCATTCAGAGCCATCAGGGCAACACGTTCGTTAAGAACCTGAACGTGCAGATACAAGCAGTGCCGGCGCAGCTTTGAGCCAGAAACGAAAAGGCTCCGGCGGCGAAGTCTCCAGTTCCTGATCCTCGCTGCGATGCGTCAAGGCTTGAAGTGTTTTCTCGCGCCATGCCGCGATGATGAAGGCGATGCAACGCGATGGGCGGCGCGCACGGGCTGCAGACGATGTCGGTGCGCTGGTACCAGAGCCCTAAGACCGGCGTACTAGCGTCGCAGGATGGGTTGAACGGAAAGCGAAACCCAAGGGCCACGCCGGTCGCGGCCCACATTGGCCTTGCACATGGGCCGCTGTGTATAAGAGAATCGCTGTCGAGCGGGTCGATCGTTTTGGTCGATTGTCCCGGGGGGGGGCGAAGTGCGGCGCGTTGTGGCGGCAGTTGATTTCCTGAAATCGCGAACTGACACTTGATCCACCTAAGCGCGGACAGACATCAACCGGAGCAGGGGGCAGGGGGATGGTCAATCGATTGGCGAGGCCGCAATCCATCGTGGCGATGCGGCATTCGCGACCTCCTGCCATCGTAACGCTTGCGGCGGTGGCCGCGCTGACGGCGCTGACCGCCGGTGTCCACTTCTCCGATGCCATGGCGGCACCACAGGCACGCCCCGTGCCGCCCGACGAGGCAGTGCGTCGTGCGGCAGGCGAGCCGATCATGGCGATCGTGTCCATCAAGACCCAGCAGGTCACGTTGTACGACGCCGACGGCTGGATCCTGCGTGCACCGGTCTCGACCGGCGTCTCGGGGCGCGAGACGCCGGCCGGCATCTTCGCCGTCGTGGAGAAGAAGCGGGACCACCACTCCACCATGTATGACGATGCCTGGATGCCGCACATGCAGCGCATCACCTGGAACGGCATCGCGCTGCACGGCGGGCCGCTGCCCGGCTATGCGGCCTCGCATGGCTGCATCCGGATGCCCTACCGCTTTGCGGAGAAGCTGTTCGACAAGACGCGGATCGGGATGCGGGTGATCATCTCGCCGAATGACGCGGCCCCGGTCGAGTTTTCCCACCCGGCGCTGTTGATGCCGAACGCGAAGGCCCTCGCGGCTGCGCCGGCGCATGTCGGGACGCTCGCCCGCGAGGCCACGGAGGCCGCAAAGGCGGCCGACGAGGCCAAGAAAGCCGCCGCGAGAGCGGCGCGCGAGATGGCATCGCTCACGGCATCGCTGCGCAAGCTGAAATCGCTCAAGACCCAGGCCGACACCGACCTCGCGGTGGCCGACAAGGCGCTCGCCGCGGCGACCACAGACCAAGCCAAGGCGCGGGCCGAGGAGCGCAAGCAGAAGGCCGCCACCCGGGCGGCGGAAGCGGCGGCGCGGCTCGACAGCGCGCCGGCCGATGCGAAGGCCAAACTCGACGCCGACGCAGCCGCTAAGGAAGCGGTCAAGGCGGCCGAGACCAGGAAGGCCGCCGCCGCCAAGGCGGCGAATGACGCGAAGCTCGCGCTCGAACCGGTCTCGATCTTCATCAGCCGCGCGACGCAGAAAATTTACGTCCGGCGCAACACGCGCAAGCCCTGGTCGGACGGCGGCGAGGTGTTCGACGCGACCATCGAGGCTCCGATCACGATCCGCAATCACGACAAGCCCATCGGCACGCACGTGTTCACCGCGATGGCGCGCAGCGACGCGGGCCTGCGCTGGACCGCGGTCACGATCGACAATGGGGACGCGGCCAAGAGCGCGCTCGACCGCGTCACCATTCCGCAGGACGTGCTCGATCGCATCGCGCCGACCGCGTTGCCGCGGTCCTCGATCGTCGTCTCGGACGAGCCGCTGAGCAGCGAGACCAACTATCGCACCGAATTCGTCGCGGTGCTGAGCCAGCAGCCTCAGGGCGGATTCATCACGCGCAAGCCTGCCCCCAACATCAACGTTGCGGGCGACGACTACCGCGGCGGCGGCGGCTTTCCGTTTTGGGGCGTGCAGGGCAATACGCGCCGGCGCGGGTGGTGGTAGGGAGCGGTCGCAGGCTTACGCGATGCGACCCCTCCGGTATTCCATCAACGTCACTCTGGATGGGTGCTGCGACCATCGTGAGATGGCCACGGACGAAGAATTGCATCGGCACTGGGCCGAGGACCTCGCGCAGGCCGACGCTCTCCTGTTCGGCCGGGTAACCTACGAAATGATGGAGGCTGCGTGGCGGCCGCCGGCGCAGACCGGACAGAGGCCTGACTGGATGGCCGATTGGATGGAACCATTCGCCCTGACGATCGACGCGGCAAAGAAGTACGTCGTGTCGAGCACCCTGGAGCAGGTCGATTGGAAATGCGGAGCTCGTGCGCGGGGATCATCTGGAGAGCGCTGTTCGGCAGCTGAAGCGGCAGCCGGGCAAGGGACTGTTCGTGGGAGGCGTGAAGCTCCCGCTGGCGCTGGCGGAGCTGGGATTGATCGATGAGTACAAGTTCGTGCTGCATCCCCGGCTGGCGGGCCACGGGCCAACGCTGTTCGCGGGGCTGTCGAAGCATGTCGACCTGAAGCTCGTGAGCCGGCTGGAGTTCGGCTCAGGCGCGGTGGCGATGCGGTATGAACCTAGAACGTAGCTATCGGACTCTCGTCAGCCACTGTGCGGCGTGTTTATGAGCTCACGGGCCGAAAACTCTCCCGCGGTCATTCCGGGACGCTGCCATAAGCGCGTTTACGCGCGTCTTCGACGCGCTACGGCGGCGGGCCCGGAATCCAGTTCAGGAGAAAGTCCCTGCGAAACTGGATTCTGGGCTCGCGCCTTCGGCGCGCCCCGGAATGACCGTGGGAGAGATTTTCCGCACCCTGCCAGTCAGTTCGCTGCGGCCGTCGAATATCGCGCGTAAAACTGCGACACGCGCTGCTGCCACATGTCGACAAAGGCAGCCGAGGTGACCTTGTTGACGTTTTTCCAGGCCTTTTTCAGCGCCGGAAGCGTGTTGCCCCAGATCGCGCGCTTGCACCACTTCTCGCCCTTTGTCTTGCCTTCGTCGGTGGCGCACATCGATCGCCACGCGAGCCGGTCAGGCTTGCTCAGGTGTTCTGTCGCGCCTTCGATCCCCTGCTGGTGAACGAGGTACAGGTCATTCAGGGTCGGCTTCCTGCGATTGTACATCTCGAACAGGGCAGCTTCAGTCATCATCTTCAAGGCAGCGGCGACAGTGTTGTCACGCGAAACCAGAATGTCGCCGGATCCGTGCTTGGCGAATTCATACTTGCTGAGCTGGAACAGGCCGATATACGAGCCGGTGCGCGCCTTGGGATTAAAGTTGGACTCGATCTTCGCGATCGCCTTCATGAACGTGAAGTCCAATCCCAGGACGTCGGCCACCCGCCTGATTTCCTCGACGGGCGTCCCGGGCGGGATGTCCTTGAGAGCGTTGAGAACGGTGTCCGCCGGCTTGGTCTCGGGGGGCAGTTCCGAATAGGCGTAATAAGCCAGCCACGAGAGATTTTGCTTTGGTTCGTTCAGCTCGGGGGGCTCGACAGCACCGGGGCTGGTTGCGTCCTCGAGACGCGCTTCCTTCTGAACATTCGGCAACTGATCGGGCTCCGAACGGGCAGGGGCCGGGTCAACGTCCTGCGACCGCCTCTCGTCTTTGTCAGCAAGCGGCTGCTCCGGCTTTTGATCGAGTGCATGCCGCTCAGACGGCGCGAACGCGCCGGGTGATTCGGCCGGCAACGACGGCTGACCGAAGTGTTGATACGTGGCCACGCCGGCCACCAGGCAGGTCAGGACCCCCACGGATATGCAGGCCCACCAGGAAATTCGCATTCCCGATCCCCCCAGCGCCGGGTCAGGTTCCAGCGCGCCTCACCGGCCATCCGGCCCGCATTGTAGCCCGCAGGCCGTGTTGTCCAATCTTGAAGTGCCGGCTGTCCTCTGACGACGTTGGGCTCGGCCACGCTGAATCCGGGCCATTCATGCGCGCCGGCTGGCGGTGCCGGTAAATTCGTAGCGGAATGGAGGGCCACGTATCGCACCGTCGGCCAAGTGCCAGAAGCCGACCTTGCGACCTGTCAGCCGATGACTTCGTCAGCAGGCAACAGAAGCAAGGGCGGCATCGTCGGCTTGATTGATGCGGGACTACGATGGGTTTGCCGGCGCGCGTTGACCTTGTCCCGTCTTCGTCTCGAAATCGCTGGCGTCATGGCGCTCGTGCATTTGTTCTTCGGGCGGCCCGCTGGCGCGGTTGACCCTTCGCCCGCGCTTGACGGCCGCCCGCTCGCCGATTTCTTTCGTCCAGCGCGTCAGGTTTTTATATTCGTGCGTCTGCAGGAATTTGCGCGGGTCGTTGTAGGACGCGCCGTTCAACATGCCGTTGCCGTACCACGGCCAGATCGCCATGTCGGCGATCGTATATTCGTCGCCGGCGATGAACCGATTGTCCGCAAGCTGCCGGTCGAGCACGTCGAGCTGGCGTTTCACCTCCATTGCGAAACGGTCGATGGCGTATTTGATCTTCACCGGAGCATAGGCATAGAAATGCCCGAAGCCGCCGCCCACGTACGGCGTTGAACCCATCTGCCAGAACAGCCAGTTCAGCGCCTCGGTGCGCTTGCCGCGATCCTTCGGCAGGAACGCGCCGAATTTTTCCGCGAGGTAAAGCAGGATCGCGCCGGATTCGAACACCCGTCGCGGCGTCTGCTCGCTATAGTCCATCAGCGCCGGGATTTTGGAATTCGGATTCACCCCGGTAAATCCGCTGCCAAACTGGTCGCCCTCGCCGATCCGGATCAGCCAGGCGTCGTATTCCGCTCCGCGATGGCCGGCGGCCAGCAATTCCTCCAGCATGATCGTCACCTTGACGCCATTGGGCGTCGCCAGTGAATAGAGCTGCAGCGGATGCTTGCCGCGCGGCAACACCTTCTTATGCGTCGCGCCCGCGACAGGGCGATTGGTATTGCCATAGCGCCACTTGGGGCTGTCGTCCTTCTCCCAGACCCAGACGTCCGGCGGCGTGTATTCAGGTGTGTCGGTCATGTTTGGCTCTCGCGTGTCGTCGATCAGACGGCCGAATGGATAGAGTGGATTGCCACCAACGCGCAACGCCTTGACGCTGACTTAAACGTCCGCCTTGGGTCATTTTCCGATATTTCAGGGCGTTCAGGCCGTGTCGGTTTTGCGATGCATGGCGTGGGTACGGCGCCTCATCCGCCAAGCGGCGGCACGGCCAGGATATCGACGCTCAACGAGCGGAGCGCCTCTTCGGTGACGCTGCCGATCAGCACTCTGAGCGCCGCCGAACGGCCGTGCGTGCCCATCACCAGGAGATCGGGGCGCAGCTGCGAGACCGCGCGCGAGATGATCTCCATGGCTCCGCCTTCCTCGGCGCGAAGCGACCAGCGTTGCCCGGTGAAGCCGTTCTCAACCAGGAACTGGGCCAACTCGTCCATGGCGCGCTGGCGCTCGCTCGCGACGTAGCTGTCGATGCCGGCCTGGTCGTGGCCGCCGGCGGACATCTTGCCCTTCGCCAGCGGCCAGAAGGCATGAAGGATGGTGGCCGGCTCGGCGCTGATGAGCTTCATCGACAGGGCGACCCGCAGGGCGTTGGCCGACGCATCCGACATGTCGACCGGGACGACGACGTTCGCATAGATCCGCTGCGCCTCGTTGTTGACCATCAGCACCGGGAAGGCGCGCTTCCTGATCACCCGCTCGATGGTGGTGCCGACAAAGACGTCGCGCAGGAACTGCTTGCGGTGACTGCCCATGACGATGAGGTCCGCGCCGATCTCGCCGGCCGCGCGCAGGATGCCGTCGAACGGGTCGCCGGTGACGACCACGGCGCGCGAGCGGACGCCGCGAAGCTCCAGCATCGAATTGAGCTGCTCGGCGAGCAACCGTTCGGCCTCGCGCATTTCCACGCGCACGAGCTCGTCCGGCTGATCGTCATCGACGACGTGCAGAACATGCAGATGCGCGTCAGGGGTCTGTGAAAGGAGACCAGCCTGCCGCAGCGCCCGGTTCGAGCGGGTGGAGAAATCCGTCGCGGCCACGATATGCATGCGGCAGCCTCCCAGGCGGGCCGGTCAGAGTGAGAACGGGCGTTAAAATCCGAAACCGCAGGGCGGTGTATTGCCTTTTAGGCATCTCTGCCCGCCGGCCCGGTCACGCCTATAAGCCGACAGGCGCGCTGCGGTTCCCGTCCTTGGCCGGCGTGCGCTCGCAGCCGATGCTGCCAACGGTTGTCCGCTCTGGACCAGACATTGGCGGCGCTCGTCAGATGCCGGCGAAGCGCCACGAACCTAGTACATCCGAGCGAAAAAGCGGGACTCATTTTGGCTCAGCCAGAGAGAGGTTTTGCTTCCATGGTCCAGCGGAA
>JAIESC010000116.1 GCA_019746355.1 Xanthobacteraceae bacterium | reverse complement strand
ATCTTCGTGCACGACCCGAGCGGCGTGATGATGGAGCTGACCTTCGACGGCAAGGTCGAGGGACGCCCGACGCCGGACATCCCGCCGGATCGCGTCTATCAGGCCGGCAAGCCGTTCGGCGCGCCGAAACAGAAGGCAGCGTAAGCACGCTCACGCATCCTCGTGTTCTCAAACGGCTTGTAGTAGCCGCCGAGCACGTTCAATTGCAGTTTTGGCGGTTGCAGAAAGTTTTTGCCGGATCAACAACTGTGAGATCGCATTGTTGACGAACTCCGGATTGAGTTGCTCAAGCCGTGCGAGCGCAGCCGCGGTCTCTTGCCGATACGAACGCAGTTCCGCGACGATCGTGTCGGCATATTCTTCGCTCGCCGCAGCAATATCGAAAATGTCGCGAGGCCTTATGTTGGCTCCGCGATAGACAATCTTTTTGGTGATGACTTCGGGAACGGTTTCCAAAAGGATATCTTCACCCTCAATTTCCCGCCGGATCGTAGGATTTGTCGTCCGTGGCTGGCCGACAATAAAGTCGATCTCGCCGATGCTTTCGAATATCAACTTCAGAAATTTTGCTCCGTCGCCGTCATGAGCGCTTGGCCGGAGTTCGAAATCGAAGTCGCGTTTGTCGGGGTCAAGCAACGAAAGGTGTTGCGGATCCTGTAGGAAAATATCGACGTCGCGGCTTTCGCGATGATCGATTTGCAGCATCATGGCGGTTCCACCGCCGAACGACCAATTCGAGCAGCCAATGAGCGGCACCGGTGAGTTGACCTGACGGATCAGACTGCAGGCCACCCGAAACAGGCGAGCCCAATGGGGACGATCGTCCAAAGCGCTCACGACGCGAGAGGATAAGATTGACCTGAATAGATCGAGAATGCCTTGGCCGCCGCAGCAAGCTGCGCATGCGAGACGCCAAAGTGGCTGGCAAATGCAAACTGTAGCTCAGGCTTCACTTCGCCGAAGAAGGAAGACATGTGGCCCGGCACGGCCTTGGCGGCCTCGGGGTCGAGCAGGCAATGAACAAGCTCCTGCGCGTCCAGCTGCTTGCTGTGCGGTGCGTTGACGGTCGTCAAGATCAGGGCCGGGTTCATATCGACTCGTCTCCACGGCACTATGTATAGCATCCTGCAGGGCAATCAATTGCTGCCGGAAACGGGCGCAGGTCTAAACTACTGATTTAATTCGGTAATGGGCCCAGCGACGGCTCGCTAAAGGCCCAGATAAAACTTCCGGATCAGGTCGTTGTTGTTGAGCTCGTCCGCAGAATTGCCGGCGAACGCGATCTTGCCGTGGACGATGACGTAGCCGCGGTCGGCGATGCGGATCGCCTGGTTGAAGTTCTGCTCGGCCATCAGCACCGTCAGGCTGAGCTTTTCCTTCAGCTCCTTGATCTTGTCGATCGTCCGGCTGACCAGGATCGGCGCAAGGCCGACCGAAGGTTCATCCACGAGAAGAATCTTCGGCGCCAGCATCAGCGCGCGGCCGAGCGCCAGCATCTGCTGCTCGCCGCCCGACATCGAGCCGGCGAGCTGCTTTCGCCGCTCGGCGAGGCGCGGGAAGGTCTCGAAGCAGGCGTCGAGGTTCTGCCTGATCTGGGCGCGCGCGGTCGGCCGGAACGCGCCGAGCGCGAGGTTCTCCTCGACCGTGAGCTTCGGGAACAGCCGGCGGCCTTCCGGCACCAGCGCGATGCCGAGATCGACGATCTGCTCGGTGGTGAGGCTTGTGAGATCGTGGCGCACGCCGTCGATGTCGGCGGTGATGCGCCCGGACCGCGGCCGCACGATGCCCATGATGCATTTCATGAGCGTGCTCTTGCCGTTGCCGTTGGTGCCGAGCAGCACCACGGTCTCGCCGGGCCTGGCGTCGACCGTGACCTCCTCGAGCACGCGAACCGCGCCGTAGGCCGCGTCGACCTTTTCGATGGTGATGCTACTGGCCAAGGTGGGCTCCGATCACCTCGGGGTTGTTGACGACGTCGTCGGGCCTGCCATCGGCGATCTTCTTGCCGGAGACCAGCACCACCAGCCGCTGCGAAAACGCCATCACCGCGCGCATGATGTGCTCGATCATGATGATGGTGATGCCGCGTTCGTTGAGCTTGATGAGAAGATCGACGATGTCGCTGACCTCGGATTGCGAGAGGCCGGCCATCGACTCGTCGGCGATCAGAAGCTTCGGATCGGCGGCAATGGCACGGGCGAGCTCGAGCTTGCGCATCTCGACCTGGGTCAGGTCGCGCGGCAGGCGGTGGAGCTTCGGCGCAAGACCGACCAGGCCGGCCAGCTCCTCGCAGCGGGTTTCGCTCTCCGCCTGGGTCAGATGCCGGCCGCGGCGGTTGTGCGCGGTGAAAAGGAGCGGAATGCGCAGGTTTTCCGCGACTGAAAGGGTCGGGAACGGCCGAGGCAACTGGAAGCTCCGTGCCATGCCGCGATGTGTGCGCTCATGCGCGGCGAGGCCGTTCATGGCGTGGCCGTCGAACTGCACGGTGCCGGTCTCGTTCTGCAGCGTGCCGCACATGCAGTTGACCAGCGTCGACTTGCCGGAGCCGTTCGGCCCGATCAGGCCGAGGCGCTCGCCCTGGCCGACCGAAAGATTGATCCCGTCAAGCGCGACGAAGCCGCCGAAGCGCTTGCCCAGATTGTCGACCTGCAGCAGCGATCCGGCCATCAGCGCGCTCCCGGCCGCATGTTGGCGAAGGCGGCGAGCCGTGATTTCCAATTCGGCGTGCCGTCTGTCGACGTTCCGGAACGCATATAGTCCTGCACCAGCCCGACGATACCCTTGGGCGCGAGAATGACGAAGATAATCAGCAGCAGGCCGACGATCAGCAGGTTGACCGCCGACGAGATCGTCACCGTCGCCACCTGCTGGATGATGCCGAGCAGCAGCGCGCCGACCAGCGGCCCGACCCAACTCGTGGTGCCGCCGATCATCGGCATGGCGATGGAGTTCACGGCATAGGCGAGGCCAAAGGCCGAGCTCGGCTCGAGATAGCCGATGTAGTAGGGGAACGGTGCGCCGGCCATGCCCATCAGCGCGCCGGAGATCGTGGTCGCGATCAGCTTGAGGCGCAGCGTCGGCACGCCGCAGGCCTCGGCGGCCAGCTCGTCGTCGCGGATGGTGGCGAAGCCGTAGCCCAGCCGCGACTGCTCGATGATGCGCGCGGCCGAGAGGGCGACGACCGAAAGCACCAGCATGATCAGGAACAGGTACTGGATGTAGTGGCCGATGATCGGCACCTCGGCCGGGCGGATGATGTAGGCGCCGCGCGAGCCGCCGACGAAGTCCCAGTTGACGATCAGGGTCTGCAGCACGACCGCGAGCGCAAGCGTGGCAATGGCGAAGAACGCGCCGCGCAGCCGCAGCGTCAGATAGCCGGTGCCGAGCCCGATCAGGCCCGAGACAATGCCGCCGATGATGATCAGCGTCGGCACGTTGAGCGGCATGACGAGCTTGGCGATGCCGGCGAGCGACTCCGGGAAATAGCGGTCGACGTTCATGCCGAGCTTGTGCAGCGCGACCGACGAGTAGGCGCCGACCGCGAAGAACGCGGCCGAGCCGAAGTTCACGTAGCCGCAATAGCCGCCGAGGATGTTCCAGGCGGTCGCCAGCACGATGAACTGCAGCACGGTGTAGCCGGCGAAGAACAGGTAGTCGTTGCCGAGCCAGCGGGCGAAGGCAAAGAACAACCCGGCGACCAGGATGCTGCCGAGATAGAAGAAGAACGAACGCACGTTCAATCCGCCCTATCGCCCGAGGAGGCCGGCCGGCCGGAACGCCAGCGTGAGCAGCAGGAAGCCGAAGGCCACCGCAGGCGCCCAAGACGGGCCGTAGAACGTCGCGGTGATGCTCTCGACGATACCGAGCAGCATCGCGGCGATGACCGTGCCCGGAAGGCTCTGCAATCCGCCCAGCACGCAGATCGCGAACACGCGCCCGATATATTCACGTCCGACCGAAGGCTCCACCGGCTGGATAACGATCAGGAGGGCGCCGGCGATCGACGCGGTCGCGATCGAGATGGCGAAGGCGATGCGCTTGATCTTGATCGGATCGGCGGCCATCAGTTGCAGCGCGCCCTGATCCTGCGACACCGCCATGATCGCCCGGCCGGTGAAGGTGCGTGACAGATAGAACTGCAGGATCGCGAGCATCGCCAGCGAGATCAGGCAGGGGATCAGCATGCGCAGCGGCAGGTCGACGAAGCCGAAGCGCAGCGTCTGGTCGATGTAGCCGGCCTGCACGTAGCGGTAGTCGACGCCGAACACCAGGATCAGCATCACCTCGGTGACGAACAGGAGCCCGAAGAAGAAGGCGAGGCCGCGCAACGCGTCCTGCCCACGCTTCTCGAACGAGGCGTAGTAGACCTGATAGACCATCGCGCCGAGCGCGTAGAACGCCGGCAGGGCAATGATCGCCGTCAGAATCGGATCAACGCCCAGCGTCTGGTTGACGATATAGGCGATGTAGGAGCCGAGGATGATGAAGGCCGGGTGGGCGATGTTGACGATGTCGAGAATGCCGAAGGAGATCGATATGCCCACCGTCACTGCGGCGTAGAACCCGCCGAGCAGCAGGCCTGCGATAATCGCGTTGATAAACAGTTCCAAGACGGACGTTCCCCCAAAACGCTGCCGTTTACGGCTTGTTCTTCAACCGTCGAGCCGCGGTCCGGCAGTGTGCAGGATGATCAGCGGCTTGGCTAGCCCGGTGGCGGCGGCGAGGAGCCGCACGCGCAAATGCGCTGTTCCTCCATTGCAGATGCCGTCCGCAACTCCCGGCGTGGGCATATGGCTTTTGCCCTCCAAGACGCGCAAAGGCGCTTATGGGCCGGAGCGTCAGCGGTGGGCGAGCCGGACGCTGTCGGGCACCGGCAGCGGCTTGTTGGCGCTGTCCAGAAACTCGATGGTGTTGAAGATCATCTCCTTGTCGCCGAGGTTTTCCAGGTCATGGACCTTGTACTCGCCCGGCCCATAGCTCTCGTGCCGTGTCTCGCCCGGAGCGTAGGTGTGCTCGACCGTCGTTCCGTCCATCAGGTGCTGCCGGCCGCGGCCGCCGTTCACCGAGGTCCAGAAGTAGTTCAGCACGTGGCGGTGGAATCCCACCCGCTCGCCCGGCTGCAGGCGGATGATCCACACCCGGACCTTGTCGGTTTCCGACAGAAGCTCGGTGCCGACGCAGCCATTGTGCTGCCGGCTCTCGCGCTCGAATTCGGCCTTGATCGCGGCAGGCCACGCGCTGCGGTCCTCGGCGGCTGCCTTCTTGTCGAGCATGCTGAGTGCCATGGCATTCCTCCAACGGTTGGCGGCACAGTATAAGAGATTTTTCGGATGGCAAGAATGGCCGGGGTCGTGTCGGGCGCTATGGCAAAACGGGCGATCGTGATCGGCGGCTCGATGAGCGGCCTGTTCGCGGGGCTGCAGTTGCGCAAGCTCGGCTTCGACGTCGATGTCTACGAACGGGTCGAAAGCGAATTGGCCGGCCGCGGCGCGGGCATCGTCGCGCAGCCGCCGGTGATCGCGACGCTCGAGGCGCTCGGCATCGATCCGGTCGATCTCGGGGTCGTTGCGACGACCCGCAAGGTGCTCGACGTCGAGGGGCGGGTGGTCTGCGAGTTCCAATGTCCGCAAACGCTCACCGCCTGGGAGCGGCTTTACCGTCTGCTGCGCGATGCGTTTCCCGCGGAGCGCTACCACCGCGCGACTGGCCTGAAGCACGTCGAGCAGAGTTCGCGGTCGGTGATCGCCCATTTCGCGAACGGGCAGAGCGCCGAAGCCGATCTGCTGGTGGCGGCCGACGGCATCCGCTCGACGGTCCGCAGCCAGTACCTGCCTGATCTGCAGCCGCTCTACGCCGGCTATGTGGCCTGGCGGTCGATGATCCCGGAAGAGGCCATTCCGCCCGCGGTGCACCGCGAGGTGTTCGAATACATGGTGTTCTGCCTGCCGCCGGGCGAGCAGTTTCTCGGCTATCCGGTGGCCGGCCCCGACAACGACCTGCGGCCCGGCCACCGCCGCCTCAACGTGATCTGGTACCGGCCGGCCGACGAGCACGGCGAATTGCAGCGGCTGCTCACCGACGAAAGCGGCGTCACCCATTCGATCTCGATCCCGCCGCCGCTCATCCGCAAGGCCGCGATCGCCGAGATGCGCGCCGCGGCCGAGCGGCTGGTCGCGCCGCAGTTCCGCGTCATCGCGCGGATGATGCACGAGCCGGTGCTGCAGCCGATCTACGATCTGGAGTCGCCGCGCATGGCGTTCGGCCGGATCGCCGTCGTCGGCGATGCGGCGTTCGTCGCGCGGCCCCACGTCGGAGCCGGAGTGTCGAAGGCGTCCGACGACGTGAGCGCGCTGGTTAAGGCGCTCGCCACGGACGACGTGGAGCCGGCGCTGCGGCGCTTCGAGGCCGAGCGGTTGCCGATGGGACGGCGCGTGATCGAGCGCGCGCGGCATCTCGGCGCGTATCTGCAGGCCTCGCAGACCGCGGAGGAGCGGGCGCATGCCGGGCGCTACAGCACGGCGCAGGCGGTGATCGAGGAAACGGCGCTGGTGGATTTTTTGGAGAGCTAGCGGCTCACACTCAACCGGCGGCCACAAGCTCCGCCGTCATGGCCGGGCTTGACCCGGCCATCCATGACCAAGCCGCAGCGACTTTAATTCGTGCGATTGTCTTCGTCGCACCACTTCATGGATGCCCGGGTCCAGCCCGGGCATGACGTGGCGAGAGTGGTGCAAACCAACACCGGCCCTACAGTCCCAGCAGCTTCTTCGCATTCCCACCGCAGATCGCCGCCGTTGCCGCAGCATCAAACCCCGTCGACACCACGTGCTCGATCGGATCGAAGTCCGCCATGTCGAACGGATAGTCGGTGCCGAGCACCACGTGATCCACGCCGAAGGTCTTCACCAGCGCTTCGAGCTGGATCGGCGTGAACACCACCGTGTCGAAGTAAATCTTCTTCAGATAGTGCGTCGGCGGCTTCGGCAAGGTGCTGTGCGCATCCGCGCGCGCGCCCCAGGCGTGGTCGATGCGGCCGGAATAGCCGCCGAGATAGCCGCCGCCGTGCACGGCGAAGATCTTCAGGTTGGGGTGGCGCTCCAGCACGCCGTCGAAGATCAGGTAGTGCAGGGCGACGGTGGTATCGAGCGGATTGCCGATCACGTTGTTGAAATAGAAGCGGCTGAGGCGACCGGCCTCCGTGAAGCCGTTGGGATGGATCATCACCAGCGCGCCGAGCTCCTCGGCCTTTTTCCAGAACGGCGCAAACGCAGGGTCGGACAATTCCCTGCCGGCGACGTTGGTGAGGATTTCCACGCCCTTGAACTTGAGCCCCTTCATGCAGCGCTCAAGCTCCTTCACCGCCTCATTGGCATCGGCGAGCGGCACGCCGCCGAGCGCGCACAGCCGGTCGGTGTGCTTGCCGACGTATTCGGCGATGCCGTCGTTGAGCGCCTGGGTGGCCTTGACCGCGATGTCGATCGGGATCGTGTAGTAGAGCTGCGGCGGGCCGGGCGAGATGAGCTGCACGTCGACGCCCATGTCGTCCATCACGCGGAAGCGGGCGTCGGTGTTGCGGATGCGATCGCCGATGTTGGCGGCCTGCTTGGCCATGATCGCCTTGGTCTCGGGCGTGGAGAAATGATCGAGCGGGACCTTGGACGGGTCGACGTGGGGTCCTGCGATCTCGCCCGCGCGCGGGATCGCGACATGGGCGTGCATGTCGACGGTGATGCTTTTCGGCCGCGACTGCTTGCCGGGCGTGCCGCGTTTGCGCGCCGCGGTCGTCTCGTATTTGTTCCAGATGTCGGCCATGGCTTCAAAGTCCCTGTCGTTGAAAATCAGAAGACGCCGAGATGCTGCGAAACCATGGCGTCGTCAAGCTTCAGCGCCTTGGCTTCGCCTTTGAACACCACGGCACCGGTGTTGATGATGACCACGTCGTCGGCAAGGTCGAGCGTCAGCTTGATGTTCTGCTCCACCAGCACGATCGACTGGCCCTCGGCCTTGAGCTGGCCGATGATGCGGCCCACCTCGGCGACGATCTGCGGCGCAAGCCCTTCCGACGGCTCGTCCATCAGCAGCACGCGCGGATTGCCCATCAGCGCGCGCCCGATCGCCAGCATCTGCTGCTCGCCGCCCGACAGCGAGCCGGCGAGCTGGGCGTGCCGTTCCCTCAGCCGCGGAAACAGGCCGAACACCCGGTCCATGGTCCAGCCGGGCGCCGAGCCGCGGTCTTTCCGCGCCGGCTGCGCTGCGACCGCGAGATTCTCGCGCACGGTGAGCGAGCGGAACATCCGCCGCCCCTGCGGCACGAGGCAGATTCCCTTGCGCGCGATGGTGTCGGGGGCAAGCCCGCCGACCGGCTCGCCAAAGAGGCTGATCGAGCCGCGGCGCGGCTTGAGAAACCCCATGATGGTGTTCATGCAGGTGGTCTTGCCCGCGCCGTTCCTCCCGAGCAGGCCGAGCAGCCGCCCGGGCTGAAGCGACATCGAGACGCCGTGCAGCACATGGCTGTCGCCGTAGAACGCGTCGATGTCGGTCATCACCAAAGCTTCACGGGCCAAGACTTCAGTCGCCAAGGTACACCTCCCGCGTCCGCGGATCGGCCACCACTTCGGCGCGGGTGCCTTCGACGATCACCTCGCCGTAGTGCAACAGCGTGATGCGTTCGGCGAAGCCGAGCGCCGTGTCCATGTCGTGCTCGATCATCACGATGGTGACGTCGCGCGGGATCTTGCCGAGAAGCTCGCGCACGGTCTGGCGCTCGCCCTGGGACAGCCCGGCGAGCGGCTCGTCGAGCAGCAGCAGCTTGGGCTTCTGCGCCAGCGCCATGGCGAGTTCCAGCCGCCGCCGCTCGCCATAGGAGGTCTCGGCGACCACGCGGTCGGCGCTGTCGGCAAGCCCGACCTGCGCCAGCGCCTCGCGGGCCTGTTCGTAGAGATGCCGGTGGCCGGTGAGCACGGCCCACGGGTTCCAGCGGACCTTGTCGAGGCCGAGCAGCGCCAGCACCACGTTGTGCACGAGCTTCTCGCGCGGGAACAGGGTCAGGATCTGGTAGGTGCGGGCGAGCCCGCGATGCACGCGGTCCGGCGTCCGCTTGCCGAGCAATTCCTGACCGAACAGCCTGACCGAGCCAGAGTCCGCGGTGAGGTCGCCGGTGACCAGGTTGAACAGCGTGGTCTTGCCGGCGCCATTCGGGCCGATGATCAGGCGGCGCTCGCCGGGCGCAACCTTGAGCGACACGTTTTTGGTCGCCGGGAGGCCGCCGAAGCGCTTGTTGAGACCGGTAATTTCGAGCGCGGCTTCGGTCATCCGGCGCTCTCCGAAGCGGGGCTCTTCGCGGCGGGCTTGCCGCGCGCGGAAAATTTTTGCCACAGCGCACGGCAGCCGGGCACGAGCCCGTAGGGCATGAACACGATCACCAGCACGAAGATCGCGCCGAGCAGCGTGTTCCAGCGCTCGACATAGGACGACACCACGTTCTTCACCAGCGTGATGATCGCGGCACCGACGATCGGACCTGTCAGCGTGCTGGCGCCGCCGAGGATCGCCATCAGCAGGATTTCGGCCGACTGCTGCAGGCCGAGCGCGTGCGGGCTCAGAAACAGGTTGTAATAGACGAACAGCAGGCTCGCGACCGAGCCCCAGAAGCCCGCCATCACGAAGGTCAGCCAGCGGATCAGCCAGACGTCGTGCCCCAGCATCGACATGCGGCGCGGCTGGTCGCGCGCGCCCGTCAGGCTTGCGCCGAACGGCGAGCGCGAGAAGCGCCAGATGAAGAAGAACGCGACGGCGAGCACCACCAGCGTGAACCAGTAGAACCGCGGCGCCGTGGTGATGTCGATGCCGAACGGCGCGGGCCGCGCCGGCAGGCGGATGCCGTTGTCGCCGCCGGTGAGATTGTTGGCGCGATAGGCGACGCCCCAGACGATCTGGCCAAGCGCGAGCGTGATCATGATGAAGCCGAGCCCCGGCGCGCGCAGCGACAGCATGCCGAACAGGCCGGCCATTGCGGTCGAGAAGATCAGCGCAAGGACCGCGGCGCTGAGCTGATCGAAGCCATTGACCACCAGCAAAATGCAGGCATAGCCGGCCAGGCCGAGATAGCCGGCATGGCCGAGCGAGACCATGCCGCCATAGCCGAGCATCATGTTGATCGACAGCGCGAACAGCGCGTAGATCAGCACCTGGCTCGCCATGTTGACGTAGAATTCGTTGCGGATGACCCATGGCACCGCGATCAGCATCGCCGCGGCCAGCACGAGCCAAAGTGCGGTCCAGCGGCTCACAGCTGCACCCGCCCGAACAGGCCCTGCGGCAGGAACACCAGCACCAGAACCATCGGCAGGAACAGCACGAAGTAGGCGAGATCGGGTGCGAGCGCGATGCCGAAGTTGTAAAGAAAGCCGACCACGAAGCTGCCGACGAACGCGCCGAGCAGCGAGCCCGCGCCGCCGAGGATGACGACGATCAGCGCCAGCGGCAGCATGTCGGCGTCGAGTCCGGGGTAGGCGTTGAGGATCGGACCGCCCAGCACGCCGCCGATCCCGGCAAGCGTCGAGCCGAGCAGGAACACCAGCGTGAACAGCCGCGACACCGGAATGCCGACGCCGCGCGCCATTTCCATGTCGTCGACGCCGGCGCGGATCATCGCGCCGATGCGTGTGCGCTCCATCAGGACATACAGGATGACGGCCGCCACGAGCGCGATGCCGAGCACGACCAGGCGATAGGTCGGGAAGGCGTATCCGGCAAACAGCAGCGGCCGGCGCAGCTCCTGCGGTGCCGGGAGCGGCATCGGGTCGCCGGTCCAGGCGAGCAGGCAGATGTCGGCGATGATGAAGGAGACGCCGAGCGTGACCAGCACCTGGCCCTGTTCATTGCCCGAGATCCGGCGCAGCACCAGACGTTCGAGAGCGATGCCGATGATGCCGACGCCGAGTCCCGCGACGATCGCCACCAGCCAGAAATAACCGCCCCGGACCAGCAGGCTGTAACCGAAATAGGCGCCGAGCATGAAGAACGCGCCGTGCGCAAGATTGGGAATGCGCATCAGCCCGAAGATCAGCGAGAAGCCGGACGACAGCAGGAACAGCAGGCCGCCGAAGGCCAGACTGTTCAAGGTCTGGATGATCCAGAACTGCCACTGCATTGATGTTGCGCGTCGCCAGGAAACCGGGTCCCGGATCAGCGGTGCACCGCTAAAGCGCTGCACCGCGTCCGGGACACGAGGGTCTGCCTTAGTTCTCCAGGTTCTTTGCCGGCGGATAGTCGCGCGAATAGACGGGGTTCTTCAGGAACTCGTCCGCCTTGTACGGCCAGAACTGGCCGACATCCGCGTAGGTCTTGATGACCGTGTTGACGTACTTGCCGCCCTTCTTTTCGACCTTGCGGATATACGCGTTGCCGACCGCGTTGCCATATTCGTCGAAGCTGAGCGGCCCGCGGATGGTGTTCGGCACCTTCGCGGCGCGGATCGCCTTCATGAAGCTCTGCTTGTCCTCGAACTTGCCGCCGATGTCCTTCATCACCTGCTCGAGCACCTCGCAGCAGACGTAGGTTTCGGCCGCGTAGACGCCCGGATCGACCTTGAAGTCACGCTGGATACCCTCGACGAATTTCTTGTTGCCCGGGAACTCGAGCTGCGCCGAATACCAGTTGCCCGAGATCGCGCCGAGCGCGTCGTCGCCCATCTGCTGCAGCAGCGACTCGTCCACCGGCGTGAAGCCGCCGAGGATCTGCGTCTTGTTGCCGTATTCGCGGAGCTGCTTGATGAACTTGAACCCGTTCGAGCCGGCGTGGGCGGTGAACACGGCATCCAGATTGGGCTTCAGCTGCGAGATGTAGGTGCCGTAGTCGGGCGCGTTGAGCGGCGTAAACAGCTTCTGCACGATCTTGCCGCCGTTGTCCTCGAACACGCGCTGGAAGCCCGCGACGCATTCGTGGCCGAAGGCAAAATCGTCGCCCAGGCAGGCGATGCGCTTGGCCTTGAGATCCTTCGCCGCATAGTCGCCGAGCGGGTGACTGGTCTGCGCCGAGGTGCAGCTCGGACGCACCAGCCACGGGTTGGCCTTGCGCTGGGTCATGTCCTCGGCGCCGGCCACCGTGAGGATCGGCGTCTGCGAGGAGCGGATGTAGTCGTCGATGGCCAGGGCTTCGAACGCGGCGAGCGGGCCGATGATGCAATGCACGTTGAGGCGCTCGACCAATTCCTGCGTCTTGGTGCGCGCCTGCGCCGGATTGCCGCCGGTGTCCTGGGTGTGCAGCTCGACATTGCGGTCGCCGAGCTTGTTGCCGCGTTCCTTGAAGAACAGCGTGACGCCTTGCTCCATCTGCAATCCGCCCGACGCGAGCGGACCGGTCTTCACGGTGAGAAAGCCGATCCGGATCGGGCCGGCCTGGGCCACGGCGGCCGGTAGCCTGAAGGTCTGCGAGGCGACGCCTGCGGCGAGCGCGCCCTTGAGTGCGGTACGTCGATTGATCGACATCGTGCTTTCTCCCTGGTTTCTCCCTCCGGCCGGTGCAGGACCGCCGGTATTGCGAACCCCTCGTCGCGGGGGCTTATTCGGCTTCCATCAAATCAGATTGCGAGGCGTTGCGACAACACTATGACGTGGTCAAAGGGGCTTGTTTTCGGCCATCGGCTTCAGCAGCCGAATTGTTGGGCAAAACTCGCCTTGGTCAGATCCCGAGATAGCTGTGCTTGATCTGCTCGTTGGCCCAGAGCTCTTCGGGCTTCGCCGAATAGACCACCTGGCCCTTGCTCATGACATGGACGAAATCGACGAGCTTGAGCGCCAGCGATGCGTTCTGCTCGACCAGCAGGATCGACATGCCCTCTTTCTTCAGCTTTGCCACCGCTTCCCACACGCCCTGGATGATGATGGGCGCGAGCCCCTCGGACGGCTCGTCCATGATCAGGCAGTCGGGGTTGGTCATCAGCCCGCGGCCGATGGCGAGCATCTGCTGCTCGCCGCCGGACAAGGTCTTCGCCCGCTGCGTCCGGCGTTCCCTGAGCCGCGGAAACATGTCGTAGACCCGCTCGAGGTTCCAGCCATGCCGCTCCGGATGGCGCTCGGCGACCATCAGGTTTTCCTCGACGCTGAGCGTCGGGAAGACGCGGCGGCCCTGCGGAACGAGACCCATGCCGCCGCGGACGGTTTCGAACGAGGGAATGTTGGTGATGTCGCCGCCCTTGAACACGATCTTGCCGCGGCGCGGCGGCACGAAGCCGCAGATCGAGTTGACGAGCGTGGTCTTGCCGACGCCGTTGCGGCCGAGCAGCCCGAGGATCTGGCCCTGTTCGAGCGTCAGCGACAGGCCCTGCAGCACATAGGCGTCGCCGTAGTAGGTGTGGATGTCCTGCACTTCCAGGATCGCCATATGTTGCGCTCCCATGTGTCGCGCTCCCATGTGTGTCGCGCTCCGGTCAGCCGGTGCCCAGATAGATTTCCTGGACCTTCTGGCTCGTCTGGATCTGCTTCGGCGTGCCGGTTTCCAGGATCTGGCCGAAATGCAACACGGAAATGCTGCTCGCCAGATCGAATACCACGTCCATGTCGTGCTCGATCAAAAGGATCGCGAGCTTGGGATCGAGCCGCATCAGAAACTTGGTCATCTCGACCGACTCGCCGGACGACAAGCCCGCCGCCGGCTCGTCAAGCAGCAGGATGTTCGGGTCGCTCGCGAGCCCCAGCACGATCTCAAGCTGCCGCTGCTCGCCGTGGCTGAGATAGCGGACTTCGGTGTTGGCGCGGTCGAGAAACGCCGCCTGCTCGAGGAGCTGGTTCGCCTTGTCATAGACCTCCTTGTAGGAGGAGAGAAACCGCCACATCACGAACTTCGACGGTTTCAGCCCCTTGATCGCCAGCAGCACGTTGTCGAGCACGGTGAGGCGAGGGAACAGGCTGGTGATCTGGAACGTGCGCGCCATGCCCATCGCCGTGCGGCGGTGGCTCGGCCAGCCGGTGACGTCCTTGCCGAACAGCAGCACCTGGCCGGACGAGGACGGGTGGATGCCGGTGATCAGGTTGAACAGCGTGGTCTTGCCGGCACCGTTCGGGCCGATGATCGCCTTGCGGTCGCCGGGCATGATCTTGAACGTGACGTCGCGTACGGCATGGAGGCCGCCGAAGCTCTTCGACAGGCCGCGCAATTCCAGCACGGGCACCGCGCCGTCCGGTCCGCTTGCTTGCTCTGTCGTCATGCCGACCCCGTTGCGGAGAATGCCGGGGCTCCACATGGAGCCCCGGCATTTGGTGTGATCAGTTGCAGAACTTGCAGGGCGGATAGTCGCGGCCGTAGACCGGCGTCGCCAGGAACTCGTCCTTCTTGAACTG
>JAIESC010000189.1 GCA_019746355.1 Xanthobacteraceae bacterium | reverse complement strand
ATTCGCAGGCCACAGCGTGCCTGCCGTCAGGCAGAAATTCCACTTATCGTCCTGTTCAGATTTCCGGGACCGGCTCTCTGCACGTTGTCGAAGGCGTTGCGGAAGCGCGCCGTGTGATTGTCCCAGGTGGGACCTGCGAAATGCGAGGTCAGCCGGACGTTGTCGAGCTTGAACAGCGGATTGTCCGGTGGCGGCGGCTGCGCATCAGGATGGCTGCCATGACCAATGACATTACGGCCGGAACTTTCGCAACCGGCGAACTTTATCGCCCGGACTGCATTTCCCGCAAAGTGTCGCAGCAACCTCGAAGCCTTGCTGAGTTCTGCTTTGCGTCCGCGCCATGGATACCCAAACTTGACCATCTTCGCGATGAGAATCGCCCATCGGCGCCTTTGACGGACAAGGCGAAGCGACAGCCGCGCCGTTCGGATTTGTCGCGCGGCTGCCCCGCGGGACATTAGGCACGTGCGATCCCGCTTTCACCCTGGGCCCGCTCGACGTGGAGCGCCGGGGCCATGAGTTCGGCCAATGCAGCCGCGGTCTTGATCTATTTGTGCACGAGCCGGCTCGCGGCCGCTGCCTTCGGGGCGGCGGGCGAGATCTGGAAGGTCAGCCAGGTGTTCCATCCATCCGGCCGGTCTTTGGCATCGAACTCAAAATACCCTTTCACGCCCAGAAAACCCTGCATGTCGCCGACCGGAAACAGATAACCGATCTGCGGACCGATGCCGATCACCCGCGATTTGACCGGGCCGAGAATGGCGAGCGAACCGCTGTCGGCCGAGAGCTGGTTGTAGAAATAGCCGACGGCACCGTAAAAGAACTGCTTAGAGAGCCAATGCGACGCGCCCCAGTCGAGGTGCCAGTCAACGCCGTTCTGATAGTCGGTGTCGGTGTTCTTCAGATTGTAGGTGACGCCGGTCACCGCGGAAAACTCATAACCGGTTTTCTGGTTGAAATAAGTATAGCCGATGCCGCCATCGATCGCGCCGTGACCGATGCCGAAATTCGCGAGGTTTGTCGGATCGTAGGTGCCTACCGGAATGTCGCCGGTGAGATAGGTCATGTAATTGTGGTCGCCCTTGTTCCACTTCAGCGTCGCCATCGGATAGAGGTCGCTCACGCCGTCACGGGCGTCGGCGATGCTGCCGTTGCGAGTCGCGCTCAGGCCGGCGATCGAAGTGGTCAGCGTTCCGTCGATGGACGTCCGGTTGTGGCCGAATGCGCTCGTCATGCCGAGCGCGAACTGCCCGCCAAACACCGGGGATGCAAAGACGTAGGTGGCGTTGAGAAACACCATGTCGACGCGGGCGTTCAGGTTTGCGTTCAGGTTGACATTCAAGTTCGGGCTGAACCGGCCGACCGTGAACTGGCGTGCCGCCGCGACCTCGCCGCCGGCGCTGACGCTGGTGTGATAGTAGATGCTCGCCGCCTGCCAGCCGGGCTGCGCCGGCACCGCCGCGAGACTGCCGAACTGGCCGGGTATCCAGAAACTGACGCCGCCTTCATCGGCGTGGGCCGCCGGCGCACAAAGCGCCACAAGCGCCGCCCCCAAAACCATTCCGCGCGACTTCGTGCTGTTGACCATTGTCCGCTCCCCCGTGACTGGAAACACACGTTGTCTCTGGTTCGTCTCGCTCTGGTTCGCCCCTTTGGTCACCTGCCTGAAACTCAAGCGGTCCAGCCGCCCCTGGATGGATGGTCCAACCGGAGAAAGCCGACTAACGCCCCAAATCGTGCGCTTTGTCTCACCTGAGCGATAGTGCCCTTTGGGGAAACTTTATTGCCTCTTGGGGCGGGACAGCCATCCACGACTTGGAGGAAAGGTAAGGCGTGGATGGCAGGCCCCCATACGCGAGCGAAGCGACGCCGTCCTTCGGACGGCTATGGCCGGGCATGACGTGACGATGCCGGTGCACGCCAACAGTCTGGCGGCGCACCCGATTTTCGCTCACGCCCGCGGCTGGGTGACCACAGGCAACATCCTGCTCATCCGCGCGGGATCACCCGGTGCCAGATTCTGGATGGTTTCCACGGCCCGTCGCAACGTCGCTGACGGGCACTCGCCGAAGGTCCGCCGGTATTCGACCGAGAACCGCCCGAGTTCGAGAAACCCGAAGTGCATCGCCACTTCGGTGACGGTCTGCGTCGGACTCGCGGGCGACAGCAGCGCTTTCCTCGCCTCGCCCAGCCGCATCGTCCGCAGATGGCGGTAAGGCGACGATCCATAGATCGCCTGAAAGGCGTTGCGCAGCGTCCGCTGGCTTACGCCTGCGGCGCGGCAGATATCGTCGATGTGGAGCGGTTTGTCGGTCAACTCACGGGCCATTTTTTCGATCAGCGCAACGATCCGGCGATAATGTTGCCGATCCGGTCCTGCCCGGGTCGATTCTTGTCCGGAAGATTGCTGCGCCGTGCAGCGCGCTGAGGGACACGGTGAAGAGCGCATAGGCCGCTCCTTCCATCAACCCCGGGCGATTTTCGATCACGACCATGACGAGGCGATATTGGACCTAGGGGTAATCGCGTTGTCCCTTGGTGCAATAGGAGGTCGCTTGTGCAACCCGTTGCGGCATCAAGAGCTTTCGGATTCGACGCCGCTCACGTGGAAAGATAATGCCGCGCGAAAATCCGGCGTAGGCCATGCAACATCGGACGGCTGTCAGTTTTTGCATAGCCACTCGCTTTGATGTCCGACAGTTTTCAATACCCGAGATTGATCCGAAGCACGAAGCCGACGCACCGAAAGCCTGCTGCATCTCCCAAGAATCCGCGCAGCGGACGCGAGGATGGCAGCTACGGACCCGGGACGACCAACGTCAGGATTCCGCGAAAGGTCATCAAGGGCGGCTCGCATCTGTGCGCGCCGAACGACTGCCGCCGTTACCGGCCGGCGGCGCGCCATGCGGAGCCGGTCGACACGTCCCCGAGCCATGTCGGCTTCCGGTGCGTCAGGCGAGGAGCCATCGATGTATCAAAAACGGGAGAGTGACATCATGTCCGAGTGCATACTCAACAACAGGCCGCCGAGTATCCGCGACACGTTGCGCAAGACCATGAGAGGCTTGCACACCAGATCCTGTGCCGCGTTGATCAGCGCGGCATCGCTGATGTCGCTCTCGCTGTCCCTGGGCAGCACGCCGGCGGCGGCACAACAGCAGCAGCAACAGAAGCCCAATATTCTTTTCATCATGGGCGACGACATCGGTCTGATGCAGCCGAGCATCTATCACCGCGGCCTGATGGTCGGCGAGACGCCCAACATCGATCGCATCGGCAATGAAGGCGCGATCTTCATGCATTATTACGCCGAGCAGAGCTGCACGGCGGGGCGGAACGCCTTCTTCACCGGCATGCATCCGTTGCGCACGGGCATGATCCCGCCACAACTGCCGGGAAGCCCGTCCTACCTGCTGCCCGGCACGCCTTCCGTCGCCAAGTTCCTGCTCGATCTCGGCTACAACACCGGCGAGTTCGGCAAGAACCATCTCGGCGACCACACCGACGCGCTGCCGACCGCGCACGGCTTCCAGGAATTCTGGGGCTATCTGTATCACCTCGACGCGATGCAGGGCGTGAGCTTCCCCGACATCAACAAGACTCCGACCCAGCAGACCGTCGCCCCGCCGTGCATCAACACGACGATCCCGGGTCTGCCCCCGGTTCCCGGCGCGGTGGATCCTCGGACAACGGTTTGCCTGACGCCGCCACGTCCCGTGCTGTTTTGCAGATCTTCCAACGGCACTGCGGCCAATCAGACGTGCCGGGACGAAGGTCCGTTGACCTTGGAGCGATCGAAGGGCGTGGACGAGGAAATCTCCGCCAAGGTCGTCGACTTCCTCGACCGCAACGATCCCCGGCGGACCAACAAGCCATTCTTCGTCTGGTACAACCCCGCACGCATGCACATTACGACCGTGCTGCCGGACAAATACCAGGCCATGATCGGCGAGGCCGGCGGCAAGGACTGGGGTCTCAACGAAGCCGGCATGAAGCAGATGGATGACAATATCGGCGTCGTGCTGAAGAAGCTCGACGACATGGGCCAGCTCAACAACACCATCGTCATCTTCACCACCGACAACGGCGCCGAGACGATCACCTTCCCGGACGGCGGCACCACGCCGTTCAAGGGCGGCAAGCTGAGCACCTGGGAAGGGGGCATGCGCGCCCCGCTGGTCGTGCGGTGGCCGGGCGTCATCAGGCCGGGCACGGTGAAGAATGAGATGTTCGCGGCGCTCGACTGGCTGCCCACGCTCGTCAACATCGCCGGCGGAGAGAAGGGCGATGCGCTGAACAGGCGGATCATGGCCGGCAATTATCCGGGCATCGTCAAGACCAAGCTCGATGGCTTCGACCAGACCGAATACCTTGCCGGGCGCTCGGAAAAGTCGGCGCGCGATACGTTCTTCTACTATTCAGGCAAGGACCCGTCGGCGGTACGGTACAAGAACTGGAAGATCTACTTCGCGATGGTGTCCGACGCACCGGCTGGCTTCATTACGGGCGTGCTCCCCTATCACTGGGCCCAAGTCGTCAATATCAAGCGTGACCCGTTCGAGACCTCTATTGGTTCTCAATACAAGACGCTCCTGGGCACGGGCGGTACAATCGGCTCTCCCTCCACCGCCTACATCTACGATTGGAACATGCTGCCAATCGGCCAGGCGCTGTGGCTGAAGGAGCTGGAATCCTACAAGGAGTTCCCGCCGATGCAGGACCCGGCGAGCTACAACCTCGATCAGGTCATACAGCAGATCAAGAACACGAAAGGCCGGTCGGACTGACCGCTGACGCGAACATGGCGGGCGCCCTGCTGCGGACGCCCGCCAATCCCGTCCGACTTCGCTCCATTCGGAATGCCATTGTCTCGCTCCGCGCGGGGAAACGTTCATGTGTACCAACCTCGCGCCGGAATAGTCGCACCAACGCAGGAGGCCGTCGTGGTTTTTCCGTTCACCGCAATCGCTGTCGTCGCGCAGTTTGTGGTCGCCGCGGCCGATGGCGTACCCAACATCAATTATGAATCCGGCTGCCGCGCCGCGGCGGCGGCAAGCGCCAGCCTTGGGATTACGGCCGACAACCAGAGCGTCGGCGCGTGCATGGCCGAGGAGAAGGACGCCCGCGACAAACTGGTCCAGCAGTGGACGCAATTTTCGCCCAACGACCGGGTGCATTGCGAGCGGGAAGCCGCGCTCGGTCAAATGCCAAGCTACGTCGAACTGCAGACCTGCCTGCAGATTGCGCGCGATACCAAGACCCTGCCGAAGCTGGAAAGCTTCGTGAAGAAGAGCCCATCGACCAGGGGGCGCTGACGACTCGCACATTCATGGCTCAACCGGCTCTATCCGGCGTTCAGTCCTAAAGCGGGATGACTTTCGTTCGAACCGTCATCCCGCTTTAGCTTCTTGTTTGAGCATGATCCTTTCCGAAAACCGCTTCACACTTTTCGGATCATGCTCCAGACGCTCCACAGAGCGCTCCGAGGTCGCTTCAAACATGTCAGTCATGAGCCAATGTCTGCGTTTTGCGGCCGTTGCCGCGTTCGCGTCGGCTGCGCTTCTGACGCCGGGCATCAGCTCCGCGCAATCAACCGCCGACATCTCGGTCGCAGGAGGCGCGAATACGCAGCGAATCGTTGCCATCCCCCGGCAAGGCCGCAAGGCAATCGTGCTGTCCCTGCAAGGCTCACTGACCTGGACAAACTCACAAGGCTCGGCCCCGGGTTTCCTCAAATATCGATGGGGAGTGCTCGACGACAGCGGACGCTTTCTTGCAACAGCGTCGGAAACACCAGAACGCGTCGACCTGGCACCAACCGACGGCGGGTTTGCCGAGCTGACGGTTGACCGATCTATTCTGTTTACCGGCCAACCGGATTCGGTATCAGATGAAGACATCCTCACGGCCATTCGTATCGAAGAATGCGGATTTTCCGTTCCGATTCCGGACGCGCAGGCCAGATGCATGTTTTCCGGAACCGTAAAGGCTCAGCAAGTTCAATGACCGGCGCAAACCATCGTTGCGCGATGCCTGGCCTGATCGCGCGCCGCGCCGACGCCGAGCGCGAATACGCCTACTTCGCGAGCTCCGCCAATTCCGGCACCACCCACAACGGCTTTTCACCGCGCGCGACGCGCTGCACGTTGTCGAAGGCGTTGCGGAAGCGCGCGGTGTGATTGTCCCAGGTGGGACCGGCGAAATGCGACGTCAGCAGCACGTTGTCGAGCTTGAACAGCGGGTTGTCCGGCGGCGGCGGCTCCTGGTCGAACACGTCGAGGCCGGCGCCGAAGATCTTGCGGTCGGCGAGCACTTTCGCCAGCGCCACCTCGTCGATCACCGGCCCGCGGCTGGTGTTGACGATCACCGCGGTGGGCTTCATCAGCGCAAGCTCGTCCACGCCGATCATGTGGCGGGTGGAATCGTTGAGCGGCACGTGCATGGTGACGATGTCGGAGCTGGCGAGTAGCTCGCGCAGCAGGCGGAAGCGGACGCCAAGCGCGTCCTCCTCATGCTCGGGCAGCCGCGCAATGTCGTAGTACTGGATGCGCATGCCGAGCGCACGGGCGATCCGCGCCACCTTCTTGCCGATGGTGCCGAGGCCGACAATGCCGAGCGTCTTGTCGAACACCTCGTACATCATCGGCGCAGGCCCGTTGCCGCGCCAGCGCCCGGCCGCGACGTTGCCGTGCTGCCAGATCACCCGGCGCGACACCGCGAGCATCAGCATGATGGCGTGCTCGGACACCGAGATCGCATTGGCGCCGCCGTTGTTGCAGACCGGCACCTCGGCGCGACGCGCGGCCTCGAGGTCGACGTCGTCGTAGCCGGCGCTGAGAAGCTGATAGAGCCTGAGCTTCGGCGAAAGCTTGTACAGCGGATCGTCCAGGCGGACGTTCGGATAGCAGACAAGGTATTCGGCAGCCGGCAGCGCCTGCTCGAGCGCGGCGCGGTCGGCGCGCGAGACGACAAGCTCGAAGCCTGCGGGCGCCATCTTCTTCGCCATCTCGGCGATGTCGGCATGGGTGGGCGGGACGACGACGATGCGAGGCGACATGCTTCTTCCTGTTCTTGAAACTGCGACCGACGATAGCCGTTCTCAGACGTCTGCGCTCGCGCGGCCGGAGGCAGGGGAGCGATGCGCCGGCGACCGATGCCGGTTCGGCGGCCGGAAAAAGCCGAAGTGATCGCGAAGCGTCGTCCCCTCGTATTCGGTCCGGAACAGGCCGCGCTGCTGCAGGATCGGGATCACGCCCGCGACGAAATCATCGAGCCCGCCGGGGAAATAGGGCGGCATGACGTTGAAGCCGTCGGCCCCGCCGGCCCGGAACCACTCCTCCATCCGGTCGGCAATCTGCTCGGGCGTGCCGCACATCACGAAATGGCCGCGGCCGGTCGCAACCATCTGCGCGAGCTGGCGCAGCGTGAGGTTGTCGCGCCGCGCGGCCTCGGTCAGCAGCTTGGCGCGGCTCTGGATCTGCTCGGAGACGGGAAGCTCGGGCAGCGGGCCGTCGAGATCGTATTGCGAGACGTCGTGGCCAAGCCGGTCGGACAGCATGCCGATCACCTTGCTCTGGTCGGTCCAGCTGTCGAGCAGCGCGAGCTTGTCGCGCGCCTCCTTCTCGGTGCCACCCAGCACCGGCAGGAAGCCCGGCATGATCGCGAGGTCCTCGGGCTTGCGTCCGAACCGTGCGAGCCGGCCTTTCAGCGCGCGGTAGAACGCCTGCGCGCTCGCAAGGCTCTGGTGGGCGGTGAAGACCACATCCGCGGTGCGGGCCGCAAGCTCCTGGCCGGGCTCGGACGAGCCGGACTGCACGATGACCGGATGCCCCTGCGGCGGGCGCGAGGTGTTGAGCGGGCCTTTGACGGAAAAGAAGGCGCCCTTGTGATCGAGCACGTGCCGCTTGGATGGGTCGACGAAAACGCCGGTCGACTTGTCCCTGGGAAAGGCATCGTCCTCCCAGGAATCCCAGAGACCACACACCACGTCGATGAACTCCTCGGCGATGGCATAGCGGTCCGCATGGACCGGATGCTGCACGCCGAAATTCGCGCCGGTCGAGGCATAGGAGGTGGTGACCGCGTTCCAGGCGGCGCGGCCGCCGCTGATGTGGTCGAGCGAGGCGAAGGCGCGCGCGAGATGGAACGGCTCGCCGTAGGTGGTGGAGGCGGTGGCGGCGAGCCCGATCCGGCTGGTTGCGGTTGCGAACGCGGTGAGCACCATCAGCGGCTCGAGGCGCGCGATCTGCGACGGATGGCCGTCCTCGCTGCTGGTCAGCCCGTCGGCGAGGAACACCATGTCGAACCTGCCGCGCTCGGCCGCCACCGCCTGGCGGATGAGATGCGGCAGGTTCTCGCTGCCGGAGTCGGCACCGGGATAACGCCAGCCGGCAACGTGGTGGCCCGCGCCTTGCAGGAACATGCCGAGATGCATCTGTCGGGGCGGTGCCGTCACGCGAGATCTCCTTCCGCAGGCTGCTGAAAAACTCTCCCGCGGTCATTCCGGGACGCCGCCATAAGCGCGTTTACGCGCGTCTTCGACGCGCTACGGCGGCGGGCCCGGAATCCAGTTGAGAAGGCGGTGTTTGCGTCTGGATTCCGGGCTCGCGCCTTCGGCGCGCCGCGGAATGACACCTGGGGCTTTTTCGGCATCCTGTAGGCAAGCATATCGGGCGACGCTGTACGTTGCTATCGTGCCTCCACGGATCAGCGCAATCAAAGGAGAGCGCCATGCGACCGTTCGAGGGTATCCGGGTGATCGACGCGACCCACGTTCTGGCCGGGCCGTTCGCGGCCTATCAGCTCGGCGTGCTCGGCGCCGACGTGATCAAGATCGAGGACCCGAACGACCCCGACCAGAGCCGCGGCTCGGGCACTGACAAGGCGCTCAACAAGAAGCTGATGGGCACGCAGTTCCTGACCCAGGCCTCCAACAAGCGCTCGCTGGCGCTCGATCTCAAGCAGGAGCGCGACCGCGAAATCCTGAAAGCGCTGGTCAAGACCGCCGACGTGTTCGTGGAGAACTACCGCCCCGGCGCGTTCGAGGCGCTCGGCCTGGGCTACGAGGCGCTGTCGAAAATCAATCCACGGCTGATCTATGCGTCGTTCTCGGCGTTCGGACAGAACGGCCCGCGCGGCACCCAGACCGCTTATGATCACGTCATCCAGGCGACCTCCGGCATCATGGCGATGACCGGCACCAAGGACGTCAACCCGATCAAGCTCGGCTCGCCCGCGGTCGACTACGGCACCGGCATGACCGGCGCGTTCGCGCTCTCGGCGGCGCTCTATCAGCGCGAGCGCACCGGCAAGGGCCAGCGCATCGACATGGCGATGCTCGACGTCGCCATGATCCTGATGGCCTCGCACGTGACCGGCTACCTGCGCAACGGCGCGCATCCGAAGCCGCACGGCAACCGCCATCCGCACGCTACCAACGGCGCGTTCAAGACCAGGGACGGCACGCTGGTCATGCTCGGGGCGAGCAACGTCCGCCAGCAGAAGCGGCTGTGGACCCTGCTCGGCCGTCCCGAGATGATCAAGAAGACCAACGACGAGCGCGATGCCGGCCACGACCGCGAGATCGCGGTGCTGGAGGAGATCATGCTGACGCGCACCGCGGCCGCGTGGGAGGAGTTCCTGCAGGCCAACCACGTCCCGGCGTGCCGCGTGCGCACCATGGGCGAGGCGATCGCCGACCCGCACATCGCCTCGCGCGGCGTGCTGCACCGCCACGCGAATGGCGGCAACGGCGTCGAAGGGCCGTTCGGCGTGCCGCTCGCCGCGTTCACGTTCGCCCATGACGGCCCGCGCATCGACGCGCCGCCGCCGTCGCTTGGCCAGCACAACGAGGAAATCCTGGCCGAGCTCGGGTTTGGGAAGCCGGAGGCGAAGCGCGCCTAGTGTGATGGTTACAACGCGGCGAAGGTCCCGGCGTGCACGTCGCAGCAGGAGAAGAACAGCTTGCGCTTCGGCGGCAGCGGCCGCTGACCACGATCTCGCCATCGGCGATGACATAGGCGATGCCCGGAAGATCGCCGTGGGCGATGGCGTCGGCGATGCTGGTGCCGGCCGAGCCTTCCACCGGCCCGCAGATGACGATGCCTCGCCCTTGTTCGCAGCCAGCGGGAAGAAGATGAACTTAGCGCAGATCGATTTCGCGGCGGCGAGCCGGTCGAAATGCTCCTCCTTCATGCCGACACCAAAATGACGGTCCCGGCGTGACCCCGCGCCCGGCTCCAGCGGATGCGACCCGTGGTGTGCGCGGTGACGACGGCGAGCGAGCGAAGTGACGAGATCGGGGGTGAGATTCTCATAATCGAGGTTCAATTGACTGGCTTCAATGAAGCCGCGGCATCGATGCCGCGGAAGCTCCTCGAGGACCTCGCGCTGGCTCATCACCGCAGCGGGCTTCAATGAAGCCGCGGCATCGATGCCGCGGAAGCAGGGCCGCCTCGCCGATGCCATGGCCGGCCGGGACCAGCTTCAATGAAGCCGCGGCATCGATGCCGCGGAAGCAGGGCAAGATCGTCGCAGAAGTCCATGCACTGATGGGCTTCAATGAAGCCGCGGCATCGATGCCGCGGAAGCGCGGCGTGGTCGCTCGAAACTGGCAGCGGCCTGAGCGCTTCAATGAAGCCGCGGCATCGATGCCGCGGAAGCGCCGCGGGCTACACCGTCCTCCACGGCGGCACGTTCTCGCTTCAATGAAGCCGCGGCATCGATGCCGCGGAAGCCCTCCGGTGAGCAGCTGAAGGGAGCAAAACCGACTCCCCGGCTTCAATGAAGCCGCGGCATCGATGCCGCGGAAGCTCGACGGAGGTTCGCGTAGTTAGCCTCAGTTCGCTGTCGCTTCAATGAAGCCGCGGCATCGATGCCGCGGAAGCCCCCGCTCCTGGCCGAGGCCGTGTCCACCCTTGTCGGGCTTCAATGAAGCCGCGGCATCGATGCCGCGGAAGCCTGGACCCTCCCGGGCACCGCCTACACCACACCGGAGCCGCTTCAATGAAGCCGCGGCATCGATGCCGCGGAAGCACTCCCATCGGGGTGTAGCTGTATTCGCAACGCTCGCTTCAATGAAGCCGCGGCATCGATGCCGCGGAAGCGATGCAGGGGGTAGGGGGGTGAAAATCCTCAACGGGGCTCGCTTCAATGAAGCCGCGGCATCGATGCCGCGGAAGCCGCGGAGGAAATCGAAGCGGCCACCACGCCCGGCGCAGCTTCAATGAAGCCGCGGCATCGATGCCGCGGAAGCAAGCCAAGCGGCAGGCCGAGCGGGCTCATTGGACCGAGCTTCAATGAAGCCGCGGCATCGATGCCGCGGAAGCCGTCCGAGAAATGGCGCAGGAACACTATGCGCCTGACCTGCTTCAATGAAGCCGCGGCATCGATGCCGCGGAAGCACGCAATATAACGTCTCGCTCGATCAGCCTCGGGACTGGCTTCAATGAAGCCGCGGCATCGATGCCGCGGAAGCACTGATGTTCGAGAAGGTGAACGATCTTTGGTTCGACAGCTTCAATGAAGCCGCGGCATCGATGCCGCGGAAGCTGCGCGATCTCGCCGATGCCGGGCTTTCGTATCGCGAGCTTCAATGAAGCCGCGGCATCGATGCCGCGGAAGCCCGTCGAGCCCGGCACAATCGTCATCACCGATGCGGCCCGCTTCAATGAAGCCGCGGCATCGATGCCGCGGAAGCGCTGCAGGACGGCCAAGGCAACGCGGTCGACGATCCGCTTCAATGAAGCCGCGGCATCGATGCCGCGGAAGCCCGCCCCCGGCACCTCCCCCATCGAACAGAGCTTCCAGCTTCAATGAAGCCGCGGCATCGATGCCGCGGAAGCCCCTCCCCGACGTCGGTCCGGCCATAAGCCGCGTCCAGGCTTCAATGAAGCCGCGGCATCGATGCCGCGGAAGCCGGAATGTGTGGCCAACGCTGCGCCTGGCGCCGGCTGGCTTCAATGAAGCCGCGGCATCGATGCCGCGGAAGCAAGGTCCAGACAAACGGCTTTGGCTGCCGTTTGTCCAGCTTCAATGAAGCCGCGGCATCGATGCCGCGGAAGCACCTTCCATACCCCCACGTAACGGTGGCCGTGATCGCGCTTCAATGAAGCCGCGGCATCGATGCCGCGGAAGCATCGTCGCGGAGGAAGTGTCGAGCCCCGCAGCCTACGAGCTTCAATGAAGCCGCGGCATCGATGCCGCGGAAGCTGGTCGAGCCTTCGGTCACGACCGCGGCGTTGTTGGTGCTTCAATGAAGCCGCGGCATCGATGCCGCGGAAGCACCCAAGCATGTTTGCGATCTATCGCGGCTTCTGGCCGGCTTCAATGAAGCCGCGGCATCGATGCCGCGGAAGCAACGGACCTAGAACACCAGAGAATGTAAATCATTGGGCTTCAATGAAGCCGCGGCATCGATGCCGCGGAAGCATCATCCTAAAGAGGCTCAATCCGTTCACTATCTGGCTTCAATGAAGCCGCGGCATCGATGCCGCGGAAGCCTGCGTCTGTCATTTCCTTACCGCCCGAAAGGCGTTTGCTTCAATGAAGCCGCGGCATCGATGCCGCGGAAGCATGAACGCCGACATGCAGAAGTAGATCATCGCCTGATTGCTTCAATGAAGCCGCGGCATCGATGCCGCGGAAGCCCTACAATTCGCAGTCCCATTATGGGTTTGGCACCGCGCTTCAATGAAGCCGCGGCATCGATGCCGCGGAAGCGCTGCCATGACGGAGCTCGAGCGTGTCTCGTTCCGGCTTCAATGAAGCCGCGGCATCGATGCCGCGGAAGCGCGGCAACTTCGCAGTGATCGAGGTCGGACCCAAAGAGCTTCAATGAAGCCGCGGCATCGATGCCGCGGAAGCTGCTTGCGCGGCTCGCTCACGGCGCAGAGCACAGTGCTTCAATGAAGCCGCGGCATCGATGCCGCGGAAGCGGTCGTGCCACGGTAGAGTACCCATCAGGATACCGAAGCTTCAATGAAGCCGCGGCATCGATGCCGCGGAAGCGGCCGGCAGGCCGCCGTGGGGCGCGGCAATGGCCTGGCTTCAATGAAGCCGCGGCATCGATGCCGCGGAAGCTGCGTGTGCTTTGACGCGTACTGCCATTGGTAGGAACCGCTTCAATGAAGCCGCGGCATCGATGCCGCGGAAGCCCGCCAATCCGATCAGCCGCGACGAATTCGTGCGCCGCTTCGGCGCTTCAATGAAGCCGCGGCATCGATGCCGCGGAAGCCTTTCGCGCTGAACTGCTGATAGAAAACCCAGCCGCTTGCTTCAATGAAGCCGCGGCATCGATGCCGCGGAAGCATGTCGTCAGGGTCGAACATCCGGTGCTTGCGCTTGCTTCAATGAAGCCGCGGCATCGATGCCGCGGAAGCGCGACCCCTTCTTGCCAATAGGGAAACGGCACGATTGCCGCTTCAATGAAGCCGCGGCATCGATGCCGCGGAAGCACGCCAGGCGCTGGCAGGGCCACTGCTGGCACGGGGTGCTTCAATGAAGCCGCGGCATCGATGCCGCGGAAGCAAGAGCGCAACCGTCCGCCCTCCACGGTGGCATCGTGGCTTCAATGAAGCCGCGGCATCGATGCCGCGGAAGCCTGAAGGTGAACCGCTTCCGGCTTGCCCGCGGCGCGATGCTTCAATGAAGCCGCGGCATCGATGCCGCGGAAGCTGCGCCGTACAAGTCCGGCCGGTCCAAGTCGTGGCTGCTTCAATGAAGCCGCGGCATCGATGCCGCGGAAGCTGGCGTTCGCGGGAAATACGCGACGCGGGTGACGGCACGCTTCAATGAAGCCGCGGCATCGATGCCGCGGAAGCCCCCAGCGACGTACTGTCGTCCGGCAAAGCCTGTCACAGCTTCAATGAAGCCGCGGCATCGATGCCGCGGAAGCGGCTTAGAAGTAAGTGACCCTATGGAACGAAGGACCGCTTCAATGAAGCCGCGGCATCGATGCCGCGGAAGCAGGTGCGCGAGCGCGAGAAGGTCAAAATTGCGGAAGGCGCTTCAATGAAGCCGCGGCATCGATGCCGCGGAAGCACGAGGAGGCGCCCCGGAGCTTCAGCCTCCGCCAGCCCGCTTCAATGAAGCCGCGGCATCGATGCCGCGGAAGCAAAGAACTGCCCGCCACCGTCTACGTGAAGATCGAGCTTCAATGAAGCCGCGGCATCGATGCCGCGGAAGCGCCATTCCCGAAACCAAACCACGGCCTCGTCCGGCATGCTTCAATGAAGCCGCGGCATCGATGCCGCGGAAGCAGGAAAGCCTCCTTGAAGCGTCGCGTCGGCTCGGCCTGCTTCAATGAAGCCGCGGCATCGATGCCGCGGAAGC
>JAIESC010000286.1 GCA_019746355.1 Xanthobacteraceae bacterium | reverse complement strand
CAAGCGCGCAGTCAACTTCCTTGCAGGCGTCCACGCCGCCGCGATACTCATTTGGCTCAATTGAGGACACGCCCTAGACGATCCTGTCGACGAGCTGGCCCATACCGTCCGGCGTCGCGCCGCGATCCGGCCCGGACGGCGTTTCGGCGGCGCCGGCCGATTGGCTCGGCTCCGCGGGCGTCGGATTTTGGCCCTGCCAGGACGTGCCGGTGCGCGGCAGAATCTGCTGCACACCGATGGAGCCACTGGTCCTCGAGGATTCCATGCGGTCGATCTAAGCCGCCGGAAGCAAACAGATGATGCGCGAAACGGCGACGATTTAATTCAAATACGATGCAGTCGGTCGAAAACGGCTACCCGGCCAACAGCCGCCCAAGCTTCTCCTTGATCTCGGCCTTGATCGGATCGGACGCACGAAGGATGGCGCTCGCCTGAAGGAAACCGAGCGCCCGGAACGCGCCGACATTGGGTTGCAGCAGCAGATCCGGCGCGCCGTGGCGGATCTTCTCCTGGACGATGGAATGGGTCATCACCAGCACGGTCGCGTAGAGACATTCCAGCGCATTCGGCACGTCACGCTTGCCGGCGTCGACCGGCCCGGAAATCTCGATGGCGACCACCACGTCGGCCCGGCCGCGCAGATGCTCGAACGGCAGCGGATTGGTGGCGCCGCCGTCGACCAGAACCTGGCCCTCAAGCTCCACCGGTCGCATGATGGTCGGCAGCGAGATCGACGCCGCGAGCGCCCGCCGCAGCGAGCCTTGCGAGAACACGACCTCGCGCCGGCGGAACAGGTCGGAGGCGACCACGGTCAACGGGATCTCGAGGCCGGAAAAATCCGCCGGTAGATGCTCCGGCAGGAACTGCTCGCACAGCAGTTCGGCGTCGAGCCGCGTCGCGTCGCCCAGGCCGCCGCCAAAAATGTCGCGCAGCTTGCCGGCGCGCGCGCGCATCATGCGCCGCATCACGTCGGTCCGGTCGTGCGCCATGTGGACCGCGTAGCGGCGCATCTCGCGGCCGGTCATGCCTGCGGCGTAGCCCGCGCCGACGATCGCGCCGATCGAGGTGCCGGCGATCGCGACCGGCTTCACGCCCATCTCGTCGAGCGCTTCGGCGACCACGATGTGCGCGAGGCCCCGCGCGCCGCCCCCGCCAAGCGCGAGAGCGAAGGTTTTCATTTGGCACCCGCCTCGCGGGCAAAACGCCACGCGGTTTCGGCGAGCGGGCGCACCATCTGGCCTTTCGCGGCGGCGTGCTCATTGGTCGCGGTGCCGTCGCGCACGCGGCCGGCGATGCCCTGCAGGATCGCGGCGATACGGAAGAAATTATAGGCAAGATAGGTCGCAAGATGCGGCCGCGGGTCGAAGCCGGTGCGCTCGCGGTACATCTCGACGTAATCCGCCATCGGCGGGATGCCAAGTGCCGCAAGGTCGTGACCGACCAGCGAGCCGGTGCCCGCGCCGGTGTCCTCCTGCGGCATGTGCCACTGCATCAGGTGATAGGTGAAATCGGCCAGCGGATCGCCGATGGTGGACAATTCCCAGTCGAGCACGGCGAGCACCTTCGGCTCGGTCGCGTGCAGGATCATGTTGTCCAGCCGGTAGTCGCCGTGCACCAGCCGGGGCGGCCCGGCCGGCGGAATGTGGGCGGGCAGCCATTCGATCAGCCGCTCCATCTCGTCGATCTTCTGGGTCTCGGAGGCGCGGTACTGCTTCGACCAGCGGTCGGTCTGGCGCGCGACGTAGTTCTCGCCGCGGCCGAAATCGCCGAGCCCGATGGCCGATGGCTCGAACGAATGCAGCCGCGCCAGCGTGCCGTTCATCGCGTCATAGACCGCGGCGCGCTCTTTCGGGTTCGAGCCCGGCATTTCCGGGTTCCAGAACACCCGGCCCGCGACGAAGCCCATCACATAGAACGCCGTGCCGGTGACGCTTTCGTCGGCGCAATAGATCACCGGCTCGGCGACCGGAAAGCCTTGGGCTGCGAGCCCCTGGATCACGCGAAACTCGCGGTCCACCGCGTGGGCCGAGGGCAAAAGCTTGCCCGGCGGCTTACGCCGCAGCACGAATCTGCGCGACGGCGTGTCCAGCATGTAGGTCGGATTGGATTGCCCGCCCTTGAACTGCTGCACCTGCAACGGCCCGGCAAAGCCCCTCACCTCACGCGCCAAGTACGCCTCCAGCCGCGCCGGATCGAAGCGCAACGACCCGGCCACCTCCTTGGTCCCGGTGAATGCAAGCTGGCGGTCGATCTTCTGCATGGCGCAAACGTAGCATCGCCGCAGGCGGCGCGTTAAGCTTGGACGAAAGTCTAAAATGAGGGCGCAATGAAGCGGTTGCCGGCGGCTGAGGAAGACAAGCGGACGGTCGGAGAATGGTACGCGCGCTGGGACAAATTTGTGGCCGACGTCGATTTTGTTCCGGTGCGGGAGATGTTTGCCGAGGACGTGGTGGCGTTCGGCTCCAAGGTCGAGATGATGACCTCGCAGGCTGAGCTCGAGCGCGAGCAATGGCGCCACGTCTGGCCGTCGATCGAGGGCTATCGCTATGACCTCTCGACACTGGAGGTGGTCACCTCCCCCGACCGGCTGATGGCGATGGGCGCGGTGATCTTCCGCTCCACCGGCATTCATCCGGACGGCTCGAAATTCGTTCGCAACGGCCGTTCGACCTGCACGTTCATGCGAACCGCCGTCGGCGCGCCGTGGATCTGCACCCATTCCCACCTGTCCGTCACCCCCGGCACGCCGTACACGTCGCACGGCAAACGGAAGCCGAAGTCGTAAATCCGATCAGCCCAGCCTCAGTCCCTGGAGATCTCCCGTGCCCGTCATGTCAGGCAAACGCGCGTTCCTCGACCTGCTGAAACAGGAGGGCGTGAACATCATGTTCGGCAATCCCGGCACCACCGAATTGCCGCTGATGGACGCGTTCGCGGTCGAGAACGACATCCGCTACATCCTGGGCCTGCAGGAAGCGGCGCTGATGGCGATGGCCGACGGCTACGCGCAGGCGTCCGGCAAGCTCACGGTGCTCAATCTCCATGTCGCGCCGGGCCTCGGCAACGCCATGGGCATGCTCTACGACGCGCAGATGGCGGGCTCGCCGATCATGGTGACCGCGGGCCAGCAGGACACCGAGTATCTGGTCGAGGAGCCGATCCTCTCGGCCGATCTCACGACGCTGGCCAAGCCGTTCGTGAAATTCTCCGCCCAGGTCGAGCGGCTGAAGGACTTGCCGATCCTGGTGCACCGCGCGGCGAAAACCGCGCTCGCCCCGCCGACCGGGCCGGTGTTCCTGTCGCTGCCCGGCGACATCCTGAAGAACGACGGCGATATCGACTTGCTGGAGCCGACGCGCGTGTCCCCGCGCGTGCGCGGCGACATCGACGCGATCAACGCCGCGGCCGACCTTCTGGCCAAGGCGCAGAACCCGGTGATCATGGCCGGCGATGCGGTGGCGCAAAGCCGCGCGCACAAGGAGCTCGCGGCGCTGGCCGAAGCGATCGGCGCGCCGGTCTACACCGAGTTCGTGCCGAACACGGCGTCGTTCCCCTCCTCGCATCCGCTCTATCGGGGGTCGATGACGCGCTCGCAGCAGGGCGTGCGCGAGGTGCTGGACAAGCACGACCTGCTGTTCTCGGTCGGCGGCGACCTGTTCACCTGGTCGCTGCCGTCGAAGATCAAACCGATCCCGCAAGGCATGCCGCTCATTCACCTCGACACCGACCCCTGGCAGATCGGCAAGAGCTATCCGGCCGAGGTCGGCATCCTCGGCGATCCCAAGGCCACGTTGCCCGACATCACCGCCGCGGTGCAGGCGCGCATGAGCGCTGCCGCGAAGGCCGCGGCCGCCACCCGGCTCGGCAACGCGACCGCCGCGATCAAGGCCGAACGCGAGGCATTCCGCGCCAAGGCGCGGGCGCTGGCCGGCAAGACCCCGGTGCAGCCGCTCGCACTGCTCGAAGCCATCGGCGCGATGCTGCCGAAGGACGCCGTGGTGATCGAAGAAGTGCTCTCGTCGGCGCCTGGCGCGCGCTCGCTGATCAACAGCGACGACCCGCAGAGCTTCTTCGCGCTGCGCGGCGGCGGCATCGGCTGGGGCCTGCCGGCCGCGATCGGCGCCAAGCTCGCCCAGCCCGAGCGCCCGGTGGTCGCGCTCGTCGGCGACGGCAGCGCGATGTATACGGTGCAGGCGCTGTGGACCGCGGCACGCTACCGGCTGCCGGTGATCTGGGTGATCTTCAACAACACCAGCTACCGCATCCTCAAGCAGCGGCTGGTGGCGATGCGCGGCCTCGCCGAGCAGGCCGACACGTTCGTCGGCATGGAGCTGAACGATCCGGCGATCGACTTCGTCGGCCTCGCCCGCTCGCTTGGCATCGAAGGCCAGCGCGCCAAGACCGTGAAGGACACGACCGACCTGATCGCCAAGGCGCTCAAGGACGGCACGTCGCTGCTGATCGACGTCGATATGGACCGCAACTACAAGCCGATGTGACCTTCCGCCCGGCATTGATCTGACGCTGCGAAAAATCTCCGACGTGATCCGCGCGGCTCCACGGACGCCTCCCGCCTTTGCTCGCTGCGCGAGCTACGGCGGGCATATTGCCAACCTCGCAGCGACTGCCTCAGTTGGCCATGTCCGCTCCGGGGGTAAAGCAGACATCCGAAATCAAGCACGTCATGTCCTCTTTTCGCCCAAAGCGGACTTCAATTCGTGACTCAGCGGGGTCTGATCCGATCGGCAATCCTGGCCAGCTCGATATCAACGTTGTCACGCTGCCGTTCGGCTTCAGCCATCGCTTCGGGCTTCGGCTCTTGACCATCCCAGGAAGCCTGTTCGCGAATGACAACGTCCCGGAAGGCGGCGCGCTTCCCGAGCAGCCGTTTATATTCCTGCTTGAGCGCTTCCTGATCGTCAGTTTCCGGAGGTGTCAGCGCATATGTTCCTCTCAGCAGCGCAATGGCTTCCATCGCGCAGATTTCGGCCGCGGGAGGTAGCGGCGGCTCGAATGCCGCCACTTGCCAATTGGCACCGCTTGCTTCGGGAAGCGTTCTTTTGATCCGAACAGCCACCAGTTCCCGGCAGCCCATCTCGCGGCGTGCGATTTCCAGTGCTTTGGCTTCGAGCCACTCCTGAGTTTTTTGCGGCATCTGTGCGGGCATCACGCGGCCTTCGGTTGCCTTCCAAAAAGATCGGCTGATGTACGCTATTGGCACGGAAACGGACATTGAACCAGACGGCTCAGATGTCTGCCTCTACCCCCAAGCGGACCCGCCGCACTTACGCCGGTACGGCCGCCGGCGCTTTCGCGTGCAAGGTGGGAGACAAATGCCTTGGTTGAGGCTCTCCGGCTATCACCTTTTCGATGGATGTCGCATGCCTGTCCATTTTTGAGTAAAGAGTGATCTGTGATCCCATGGTCCTTGATCGATACGGCACCGGTGCCCGGCGGAAGTGGCGAACTTCGCCTGATGCGGCGTGGTAGCGAATTTTCGATCAAATTGGGGCAGAACGAGTTGATGAACAGCCGCCTCAGCGGCTCCGAGAAGTCACTCGCTACAATCGCTTGCGAAAAGCTCCGAAACCGCAAAGCGCCGGCGATCTTGATCGGCGGCCTGGGCATGGGGTTCACGCTTCGCGCCGCGCTTGCCTGTCTTGGCCCGGAAGCCAGGATCACCGTTGCTGAACTTGTACCTGCCGTCCTCGCATGGGCCCACGGTCCGTTGGCGGAAATCTTCGGCAAGAGCCTGACTGATCCGCGCGTCAGCCTCCGTCAGGCTGATGTGGGCCAGCTCATCAAATCCAAGGGTGCGATCTTCGATGCAATCCTGCTCGACGTCGACAACGGTCCAGAGGGGCTGACCCGAGAATCCAACGATGCGCTGTATGGCATGAAAGGTTTGAGCGCGGCGCACGCGGCGCTGCATCCCGGCGGCGTGCTCGCCGTCTGGTCGTCCAAGCCGAACCAGAAGTTCAACTCCCGCCTTCGCGCAGCCGACTTTGAAGTAGACGAAGTCAGGGTACGAGCCAACGGATCCCATGGCGGTGCCTGGCACGTCATCTGGATCGCCACCCGAACAAAGTCGCAGGCGTCATGAAAATGCGGTGGTTTCTCGTAAGGACATAGTGAGTCGAACGTCGGCACGGGATGGCTCGTCGTATTGGCTCACCCGGTTCAAAAAAACCGCTACCGCGCCCAGGGGCTCTGTACTCCGACCGAACAGCCTTCGATTTTCTGCCCGATTTCTTTGCCCGTAATGGCACCCAGGTTTACGTCGACGCAGCCGGCGGCAATTCAAGCCGGTTGTCATCTCGCATAGCCGCGATACTTCTTTTTCTTCGGCTTTTTCGCGAACGAGTTTTTTGCGAATCGAGACGTATCTTCGCGCCGTGCCTGTCCTACGGAAGCAGCCTTGTGCTCGTTTCGACGCTCTTTATCGAATTCCGGCTTCTTATTGAATTCAGCTGAGTTTTTGCCGGGCCGCACACCATGATTCGTCCGGCTGCTATGGTAACGAGCCTTGTCGTCCGGTCGCGCTCCGCTCTCACGCGGCTCGCTGACGGTTGCTGCTTTGTCGATTTTCTGTTCTGATGGCTCTTCGCCTTGCTCGCCAGCAAGCAGCGGCTCAATGCGAATATGATTGTCTTTGTCCGGGCCCTTCAGTTTTAGCGAAAACCGTTCAGCGGCTCGCGCTGAAATTTCGAATTCGGTGTGAGCGCTATAGATTCTGATGACGCCAATGTCATGCTTGTCGATACCGCCTCGACGACAAATCATGGGCAGAAGCCAGCGCGCTTCTGCGTTCTTCTGACGCCCCACGCTGGCGCGAAACCATACACTGCCCTCCGCCAAGCTGTGGCGAAACCCGGGCTTTTTGCGCCTCGATTCGAGTCCGCCGCCACTTGCGTCGTCAAGCGCGCGGCGGTCTATTCGTTTTCCCCCGCGCTCATCACGGAGCCGGCCGTGGCTATGACCAGGGTCGGAAATGTCTTCAGGCGACGGAAGCCGTGAACGATAGATCCGGGCCAACGCCGTCGCGATATCTTCGGGAGAACGCTCGGCGAGTAGCGCGCGCGCAAGCGCCAGATCATCATCGGTCGACGTGTCCGTGAAGAGATCAGCCTTCAGCAAGCGCTGCTGATCGAGTTTGTGAATCTCCTCTGCCTGGGGAGCCGCACCCCAGATTGCATCGATCCCAGCCTGGTTGAACATGAGCTCGGCACGGCGACGACGCGCCGGAGGCACGAGTAATATGCTCACGCCTTTTCGACCCGCACGGCCGGTGCGGCCGGAACGGTGCTGCATGACCTCCGGGTCACTGGGCAAATCCGCATGAATGACCAGGTCCAGGTTCGGCAGGTCAATGCCGCGCGCGGCCACGTCGGTTGCGACGCAAACGCGCGCATGTCCGTCCCGGAGAGCCTGCAGCGCGCGAGTCCGCTCGCTCTGCGTCAGCTCTCCGGACAGCGCGACCACGGAGAACCCGCGCTCCAGAAGTGCCGCCTGCAAATGCCGCACGGCATCTCTCGTGTTGCAAAAGACGATGGTGCCGGGAGACTCAAAATATCGCAGCACATTGACGGTCGCGTGCTCGATATCGTGCGCGGCGATCCTTACAGCGCGATACTCGATGTCGGCATGACCGCCTTCGCCGCCGGCGACTTCAATGCGAAACGCGGTTTTCTGATATTGCTTTGCCAACGCGACGATGCCGCGCGGCAACGTTGCGGAGAAAAGCAAAGTTCGACGTGCATCGGGTGTATTTTTCAGGATGAACTCCAAGTCCTCCCGAAAACCAAGATCGAGCATCTCATCCGCTTCGTCCAGCACGACGGCCTTCAAGACCGACACGTCAAGACTACCGCGCCGCAAGTGGTCACAAAGCCGCCCCGGCGTTCCGACCACGACGTGCGCACCCTCAACGAGTGCCCGCTGCTCGCGGCGCGGATCCATGCCCCCGACACATGAGACAACCTGGGCGCCGGTGTATTGATAGAGCCACGCGAGCTCACGTTGTACCTGCAAGGCGAGCTCTCGCGTTGGAGCGACGACCAAGGCAAGAGGCTTGGAAGCGATTTCAAAACGATCTGCATTCCCTAAAAGGTCCTTCGCAATCGCCAGCCCGTAAGCAACAGTTTTTCCCGAGCCCGTTTGCGCCGAAACCAACAGATCGCGGCCAACCGCTGGATCGGCAAGCACCGCGGTCTGCACCGGCGTGGGCTCGACGAAATTGCGTTCAGCCAAAGCGCGGGCGATCGGCGGGTTTGTGGAAAGAGATTTCACGAGGAGCCGGACCTTGGTTGGTTGTTACATTGAATAGAGCGTCGAGCTGAATGGGTCGTGCAACAGTGGTCCCGTACAGCTCATGATTCGAAGGGTTGAGGGTTGAGGTTGCTGTAGGCCAAGACGAGCAAAAGCGCCAATCGGTTTTGCGTACGGGACGTCTGCCCAACCGCAACACCGGCTTTGGGCGGAATTGGGCCGCAATTCAGACCCTGCACGGCCCTGGATTCCCGCTTGCGCGGGAACGAACGCGTGGCTGCAACCCAAGCTCATCAGGCTTTGGCAGGCCTCTGAAAAACTCTCGGGCTTTTCAGCAGGCTGTCAGCCGGTCGATAGCCGACTGCAGCGCGTCATCCGCCAGCAACGTTTCCGCCGCCGCGGACGGCTCAGCTTGGAACCTTCACGAGAAAGAGAACATGAGATCGCGGCACGTCAGCCGCGAGATCGTCGCGCGCATCAGTGCGGCCCTTCCATGGTGAAACCGACCTTCAGCGTCACCTGGTAGTGCTTCACGCCGCCATCGACGATGTGGCCTGAGGTGCGGATCACCTCGAACCAGCGCAGGTGCCGCAAGGTCTGGCTGGCGCGCGCAATGGCGCCAGAAATGGCGTCGTCGACCCCCTCCTCCGAGGTGCCGACGATCTCGATGACGCGATAGACGTGATCGTCCGGGTTGACCGCCTCGTCCCGGTTAACCAGCGCCGCCTCGGCGGCGAAAGCAACCGCGCCGCCACGGCCGGTCGTTGCACCGGCACGCACACGCAGCGGACGGACTTTGGCTTCTCGCTTGGCAGCCATGGCGCTCCTCCTCGGCGCTGTCTTCGCAGCTTGGAAGACAACGAGGACCGCCGCCGAAGGTTCACGGCCGCCGCGAAAATCGGGCTATTTGGGAAACATGTGGAAATAGGGCTTGGCCTCCTCCAGCACCCGCTTGTACGACGGGCGCTCGGTCAACCGAGCCAAATAGGCCTTGAGATTGGGGTGCGAGGCCGCGAACGGCTGGACGAGGTTGGCGTAGAACAGCGCCGGCGCTGCGGCGCAATCGGCCATGGTGAACGTGTCGCCGACCGCCCAGGTCTTCGCTCCCATCTCGCGCTCGAGCACGTCGTAGCAGGTGGCGATCCGCGCCCGCGCCTGTTCGACGCCGTACGGGTCCTTCTTGTCAGCGGGACGCAGCCGGTCGCCGACGACCTTCTGCATCTCGTTGTGAACGTAAAGATCGAGAAAGCGGTCCTGCGCCCGCACCTGCCAGGCAAGCTCTGCGTCCTGCGGAATGAGCGCGACCGGGCCCGGATAGTGCCGCGACAGGTATTCGATGATCGGGCTCGACTCCGGAATGGTCCGGCCCTTTGCCTCGTCGCGGATCACCGGAAACTTGCCGATCGGCCAGAGCGCGATGAAGTCCGTGCGCTCGTGGGCGTCGCCGAGGTTGACCAGTTGCGTCGCAAACGGCGTGTCGTTCTCATAGAGCGCAACGAGCACCTTCTGGCAGTAGGACGCCAGTGGATGATAGTAAAGCTTGAGCGGCATGGAGCCTCCTGACATTTCGACGCTTAGCGTCCCAACCGATACCGGATCGCATGTCGCCCACCATCGCCGTCTTCACCAAGAACCGCACCAACCCGGCTTATGAGGCGGCGCGGCTGGGCGCGGACCGCACGGCGACACGGCTCGGCGGCCGGACCGTGCACTACGTGCCGGAGAAGCCCGACGACATCGAGCAGCAGATCGCGCTGATCGGACAGGCGGTCGCGGCGAAGCCGGACGCCGCCGTCTTCGTGCCCGTGGATGTGACGGCGGTGAACGCCGCGATCCTGCAGTTCGACGCCGCCCACATCCCGCTGTTCAACATCATCACCCGCACCACCGCCGGCCGCCGGGTCACTTTTGTCGGCTCCGACGACCGCTCGCTCGCCCAAAACATCGCGCGCTATCTGTTTGGCAAGCTCGGCGGCGAAGGCATCATCATCGTCGTCGAAGGCACGCCGGCCTCGGCCACCAGCCTCGACCGGCTCAAGGGCTTTCATGACGCGCTCGGCGAGCATCCCGAGATCAAGGTGCGCTGCTCGATCCGCGGCGACTATCAGCGCGACGCCGCCCGGACCGCGTTCCGCGACGCCCACCGGCTGTGGCCGGGCGTCGATGCCGTGCTGTGCGCCAACGACGCGATGGCGCTCGGCGTGCTCGACGCGCTCGCCGCCCATCCGAGCCGCGGAACGCCGCCGCATGTGGTCGGCGTCAACGCCATCCCCGAGGCGGTCGCGGCCATCGCCGCAGGCCGCATGCTCGCCACCGCCGATTTCGACGCCATGAAGATGAGCGAGATCGCAACCGAAGCCGCAATCCGCCATCTGCGCGGCGAGACCGTGCCGCCGGAGATCATCCTGCCGGTGCAGGTGGTGGACATTGCCAACTGCGCGGCGTGGAATGCGCCGTTTGCAGCGCGGCCAAGCCCGCGCTGGCAGGACGTCGTCGGCGGTACGCCTTAAGCGCGCCACGCCCGTCACCGCCGTCCGGCGAACGCCCCGAGCCGCCCCAGGCTCTGCGACCAGCCCTCATGCATGCCGGCCAGCATCGGCGTCGCTTCCGCCGTGGCGTGGACAACACGCACGCGCAACTCCAGGACCGTCTTGCCACCCTGCTCGACGAGCGTGACGGTGTTGTGCGTCTCCAGCACGCGGACGCCTCGCAGGTCCACGGTGGCGGAGAAAACGATCCTCTCCGGTGCGACGACCTCGATGAACGCACCGCCCATCGGGTAGTCGGTGCCGTCGGGCCCGCGCATCACGATCCGGATCGCGCCGCCGGGACGGGGATCGGCCTCGCAGACCGGATTGGTGAAACCCTTCGGTCCCCACCATTGCGCAAGCTCTTTGGGATCGGTCCATGCCCGGAACACGGCACTGCGCGGTGCGTCCAGCAGGCGATTGAAGACGACGACGTCGCCGACCGAGGCCGGCGCTTTCGCGGTGGCAGGCATGGCTTGCTCCTGAAGTTGGCCGCCCTGGCGACCCGCTAGAGCCGCTCTCGTCCTACGGAATCGGGAACGGCTCCGGACTCTTTGCTTGGTCGTATTTCTACGGCGAACCGCTGCACACCCCGGATCAAGTCCGGGCGCAGGCTTTCGCCGGAAGATGCTCTAGGCGCCGCGGTGCGCGGCCTCGAGCCCGGCGATGTCGATCTTGACCATCTTCATCATGGCCTGCATCACACGCTGCCCCTTCGCCGGATCCTTGTCGCGCATCAACCGGCCGAGCGCGGACGGAATGACCTGCCAGCACACCCCGAACCTGTCCTTGAGCCAGCCGCACTGCATCGGCGTGCCGCCGCCGGCCAGAAGCATGTCCCACAGCTCGTCCACCTCGGCCTGAGTCTCGCAGTTGATGAAGAACGACACGGCCTCGTTGAACTGAACCTTTGGCCCCGGATTGAGGAGAATGAATCGCTCGCCGTCGAGCTCGAGCGTGGCGCTGAACACCGGGCCGTTGTCGCCGGCGCGCGACACATCGACGACCTTCGAGTTCCTGAAGGCCGACGTGTAGAAATTCATCGCCTCTTCGGCCCGACCGTCCATCAGCAGGAACGGGGTGATCTTCTGCATTGGCTTGCTCCTGATGTGAGTTCCGCCGAAACCCGAGGTCACTTCTCGGCGATAGCTTTGAGATTGGCGAGGCCCGCTTCGAAGTCGCGGCCGACCATCTTGTCCACATCGACGAACACGTGGAGTATCTTGCCGAAGAAAGGCGTCGGCCCGGTCATCGACCAGGTCACATTGGTGCCGCCCTCGACCGGCTGCAGCGTGAAGTCGGCGATATTGTGCGCCTCGAACGGCCGCGTGAAGTCGAGCTTGATGGTGACGCGGGACGGCGCCGGCGCGTTCATGATCTCCATGCTGCCGCTGCCGACGTTCTTGTCGCCGTCCCAGGCGTAGGTCGCGCCCTTGCCGCTGGTCGTCGCACTATAAGTGCGTTTCATCGCCGGATCCTTCTTCTCGTAGGGCGACCAGGCGGTCCAACTCTTGAAGTCGTTGATCAGCGGGAAAATCTTGTCCGGCGGCGCTTTGATGCTGGCCGTGCGGCGCACCTCGAACACGTCGGGCCGCGTCGCGGCGTAGCCGAGCACGCCAGCGATGGCCAGGAGGAACACCCCGAAAATGATGGCAACAAGCTTCATGGAAAACTCCAGTTGGAAACCAAGGCGGCGTGCTACGCCGCCTTGGTCCTGACTTTGGCGAGATGGCCTTCGAGCCTCTCCAGCGTGCCGCTCCAGCCCTGATTCATGCTGCCGTGGCCCGCGTCGAAGGTTGTCTGTTCTTCGGCCGTGGCGTTGTGTGGTGACCAGCGCACCGTGAACCTGGTCTTGCCGCCCGGCTGCTCCTCGAAGGTGAAGATCGACAGCATTTCGATCGGCCAACTCGGCGCCATCGGATGGCGCGTGAGCCCGCCCTGCTCGTCGGAGAACGAGTTGATGAACACGATCTTCTCCGGCGGCACGATCTCGCGATAGATCATCCGGCCCCATATGGTCATGCCGTCGGGCGACTTCAGGCCGTAGTGGTAGCGGCCGCCGGCGCGGAAATCCATCTCGGACGAAAGGCCGTCGAAGCCCTTCGGCCCCCACCACTGTTTCATGTGCTCGGGATCGGTAAAGCACTTCCAGACCAGATCCCGCGGCGCGTCGAACACACGCGAAATCACGAAGTCAGCGCTCTTTGTTGCAGTCAAGGTCATTGTCCGACTCACTGAATCATTCCGTTCAAGGATCACATCGGCTGCGGCACGATCACCATCCAGCCGACGCCGAACTTGTCGGCGACCATGCCGAAGCGCGACGAGAAGAAGGTCTTGCCGAGCGGCATCTGCACCTTGCCGCCGTCGGCAAGCGCGTTGAACAGCTTGTCGGCCTCGGCTTCGTCCTTGGCGGTGACGGTGAGCGAAAAGCCCTTGAACTCCGGCTTCTGGTCGTAGCTCATACCGTCGGACGCCATGACCACCGTGTCGCCGATCTTGAAGCTCGAATGCATGACCTTCTCGTCGCCGCCGGGCGGCACGCAGTTCGCGCCCATCTTCTCCTTGTCCGGGTTCTCCTTGAAACGCATCAGCATCTCGACCTTGGCGCCGAGGCTCTTCTTGTAAAATTCGATCGCCTCTTCGCAGCGGCCGTTGAAGATCAGGTACGACTGGACTTCCATGGGAACTCTCCCTCTGACTTGGATTTGCTTTACGGAAAAGAGGCGCCCGCTCTATGACACGAGCGTGGCAAGAAGCTCGGCCAGCCGTTCGGGGACCGACAGCCGGTCCACCGCTTCTCGCCAGCGCTTGCGCCAATACCGCACCGTCTTGGGCCAGATACCCAGTTCCCGTGCGCTGGCACGCACACCTGTGCCATCGGCTGCTTGCACGACGATGCGAGCGCGCAAGGCGAGCTGCTGCGAGGTAGAATGGGTTCGGATCAGATGCTCCAGCGCTTCGCGCTGCGCGGGCAAAACAGTCACGGGGTCGGCGGTCAGTCGCGGCATGACAACCTCCTGTTCCAGCTCCGGATTCGTCTTGCCACAACACAGCCGATTCGACTCCTTAAATCTCTTCGCCGCAGATGGAGTCAAAACTTCCGCTCGGCTGTACTGGTGCCGTCCGGAAAGTGGTTGGAATTCGGTGCGGCGCGATCTCCGATAACACGAGGGTATCGTTTCAGGCTGCG
>JAIESC010000044.1 GCA_019746355.1 Xanthobacteraceae bacterium | reverse complement strand
GCCTCGATGTCGGCCTTCTTGCCGGCGCCGTTGACGATGGTGGTGTTCTCCTTGTCGATCATCACCTTCTTGGCGCGCCCGAGCATGGAGATGTTGACGTTCTCGAGCTTGATGCCGAGGTCTTCCGAGATCGCCTGGCCGCCGGTCAGGACGGCGATGTCCTGCAGCATGGCCTTGCGGCGGTCGCCGAAGCCCGGCGCCTTCACCGCCGCGACCTTGAGGCCGCCGCGGAGCTTGTTGACCACCAGCGTCGCAAGCGCCTCGCCTTCGACGTCTTCCGCCACGATCAGCAGCGGCTTGCCGGTCTGCACCACCGCCTCGAGCAGCGGCAGCAGCTCCTGCAGGCCCGAGAGCTTCTTCTCGTTGATCAGGATGTAGGCGTCGTCCATCTCAACGCGCATCTTGTCGGCGTTGGTGATGAAGTAGGGCGAGATATAGCCGCGGTCGAACTGCATGCCCTCGACCACGTCGAGCTCGGTCTCGAGGCTCTTCGCCTCCTCGACCGTGATCACGCCCTCGTTGCCGACCTTCTTCATCGCGTCGGCGAGGAAGCGGCCGATTTCGTTGTCGCCGTTCGCCGAGATCGTGCCGACCTGGGCGATTTCCTCGTTGGAGGTGATCTTCTTCGAGTTCTTCTTGAGGTCCTCGACGATGGCCTCGACCGCGAGGTCGATGCCGCGCTTGAGGTCCATCGGGTTCATGCCCGCGGCGACCGCCTTCGAGCCTTCCTTGACGATGGCCTGGGCGAGCACGGTGGCGGTGGTGGTGCCGTCGCCGGCGACGTCGGACGCCTTGGACGCGACCTCGCGCACCATCTGTGCGCCCATGTTCTCGAACTTGTCCTCAAGCTCGATTTCCTTGGCGACGGTCACGCCGTCCTTGGTGATGCGCGGTGCGCCGAACGACTTGTCGAGCACGACGTTGCGGCCCTTCGGGCCGAGCGTCACCTTGACGGCATTGGCCAGAATGTCGACGCCGCGCAGCATCTTGTCGCGCGCGTCGACCGAGAATTTGACTTCCTTGGCAGCCATTGTTGCTTACTCCGTGAAATGTCTGATTGGCGGTCGCCTTAGGCGGCCTTCTTTTTGGCGGCCGGCTCGTCGATCACGCCCATGATGTCGGACTCTTTCATGATCAGGAGATCCTGGCCGTCGATCTTGACCTCGGTGCCGGACCACTTGCCGAACAGCACGCGGTCGCCGACCTTGATGTCGATCGGGATGAGCTTGCCGGCCTCGTCGCGGCCGCCGGGACCCACGGCGATCACTTCGCCCTGCGACGGCTTCTCCTGCGCGGTGTCGGGGATGATGATGCCACCGGCCGTTTTCTCATCGGCGGTGACGCGCTTGACGACGACGCGGTCGTGAAGCGGGCGAAACTTCATGGGTAACCTCCATGTGGTTGGACAGACTGAATTTTTGCAGGAAGGGCGCCGGAAGAAATTCCCCGCGGCACCCTTCAAGGCCGCGAGATAAGCGGCCAGGCCCCTCCGGCAAAGAGGGACATGAGAATTTTTTAGCACTCAACGGATCGGACTGCTAGCAGCACAAAAAGGCAACGCCTCGGGTTTGTCAGCAGTCCTGTCGTAATGCTGCTAACATATTGATTTCAGGAACATAATTCAATTTCCGTGCTTGTCTTGGGGAGCGGGAGGCTCAAAATCGATTCGCCGGATTTGGAGATTCGGACATGCCTTCAAAGGACTTGGCCCCTAAGGATTTCGCCTCAAAGGACTTCCAGCGTCAGATGAGCGGCTACGGCCTGACGACCGCGCAAATTCTGTACCGTCGGCCGGACCATCCGTGGCTGCTCCAGACCTATGTCTGGCAGAACTATGACCTGTTCCCGAAGTTTCCCGAGCTGCAGCGCTTCCTGGCCTTCTGGGTGGAGAAGCTCGAAGGGCCGCTGCATTCGGTCACCGTCGCCCACTCGCGGCTGATCAAGCCGGCGGAGCTCCGGGCCATTGGCAGCGAATTCCGGCTGCATTAGCCGGGGAAGCAGCGCCCTGTCCGGACGGGTCGGACCGCGCGCCCGGCATGGGCCGGGGGCGCACCAGGTGTGTTTTCTGCGGGATTTTGTGCTGCGGGCAGGCAGAAAGCGCTAATTTAGCTGTGTGCGAATCGCCGAAGCCCTGTTTTTATAGCGTTTTCTGCACATAAGGTGCCCCCATCATTCACCCCAATGGAGTCGAGATGTCTGCCTATATGACGAAATCGCAACTGGTCGCGAAGATCGCGGAGCTCCAGGAGATGGCCAAGAAGGACGTGTCGGGCATGATCGATGCCCTCGCCGAGGTCGGCTACAAGGAGCTGAAGAAGAACGGCGTGTTCGTCGTTCCCGGCTTTGCGAAGTTTGTTGTCATCAAGAAGCCGGCGACGAAGGCCCGCGTGGGAAAGAACCCGTTCACCGGCGAAGAGATGACGTTCAAGGCCAAGCCCGCGCGCAAGATCGTCCGCGCCCGGCCGGTCAAGGCCGCCAAGATGGCGGTGTGAGATCTCAACGATCCGAGGATGAAGGGCCCCGCAAGGGGCCCTTTGTTTTGGTGAGCGCGCGTGCGGCGTCGGCACTCTCGTGTCCCGGGGCAGCGCGGCACGAAGTGACGCGATCCAGACCCGGGACCCCGGTTCCTTTCTTTCGTTGAGAGCAACCGGGGGCCCGGATCAGCGATGCACCGCTGCGCGTCGCTTGCGCTGCATCGCGTCCGGGACACGAGACCGGTCGTGGCGCGCCGGCTGTACGCTTCAGTCCTTGTGAAACGTCGTGAGCCGCGGTGGTGGTCCCGAAAATCCCAGCTCGGCCCAGCGCGCGGCGACGCGCTCGTAGACCTCGCGGCGCAGCAGCGTCGTTTGCGGAAAGGCTTTCATGTGCCGGTGCGGCTTGCAGGCGTCGATCAGCGCCTTCGAGCCATAAGGCCTGCGCTCCATCTCGAACTGGCTCGGATCGAGGCCGGTCGACCAGGTCTTCTTCAGGATGTCGACATCCTCCGCCGGATGGCAGCGCGTCGACAGCGCCCACATCACCTCGTTGAAGTCGGTCGGATCGACGTCGTCGTCTACCGCGATGATCCACTTGGTGTAGTAGGCCGCGGCCGGGCACTGCGCAGTCAGCGCCAGCACCTGCGCGGCGTGGCCCGCGTACTGCTGCTGCAGCGACACGACGACGATGCCCCAGCCGGACGCCGCCGCCGGATGTGCGTAGGCGCCGACCACCCCCGGTACGCCGATCCGCTCGAGATCGTCGAGGATGCGCGCCGAGCGCATGATCGCGTAGTAGGCGCCGATCTCGCAGGACGGATATTTCGCCATCAGCGCCGCGGTCAGGATCGGCGATTTGCGCATGTGCAGCGCCTTGACGTCGATCACCGGCTGCGGTGAGCGCTCGCGGCCATAATAGCCGGTGAACTCGCCGAGCGGGCCTTCAGGCTCGACATCGCCCTCACTGACGGTGCCCTCGATGACCAGCTCGGCATGGGCCGGGATCGGCAGGCTGCCGGCTTCGCCGTCGGTCAACTCGATGCCGCGGCCCATCATGCCGCCGGCCACGTCTAACTCGCTTTCCTTGGCGCCGAACACCTGCGCCGCCAGCATGAACAGCACCGGGTCGATGCCATAGGCCACCACGACCTCGCAGGGCTTGCCTTGCTTCCACCAGGCCTCGCGGTCGAGCAGGCCGTGCTTGCCGGGCGAGCAGTAGAGGCCGGCGCGGCGCGGGCCGTGCAGCATCTGCCGGTAGCAGCCGACGTTGATCCGTCCGGTGTCGGGGGAAGCGGTGAGCGTGATGTCGCCGGTGCCGATGTAGCGGCCGCCGTCGCCCGGCCAGAATTTCGGCGATGGAAAAGTCGTGAGGTCGATCTCGTCGCCGCGCAGCACCACCTCGTTGACCGGCGCCTGCGCCTTCGGGATGCGGCGGGGCGGAATGCGGCGGCTCATGATGCCGCGCGTCTCGGCGATCATCTCGGCGACGGAGAGGTCGGGATCGAGGCCGACGGCGAGCGCGTAGCGCTCCTTGCTCGAGCCCAGCATGTTGGCAAGCACGCGCGATCCGGACTTATCGCCTTCGACGTTTTCGAACAGCAGCGCCGGAGCCTTCTCGCTGCGCGTTGCCATGTAGGTGATGGCCGAGAGCTCCTCGTCGGCGCTGACGGGCTTCTTGATGCGCTGCAGCTCGTTGTTGCGCTCGACCAGCGCAAGCCAGTCGCGCAGATCGCGCCAGCTTGCCTGCGGGCCGCCTTTGGCCGGCGCGACGGACGGGGAAGGTTCGGCAATGCGGTGTTCCATGGCGCCTCTCGCATGACAGGCGCGCATCCTACCGGCTTCCGGGCCGGGCAAGCTAGATGAGGACGCCCACCATCGCGCCCATCAGCAGCGTCGAGATCGTGCCCGAGACGATAGACTTCATGCCGAGCGAGATCACGTCGCTCCGCCGTTCCGGCGCCATCACGGTGAGGCCGCCGATCATGATGCCGACGCTGCCGAAATTGGCGAAGCCGCACATGGCGTAGACCATGATCAGCCGCGAGCGTGGATCGAGCGCGTCGGCAGGGAGCCGCGACATCTGCAGATAGGCAATCAGCTCGTTCAGCACGGTCTTGATGCCCATCAGCGTGCCGGCGTTGACCGCCTGCGACCAGGGAATGCCGATCAGCCAGCACACCGGCGCCATGAGCAATCCGAGGATGCGTTCGAGCGTGATCGGATCGCCGCCAATGAGCGGCAGCGCGCCGAGCATGATGTTGACCAGCGACACCAGCGCGACGAACACGATCAGCATGGCGATCAGGTTGAGCAGCAGCGTCATGCCCATGGTCGTGCCCTGGGCAATGGCGTCCATGGTGCTTTCGGCGACTTTTTCGTCGACGTCGAGCGAGTTGGTGCGGACGTCGTTCTTGTCGGGCACCATGATCTGCCCGATCATCACCGCGATCGGTGCGCCCAGCACCGAGGCGATCACGAGGTGCCCCGCGGCGTCGGGAATGACGTCGCGCAGGAACTGCGCGTAGAGCACCAGCACGGTGCCGGCGATGCCCGCCATGCCGCCGGTCATCACCACGAACAGCTCGCTGCGGGAAAGCTGCGAGAGGTAGGGCCGGATGAACAGCGGCGCCTCGACATGGCCGACGAAGATGTTGGCGGCGGTCGAGAGCCCGACCGCGCCGCCGACGCCCATGGTGCGGTTGAGCGCGAAGGCAAAGCCCTTCACCACCGGCGGCAGGATGCCCCAATGGAACAGCAGCGTGGTGAGCACGCTCATCAGCAGCACGACCGGCAGGGCGGTGAACGCCAGCACGAACTCCTTGCCGGGATATTTCAATTCGTAGGGCAGGGCGCCGCCGCCGATATAGCCGAACACGAAGCCGGTGCCGGATCGGCTCGCGGCGTAGATCGCGTCGATCACGTGGTTGGCCGTACCGAAGATGCGGGTGACCGGCGGCACCTTGAGGAATAGGACGGCGAGGACGAAGGCGACCGCCAGTCCCGCCAGCACGCGCCGGGGCGAGACCGCCCGGCGGTTCTCGCTGATCAGCCACGCAAAGCCGATCAGCGCGACGACGCCCAAAGCCGATTGCAAGTTCAGCATGAATCCCCGAATCCCCGCGGCCCATCATGATAGCCCAAGTCGCGGTTACCGGCGGGCGGATGTGGACAGTGCGTGGGCCAGCGCCCCCCCCGGGCCGGTAGCGGAAAGCCACCGGCTCGTGGAAGCTTTCCCCATAAGCACCAAGGGAGGAGCTGAGATGGTCCATGTTCTTCGGCTGGCGTTGATCGCGCTCGGCGCGGCGTTCGTGGCGGGAGCCGGACCAGGCGACGCTGCCGCGCAGTCCTATCCCGACAAGCCGCTGCGCCTGATCGTGCCGTTTGCCCCGGGCGGCTCGCCCGACATCATCGGTCGCATGATCGCAGAAGACCTTGCGGCGGCGCTCGGGCAGTCGGTGGTGGTCGAAAATCGCGCCGGCGCCGGCGGCAACATCGCGGTTCAATACGTCATCGACCAGCCGGCCGACGGCTATACGCTGCTGCTCGGAACGTCCGGCAACATGGCGTCCAACAAGGTGCTTTATCGCAATCTGAAGTTCGATCCCGAGGTCGATCTCATTCCGATCTCGGTCGCCTACACGACCTGCAACGTGCTGATCGTCTCCGCGTCCAGTCCGATCAAGACGGTCGCGGACCTGATCGCCGAGGCGAAGAAGCGACCCGGCGCGCTGTCGTTCGGCTCGCCTGGCGTCGGCACCGCCGGCCACCTGATCGGCGAGCTGTTCAAGACCACGACGGATACGCAGCTCACGCACGTGCCTTATCGGGGCCAGAGCCAGGTGATCAACGATCTGCTCGGCGGCCACTTGGCGATGTCGTTCGAGGTTGCTGCGACGGCGATACCGGTGGTCGAGTCCGGCAGGATGCGGGCGCTGGCGGTGACCTGTCCGCGCCGTCTGGCAAAGCTGCCAGATGCACCGACCTTTGCCGAAGCCGGAATCCAGGGCTTCGTGCTGGAAGGTCTCGCGCTGATCGCGACGCACGGCAAGACGCCGCCTGACATCGTTCGCAGGCTCAACGAGACGGTGGTCAAGATCATCAATTCGCCGAAGGTGACCGAAAAGATTGCGGCGATGGGACTGCAGGCGAGGAGTTCCTCGCCGGACGAGGCGCGGACGCTGCTGAATGCGGATGTGCGGCGCTGGAGCGCGGTGGTGAAGGCCGCAGGCATTCCGCCGCTCGACTAGCCCGCGTCAATGGCATCCATTGGCGCGGGCGTGATAGCGTCCGGCGGCACACCACAGGGAGCGATCATGGCGCGCATCCGCTTCGATTTCGGCTCGTTCACGCTCGACGCCGAACTGCTCGACACGCCGACCGCCAAGGCCATCGCCGCGGCGCTGCCGGTCGAGGTGTCAGCCATGACCTGGGGCGAGGAGGTCTATTTCGACGTGCCGGTGCGGGCGAAGCGCGAGGCCGATGCCCGTGCCGTGGTGACGCCGGGCGAGATCGCCTACTGGCCGGAGGGACCGGCCATCGCCATCGGCTTCGGGCGCACGCCGATCTCGAAAGGCGACGAATGCCGGCTCGCCAGCCCGTGCAATGTCTTCGCCCGGGCGCTGTCGGACGTGAAGGCGCTGGCAAAAGTCCGCGCCGGCAGCAGGATCAAGGTCTCGGCGAGCGACTGACACGCCGCCGATTTCCACGGTAAGCGCTGCGACACTGCGGAATCGCGTGCTTTAACCTTTTGCTAACCAGCCTTCCTAACGTCCCCTCCATCTGCATCCTCTACGGATACCGCCGGGGGACGGATGAGAGGGTGCCGTCATCCGGGCGATTTTGTCCTGATGAAGGCCCGCTCAGCCGAACGCGCGATGAACGCACGGCATTCCGGCATGAGCAGGCACGACGACATCTCGACAGAGGGCCAGAAGCTTCGGGCGTCGAGCGACGCCGAAGCCAGGCTCGACGCCGCCCTGAACGGCATGCAGCAGGGACTGTGCATGTTCGATGCGCAAGGCCGCATCGTCATGTTCAACCAGCGCTACATCGACCTCATGAAGCTGCCGGCCAGCGACCTCGTCGGCATGTCGCTGCTCGATCTGTTCCACCGGCGCAAGGCGGCCGGCCGCAACGCGGGCGATCCGGAGCGGATGTTCGCCGACCTGATCGAGGCCGCGCGCGCCGGCCGCGTGCTGGTCCACAAGGTGCAGTCGCTCGACGGCAAGGCGCAGTTGCGCGTGACGAACCAGCCGATGGCCAATGGCGGGTGGGTCGCCACCATCGAGGACATCAGTGAGCTGAAGGCGGTCGAGAGCGAGGTCGAGCGCCGGCGCGACTTTCTCGATCAGGTCCTGGACAACGTTCCGGTTGCGGTCGTGGTCAAGGAGCCGGTGGAGCGGCGATTCGTGCACGTCAACCGCGCAGCAGAGGAGTTCTGGGGAATCTCACGCGGCGATGCGATCGGCAAGACGCTCGGCGAACTGTTCCCGAACGCGCCCACCGAATCTGTCGACAAACGCGATGCGGACGTCGTTGCTTCCGGGCACAGCATCGTTCGAGAAGCTCATCCGACGTTCCTTGATCCGAATGGAAACCGGATGGTCACGTCAAAGCGGCACCTGGTCCGCGACGCCGCCGGCAAGCCGCTGTACCTGATCGGCATCGTCGAGGATGTGACCGGGCGTGTCCGCCTTGAGCAGGAGCGCGACCGCGACCGGCAGTTCCTCAACCAGATCATCGAGAACGTGCCGACCACCATTGTCGTTCGCGACGCCAACACCGGGCGCTATGTCCTGGCCAACCAGGCGGCGATCAACCACTTCGGCATCCCGCGCGCGCAGATCGTCGGCAAGCGGCCGCACGAAATCTTCTCGAAAGAAGCCGCCGACGTGATCGAACAGCATGACGCCGACCTGCTGCGGTCCGGTGGCAGCATGTTCTTCGATGACTATCCGATCGTTACGCCCGGCAAGCGCCAGCGCTTCATCAACGTGAGGAAGCTTGTCATCCGAGACGGCGCGCAGAAGACGCAGTTCATCGTCAGCGTGATCGAGGACGTCACGGATCGCAAGACGTCCGAGGCGCGGATCGCGCACATGGCCCACTACGACGCGCTGACCGATCTGCCCAATCGCATTTATTTCCGCGAGCAGCTCGAGCAGGCGCTGAAGCGCGTCAAGCGCGGCGAGAAGCTCGCCGTGCTGTTCCTCGACCTCGACAAGTTCAAGGGCGTCAACGACACGCTCGGCCACCAGGGCGGCGACGAGCTTCTCAAGACGGTCGCCGAGCGGCTCAAGGCCTGCGTGCGCGAGACCGATATCGTGGCACGGCTCGGCGGCGACGAATTCGCCATCGTGCAAACCAACATCGAAGACGCCACCTCCGTCACCGGGCTTGCCGAACGCATTCACAGCGCGCTTCGGCAGCCTTGCGAGCTCGAGGGCAACCGCTTCTCGATGGACGCCAGCATCGGCATTTCGATGGCGCCGGTCGACGGCACCGAGGCCGATCAGCTGCTGCAGAACGCCGACCTCGCGATGTACGGCGCCAAGGCCGACGGCCGCGCAACGTACCGGTTCTTCGAGGCCGAGATGGATGCGGAAATGAGGGCGCGGCGGGCGCTCGAGTTCGACCTCCGGCAGGCGATCATGTGCGGCGAACTGGAGATGTTCTATCAGCCGCTGGTCAATATCCGAGACAAGAGCGTGGTGGCCTGCGAGGCGCTGCTGCGCTGGCGGCATCCGGTGCGCGGCTTCGTGTCGCCGGCCGAGTTCATCCCGGTCGCCGAGGACGCAGGCCTCGTCAACCAGCTCGGCGAATTCGCGCTGCGGACGGCATGCATCGAGGCGGCCGCCTGGCGCGACGACATCCTGGTCACGGTCAACGTCTCGCCGGTGCAGTTCAAGAACGACGGCCTGGTGCCGCTGGTGGTGAGCGCGCTGGCCGAGTCGGGTCTGCCGGCCCGGCGGCTGGAGCTGGAAATCACCGAGTCGGTGCTGCTGCACGACGATGAGCTGACGCTGCGCATCCTGGGGCAGCTCCGCGAGCTCGGCGTGCGGATCGCGATGGACGATTTCGGCACCGGCTATTCCTCGCTGAACTATCTGCGACGGTTCCCGTTCGACAAAGTCAAGATCGACAGGTCCTTCATCGAGCATATCGCCGACGACCCGAGCTCGCTCGCGATCGTGCAGGCGGTCATCGGCATCGCCAAATCGCGCGACATCACAACCACCGCGGAAGGCGTCGAGAAGCCGCAACAGCTCGAATTGCTGCGCGCGCTCGGCTGCACGGAGATGCAGGGCTTCCTGTTCAGCCCGCCGAAGCCCGCCGCGGAGCTTGCGCCGATGCTGCAGCCGCGGCCGGCAGAACAGCCGCAACGGCGGTCGGTGGCCTAGCGTCACCCCGCGCACGAACCGCCTGCCGTTCGCCATCTCGGTCATCCAGCGAGAGCAGGGCGGCTTGGGCGCCCGGAGCCGATTGTCGGCGGCGGTGATCGGACCTATCTTAAAGGCACATCAATCGGCCGCCTCGTGAGACGACGGCCCGATGGACCGACCCTCGCGAGCGCGCGCCGTTCCCCGACGCACGGAGGGTTATCATGTCCATCGCTCCGACTTTGCAGAAATATCTCGACCAGAACGTCACGTACGACGTGATCACGCATGAGCCGACCATGTCGTCGACGCGCACGGCGCAGGCCTGCCACATCTCCGGCAACCGCCTTGCCAAGGGCATCGTACTTCGTCACAACGGCGGATACCTGCTCGCCATTCTGCCGGCCTCCCGGCATGTGCGTCTCGAAAACGTCGCCACGGAGGTCGGCGATCAGGTGGAGCTCGCGTCCGAAAACGAGATTGGCCCGCTGTTTCGCGATTGCGAGCGCGGTGCCATTCCGCCGTTTGGCGATTGCTACGGCCTTCAGACGATTGTCGACGACAGCATCACCGAGCAGCCCGAGATCTATCTCGAGGCGGGAGACCATTCGACACTGATCCGCATGGACGCCGCCCAATTTGCGACGCTCACGGCCGATGCCATACACGGCCGGTTCAGCGTTCGTGCGTAAACAGCACGAGGAAAAGGCGGGGGAGCGCTGCGGCGCTATCCCCTTCCCACGAACGGCATGCCGTTCGCCATCACCGTCATGAACAGCACGTTGGTGTCGAGCGGCAGGTTGGCGATGTAGACCACCGCGCGGCCGACGTCGTCCGCGTTCATCCGCGCCTCGATCGCCATGCGGCCGTCGGGCTGCAGCACGCCCTGGCCCTGCACCATGCGGTCGGTGAGCGGCGTCGCGGCGTTACCGATGTCGATCTGGCTGCACAGGATCATGTCGTTGCGGCAATCGAGCGCGGTCTGCTTGGTGAGGCCGGTCACCGCGTGCTTGGTCGCGGTGTAGGCGGCCGCGCGCGGCCGCGGCGTGTGCGCCGAGATCGAGCCGTTGTTGACGATGCGCCCGCCCTTGGGGTCCTGCGCCTTCATGATCTTGATGGCTTCCTGGGTGCAGACGAACATGCCGGTGAGGTTGGTGTCGACCACTTTCTTCCAGGTCTCGAGCGGCAGTTCCTCCATCGGCACGGCGGGCGCACCGATGCCCGCATTGTTGAACAGCAGGTCGAGCCGGCCGAACTCCTTCTTGACGCGCGCAAACAGCGCCCTGATCGATTCCGGATCGCTCACATCGGTCGGCACCGAGAGGGCCTTGGCGTTGCCGGCCTCCTTCGCGGTCTCGTCGAGCTTGTCGGCGCGGCGGCCGGCCAGCACCACGGCATAGCCGTCCTTGGCCAGCGCCAGCGACACCGCCTTGCCGATGCCCGTTCCCGCGCCCGTCACCACCGCCACCTTCTGCACAGCCATGTTGTCCTCCGGAACACTCGTCGGCGGCATCCTAGTGTCCGCCACAATCGCCGCAACGTCTTCAACCCCTCTTGTACGGCTTCGCCAATTGCATTCAACTACAACGAGCGTGAGTTGCCATTTGGATGGGGGATCCGATGCGACGGCGTGACCTTCTAAAATTCGGTGCTGCGGGCGTTTCGGCGCCGCTCCTCGTCCGCTCCGCTTGGGTGCAAGGAGCTTGGGCGCAAGGCAAGTATCCCGACCGGCCGGTGCGGCTGATCGTGCCGTTCCCGCCGGGCGGCGCGTTCGACACCATTGGGCGGCCGTGGGCGGAGCGGATCAAGCCGCTGCTCGGCACCGTCATGATCGAGAACATCGGCGGCGCGGGCGGCGGCGTCGGCGCGGCGCAGGCCACGCGCTCGCAGCCGGACGGCTACACGCTTCTGCTCGGCGGCGCCACCACCCACATCACCGAAGCGCTGCTCAAGACCAAGCCGACTTTCGATCCGGTGAAGGACCTCGAGCCGATCTCGCCGATCGCGTACACGGCCTTTGCCATTGCGGTGCATCCGTCGGTGCCGGCGAAGGACCTGAAGGAGTTCGTGGCCTACACCAAGGCCAATCCCGGCAAGGTGTCCTATGGCTCGGCCGGACACGGCTCGCTCAATCATCTGGCGGGCGAGCTGCTCAAGATCAGGGCCGGCCTGGCCGACATGCCGCACGTGCCTTATCGCGGCGCGGGGCCGGGCCTGACGGATCTCCTTGCCGGACAGATACCGGCACTGGTCCCGGCGATGACCAACATCGTGCTGGAGCACCATCGCGCGGGCAAGCTGCGGATATTGGCGGTGACGAATGCGCGGCGTCTCGCGGCGGCACCGGAGATACCGACCGCGGTCGAGCAGGGCTACACCGACCTGGTGGCGCCGAACTTCATCGGTGTGTTCGCGCCGGCCGGCACCCCGAAGCCAATTGTTGACGCCGTCTCGGCAGCCAACCTCAAGCTGCTCGCCGACAAGTCATACCAGGAGCTTCTGATCTCGGGCACCTTCGAGCTCGAGCCGCTGACGAGCCCGGCCGAGTACAAGAGCTATGTCGAATCCGAGCTCACGCGCTGGCGTCCCATCGTTACGGCCATGGGCATCAAGATCGACTGAGCGTCGATCAACGGGCGGAGCGGTCGTTAGCCCGCCAGCGCGGCGCGGGCGTCGCCTTCGATGCTGCGATAGACGCCGGGCGTGGCGAGCCGCGCGGCGATCTCGCCGGCCGGCACCGGCTTGCCGAAGCGGAAGCCCTGCATGCAATGCACGCCCGCGGCGCGCAGGAACAGGTGCTGCTCCGCCGTCTCCACGCCTTCGGCCGTGACCTTCATGCCGAGCCCGCGGCCGAGGCTGACCACCGCATGCACGATGGCCGCGGCATCGGCGGTCTTCTCGATCGAGAGCACGAAGCTCTTGTCGATCTTGAGCTTGTCGAACGGGAAGCGGCGCAGATAAAGCAGGCTGGAATAGCCGGTGCCGAAATCGTCAAGCGCCAGCTTGACGCCCAGCGCCTTCAGCCGCCGCATCGCCTCCTCGGCATTATCGAGGTTGCCGAGCAGCGTGCTTTCGGTGAGCTCGAGCTCCAGCCGCGCCGGGTCGAATCCGGTTTCCGAAAGCGTTCGCTCGATCGTGCTGACGAAATCGAGCCTGCGGAACTGCAGTGGTGAGACGTTGACCGAGACCGCGATCCCCGGCCACGCCTGCGCGTCGATGCAGGCCTGGCGCAGCACGCATTCGCCGAGCGGGATGATCAGGCCGGAGTGCTCGGCAATCGGGATGAACTCGTCGGGACGCATCGGGCCGCGGATCGGATGCGACCAGCGCGCCAGCGCCTCGACTCCGAGGATCCTGTCGCCGCCGGCATTGAACATCGGCTGATATGCGACCTTCAGCCCGCCGTTGCCGATCGCCTCGCGCAAATCCTGCTCGATCAGCTTGCGTTGCGACAGGTTGGCGTCCATCACCTCGTCGAACAGGCAGGCGCGGTTGCGGCCCTCGTTCTTGGCGCGGTACAGCGCCATGTCGGCATAGCGCAGGATGTCGGCAGCGCTGGTGTTGCCGTCGATCGCGGCGATGCCGATGCTCGCGCCGATCACGATGGTATGTCCGCCGATCGCGTAGGGTGCGCAGAGCGTGGTGATCATCCGCGCGGCGATCCGGTCGAGCACCGCATGGTCGGAGTTTCCGACGGCGATGACTGCGAATTCGTCACCGCCGAGCCGCGCCACCATGTCTTCGCCCTGCATCAACTGCGACAGCCGCATGGTGACGGCACGGATCAACTCGTCGCCGATCGGATGGCCGAGCGTGTCGTTGACGTCCTTGAAGTGGTCGAGGTCGAGGTAGAACACCGCGGCGGCGGTGCCGCCGGCCCTGACCTCGGCGATCACCGCCTCGAGCCGCTCGCTGAAGGCGTTGCGGTTGGGCAGGCCGCAGAGCGCGTCGTGCAGGGCAAGATGG
>JAIESC010000060.1 GCA_019746355.1 Xanthobacteraceae bacterium | reverse complement strand
CCCGGCGGCATGTACACCGAGCTCGGCCGCTCCTGCGTGCTCGGCAAGGTGCCGCAGCAGATGAAGGAGGAGCTCGACATGGTGAAGGAGGCCCGAAAGGTCACCCTCGACATGCTCAAGCCCGGCGCGCCCTGCAAGGACATCTGGGAGACGTTCAACGCCTTCATGCGCAAGCACGGCCGGCCCGAGGAGGCGCGGCTCTACTGCCACGGCCAGGGCTACGACCTGGTCGAGCGGCCGCTCATCCGCAGCGACGAGCCGTGGACCATCCAGAAGGACATGAACATCGTCGTGCACCCGACCTATCCTTACGGCGGCTATCTCAACTGGCTGTGCGACAACTACATCATCGGCGGCAACGGGCCGACCGACCGCATCCACCAGTTCCCCGAGGAGATCATCGAGATCGACGTCTGACCGGGCGTCCTTCCGGCGCTCAGTCCGGGTCCGCGCGGGCCGCATAGCGATGCTTTGCGAGGCGGTTGGTTTGCCGCCGCGCCGTCAAATCCGGGAATGCCTCAAATGAAGCGCGTGTTGGTTCGTTGCGGCTGGCTGGTCACGCTCGACGGCAAGCTCGGCGATTTCAAGAACGGCGAGCTTCTCTTCAGCGGCAACCGGATCGAGGCCGTCGGCCGCAACCTCGGTGCTGCGGCGGACGAGGTGATCGACGCCTCCGACAAGATCGTGATGCCCGGCCTGGTCAACGCCCACATGCACACGTGGCAGACCGGGCTGCGCGGCATCGCCTCGGAATGGATGGGGCCGGATTATTTCAAGTACGTCCACGGCAATCTGGCGACGCTCTACAAGCCGGAGGACAACTATCTCGGCAACCTGATCGGCGCGCTGGCGCAGATCGACGCCGGCGTCACCACGTTGGTGGACTGGTGCCACAACATCACCCATCTGGAGATGGCGGAGCACGCCATCGATGGCCTTCTCGACAGCGGCATCCGCGCCGTGTTCGCGCACGGCACCGCGAAGCCGCTCAATCAGAAGGAAGGCATCCCGTTCACCCACGTGCCGCATCCGCGCGACCGGATCGAAGCGCTGCGCAAGGGCCGGCTTGCGAGCGACGACGGCCGGGTGACGCTCGCGATGGCGATCCTGGGCCCGTCCTGGAGTCCCTGGGAGGTGGTTGAAGCCGACATCCGGCTGGCGCGGGAGTTCGGGCTGGTCTCGTCGTCCCATACGCGGCGCGGCGAGGACGACATCCTGCCGCGGGGCTACCACCTGATGGCGGAGGCGGGGCTTCTCGGGCCCGACCACAATCTGGTGCACGGCACGACCTTCAACCGCGCTGATCTGGACATGATCGTCGACAGTGGCGCAACGTTGACCTCGACGGCGCTGGTCGAGCTGCACCACCACATCGGCGACACCATGGTCGCGGCCTATCGCGAGGCCGGCGGGTTGCCCTCGCTCGGCATCGACGTTGAGCTTTTTTGCAGCGGCCAGATGTTTCGCGAGATGCAGGCCGCGCTGCTGTTTGCCCGCGGCAAGGAGGTCCGCAACAACGCCTCGCGCGGGAATTCACCCTTGAAGACCATCCCGGTCCGGTCCCGCGAGGCGCTGGAATGGGCGACGATCAACGGCGCCAAGGCCTTCAGGCTCGACGGCCAGATCGGCACGCTCGCGCCCGGCAAGAAGGCGGACATCGTGATGCTGCGCGCCGACGACGTAAACATGGCGCCGGTTTATGACCCGATCTATTCGATCGTCGAGATCGCCGGCGCCGGAAACGTCGACACGGTGATCGTCGACGGTGTCGTCCGCAAACAGCACGGCAAGCTGACCTTCCCGGCCGACGTGCTGCGCAAGCGGCTTGGTGAGCTCGCCGAATCCGCCGCGCGGATCATGCACGAAGGCAATTATCAGGTGACCACAGCGCCACAGTGATTGAGCCGCACAGTTGCACGGGACAATCGGAGACCAAAGACGATGACGACGATCACCCGCCGCGCCGCCCTGGCCGGACTTTCAGCTTTGGCGACCGTCCCGGCCCAAACGCCGGTGCGTGCGCAGTCCGGACGCCCGATCACGCTGATGCATGGCTTCACGCCCGGCGCGAATGTCGACATCACCGCGCGTATCGTCGCCGAGCATCTCGCCAAGCGGCTCGGCCAGCCGGTCGTGGTGGAAACACGGCCGGGCGCCGGCGGGACGACCTCGGCCGCCGCGGTGGCGCGTGCCGTGCCGGACGGAAGCACGCTTGCCATCTTGCCGAGCGGACATGCGGTGTCGCCGGCGATGTACAAGCAACTCGCCTACAACGCGGTGAACGATTTCAGCTTCATCAGCATGCTCACCGAAAACCCGTTCATCCTGGTGACCTATCCGGATCATCCGGCCAAAACGCTTGCAGACGTCGTCAAGGCCGCGCAGGCCGACCCGGGCAAGCTGACCTATGCCACCGCCGGCAACGGCACCGGCATGCATCTGGCGTCCGAGCTGCTTGTGTCGATGGGGGCGTTGAAGATCCAGCACGTCCCCTATCGCGGTTCGCCGCAGGCGATCACCGACCTGATTGCCAAGCGCGTCGATTTCCAGATGGACACGCCCCAGCTCCTACTGCCGTTCCTGAGCGACGGGCGGGTGCGGGCGATCGCGGTCACCGGGCCGTCGCGCTTCTTCGCGTTGCCCGACGTGCCGACGGTGGCGGAAGGCGGCTTGCAGGGTTATTCGGTGACAGGCTGGCTCGGTATCGCGGGACCGGCGGGATTGCCGGCCGATTTCGTCCAGAAGATCAACGCCGAGGTAAAGGCGATCCTGGCTGAGCCGGATGTCATCCAGCGGCTGCGCGCGCTTGGCGCTGACGTGCGTCCGACCACGCCGGATGCCTTCAAGACACGGGTCGCCGACGACATTGCCAAGTGGACCAAGGTCGTCGCCGACGCCAACATCGAGCGAATTTAGTCCGGGCTGACCATAGTCATGAACGTCCTGATCTTCCTCACCCATCCTGAGCCCACGCGCTCCGGCTACGAAAAATATCTAAAGCCGCGGCATCGCGAGCTCGAGATCACCACCGTGTCCACGCGCGACGAGGCGCTGAAGCTCGCGCCCGAAGCCGACATCCTGATGGCGTTCGGGCCGCAGGTGAAGAAGGACTTTTTCCAGCACACGCCGAAGCTCAAATGGGTGTTCTCGCTCGGCACCGGCACCGACGGCATCACCGACTCGCCCTGGCTCGGCAAGGACGTGATCGTCACCGCGGTGCGCGGCATCCACGGCGAGCCGATCTCCGAGATGGCGTTCCTGCAGATGCTGGCCTTCGCCCGCGACTTCCGCCGCATCGAACGCCAGCGCGTCGAGAAGGCGTGGAATCGCTTTCCGGGCACGCTGCTCCACGGCAAGACCGTCGGCATTCTCGGCGTCGGCGCCATCGCCGAGGGACTTGCGCCGCGCTGCAAGGCGTTCGGCATGCGCGTGATCGGTATCTCGCGCACCGACCGGCCGATCCCGGGCTTCGACAGGATCGTGAGCCGCGCCGAGATCGTGCAGGCCATGCCCGAGCTCGACTATTTCGTCATGCTGGTGCCGCTCGAGGCCGACACCCGCAACTTCGTCAACGATGCCGTGCTGTCGGCGATGAAGCCCACCGCGTTCCTGATCAATCTCGCCCGCGGCGGCGTGCTCGACGAGGATGCGCTGATCCGCGCGCTGAATGGCAAGAAACTTGCCGGCGCGGCGCTGGACGCGCTGGCGCACGAGCCGCTGCCGGCCGCGAGTTCGCTCTGGACCATGCCGAACGTGATCATCACGCCGCATCTCGGCGGTTACTACGACAACTATCCGCGCGACGCAGCGATGCAATTCGAGAAGAGCTGGGAGTTCTATAAGGCCGGCAAGACCGAGCTGATGCTCAACCGCGAGAAGCGGGATTGATCTTTCGCCGCGCTTTATTCGTTTGCCATGAGCGACGCCACGTCAACCGTCGTCATGCGCGGGCTTGACCTGCGCATCCATGCGAACCTGCAACAGCGAACAGTCTTACGATTAGAGATCGCCGCACGCCCTCATGGATCGCCGGCTCAAGCCCGCGATGGCGCCTCTCGTGTTGAGAAGGCGGTGCAAATCGCGGCAGCTCAGTGATCGTGCTCGCCGTCGTCGTGGTGATGGTCATGCTGCCCATCCCCATGATGATGGTCGTGCTTGCCGTCGCCGTGATGATGCCGGTGCGGGCCGTGCCCATGGTGATGGTGCCCGTGCGCGTGCCCCTCGTGCCGGGCCTGCTGTTGCTGCGCCTGCTGCTGATGATGCGGCGCATGCTTGTAGTGTTGCTTCAACAGGTCGAAGCCGTAGTCGTTGCCGTTCGGCGTGCGCACGATGGTGTGCACGTGGAACTTGGCGGGCTCGGCGTTGGTCAGGAACACGCCGGCGTGGTGGTCGAACTCGATGAAGGTCACTGGACTCTGCACCCGGTAATAGAACGGGCTTTGCTCGGCAAAGCCGCCGATCCAGCAGAAATGCGTGTCGGCCATGTGCCGCTCGAACTCGACGATGCGGGCCGCCCGCGGGCCCGCCGGCAGCGACCTGAAATACTTGTCGACCAGGTCGGTGAGCTCGCGCCGCTGCAAAGGGGTGAGCTCGCTGCCCTTCAGCCCTTCATACGGCACGATGCGGTTGTCCTGGAACGCGCCGCCGAGATGCAGGTTGTCGGCGAAGTGCCGCCGGCCCTCCGGCAGGTCGCCGCCCATCATCGAGTGGTAGACAACGGCGCGCTTCTGCTGCTCCGGCGAGAACGAGCGCATCAGCTTCAGCCCCGCGCGCTCCTCGTCCTGGAAGATGCGGATGCCCTTGAACGGCCCGTGATCGGCGTAAGCCGGCTCTGCCCCCCAGAACGCCGGCGTCAGCACCATCTGCTCGCCCAGCACGAAGCAGTTGAGTACGAGGTGATGGCCGAACAACTGCCAGCCCCACGGTTCGCTCGCCGACGGCGTGCCGAACAGGCAGAAGATGTAGCTCCACTCGCCCATCACCGCAGGTCCCCCGACGAGGTCGCCGAGGAAGCGGTTGAGCTTCATCACGTCGCGCGACAGCTCGTAGCCGTGTTGGCTCATGCTGGCGCGCAGCACCGCCATGGTCGCGTCGCGCAGTGGCTCGCTCGCCTCGTCGAGGCGGAGCCCGTAGTGCTCGACGTAAAGCTCGGTGTTCTGCCAGTGCCGCCACTGGTTGGAGCCGGCCGGAAAGCACGACGCCTTGCGCTGCTCGGGCGACATCAGCTTAAGCAGCGCGTTCACCGCCTCGATGATCGCCAGCGTCGGCGCGCCTTCCGGCTTGCGCACGAACAGATCGGGGATCGCCTGTCCGTTTGTGGTGATGCCGCGGAACGGCTCGTTGAACATCTCCTCCCATTTGCCGAACAGGCCCTGGGCGCGCGGGCTCTTGATGCGCGCCTCCGCGTGCGCGCGTGCGGTCGGGCCGGCGATCTTGGACTCGTGCGGATTCGGCACGAACGGGTGGTAGTCGTCTGCGCTCATGAGTGCGATTCTCCGCCGCTTACGCTAACCCACGTGGCGTCCAGCCGACAGCCCCACTATCATTCGGAAAAGGCGTCGCCGGAGCAGGGAAAAGCAGAGCCATGGTGAAGCGCATCGTCCCGGACCAATGCTGCGGGTTGATCGTCGACGTGCAGGGCTTCTTCCTGTCGCAGCTCGACAGCCGCGCGCGTGCGTTCATCGAAGCCAACACCGCGAATTTGATCCGGCTGCTCGGCTATTTCCGCATTCCGCTGGTCGCAACGCTCGAGCGGCCGCTGGCGACCAAGGGCGGCTTGCCGGAAGAGATCGAGCATGAGCTTGGCGCGCTGAAGCGCGGCCCCGCCACCACCTTCGAAAAGGATTTCTTCGACCTGACCAAGGAGACGAAGATCAAGGCGCATCTCGCGCGCCTCAAGCGCAGGCAGATGATCGTCGCCGGCTGCGAGACCGACGTCTGCGTGCTGCAGTCGTGCCTCGGCCTGCTCGATCTCGGTCACGAGGTGTTTGCGGTGGAGGAGCTTCTGTTCTCGTCTGCCGGCGACGTGTCGGCCGCCAAGGCCCGCATGCAGGCCGAGGGCGTCGTGTTCCTGAGCTACAAGACGCTCTACTTCGAGCTGCTCGAGGCGGTCGAGCCGAGCCGCCACGCCGACAGGATTACCAAGGCCCTGGGCCCGCTTCCCGGCGATCTCCCCGAGGCGGCGGTCTAGCCTTGGCCGGGTGCCGACTGATCCTTGATCCCGAACAGCTTCTGCGGAGCGGCGAAGCCCGCCACGGGAAACTCGCCGAGCGGTACAAACTCGTCGGGCACGTGGGCGGCAAACTCGGCCGATGCGACGATGGCCCGCCCCAGGCTCGAAGCGCGCTTTTCCAGTCGCGCCGCGAGGTTCACCGCGGGTCCGATGCAGGTGAAGTCGAGCCGGTTGCCGCCGCCGATGTTGCCGTACGACACCTGTCCGATATGCAGCGCGAGACCGAAGCGGATCGCGTCGTGATTGTCGCCTGGCGGGGGATCGAGCGCCGCGATCGCGGCCTCCGCCTCGCGCGCGCAGGTCAGCGCGCGGCGGCACACCTCGTCTGCGTCTTCGCCGCCGCCGGTCAGCGGAAAGATCGCCAGCAGCCCATCGCCGATGAACTTCAGTACCTCGCCGCCGCGATTGAGGATCGCCGGCACCTGGCAATCGAAATAGCGGTTGAGCAGATCGATCAGGTCCTGCGGCGGCAGGCGCTCCGAGAGCGTCGTAAAGCCGCGCATGTCGGACAGCCAGATCGCCGCCTGGATCGCCTCGACATGGCCGCGCCGGATCCTGCCGGCGAGAATCTGCTCGCCGGTTTGGCGGCCGACATAGGTGTTGAGCAGGTTGGTGGCGGTCCGCCGCAGCGCGCGGATTTCCGCGACGCGGGTCAGCGGTGCGATGACCTGCTCAAGATCGGCATATTGCTCCGGCGTGAAGCCGCCGGGCTGCCGCGTGGTCCAGGTCGCGACATGGATGGAGCCGTCGGTGAACAGCAGCGGAAACGCCGCATAGTCCGTGGCGCCTTCGGTCCGAAACTCGCTCAGCAAGGCAAAATCGGTGGGACAGTTGGGATCGGCGAGCCGGCGCCGCAGCGGCTGCCGCGTGCCATACACGGCCACCACCGGGCTCTTGAGATAGTCGTCGGTTTCCAGGACGTCGTACTGCGCCTCCGAGACCTTGACCCCCGATTCCGACCACCAGCGGAACGCGCGGCCCATCAGGTCCGGGTGAAGTGTGGTGACGAACACCGCCACGCGCCACAGCGGAATGCCGGCTTGCACCAGCCGGCGGCACAGCTCTTCCAGAACGTCTTCCGAGAGCGGCGCGGACCGGGCGCCGTCCGTCAGCCAGTCGATCACGGTGCGGATGCTGTCCATCGCCGCTCGCTTCGAGCGTTCCGGTTTTTATGGCCGGCCATTATTGCAAGGATGGTCGCTGGCGGGGAGCCGTATCCCGCGGCCGCTACGGCAGCGGCCCGTTGAATTTGTAATTGATGCCGAGCCGGACCACGCTCTGCTTGATCGAGACGTTCGACGCGAATACGCTGGTGGTGCAGGGCGAGCCTTCGTCGATGCGGCCGAGGCAGACATAGAGATATTCGAGTTTGGCCGACCAGCTCCGGGCGAAGGCATGCTCGATGCCAAGCCCTGCGGCCCAGCCGAGCTTGGTTTCGCTGCCGGTCGCGAGCGCCGGATTGGTGGACGTGGTCTCCACATGGCCGGCGGCGACGCCCGCGGTGAGATAAGGCAGCCAGCGGCCGGACGCGTATCCGGCGCGGCCGCGCAACGTGCCGAGCCAGGTGTTCTTGGCCTCGCAGAAGAACGCGCCACATGGCGTGCCGCCGGAGGCATCGGTCCAGTCGAGGTCGCCCTCGAGGCCCAGCACCCATCGGCCACGCTGCAGATTGTAGCCTGCGGTGCCGCCGATCAGCGCGCCGCGCGTCCTGATCTTCACGTTGCCGTCGTTGGCGAAGTTGGAGGTGTCGAAGCCCGCGCCGCCGTTGATGCCGGCGTAGAGCCCGCTCCAGTCGTAGACCGGCGGCAGCGGGCGCGCCTGTGCCATCGCCTGCGCCGGCGCCTTGGTGACCAAGCGCCGGGTGTCGGCCGCGTCGGCCGCGCCGGAAAAAAGCAGCGAAGCGCCGATCGCCAATCGTCCGACGCTCTTTCTCTTGAGGCCCATTCCCCCGCCGTGGCTGGCTGTCCGCCGTAAAGCGTGACTTCATCGCGACGCACGCGAACTCACGCTTGGACGGACTGGGGTACGGGACGTGTCGAGGCCGAGCGGCATGCAGGGGCCGCTCGGGCCGAATCGCATGAGCGATCCGGCATTTAAGCACCTTGGATTTGCCGTGGTTAACGGATGGTTAACCGCTATTCCGCCGCGACCGGCACGCTCTCGCGCAGCCCCGGCATCACGTGGCGCTGGAACAGCTCGAGCGAGCGCGTCGACGCCGACAGCGACAGATCGCCGAACGCGAAGCGGCAGACCAGATAGTTCGCACCCGACTCCGCCGTCTGCGCGCGAAGGAGCTCCAGCGCCTTCTGCGGCGTGCCGACGATGGCGCGGCCGTCCGCCATCTGCCCGTCGATCTCCGGCGGATAGCTCACATTGGTCGGCGGAATGCCGTGCTTGTGCCAGAGCGTCATGAAGCTCGACCACCAGCGTTTGTAGGCGCGCCGCCCGGTCTCCAGCGCCTTCTCCTCGGTCTCGGCCAGCACCATGTAGCGGTTCATGCCGAACCGCGGGGCATCGGTCCCAGGCCTCGCCTGATACGCCGCCTTGTAGCGCGCGACCTTGGCCTTCACCGCTGCGGCCGTCGCATTGCTGATGAAGTTCATCCCGGCCTTGGCGGCGCGCTCGGCGCTGTCCGGATTGACCACGCCGTACCACAGCGGCGGATGCGGCTGCCGGTGCGGCCAGACCTCCATCGGCACGTTCTTGAACTTGAAGAACGCGCCTTCGAAATCGACGGTCTTCTTCGTCAGCGCCTGCATGATGACGGCGAAGGACTCGGCGAACATCTTGTCGGCGTTCTTGTAGTCGACACCGTAATAGCCCACTTCGATCGGCGAGATGCCCTTGCCGATGCCGAGCAGGAAGCGTCCGCGGCTCGCCTGGTCGAGCATGCAGATCTCTTCGGCAAGCCGCAGCGGGTGGTACAGCGCGAGCGTATAGACCAGCGGCCCGAAATGGAGCCGCTTGGTGCGCTGGGCGATGGCCGAGAGATACACGCTGGGCGAGGGCGCCATGCCGAGCGGCGTCGCGTGGTGCTCGGCGCAGTGATAGCCGTAGATGCCGGCGCGGTCATAGGCTTCGATCAGCTTCAGCCGGTCCTCGTAGAAATCGGCAAGCGGCAGGTCGTTCCGGTCGACGTGATCGAAAACTCCGAACTCCAAGGCCATCCGCTTCAGCTCCCGACATTCTGTGGTGGGCACTGTAGCCCGCCCCATACTCCGCTGTCATTCCGCGCCGGCGCTGACGTGCCGCTTCGGAATGACTTTCAGCAGGTGAATGACTTGCGGTAGCCCTCGGCCAGCGCCTCCTGTTCCGAGCAGAACCAGCGATGTGGAGCTCTCGTTCGCTCATAGCTGCGACAGCTCGGCAAATGGTAGATGCCCTGATAGCCCGTGACCTGGGAGCGCAGATTAAGCCTGCCTTTGATCGAACAGCCGGGCGGCATTACGGGAGCATCCGGGAACAGCGTCTGCCGGACCTTCCAGTTGTTCGGCGGCGGACATACCGCACCCAGCAGGCTTGCAGTGCTGATGGTGAACCGCCGTAACGCCTCGGGCGACACGAAGCAGCCCTTCCACAGCCCCTTGCGATTGACGGTTGCGCTTTCCCTGTCGGACTTGAAGCGGGACTTTGTCCCGGCATTGAGGGCCCAGCCTTCCTGCACCATCCACTGGTTGATGCTGATTGGCTCGCTCGCCACCCGGCACTCGCCGATACGCCTTTTTCCAAAGACACCATCCGCCCCGCGGTCCGTGCAACGGACGTCGCCCTTGCCGGCGTAGTCTCGCAGACGATCGCGGGCCTCGATGCCACATTTCCAGACGGCTCCCTTGTCGTCGAGGCATGTCTGGTCGGTCTGCGGAGCTTCGATGCCCTCGAGCCTGTAAGTGATGCCATCAAGAATAAGAGTGTCGCCGTCCGTCACCTGCACGTCGGCGGCCCAGCCGGGCGCCGCCGCGACCACGGCAAGCACGGTCGTCACGACTCGCATGAGCGCCAGGGCCGTTCGATCAGCGAAGCAGGATGTTCGGCGCATCATCATCGACCTTCTGGGCACACCGGTTGCGAAGTGTATCCAACAGGGCCACCGTCAGATAGGTTTGCGAAACAAAAGACGCGAATTTCCCGATGGATCACAGCCGCACCTCGAATCGCCCCATCGGCAGTCCGGTCGAGCGCCTCGAAGACCTGCGCTTCCTGCGTGGCCGCGGCCAGTATGTCGACGACGTTCCGAGCCCGAATGCGCTGCATGCCGCGATCCTGCGCAGCTCCGTGCCGCACGGCCGCATCCGCGCGATCGATGCCTCCGCCGCGTTGAAGCATCCCGGCGTTCATGCCGTCATCACCGCGGCCGACATCGGCGACATCCCCGTCATCACCATGCGGCAGGAGCTCTTGCCGGAGTTCAAGCCGTTCCAGCAGCCGGTCATTGCCAAAGATAAAGTGCGCTACGTCGGCGAGCCGGTCGCCGTGGTGGTCGCCGACACCCAGGCGCTGGCCGAGGATGCCTTGGAGCTGATCGAGCTCGACATCGCCGCGCTGCCGCCGGTCGCGGACCGCGCCGCGGCGCGTGACAGCACGCGCGTCCTGTTCGAGGCGAGCGGCAGCAACCGGATCATCACGCTGTCCGCGGTCAAAGGCGATGCTGCGGCCGCGTTCCAGAACGCCGCCTATACCCGCCGCGAGCGGTTCGAGGTGCAGCGCTTCACCGCCGTGACCATCGAGACGCGCGGCCTGCTCGCCGAATGGGACGCAGCGAAGGGACACATGACCGTGTCCGGCATCACCAAGGTGCCGTTCCACAACCGCCGCATCCTCGCCAAGCAGATGGGTCTCGCCGAGGACGCCGTCACCATGATCGAGGCCGATGTCGGCGGCGGCTTCGGCGTGCGCGGCGAGTTCTACCCCGAGGATTTCCTGATCCCGTTCGCGGCACGGCAGGTCAACCGCCCGGTGAAATGGGTCGAGGACCGCCGCGAGCACCTGATCGCCTCCAATCACGCGCGCGATTCCGAATGCGAGCTGGAGATCGCCTGCGCCCGCGACGGCACCGTCCTCGCGTTGCGCGGCCGCGGCGCCGCCGACCTCGGTGCCTATATCCGCACCAACGGCGTGACCGCGGCGCGCAACACCGCGCAGGTGCTGTCCGGGCCCTATCGCGTGCCGAACATGCATTTCGAGATGGAGCTTCTGCTCACCAACAAGACGCCGTCCGGCACCTATCGCGGGCCGGGCCGCTTCGAGGCGGATTTCTACCGCGAGCGGCTGTTCGACATGGCGGCGAACGACCTCGGCATCGATCGCGTCGAATTCCGCCGCAAAAACCTCGTTGCCGAGCACGAGATGCCGTGGCCGTTGCCGACCGTGCAGCCGCTCGACCAGGGCAGCGAGACCGACAGCGGCGACTACCGCATGACGCTCGACCGCTGCCTCGCCGACTTCGGCTGGGCGGAGAAGTCGAAGCTGCAAGGCCGATTGATCGACGGCCGCCGCCACGGCATCGCCGTCGGCTGCTATCTCGAAGGCGGCGGCTCGGGCCCGCGCGAGAACGTGCGCATGGTGCTGGAGCGCGACGGCTCGATCTCGCTTTACGTCGGCTCGTCGTCGGTCGGGCAGGGCGTCGAGACCGTGTTCGCGCAGATCGCGGCGGACGCGCTCGACATGCCGATGACCCGCATCAACCGCGTGCGGCACGGTTCCACCATCTATGTGACGCAGGGCTACGGCTCCTACTCGTCGCGCTCGATCGTGATGGGCGGCTCGGCCATCGTGCAGGCCGCGGGGCTTTTGAAGGACGCGATCCGCGCCGCCGCCGGGAGGCGTCTCGGCTGCAAGCCGGACGAGGTCACCATCGACGGCGACGATGCCATCGGCCCCGGCCGTGCATCGGTTGCGCTCGCTGCGCTCGCCGCCGACGGCGTCGCCTCGGAAGGCACCTATGCCAGCAGCAAGCGCACTTACAGCTACGGCGCCCACGCCGCTCATGTCGCGGTCGACCCCGGCACCGGCCACGTCGCCTTGCTCGACTACATGGCGGTGGAGGATGTCGGCCGCATCATCAATCCGCTGACGCTGCACGGCCAGACCGTCGGCGCGATCGTGCAGGGGCTCGGCGGCGCGCTTCTGGAAAATCTCGTCTACGACGCCGACGGTCAGTTTCTCGCCGGCTCCTTGGCCGACTATCTGCTGCCGACCGCGGGCGATTTCCCGGTGATCCGGGCGCATGCGATGGAGGTGAAGCCCGCCCCGCACAATCCGCTCGGCGCCAAGGGCGCGGGCGAGGGCGGCATCATCCCGGTCGGCGGCGTGATCGCGAATGCGGTGGCGAATGCGTTGGGCGTCGAGCCGCGTGTGCTGCCGCTCTCGCCGCCGCGGGTCTGGGAATTGGTTCAAGCGGCACGCACGAACGCCGACCCGTCACCCTGAGGTGCGAGCGCGCAGCGCGAGCCTCGAAGGGTGACGGCCCGGGCCGTCCATCCTTCGAGGCCCGCCTTCGGCGGGCACCTCAGGATGACGGGGGTAGGTCAGCGCGCCCGGCATCGTGACCTGAACGGCCATCCTCGGTAAGGTGCGCCGCATGAACATCACCGCGAAGATACCCGATGTCTCGAACGCCGAGGTCCTCATCGAGCGCGCCCGCACGCTCGTTCCGGCGTTGCGCCAGCGGGCCGCGCAGACCAATGCCGCGCGGCAGCTTCCCAGCGAGACCATCGCCGACTACCAGCGGCTCGGGCTGACGCGCTGCCTGCAACCCGCCATGTTCGGCGGCGCCAACTCGAACTACCACGTGTTCTCGAAGATGCTGCGCGTTCTGGCGCAGGGCTGCGGCTCGTCGGCCTGGGTCGCCGCCGTTCATGGCGAGCACAGCTGGATCGTCGGCAACTTCCCGCTCGAGGCGCAGCACGAGATGTGGGACGGAAACCCATATGCCGTGGCCTCGGCGAGCGTAGCGCCCAACGGCACCGCCGAGCGGGTGGACGGCGGCTTCCGGCTGAGCGGCCGCTGGGGCTTTGCCAGCGGCGTCGATCACGCCCAATGGATTCTGCTCGGCGCGATGCTCAAGGGCAGCGGCGCGCCCGAGCCCTGGATGTTTCTGTTGCCGATCAGTGCGGTCGAGATCATCGATGACTGGCATGTCATGGGTCTCGCCGGCACCGGCAGCAAGTCGGTCACCTGCAAGGACGTGATGGTGCCCGCGCCGCGCGGCGTGAGCCTGCGCGACCTCAAGCGCGGCACCGCGCCGGGCGGCAAGGTTCACGCCGACAATCCGCTGTTCCGCACGCCGCGCCACATGCTCGCGCTGTTCTCGCTGAGCTCGGTGGTCGTCGGCCTCGCCGAGCGCTCGGTGGCCGAGCTGGTCGAGTTCAACCGCGAGCGCCGTTCGCGCGGCCAGCGCGTCGC
>JAIESC010000252.1 GCA_019746355.1 Xanthobacteraceae bacterium | reverse complement strand
AGCGGACGAGCTGCCGAAGCCATGCACCGCATGCAGGAGGCGCGCCGCCACTACCAGGAGGCCGCGCGCTATCCGACGGCCTATTACGGCCAGATCGCCCGCGCCAAGGCCGGCCTCGGCGAGCTGTCGCTCAATTCCTTCCCGTCCCTTTCGAGCTCAGAGCGCACCAAGGCGAGCCAGGCCGACGTGGTGCGCGCGGCTGAGCTCCTTTACGCGGTCGAGGCGCGCGATCTCGCCTGGGCGATGATGGCCGACTACGGCGACAAATCGAACGACATCGGTACGCTGGTTCTGATGTCGGAGCTCACCGCCAAGTACAAGGATGCCCGCGGCATGCTGCTGGTCGGCAAGCTCGCGCTGGCGCGCGGCGTGGCGCTCGACCACCCGGCCTTCCCGACCATCGGCGTGCCTAACTACACGCCGATCGGGCCGCCGGTGGAGCCCTCCCTCGTCTATTCGATCGTCCGGCAGGAGAGCTGGTTCAATCCCAAGACCGTCTCGAGTGCCAATGCTCTCGGCCTGATGCAGGTGACGCCGCCGGCCGGCCGCTACATCGCCAAGAAGTTCAACGCCACGTTCGATCAGAAGCGGCTCCTCACCGACATGCCCTACAACGTGCAGTTCGGCGCGGCCGAACTGGGCGATCTGCTCAAGGATTATCGCGGCTCCTACATCATGACCTTCGCCGGCTACAATGCCGGCCGCGGCCGCGTGCGGGATTGGATCGGCAAGTACGGCGATCCGCGCGATCCGAAGGTCGATCCGATCGACTGGGTCGAGCGCATTCCGTTTTCGGAGACGCGCAACTACGTGCAGCGCGTGATGGAGAACATGCAGGTCTACCGCGTCCGCTTCGGCGGCACCCAGCGGCTCTTGATCGAGGCCGACCTGCGGCGGGGCTCGGCGGCGGAAAACTAGGACCGAGCCGCGGCTACGCGCGCCAATGCAGCGTTTGCGCGCAGGCGCTTGAGGTCACTGCCGCGCCAAGGCTGCCTCGATTTCCGGCACTGTCGCGGCCACCAGGTCCGCCCAGCTTTGCGCGCGGGCCCGCCGCTTCAGGTGCACGCGCGGGTACCAGGGACTGTCGTTCCGGTCACGAAACCAATACCAGAGCCGCGCGCCGCCCACGGGCAGCAGCACCCAGGTGGGTTTGCCGAGCGCACCGGCCAGGTGGGCGTTGGTGTTGCTGACCGTGAGCACCAGATCGCATGCCGATATCAGCGCAGCGGCCCCGTCGATGTCGTTGCGAAGATCGAAATCCGCCAACCGCTCGACGTTGACGTTCAGCTCGCGGGCGACCGCATCGCGCTCGGCCGGCGCATCGTCATACTGCAGATCGACGAAGCGGCAGCCGGGCAACTGCAGGACCGCTGCAAAGTCCCGCAGGCTCGCGCTCTTGGCCTTGCCGATCGCCAGACTGGTGCTTTGCCAGGACAGGCCGATGACACGTTGTCCGCCGTTTGCCAAACGCGCGCGAAGCGCTGCGGCGCGGGCCGCGTCCGCCTTGAGGTAACCTTGCGCCGCAGGCTTGAACGCCTGCCAATCCGGCCGCAGGTGCGGTGCGAGACTGGCGAGCGGCACCTGTGCCGCGACCGCGCCGCCGTAGAGCTCGTCCGCGATCGGAACCACTTCGACCTGCGAAAATGAGCGGGCGAACAGGCTGAACAGACGCGGCTCCACTTCAAGGCAGATCGACGGGACCCGATGCCTCAGGTCATCGATCATGCCAGCGTAGATGATCTGGTCGCCGAGTCCCTGCTCGCCCCATACCAGCAGTTTTCCTGCCACGGCCCCGCCGTCCCAGCGGCGCTGCGAATACGGCCGCGGCGCGAGATCGCGCGCGGCCCATCGCGCTTCGAATGACCGCCACCCCGCTTCAAGGTGCCCGAGCGACAGGTCGAGATAGGCCTTGAACCATTTCGGCCGGGAATCGTCGGGCATGAGATCGATGGCCCGCCGGTAGCTCTCTAGCGCCTCCTCGTTGCAGTCGATCGCCTCGAGCGCCGAAGCGAGACCAAAATGCGCTTGGCCGTTGCCGGGCTCGCGCGCCGTGATCACGCGGTAAGCGGCGATCGCCTCGTCGAAGCGATCGAGCTTGACCAATGCATCGGCCAGATTCCGCGTGATCCGGGCATCGTCGGACCGGATGGCAAGCGCCTTTCGATATTGGTCGACGGCGCGGTCATAGTCACCCAGCTCATAGAGGGCAGCGCCGAGATTGGCATGGGCGTCGACATGGGATGGATCAAGGCCCAGGGCCCTCTCATGCGCGGCCACGGCTTTGGAGAACCGTTCCAACCTGTGCAGCGCGTTGCCGCGATCGAAATGGACAATGGGACTGCCCGGCTGCAGCGCAACGGCCGTGTCGAACCGCTTGAGGGCTTCCTCGTGCCGTCCGACGGCGGCAAGCGCATGGCCCAAGCTCGAATAAGCTTCGGCGACGCCGGGATTGAGCGTGACGGCTGTTTCGAACGCAGAGATCGCGTCCTGATCGCGACCAAGCGCGTGCAACGCATTGCCGAGATTGACGTGCGCCTCGGCATAGTCGGGCTTCCGCTCCAAGGCCTTGCGAAGGTGCACGATGGCCTCGTCATGCCGGCCGATCGCGCGCAGCAGCGTCCCCAGATTGTTATGAATCTCAGGATCGTCCGGCTGCCGAGCCAGCGCCAGTTCGTACTGCCGCTGCGCCTCCTCGTAGCGCTTCAGCCCCTGCAAAATTCTGCCGAGATTGTAGTGGCCGGACGGCAAATCGGGGTCGAGGGCCAGCGCCTCCTGCAACGGCGCCACCGCGCGTTGAGCCTCGCCGGATTGGAAGTAGGCGATACCCAGAAGGTTGAGCACCGCAGCGTTCCGCGGCGATTTTTCGAGGATCCGGTTGTACAGATCGATGGCTTCGATCACCGCGCCCTGGCGATGCAATTGCATCGCGAGCGCCAGCGTGTGATCTGAAGTCTCGGCCATCGACGGCTGCGCTGCCCGGGTGCGCTCCCGTACTAGGATGCCCTGCCGAGCGCGTCGCGCTCGGCGCGCCACAGATCGCCGTAGTCGACGTTCTGCCAGTTCGCGAACCAGGGGCCGCCCCGCGTGAAATGCACGGCCTTGGGCGTTCCCGTCGCGGGCTTCTCGTTCCAGCCTTCGAGCCAGTTCCATTCGACAGGCAGCGAGCCGACGTCGGCGTCGGCCACCCATTGCATGCGATGCAGATAGGCCCCGCTCTCGCGGTTCACGACATCGGCGGTGAGCCCCTTCACGGCCGCGTGGTCGCAATTGAACAGCATCAGCGACGACCAGTTCTTGCGTGGATAGTTCGTCTGCACCGCGCCGTCCATCTTGGTGGCTTCCTTCGGCGTGTAGTCGTGCTGCACGCAGAACACGGCCTTCGGGGTCCGTGTGTAAGGCACGAGCCCGGCGATATCGCCAAGCCACAGGAAGTCGCAGTCGCAGAACAGCACCCAGCCGCGAAAGCCGGCCAGGGCGGGGGTCAGAAACCGGGTATAGGTGAATTCGGTCGATGCCAGCGGATCCTGATCCCGCCGGTACAGCCCTTGCGCCCGCAATTCATCGACCTTGATGGGCGTGACCGACACCGGAATCGAAGCGCGCCGCTCCAGCGAGAACTTCGCAACATCGTAGGCCTCGGGTTCGCGGCGGTCCCAGCCTATGAAGACGCGGAACGGGTCAGACATGCAATTCCGGCTGCAAGGAAGCTATGCCTTCCGATATAAGCGTGGCAGCAAGGTATGCCCGGACAATCGCACGCCGGCAAGGGTGGATATCGATGACAGACGCGGGCAGCGGGGGCGCAACAGGTTTCGGCGATGGCGATGCACAAAGCGTTTTCGTCACCGCGTCCGACGGCCTGAAGCTGCATGTACGCTGCTTCGGCTCCCGGCTCGCGCCGGGACTGCCCGTGGTGTGCCTGCCGGGCCTCGCCCGCACGGCGGACGATTTCGAAGATCTGGCCCGCGCGCTCGCGTCCGCGCCGGAGGCGCCGCGCCGGGTGATTGCCCTCGACTACCGTGGCCGCGGGCTGTCCGACTACGACAGGAATCCGCAGAACTACAGCCTCGCCGTTGAGCTCGGTGACGTGCTCACCGTGCTGACCGCGCTTGGCGTATCGCCTGCGGTGTTCGTCGGTACCTCGCGCGGCGGCATACTGACCATGATGCTTGCGAGCGCACGGCCGACGGCGCTGGCGGGCGCCGTCCTCAACGACATCGGCCCGGTGATCGACCCGGGCGGGCTGGTGCGGATCAAGAGCTATGTCGGCAAGCTGCCGAGGCCGAGGAGCTTTGAGGAAGCCGCCGATATTCTGCGCCGGCTGTTCGGCCAGCAATTCACCCGCCTCACCGATGCCCAATGGCTCGCCTATGCCCACCGAACCTTCAAGGCCGAGAAGCGTGGCCTGATGCCGACCTACGATGTGCAGCTTGCCAAGACGCTCGCCGGGATCGACTTCCATCGGCCGATCCCGCCGCTCTGGGCGGAATTCGACGCGCTGGGCCGTATTCCATTGATGGTGCTGCGCGGGGCGAACTCGGACCTTTTGTCGGAGGAAACGGTCACGGCCATGCGGACACGCCATCCGTCCATGGAGACGGTGACCGTGCCGGACCAGGGGCATGCCCCGCTCCTCAACGGCGATGACCTCATCGGCCGCATCGCCAAATTCGTCGGCGCCTGCGAGGCCAGGAGGCCCGTCTAGGGTCCCGGGCTCGAAGTCAGTCAACCCGCGGGAGAGCTGCCGCAGCCACAACGTCCGGCACCAGTTCGGCGATCATCTCCGACCACGACTGGTCCTTGCCTCGACGGCGCACCTGCACGTTCGGATACCACGGGCTGGCCGCCCGATCGGCAAACCAATACCAAAGGTGGCCACGTCCGAACGGCACCATGACGAAGGTCCTGACGCCCACGGCGCCGGCCAGGTGAGCGGTGCTGCTGCTGACGGTCAACACCGCGTCGCATGCCGCCATGAGGGCCGCCAGGCCGTCCAGATCGTTGGTGTTATCAATATCGTCCAGGCGTTCAACGCGTACGCCAAACGCGCGCTCCACCTCCTCCCGCTCGGACAGCGTGTCTCCATACTGGAGATCGACAAACCGATATCCCGGAAGCCGTAACAAGGCGTCGAAATCCGTAAGCCTCGCACTTTTGAACCTGCCAATGGTTTGGTTTTTGCTCACCCAGGAGAGGCCGATCGTGGGCCGCCGGTCATTTGAAAACCGGTTTCGCAGTCTGGAGACAAGGTCCGGGCTGGGCTTGAGAAAACCTTCTCGCAAGCTGGGAGAGCTCTGCCAATCCGGCCTCAAGTAACGTGCGAGACTGGACGAAGCGTGGTGCGCGTCGATCTTCTCGCTAAAGCCGCGAGCTTGCGCCGGGATGACCTCCACCATTGGAAACGACCGCGCAAAGAGATCGCGCAGCCTGGGATCGACCTCCACCACCACCCGGTCGGCATGGCGGCTGACTTCGGGAATCGCACTCGAGTAAAGAATCTGGTCGCCGATCCCCTCATTGGCCCAAATGAGCAGCGTCCCGGAAACGTAGCCGCCATTCCAAACCGGCGCCTGTTGGTAACGAGACAAATCCCAAACGTATGTCGACCAGCCTTCTGCAAATTTTCCAAGCCAGAGGCGGCAGATTGCGAGGTTGAACGTGGCTGCTGCGTCTGTCTCGCCGAGCGCAATCGCGCGCTTATAGTTCTCGATCGCATCCTCGTAACGGGCCAACGCCTGAAGGGCTTTGCCGCGCGCGAGGTACCCGCCCGGGTGCTTCGGGTCGATGGCGATGGCGCGCTCCGCATCCGTCAGCGACTCTTCAAATCGCCCCAGCTCGAGAAGACTTATGCCGCGGTTCGTCAACGCTCCCACGTCTTGCGGCCGCAGCGCCAGAGCCCGGTCATAATTCGCCAGCGATTCCTCATAGCGCTCCTGGCCGTGCAGGACATTGCCGCGGGTGACGAATGCGGTTGCGTAATCCGGCCTGATTGAGATTGCGCGGTCGCAGTCCGACAGTGCCTCGTCGCGGCGACCCAATGCATTCAACACAGTCGCCCGGTTGCTCAGCGTATCGACCCGGTTCGGCTCGACTGACAAGACCCGATTGAAATCTTCGATTGCCTCCTCGTGACGGCCCAGCGCGTTGAGTGCATTGCCCCGATTGTTGAGCGCATTGCCATTGTTCGGTTGGAGCGCCAGCGCCGCATCGAGGCTCTCGACGGCCTGTTCGAACTTTCCGAGCCGTCCCAGCACCGTGCCGCGGTTCAGCCAGGTTTGGACATCTCGCGGATTTTCCCGGACCAGCCGGTCATAGATCGGCAGCGCTTGCGACAGTCGACCGGCAAGCTCGAGGGCCACAGCCCGATTGAACTGGACTTGGTGGTTGTTGGGTTCTGCCCTTGCCGCCTGATCAAAGCAGCTGAGGGCTTCGTCCAGCCGGCCCAGGGCGATCTGGGTCGAGCCAAGAAGCATCAGCGCATCCACGGACCTGGGGTTGCGCTTGACTGCGGCCGAGAGAAGCGGAACGGCGTCGTGCTGGCGACCCTGCTGAACCCTGATCCTGCCGAGAAGATGAAGGGCGTCAAAATTCTTAGGGTCCTTGTCCAAAGCCGCGCGGTACAGCGTCTCGGCCTCGCCAAGTCGTCCCATCTGGTGCAGTCCGACCGCGTCCCGCAGGATTGTTTGCACGGAAGCAGCCGTCATTGCGCCGTACGCTCCCCGCTCCCCAATCACACAAACGCGATTGACCGCCGACCGATGAGGCGAAAATTTTCGAAATTTCAACGGGCTGGAACGCCTTGTTCCAGTGCTGATGAAAAGCAATAAACGACCCTTATCAGCTCAGCAACGCCCATCGACGTGGCGAACTGAACGTCCTCCGGACTGCCCGGATACGTCAGGCGACGTGACGCTTCGCCAGGAAGCCGCGAACCTCGTCAGCAACCGCCGTCGCGACGTCCGTCCAGGCCTGCGCGGGCTTTTGATCGTGGACGCGAACAAACGGGTACCACGGACTGTCCGCGATCCCTTTGAACCAATACCAAAGGCGCGTCTGATTGGGGGCCATCACCCAGGTCCTCACACCCAAGGCTCCGGCAAGGTGCGTCGTGGTGTTGCTGACGGTAACCACCGCGTCGCAAGCGGTCATAAGACCCGCGAGCCCCTCGAGGTCATTGGTGTTGTCAATGTCGGCGACGCGTTCGATATGAATGCCGAATTCGCGCTCGATCGCTTGCCGGTCTGCGAGCGTGTCCCCGTATTGCAGATCGATAAAGCGACAGTCCGGCAACCGCAAAACGGGCTCAAGATCCTGCAGGCGTGCAGTCTTGAGCCGACCGATCAACGGGTTTCGGCTCACCCAGGAGAGCCCCACCACGTGACCTCGGCCGACGGCCAGCCGGTCCCGCAATGCACGAGACCGGCTCGGCTCGGCGACAAGATAGCCGCGATCGCGTTTTGGAAACGCGCTCAGGTTGGGCCGGAGATAGCCGGGCAGACTTGCGATGGGAACCTGAGCGGCAATCGGCCCGGCAGTGGCGCCCGTCCCGGCAGGCGCGATTTGGAGTCCGGAAAACGAACGCGCAAACAGAGAAACCAGGCGCGGCTCCACCTCGACGACGACGGTGGTCGCCATCCGGGTGAGTTCCTCGAGCAGGCCTCCATAGATGATGTGATCGCCAAGCCCCTGCTCCGCCCACACCAGAAGCTTGCCATCGACGGCTCGGCCGTCCCATCGCGGAGCGGCTTCCGAAAGCGGCTGTGCGCCGGCCAGATCAAAACGCTTTTCCAGGAACGGATAGCCCTCGAACCGCGCGCGCGACAGCAACAGGACCCCCTTGTTAAACTGACCCTGTGCATGATCGGAATTGATTGACTGCAACCGGTCGTAAGCTTGCAAGGCCTCATCCACCCGGCCAAGGGCCTCATACGAACAGCCCAAGTCGCAATGGGCCTCGGCGTCACGGGGCGCGAGCCTTAGTGCCTGATTGAAGTGCTCGACCGCCTCATCGTGCTGTCCGAGGCGCTGCAACGCATTGCCGCAAGCCCGATGCGTGCTCGCAAGCTCAGGACGGGCCGAAAGTGCGGTCCGACAATGCGGCAGCGCCTCCTCCGGACGGCCGAGCTCGAGCAGCCCCCACGCGAGGTTCAGATGCGCCATACCGTTGTCGGGCTCGGCGGCCAGGACGCGCCGGCACTCTGCCACCGTGCGGTCAAATTGCCGGATGTCGATGCAGGCACTGGCCAGGTTCAGGCGCGCTTTTGTGAAGTTCGGATCCTGCTCGAGCGCGCGCTCGTAACACGGCACCGCTTCGCTGTGGCGGCCAACTGCCACCAGCGCATTGCCATGGTTGAAATGGGTTTGAGCATTGAGCGGCCCGCCCTTCAGCGCCATTTCGTAATGGCCGAGCGCCTCCTCGGTTCGGCCTCCTATGCCGAGCGCGTGGGCTAGACCGGCATGGATATCTGCCAGTGACACACCGGAGAACCTTGCGCCGGGCGCCTGCGATAGCAGCTCCAACGTCCTGTTATAGTCGGCGATCGCCGCCTCGTGGTGCCCCCGTTTGGCCTGAACATTCGCCCGGTTGAAGTGAGCGACCGGCGACGCCGGCTGTAGTGCGAGCGCTTTGCCGTAGCTTTCCGTTGCGTCGTGGTCTCGGCCAAGGCCCACCAACGCAATGCCGCGGCTCAGCCAGTCGTGGAATGAATCCGGCTGTCTTGCCAAGGCGAGATCGTAACTCGCCACGGCTTCGGAAAGCCTCCCCAAATCCATCAATACGTCGCCGCGGGTGCCATGAATGTCGGCTTGGTCCGGAGCCAGCGATATGGCTGAATCGAGGGCGTTCAGCGCCTCTTGGCTGCGTCCCATGCGTGCGAGCAACGAACCGACGAGCTTGTGCACCCGCGGCTGCCGGACATCGGCAGCAAGGAACTCGCTTGCGCGGCTTAAGGCCTCTTGCGTGCGGCCTTGCTGCGAAACGACGAGGCAGAGGTAGTACCTGGCATCGAGATTGCCGGAATCGACCGCCAGGGCTTGTGCGTAGAGCTCGGTGGCCTCCTTGAGCGCGCCTGCGCGATGCAGCCGCAGCCCCTCCTGCAACAGCTCGCCGGCAGCGGGCACCATGCTAGCTGGTTGGCCAGGCCGCAGGCTCCAGCGGCAGGCGCAGTGGGTTCTCGGGGTTGCCCGGGAGCGTTGGATGTTGGGCGGGCGCTCGGCTCGTTGCGACGAACAGGTTCATGGACCGCGGTCCGACCTCGTGCTGGAAAATAGGTGCCGCCGCAGTATACGCCCCGACGCCCCAAGGTCAGCAAGACCGCTCTTGCCGAGCGCCGGCATGGCAATCCTGAAACAGAAGCCCCCGGCAGTTTCCCGCCGGGGGCTCTTGTCGTCAGGCCTGCACCCTTACGCGGGCATCAGGGAACGATGTCGCGGTGGATACGCCACGTGGTGACGAAAGCATCGATGTCACCCGTGGTGTAGGTGGCGCTGGCCGCCTTGCCGGGAAGCGCGCCGGCGCTCAGGCTGGCGGTGCCCGCCGCGTTGAACGACGCCGTGTTGACCTTGTGGTAGATGAAGTCAACACCGACGTAGAGGTCCTTGGTCACGTTCCACTGCGAACGCGTGCCGATGTTCCACTGGCTGCTGTCGAGATCGCAGCCCGCAGCCCGGCCACCCGCCGCCGCCGCGCCGTTGTTGAACAGCCCGGACGCGCACATCGCGGTGTTGAGGTTATCCGGACGCGAGATGTTCAGGTACGAACCATAGACCGAGGTCCGCAGGCTCGGCGTCCAGAAGTGCTCGTAGGACGCGAAGATGCTCCACGCCGTGGTGCGCTCGAACAGGCCAGGCGCTGCCGCCGTGCCCGTGAAGCCGCCGTCATCGTGGATGACCTGCGCGACAGTCCGGCCCTGCGACAGCAGCGCGGTGCTCGGCGTGTTCGACGCATACCGCGTCGCGCCTTCGGCGTAGACACCGGCGATCTGGAAGTAGTCGCCCGCGCCGATCATCGGCGCGTTCAACCGCAGACCGGCGGTCACCGCCCAGCCGTACTCCTCACCCGGATGGCCGTTCCACTCGACCAGCGTGCCCGCCTGATTGCCCGCACCGTAGTACGAGGCGCTCATCGGCCGGACCGCGGCGGCGATCTGCGCCGAGCCCCAGGCCTGGTCGACGCGGAGGTTCGCGACGATGTCCTGCAGGTTGGAGGTGCCGCCGAGATCGGCGTTGCTAATGGCACTGCCGCCGCCGCCGGCGATCGCCGAACCGAGGTAGTTGGTGCCGCGACGACGATCCTGCTCGACCGAGAGGGTGGCCGACATGCCGTTGCCGAACTGCGCGGTGTAGGCCGCCACGGTGTGGCCGGCGTCACCGGTATCCGGCGAGTAGGTATGACCGGCGTTGTAGGCCACCGCCGCCGTCGACACGAAGTCGAAGAACGACGTCGCCTTGCCGAACGTGAAGCCGGCAATCTGGATGAACGCGCGCGTGGCGTACAGCGTGGTGCCGTTCGCGTCAGCACCCGGGTTCAGGGTGTTCGCCACCGAATCCTGGGTGAAGCCGAGGATCAGGTAGGTGCGCAGCGTGCCGTACGCGGTCTGCTGGCGGGTGTCGAAGGTCGCAATCGCGCGAGTCCGGTACTGGTACTCAGGCGTATGCTCGCGGTTGAAGCCGTTGCTCGTCCCGACCGGACCGGCCGTGATGCTGGTCGACGCGCCGTAGCTTTCCTGGAAGCGGACGTAGCCCCCGACCTTCATGCAGATATCGGTGCCGGGGATGTAGTAGAACCCCGCCCCATACAGGGAGCAAACCTTCACGTACTCTGGAAATCTGCCGGCCTGGCCGAGCTCAAGAAAAGGCCCGTTCTTGCGAAAAATTCTCCGGCACGCCGCGGCGCTGAATATTCGCCCACCGCCTCCTAGGTACAACCTAGGTCGATGCGGCGCTTCGCACCGGCAACAGACGCCCTTCGATCCAGTTTCACCCGCTCTTGCGTCCGCGCCCTTCGGTTCGACGCCATTAAGCTTCACTCGGTATAGCCTAGGTCGCGCGCCCGACCACACGACGCCACTGCCGGCGCCCGATCCGGTGCGGCCGACCGGCGCGCAAAAGCAATGCCCGCCGCGTCGAACGCAGCGGGCCATTCGAGGCAAGTCGCGGCTTTAAGTCTTAGGCGGAGTTGGAGCTGTGAACCGGAACGGCGTTTTCCGGCATGGCCCCGTTGCCGGTGCGGGAGCCGCCCACGCCAGCGATCACGGTTCCAACCGTCTCCGCAGCCTCACGCAATGTGTCCGGCGTCAGGTGGGCGTAACGCTGGGTGTAGCGGGTGTTGGCGTGCCCGAGCAGTCCCTGGACCACGTAGAGCGAGACACCCTTGTTCACGAGGAAGCTCGCAAACGAGTGCCGCAGATCGTGCAGGCGCAGATCGGGAAGCCCCGCCCGCGTGCGGATGCGCTGCCATGGAAAAAAACAGCGATGGCGACGGCTGGCCGGTCACGGGCGATGGAAGGATGTACGGGCTGCGGCTGTCCCGGAAGATCAAGCGCAGCATTTCCATCGCCGTGGCGTTGAGCGCAATGCTGCGGGGCTTGCCGGACTTCGACACCGGCACCAGCAGCGTCCGCTTCTCCCAATCGAGATACTCCCACTTGGCATGGGTGATCTCGTTGCGCCGCGCCCCGGTGAGCAGCAACAGCATGATCGCCTTCGCCGCGACCTTATTTTCATCCTGCTCGATGGAGGCGATGAGTCGTTGCGCCTCATCGAGCGACAGGAAGCGCTCCCGGTTCACATCCGGCGCGAGGTTGATGCCGGCCGTCGGGTTCTCGGTGACGCCCGGCACCCGCCATTTGCGCGCCAGGTTGAAAATGTGGCGCAGAATAATCACCACCCGATTGGTCGTGCCGGTGGCGTAGCCCTTCTCGCGCATCCGCTCGACCAGCGCCGCGATCGGCTCCGCGCGGATGAGATCGACATACTGCGATCCGAGCACCGGAAGGATGTGCACCCGCAACACGGTCTCGTCGGTGCACCAGCTCCGCTTGTAGCTTTTTACGTGCGGCAGATAGCGGTCGCGCGCCAGCTCGGCGAGCGTCGGTACGGTGCGCATCTCGGCGCGGCGATCTTGCGGGTCCGCGCCGACCAGCGCCTCGGCCGCGGTTGTCCGCGCCTTGCGTCGTGCGGCCGACAGCGAAAGCACATCGGCCGGTCCGATCTTGAATTGCCGTTCCCGGCCGCGCCCGTCGGTGTAGCGCTGATAGTAGGTCTTGCCGCCGGAACGGCGGACCTCCAGCATGAAGCCTCGCTGTCCGGTGTCGAAGAAATCGATCTTCTTCATGCCCTCGGGGCATGTCGCCGATCTCACCAGGGTGGGGCACAAACGCAGACGGGGCATAGGAACGACACTAACGACAACGCGGCGACAAGCAACAAAAGGTTAAAAATTTAAAAATCGAAAGTACATGTAACAAGAACTACAGTGGATTAAATATGACGTTGCTAAGCATTATTCGTATCTATTAGGCATTTTCGTATATCGCAACTTTGGATTATCGGCCGGTGCCGCTGCGTCAGAACGCCCCCGGAAACGCCGCCACAGAACGCGCGCGGCACCGTTGCAAACGAATCCCGATCGCACTTTTCGTCTGGAGCCCGGCGCGGACCTTGCCAAACATTCGACCGTTCAGCCGCGCAACTTTTTTTCAGACCGCTGCAAGGCAAATCCTTACGCTTCCGCTCGAATGCCCTGCACGCCGCGAAATCCCATCCGGGAAAACACAATTCGAGGCTGCGATCGTCGACGAAGAGTCGCTGAGAAAATTCGTCGCATTGCATTCGATGCTCAGACCTCAATAGTCGGGAAATGCCGCGCCATCTCGAACGCATCAAGCGCCCGGCCGGTGGCGCGATCGACATTGGGGAACTCAAGCGCAAGTCCTGGACGGGATTTGCCGCCGAGTCCGTTCGAATTGACGGCCCGCTTGAATACGCCTTTCGCGCCGCGCGTCCGTCGCATCATGTCTGCTTGATGACTCTCTACCGCACGGACGGCGAGACCTCGGCGTCGGGCGTACCACGCGGCCATGCAAAGGATCTTCGCAACAAGCTCACTTACGCGCCGCTCGATTGCGAACTCCAAGGCTGGTGCAAGATCGAGAAAAGCGCAGTCGTCACCACGGTGGCGCTCGATCCAGCACACGGCGGAGAAACCGAAATCGACCTCTCGCGTCTGCCGCCGCGCCTCGAGTTCGAGGATCAGATGCTGCGTTGGGTCATGTTGCGTTTTCAGGCCTTGCTGACCGACCCGTCATACGACCTTCCCGGATACGCCGAGACGCTCTCCGAGGTGCTGGCCTTTGATCTCTATCGCATCGCCTCAAGCGCACCGCACCGCGCGGCGGAATGCTCCGGCCTTTCGGCGAACCAGATCCGGCTTGTGACCGAATACATGGAGAGCCATCTGAGCGAAAAGACCACGATCTCGGAACTGGCCGGCCTCGTAGACCTCACGCGGTTTCACTTCATCCGGTCGTTCAAGCAGGCTGCGGGAATTCCGCCGCACCAGTTCATGATCCGGCTGCGCGTCGACCG
>JAIESC010000145.1 GCA_019746355.1 Xanthobacteraceae bacterium | reverse complement strand
AAGTCCCACTGCTTGAAGTCCCACTGCTTGAAGTCCCGCTCTTGACCGGCGCATGAACCCGATGCGCAAATTGCGGCCGGGCGCCGGGCGCTGGGGTGTTATAGGGAATGCGCGCGGATTTTGCAGGAGCGTTGCGATGGCCGAGGCCCAACTGACCGGCGGCAGCGAGGAAAACCGCAAGGAAATCCTCCGGCTGCACGAGAAATATATCGACGTGAACACCCGCTTCGACTGGGAGGGCTTGACCCCGCTTTACAGCCCGTCACCGGAGGCGACCTATTTCAACCTCAACGGCCACACTTATAAGGGCAGGGATCACTGGATCCGGCTCTGGAAGTTCTACGGCCAGAACGTGTCCTCGACCTACTGGGCGCCGTTCGACGTCGGCGGCGTCGTCACCGGCGATATGGCCGTGGTCTGGTGCCATCGCCACACCAAGCGGCAATGGACCGGCAAGGAGCCGCCGCCGAAGGACATCAACTACAGCGGCCAGGAGTTCATCTCCCGCTCGACCATGGTGTTCCGCAAGGAGGACGGCACGTGGCGCGTGGTGCACGCGCATTTCTCGCCGGCCGATTCCGGCCCGCGGCCGGGTGGCGTGTAGAGGCGGCGTTGAGAGGCGGGCTTTGACGAAGCTTCCCCGACTGAGCGTCCGGTTGCACGGCGGAATGACGCCGCAGGCCTGCGTCGAGCAGGCCACGGCCGCGGAGGCCGCCGGCATCGACGCCGTCTGGTTTGCGGAAAACCCTTTCGCGCGCGGCATCATGACGGCGGCGACGGCCTGTGCGCTCGCGACCCGGACCCAGAGCATCGGGGCCGGCGTGTTCAACCCGTTCGGCCGCCATCCGACGCTGATCGCCATGGAGATCGGCGCGCTCGACGAGCTGTCCGGCGGCCGCGTCCGGCTCGGCATCGGCTCGGGGCTCGGCCACGCGGTCGAGCGCATGGGCTTCAGCACCAGGCGCGCGCTGACAACCTTGCGCGAGGCGATCGAGATCATCCGCGCGCTCTTGCGCGGCGAGGAGGTCAGTTGCACCGGCACGGCGTTCAACGTGCAGAAGGTGAAGCTCGACTATCGCGCCCGTGCCGACATCCCGATCTTCATGGCGGCGCGCGGCGACCATGCGGTGAAGGCGGCGGGCGAGATCGCCGACGGCATGATCGTGTCCAACATGTGCGGGGCGGGCTTTGCGGCGAAAGCCGTGGCGGCATTGCACGACGCGGCCCGCGCCGCCGGCCGTGCGGCGATGCCAGGCGTGGTGCAATACATGCCCTGCGTGCCGCGTCCCGATCGCGCCGAGGCGTTCCGCGCGGCCAGGCGCGCGGTCGCCGACATGCTGCCGGCCTACTGGACGCTGGCGCAGAAGCTCCCCGGCGCGAAGGCCGCGCTGCTCGACGGCACGGGCCTGTCGGAGCAGGACATTGCGTCCGCGGTCGCGCGACTGAAGGCGGGCGAGGCGGCCGATGCGGCGCTCGACGACCGCTATGTGATGGCTTTCACCATCGCCGGAAATGCCGACGACTGCCGCGAATTCGCCGCGGCCTTTGCCGCGGCCGGCGTCACCGAGCTGGCGCTGACGTTCTTCGGCCCCACGGCTCCCGCCGACATGGCCTATATCGGCAAGGCGTTCGTGGCGAAGTAGCTGTCACATCTTCTGCAGCTTCGCGACCTCGACCGCCTGCTTCCAGCGAACCCGCTCCTCGACGAAGTACTTTTCAATTTCGTCCGGCGTGCCGCCGATCGGTTCCGAGCCGATCGAGCGGAATTTCGCGATCACGTCGGGCTTCTTCAGGATCGCGTTGGCCTCGACGCTCAGCTTGTTGACGATCTCGCGCGGCGTCTTGGCCGGCACCGACAGCGCATTCCACGAGCTCGCCTGATAACCCTTCACCACCGCGCCGACCGGGCGGACGCCGGGAAGGACAGCGACCGGCGTCGCGGTCGAGACGCCGAGCGCGAGCAGCGTGCCGGACTGGATGTGCGGCAGGATCGGTCCGAGATTGTCGATTGTCGCCGGAACGCGGCCGGTGATGAGATCCTGGATCGATTGGCCCGTGCCCTTGTAGGGAATGTGGTTGATCTCGATACCCGCCATCGCCATGAACAGCGAGATGCACAAATGGCTGGTCGAGCCCACACCCGAGTTGGCGAAATCGATCTTGCCGGGTTCCGCCTTGGCCTTGGCGATCAGCTCCTCGATGGTTTTGACGCCCAGCGAAGGGTGCACCACCAGCACGTTCGGGAATTGCGCCACCATGGTGATCGGTACGAACGACTTCTCCATGTCGAACGGCAGGGTGTTGTAGAGGTAGGCGTTGATCGCGTGCGTGGCGGGCGGTGCCATCAGCAGCGTGTAGCCGTCGGGCTCGCTGCTCGCGACGAAGCCTGCGCCGATGTTGGCGCCCGCGCCCGGCTTGTTGGCCACAGTGAACGGCTGCTTGAACGCGGTGGAGAACTGGTCCGCCATCACTCGCGTCAGGATGTCGGTGTTGCCGCCCGGCGGGAACGGCACGATGATCTGCGCCGGGCGGTCGGGATAGTTGCCCTGCGCGTGGACCGTTGCGGCCGCCGCCAGCGCCATGACCGAAGCGGCGCATCCCACAAGAACTGCGCGTTTCATCGATTGTCTCCCATCAAGCGACGGCCAGTCCCGGGTTCAATCGCAAGCAAGACATGGGCCATGCGCTCTGCAAATTCAGTGAGGCGGCATGTTTCCGCCCATTGGTCCCAGCGCTCCGCGTCGCAGCGCGCGTCCCGGACGCTCGCCGGTCGCAGCGCCATCGCACCACACTGACCGGCCGTTGACCATCACGCGGGCAATGCCTGCGGCCGGCGTCTTCGGCCTCTCGAACGTCGCAGTGTCGGCGATGGTTGCAGGATCGAACAGCACCAGGTCGGCGTAAGCGCCGGATCGCAGCATACCGCGGTCCTTGAGCCCGAACTGCGCCGCCGGCAGCGCGGTCATTCGCCGCACCGCCTCCTCGAGCGGAAAAAGCTTCACATCGCGCACGTAGTGCCCGAGCACGCGCGGGAATGTACCCCAGAGGCGCGGGTGCGGATGCTGGTCGTGCGGCAGGCCGTCCGAGCCGATCATGGTGTGCGGATAGGACAGCACGCGCCGCACGTCGTCCTCGCTCATCATGAAATAGATCGCACCGGCCGGGACAAGCTTGTCGACGGCTTGCTCCATCGTGCAGCCGAGCTTCTTTGCGATCGCGTCGAGCGGCTGGCCGGCGTGCTCAGGTCTGCTCTTCGACCAGGTGACGATGATCTTGCTCGAGGCGGCAATGCGCCGCGCGTCGAGCATGGTGGAGGCGGCGACGTAAGGATAGACGTCGAGCCCGAGCGCCTGCGACTTCCGCGCCTCGTCGATCAGCTTGAGTGAATCCTTGACCAGCCCGTGGTTCTGCGTGCCACTCGCCTTGTGGTGCGAGATCACCACCGGCACGCCTGAGGCCTTGCCGATGGCGATGGTCTCGGTCACCGACTGGATCAGGTGCGAGGCCTCGTCGCGCATGTGCGTCGTATGAATGCCGCCATAGGCGCGCATCGGCTTCGCCAGCTCGATCACCTCTTCGGTCGGCGCGTCCTTGGCCGGCGGATAGTAGAGCCCGGTGGACAGGCCGATCGCGCCCTGTTCCAGCGCGGTTTCCAGCGCGCGCCGCATGGCACCGATCTCGCCGGCCGTGGCCGGACGGTCGAAGGCGTCCATCGCGCCGGCGCGCAAGGTGGTGTGGCCGACCTGGCAGGCGGCGTTGAGCGCCGGCGGATTGCGGTCGAGCGCCGAGAGATACTGGTCGAAGGTCGGAAAGAATTGTTCCGGCTCGCGGGCGATGATGTCGAGCGGCGGCGGCGGATAGCGCGTGATCGACAGCGGCGCGAGGCTGATGCCGCAATTGCCGGTGATGACGGTGGTCACGCCCTGGCTGATCTTGCAAGGCAGCAGCGGGTCGCTCAGCAGCGCGCGGTCGTCATGGGTGTGGGTGTCGATGAAGCCCGGCGCCAGCGCGAGGCCGTTCGCGGCAATCTCCCGGCCGCCTCTGACGGCCGCAAGATCGCCGATCGCGACGATGCGGTCGTCCTTCACCGCAAGATCGCCGCGCACGCCCGGCGCGCCAGTGCCGTCGATCAGCAGGGCATCGCGGATGACAAGGTCGGGCTCCATGAAACGCTCCAAACGGAAGGCGGGTCGCCAGTCTAGAGCCTAAGCTATTGTTGCGCGCCGGCGATCTTGGCCGCCGCGACGACCTCTTTCCATTTGACGATGTCGGCCCTGATCCGCTCGGCGACGGCTTCGGGCGAGCCGGGCTCCGGATCGACGCCCTGGATCTTCATCGCCTGCTGCACGTCGGCCGCCGCCGCAACGGCGAGCGCCGCCTCGTTGAGCCGCCTGATGATCGCGGGCGGCGTTCCGGCCGGCACCACGATCGCGGTCCAGAGGCCGGCTTCGCAGCCCGGCACGCCGGCCTCGGCGACGGTCGGGATGTCCGGCAGCATCTCGTTGCGCTTGCGGCTCATGGTGGCGAGCGCGCGAAGTTTGCCCTCGCGGATCTGCTGCAGCGTCGGCGGAATGGTGCTGACCGAAAGCTCGATCCGTCCCTGCATCAGATCGACCATGGATTGCGCGGTGCCACGATAGGGCACATGCGTGACGTCGACGCCGGCCTGCCGCTTGAACAGTTCGCCGGCGAGATGGGCGAGGGTGCCGGTGCCTGCGGACGCGTAGCTCAGCGTGCCGGGCTTTGCTTTCGCGAGCGCCACGAACTCGGCGAGCGTCGCCGCCGGCACCTGCGGCGCGGCAATCAGCACGAACGGCGAACTGCCGATCATCGCCACCGGGATGAAGTCCTTCACCGGATCGAACGGCAGGTTCGCGTTCAGCGCCGCGCTTGCCGCATGCGTCGTGGTGTTGGCGAGCCCGAGCGTGTAGCCGTCCGGAGGAGCCTTTGCGACCGCGTCTGTGCCGATCACCGTGCTCGCGCCGACGCGGTTCTCGACCACCACCTGCTGGCCGAGCCGCTCGCCGAGCTTTGCGCCGATGATCCTGGCGATGGTGTCGGAGCTGCTGCCCGCGGCAAACGGCACGATCAGCTTGAGCGGCCGTTCTGGCCACTGCGCGAAGGCGGGCTGGGCGAGGAGCGTGAGAGCCGTGCAGAGCGAACCAAGAAACAGAAGTGCCCGTGTCATCGTCGCCCTCCCAAATCCGCTAAGGTATTCGCTCGGCCTCGCGCAAACTGTCGAACAGCGCGGTGCGCAGCAGGAACTTGCGCGCCAGCGCCGGGTCTTCGGCCTGCCGCCGCAACTCGTCGTGGTTGCGCCGGCGGACGGCCGGGTCGCGCTCCTCCAGGAGCCGCTTGTTGCGGATGGTCTGCGCCTGGGTGTGCTGGACCGCCACGTGCCGCCGCTGACGTTCATACCTGTCGAGCTCCGTATCGGAGGTTTCGCCATGCAGGATGCGGGCCAGCTTGTCGGCGAGGTTGAACGCGTCGTGCACGCCGCTGTTCAGCCCCATGCCGCCGATCGGGCTGTTGACGTGGGCGGCGTCGCCCGCGAGCACCACGCGGCCGACACGGAACTTGGCCGCGACGCGCTGATGCACGGTGTAGAGGTTGCAGCCGCAGATTTCGAAATCGTGGTCGATGCCGAGGAATTTTCGCAGCCGCGTTTGCAGCGCGTCGGGTCGCTTCAGCTCGTTCTCGTCGTCGTCGATGTTGGTCGGGAAGTGGATGCGCCAGCGGTCCGGCGGGCCTTTCCAGTGGAACAGGTTGGAATATTCGACCGGATCGGAGATGTAGTTGCGCTCGGTGTAGCCGTGCTTCCTGAAGTCGTAGGCGACCTCGATGTTGATGGTGCGCTCGGGATAGGTGAAGCCTTCGAATTCGAGGTTCAGATCCTTGCGGGCGATGCTGCGCGCGCCTTCGCAGCTTATGAGATAGCTAGCGCTGAACGTCTCGCGTTCACCGGCAGCGTTCTTCACCTCGATCGAAACAGCGTCACCCAACTGCTCGAAGCCGACGAACTCCGTCGCCATCCGTACATCGATCAGCGGATGCGCCTTCGAAAGCTTCAGCGCCTCCTCGATGATCTTGATGCGCTCGCACTGGAGCACGTAGGGGAATTTGGTGTCGTCCTTGAGCAGCGCATGATCGAACTCGGCGATCAGCGCGTTGTCCTGCCGGTCCCAGTAGTGGAATTTCGGCGCGATCAGCCCGCGCGGCTCCATCTTCTCGTAGAGCCCGATGCGGTCGAAGAACTCGAGCGTGGTCGGATGGTTGGAGCCGGCCCGCGGCACCTGATCGAGAAAATTGCCGTCGGCCATTGCTTCGACGAGAACCACGGCGACGTCCTGCTGCGCCAGCGCCAGCGCCAGGCACAGGCCGACCGGGCCTGCGCCCACCACCGCAACCGGATCAGGCCTTGCCATGCAACGCACTCACGCGGCGATCACACCGCTACTTGGCGGGAGCGGGCTCCTTGGCCGGGACAACGTCCTTCACCGCGCCGGCCCAGCCGGTGTGCGTCAGGTCGAACACGAGGCCGGTCGGGCTCTTGTATTTGGCTTCATAATACGAGTTCAGCGACGTCGGGCGGCCGGCGAGGTACTTGCCGCCGGCGTTGACCACCTTTTTCTCCGCCTCGTCGAGATCGTCCACCCACATGCCGAAGTGGTAGAGGCCGAGCTCCTCCTTGTCGCTTTCCTTCTTGAGCAGGGCGACGTTGAAGATACCGTCCGACATGTAGATGCCGCGCCGCGCCGTGCCGGCGCGCTTCATGTCGAACGCCTCCTCGAAAAACTTGGCCGAAGCCTCCGGGTCCTCGACGATGATGGCGATGTGGCGCAGCTTGGACATGATCGGGTTCCTTTCCGTCCGTCAGTTGCCGCCATGATGCGGCGAAGGCGGAGTTCAGGCAATCCCGGTTCTGTCAGTCGTAGACCGTGTCCACGTAGTGGTCGGAATCGACCACCGCCTCGATCACCGTCGGGCCCTTGGCGGACAGCGCCTTCTTCACGGCAGCCTCGAGCGCCTCCGGGCTCCGCACGCCGACCGCCGGCACGCCGAAATAGTGCTGCGGCGGCTCGGTGTAGTCCTCGGCCTGCAGTTCCGTTCCGTAGAGCGGAAACTGGCGGCGAATCTGCTTCACCTTGATCAGCGCCAGCCATTTATCGTCAAGCACGACCACCGGCAGGGCGATGCCCATGCGCTTGGCCACCGCGACCTCGCCGCAGGTCATCTGGAAGCAGCCGTCGCCCAGCACGCAGACCACGGGCAGGTCCGGCCGCGCGAGCTTCGCCGCGATCGCGCCGGGCAGGCCGAAGCCCATCGACGACCAGCCGTTGGTGATGTGGAAGCTCTTCGGCGCATGCGCAGTCCACTGGCTTGCGATCTGGTGCGTGTGCGCGCCGACGTCGAACGACAGAAGCCCCTCGCGCGGCAGCGCGCGCCGCACCGCGTCGATCGCGGCATGCGCCGTGAACGAGTTGGTCGGCGGCCGCAGCGCCGCGTGGAATGCGCGGCGGTGCTCGGCAAGCACCTCGGGTTTCCAGGCGTTCGTGCTCGCGGGCAATGCCGCGAGCTTTGCCAGCGACGCATCGAGATCGCCGGTCACCTCGTGGGCGACCTTGACCGAAGGCGCCACATCCACCTTCTCGATATCGACCTGCAGGAGCGGCACGTCGGCGATCCATGCCTCGTACTCGACCTCGACGGTGTCGTAGCCGAGGCCTACGATCAGGTCCGCCGAGCGCAGGAGCTTGCGCTGCACCTGGCGGCAGGCGCGCTCGATCACGCCGACCGAGAGCGGATGATCCTCGTCGATCATGCCCTTGGCCATCGTCGTCGTGGCGAAGGGGAGGTTGTGGCGTTCGACCACCTGCCGAAGGATGTCCGGATCGGCGACGCGCATCGCCGTCGAACCCAGCACGGCAATCGGCCGCTTGGCCTTGCCGATCAACTCCGCGGCCTTGCTGATCATGTCGCCGGTCGGCGGCAGGACCTTCGACAGCGCCTTCATCGCCGCGGCGTCGCCCTTCGCGGGCGCCAGCGCCACGTCCTCCGGCAGATCGAGATGCACCGGTCCGCGCGGCTCGCTCATGGCGATGCGGATCGCTTCCTTCACGGTCTCGGCGATCTTGCCCTTCTCCAGCCGGAACGACGCCTTGGTGATCGGCTTGAACAAGGCGTGGTGATCGATCCACATCTGGATGCGCCGGCCGAGCTGCTCGGTGACGAGGTTGCAGGTGATCGCGATCATCGGCGAGCGGTCGAGCCAGGCGTTGCCGACGCCGGTCGCGAGATTGGTCGCGCCCGGCCCGAGCGTGGCGATGCAAAGACCGGGCGCCTTGGTCATGCGGCCGGTGACGTCAGCTGCGAAACCTGCCGAGCCCTCGTGCGCGGTCAGCACGAAGTCGATGCCGCCCTTCCGCATTGCCTCCATCAGCGGCAGCACGTTGCCGCTCGGGATGCCGAAGCCGCGGTCGATACCGGCGGCTTTCAGGGTGGCGACGATCAGATCGGCATTGTTCATAGGGTGGTTGTGCCTCTTTGTTTGAAGCCCTGTATCACACGGCTGTCCCGAAATGCTCAAGGGCGGCGCTGGTCTGCGCCGCCCTTGCCACTGCATAGCGGAACGAGGATCAGGTGAAAACCAGGATCAGGTGAAAATGTCGGCGATGATGCCCTGATACCAGCCCATGTTCTCCTGCTGGGTCTGCTTGCGCAGCTCGGCGCTCTCGCCGGTCTTGGAGACGAACGTCTCGGTTGCGGCGATCTTGCCGTCCTTGGCCGCGTAGCTGCCGCCGATCTTCACCGTGTCGTCGGTCTCGATCAGGCTCCAGCAGGTGTTGGTGTAGCGCGCCGGGAAGGTGCGCCCGTTCGCCAGCTCGCCGCGGATCATCATCGCCGCGACCTTGGCCTGGCTGTTGGCCGAGAAGCCGGACTTCGGCATGTCCCCGGGGATGCAGGCGTCGCCGACGATGGTGATGTTGGCGTCGGTCATCGAGCGCATGTTTTCCGGATTGATCGGGCAGAAGCCGGTTTGATTGGCGAGCCCCGCGTCACGCGCGATCTTGCCGGCCATCTGCGCCGGGATCACGTTGATCAGGTTCGCCTTGTGCTCGGCGAGGTCGGTCTTGACCGTCATGGTCTTGGCGTCGACGCCCTTGATGCCGCCGTGCATCTTGCCGTCCTGCCATTCGATCATGCCCGGGTAGTGCTTCTGCCAGCCTTCCATGAACAGCGCCTGCTTGGAGAAACTCTCCTTCGGGTCGAGGATGATGATGCGCGATTTCTTGTGGCCTTTGGCCTTCAGCACGTGCGCCATCATCGAGGCGCGCTCGTAGGGCCCGGGCGGGCAGCGGAACGGGTTCGGCGGTGCGACCATGACGATGGTCGAGCCGTCGGACAGCGCGAGAAGCTGGCGCTTCAGCAACTCGGTCTGCCGGCCCGCCTGCCAGGCATGGGGCAGCTTCTTGCTCGCCTCCTCGGAATAGCCCGGCACCGAATTGAACTTGATGTCGATGCCGGGAGCGAGCACGAGGCGGTCATAATCCAGCGCCTTGCCGCTTGCGAACTTCACCTGCTTCTTGTCGCGGTCGATTGCCGAGGCGAGCTGGCGCACGTGCTTGATGCCGTGGGCCTTGGTCATCTTCTCGTAGGAATGAGTGATTTCATCCCATTTCTTGAAGCCGCCGAGGTAGAGATTGGAATGGAAGCAGGTGGTGAAGCGCTTGGCTGGCTCCACCAGCGTCACGTCGACGCCGCCGTCCTTGGCAACGTATTTCGCGACCGTCGCGCCGCCAGGACCGCCACCGACCACGACCACTTTGGGTTTTGCCTGCGCCAGCGCCGGCATGGGGAACGTCGAAGCGGCCAGCGCCCCGACGCCTCCGATGAATTGTCTGCGATTGCTGTTCATCGTTGCCTCCTCCCTTGATGGGCTAAACAGACTATAGCTTCTGGATGACCTCAATTCCTGGGCTTCACGCTGCCGAAATAGGCCGCAAGCGCCGCGATCTCGTCCTTGGAAAACTTGCCCGCGATGGTCTGCATGACCGGATTGGCGCGCTTCTTGGAGCGGTATTCTTCCATGATCTCAACAAAGCTCTGCTCCGGCCATCCCACGATCGGGGGAATGCCCTGGTAGCGCCCGCTGAGCTGATGGCACGTGACGCATTCGGATGACAAATATTCGCCGAGCGCCTTGTCGCCCGCGGCCTGCGCCAGGTTCGAGGCAAGCGGCGTTAACGCGCCGGCAAGCGCCCCTGCAACGAGGCAGAAGCCCGCAGTGACAAAGCTCGGCGCTATTCGACCTTCGGGCCCTTGCCCTGCTCGGGCGTAACGTCGATGGCGCGCGCGCGGCCGGTGACCTTGACTGGGCCGGGCAGGCAACTGGTCATGCACGGATTCTTGCGCCACAAGGCCTTCTCCGCGGTGTCCCGGTCATCGTCGCGGAAATTCGGCTCGTTGGGAAGCCGGATGGTTTTGAACGTGGTTGCGTTCAATTCGAAATTTTCGTCCTTGATGACGTCGTTCAGGTAAAGAACGTATGCTGTGACCGCGTAAAGCTCGTCATTCGACAGCGATTGTGCGTTGCCGAACGGCATGGCGCGGCGGATGTAGTCGATCACCGTCGACGCATAGGGCCAGTACGAGCCGATCGATTTGACCGGAGCGTGGCTCGACAATGTTCCTTCACCTCCCGCGACGATCGGCCAGCGGCCGGCGCTTTCCCCGAACTCGCCGTGGCACGCGGCGCATTGCTGCATGTAGATCGCTTCGCCCTGTTTCGCCGTGCCTTTGCCGGCCGGCAAGCCCTGGCCGTCGGGGCGGATGTCGATGTCCCAGCCGGCGATCTCCTCGGGCTTGGCCTCGCGGCCGATCCCGAGCGCCTTCGATGCGGCGACGTGTTTCGGAGCGGGCGCCTTTTGCGCCGCGGCCATCATGCCGGCGCTGGCGACGATGCCGGCAACGACGCTTGCGGCGAGCGTGGCGAGCCTAGCCGACCTCGACATTCTCGACCTCGCCGTTCTTGTGGAGCTGCCACGTCTGGATGCCGTTGTTGTGATAGATCGAGTTGACGCCGCGATACTTGCGCAGCTCCGCCTTGCTCGGCTGCACGTAGCCGCTTTCGTCCATCGCCCGCGATTGCAGCAACAGCTCGCTGCCGTCCCACTCGAACTCGTAATAAAAGCGCGTCAGCGCCTTGTCCCAGGCCGGCCCATCGATCTTGGCGGTGCGCCAGTTGCGGCCGCCGTCGAGCGACACGTCCACCCGCGCGATCTTGCCGCGGCCGGACCAGGCGATTCCTGAGAGCACCGTGAAGCCCGACTTGTGCTTCAGCGGCGCCTGCGGGCTCGGATTGGTGATGACCGACTTCGCCTCCATCAGATAGGTGAAGCGCCGCGCTTTGCCGTCCTCAAGCAGGTCCGTGTACTTCGACGTCTCCTCGCGGCTGTGCCAGGGCTCGTCGCCAACCTCGATGCGGCGCAGCCACTTCACCCACATGTTGGCTTCCCAGCCGGGGACCACCGCGCGCACCGGATAGCCGTTCTCCGGGTAAAGCATCTCTCCGTTCATGCGATAGGCGATCAGCACGTCGTCGAGCGCCTTGGCGAGCGGCAGCGAGCGGGTCATCGCCGCCGCGTCGCCACCTTCGAGCAGCAGCCACTTCGCCTTGGGCTTCAGTCCCGCCTCGTTGAGCAGCACCTTCAGCGGCACGCCGGTGTACATTACGCAATGCACCATGCCGTGAGTGTACTGGCAGCCGTTCAGCTGTGCGCCGCGCCACTCCATGCCGGAGTTGGCGGCGCATTCGCAGAAGTAGGCGCGGCTGACGCGCGGCATGCGCTTGATGTCGTCAAGCGTGAAGATCAAAGGCTTGTCGACGAGGCCGTGCAGCATCAGCCGGTAGTCGGCGGGGTTGAGCTCGGCGACGCCGCCGTGGTGGCGCTCGAAGCAAAGTCCGTTCGGGGTAATGATGCCGTCGATCTCGTGCAGCGGCGTGAAGCTCACCGAGCTTTGCGGCGAGGCGGTGAGCCAGGACACGTCGCGCCGGCCGACATGCGCCTCGTGCTTCGAAGGTTTGCCGTAGGGCCGCGCAGCCACGCCTTCGCCAAGCGTTTTCGTCCAGTCGGCGACGTTCGGCGGCAGATTGGCGGGATTGGATTGCGCGGATGCGGCTGATAGCGGGGCGAGCGCCGCTGCGCCGCCGGCAAGTCCCGCGCGCAGCACGGCGCGGCGGGAGTGGACACGTTTAGGATCGTTGTTGCTCATGCCGCCAGTCCTTAGGTGTCCCCGAGCCAATTATGCATATATTTGCATATGTTCGGGCAAATTTTTTAGTTACCCACCACGTGCACGTACCCGGCCTCGCGCGGCGCGACGGTTTTCTTCTTCTCGATGTGACGCATCACCACGTCCCAGATCGCAGGACCCTCGGTGGCCTCGTTGACGCTCGCCCAGCCGGTGACGACGTATTCCTTCGCGGGCTCGAGCGGCTTGCCGGTCTTGAGCAACGTGAGATCGCCGATGCGGCGTCCGGCGCTCTCCCTTATGTCGATGGTGTATGACACGCCGCCGACGCGGACCATGTCGCCGCCCTGCTGATAGTAGGGGTCGGGGTTGAAGATGTTGTCAGCCACGTCCTCCAGCACCTCCTTGAGCCGCGCGCCGGTCATGGTCATCCGGTATGCAGCGGGGTAGGTGAGGGCGGTGGCGTTGTAGATGTCCTCGCGGGTGATGTCCTGGCCCGGCAGCAGCGAGTTGCCCCAGCGGAAGCCGGGCGACAGCGCGATCTCGGCGTCACGCTCGGCCAAGAGCGCATCGCAGATCACGTCGTCGAGCGTGCCGTTGAAGTTGCCGCGGCGGTAGAGCAGCGTCTCCGTCTTGCCGATGACCTCGCGCAGCATCTTCTCGTGCGGCGCGCGGACCGCGGCGATCTTCGCCGCCATCTCGGCATCCGGCGCGATCACGTCGGAGAAGATCGGAATGAGCTTGAAGCGATAGTCCTTCACCTCGCCGCCGCGCACGTCGAGATCGAGGCGCGACAGGAATTTGCCGTGGCTGCCCGAGGCCACGAGCAGCGTCTTACCGACCTTCACCACGTCCGGCAGCGCGTCGTGGGTATGACCGGAGAGGATCACGTCGATGCCCTGCACCCGGCCGGCGAGCTTCCGGTCGACGTCGAAGCCGTTGTGGGAGAGCAACACCACGAGCTGCGCGCCGTCCTTGCGCGCCTTCTCGACGTTGGCCTTCAGATCGTTCTCGCGGATGCCGAACGACC
>JAIESC010000236.1 GCA_019746355.1 Xanthobacteraceae bacterium | reverse complement strand
CAACGCCGGATGATTCGAGGTTGATCACCTCGGAGACTACGCCACCCTCATTTCCAACCAACCCCGCGACGGCACCCTTCTTTTTTCGCTGAACCACTAAGCGTCAGATAGTTGATCTTTCTGTCAGCAAAGACATTGCTCTTGAGATCGACTACCATTTCGTCTGCGCCGCCAAACGGCGCGATGATCTCGACGATCCAGAGCCGATCCCCCGACTTCCAATCCTGCGGCCGCAGCCGAGTCGTGCCTGCCGCAAGCCGCTCCTCAACCTCGTCATTCACCGTTGCCCAGAACACGACGCCGATCGGCTTGTCCTTGTCGTAGAACATCCGGAACTGCTGCAGCAGCACCGGCGTCATCACGAACCATTCGAGATCGGAGATGAAGAACTGCTTGTGCAGCGGCGACTGGCTCATCAGCCAGACGATTTCGCCCAGCACCTCGGAGACCTTTTTCGCCGCGCCCTCCGGCGCCGGCTTGTTGAACGGGCTGTCGCCCGGCGCGTTCGCCGCGCCCGCGGGGCCGTGGTTGCCGTTGCCGTTCGTCGATTGGGGCATGAGATGACCTTCCTGCTGGGACACCGCGCGCGGCGGCGCTGCGCCAGCGTCGCGCCTCCCGGCATTGCCCGCAAGGCCATTCCGGCCGGAGGGAGAGGCGACAGCGGACACAAAATGCTCACGCACGCCGCCGCGGACGCGGATCGCTGCCGGCCGCCCGATCTGGCAACTGGACACGGACATGGCTTTCCCCTCCTCGGCGCGTGGACTCACGGCGCGAACAAGTCATGCCTCATATACTGTGCTGAAGAACTTTTCGGCCGCTTCCGGCAATCACCCGGCTGCGATCTTGGCCGCCTTTGAGACAGCTCGCCCCCAAACCCCAGCGGCGGCGATCACAACGTTGGATTGTATCGCTGTCAATACGGTTTGACGGCACGCGTTCGATTCAAAAACAAATCCACAGGCCGTGCGACCAAAAGGCAACTGCTGTCGCGTCTCGCGGCATCGAAAAGTGCGGAGCGTCCTTCTAAAGGTGCTTGCGCGCGTCTTCCGCCTCCGCGCACACGAACTGCAGCGAGCGGAGGCGGGCCGACGCGCTGCTGGGCACACACACGGATTCTGGAATTGGCCGGGCTCCCGATGCCTCCGGATCCGGACTCGCTCGCTTGCGCGAGCGCCGCGGAAAGCTTTTCCGCAGTCAGCTAGCGCTCGCGCAGACTTTCCTGCTTGTAGCGCAGCAGCGGCGACAGCAGATATTCGACGATGCGGCGCTGGCCGGTCCTGATCTCGACCGTCACCGCCATGCCGGGGGCGAGGTTCACCATGCGGTCGTCGATCTGGATGCTGGTGCGGTCGAGCGCAATGCGCGCGGCGTAGAGCAGCTCCTGGCCGGCCGGCTCGCTCGTGCGCGTGGCCTGTCCCGCCTGCTTCTCGGCGCCGAGCTGCGCTGTGGGCTTCTCGCGCACGATCGCGTCCTGCGACACGCTGACGACCTTGCCGTGCAGCAGGCCGTATTTGGTGAAATTGAAGGTGTCGATCTTGACCTCCGCCGGATCGCCGTCGTGCACGAAGCCGATGTCCTTGTTCGGGATCATGGCCTCGACCTCGATACCGCCGCCGTCCGGCACGACGACCATCAGCGCCTGCGCGGGGGTGACCACGCCGCCGACGGTGTGGAGCACGAGCTGCTGCACGGTGCCGGCGATCGGCGCGCGCAGCACCTGGTCCTGCATGCGCTTCTCGGCCTTGATCAGGTCTTCGGCGAATTGCGCGGCCTTGGGCTCGGCTTCGGCCAGCTCGGTCATCACCGCCCGGGCATATTCGGCCCGCGCCTGCTCGCGCTGGGCCTCGAGCGCCTGACGGGCGGCGAGCGACTCGACGGCGCGGCGTTGCTGCACGATCAGCTCGTTGCGCTGATCGGTCAGCCGCAACTGCGCCTCGAGATGCGCGATCCGGTTGCCGTAGCCGATGCCCATCGCCTTTTCGCGCACGACCGCGGTTTCCTCGAGCATCGGCAACCCGGCCTTGATCTTGGCGATGGTCGCCGCGATCGCCTCGGCCTCGGCGGCCTTCTGGGCGATCTGCTGGTCGAGCGAGGCGAGCTTGGCGGCCTGCTGCCCGGCCTGGGCCAGCGCCGCGGCCCGGGTGCGCGCCACCTCATGGGCCGGCGCATCGGCGGGCGGAACGAAGTCAATCGACGTTGCGCCGGCGTCGAGCGCCTTGCGCAGCGCCGCCCCCCGCGCGACGTCAAGCTGCGCGCGCAGGAGATCGTGGCGGATGCGGTTGCGCTCGGCGGTGCTCGCGGTGCGGTCGAGCTCGACCAGCACCTGGCCCTCGGCGACCCGGTCGCCGTCCCTGACGTGGATGGCTGCGACCATGCCGGTCTCGAGCGGCTGGATCACCTTGGTGCGGCCGACCGGAATGATCTTGCCCTGGGCGGTGGCGATGATGTCGATGTGCCCGAAGCTCGCCCAGGCCACCGCGATCAGGAAGAACACGATCAGCGCTGCGCCCAGCGCGCGGCCTGTGGGCGACGCCGGCGTCTCGACCACCTCCAGCGCGGCCGGCAGGAATTCCAGCTCGGCGCCGCGCGGCCTGGCCGGGGGCGCAACGGGCACGACCTTGGCGGGCGGGGCGGCCGCCGCCTGCGCCTCAGACGACCTCATGGATCCCCGCCTGCATGCGATGCAGCGTGGCGTAGCGCCCGCCGGTGCGGATCAGCTCGTCGTGGCTGCCGTCCTCGACGATCCGGCCGCGCTCCAGCGTGATGATGCGGTCGGCCTGGCGGACCGTGGACAGCCGGTGGGCGACGATGAACACGGTGCGGCCGCTGGTGATGCGCCGCATGTTGTCCTGCACGATCCGCTCGCTCTCGTAGTCGAGCGCGGAGGTCGCCTCGTCGAAGATCAGGATGCGCGGGTCGCCGATCAGGGCGCGGGCGATGGCGATGCGCTGGCGCTGGCCGCCGGAGATGGTGCTGCCGCGCTCGCCGACCAGCGTATCGTAGCCCTCCGGCATCTCGAGAATAAAATCGTGGGCGCCGGCGAGCTTCGCCGCGGCCACGACCCGCTCCATCGGCAGCGACGGATCGGTGAGCGCGATGTTGTCGCGCACCGTACGGTTGAACAGCACGTTTTCCTGCAGCACGACGCCGACCTGGCGGCGGAGCCACGAGACGTCGATCATCGCAATGTCGACGCCGTCGACCAGGACGCGTCCGCTTTCCGGCACATACAGGCGCTGAATGAGCTTCGCGAGCGTGGACTTGCCGGAGCCGGACGGGCCGACGATGCCGACCACCTGCCCGGCCGGAACATCGAGGCCGATGTCCTTCAGCACCTCCGGGCCGTCGAGCCGGTAGCGAAACGTGACGTGATCGAACGTCACGCGGCCCTGGATCGCGGGCGGCGATGCGCGTCCCGGCCGGTAGGCCGGCTCCGGGACAGCGTTCAGAATGTCGCCCAGACGCTGCACCGACAGCCGCGCCTGATGGAAATCCTGCCAGATCTGCGCGAGGCGCAGGATCGGCTGCGCAACCCGGCCCGCCAGCATGTTGAAGGCGACCAGCTCGCCGACGGTGAGGTCGCCGCCGATGACCAGATAGGCGCCGAAGTACAAGGTCAGCGCGGTCACGATCTTGCTGATCAGCTGCACGGTCTGGCTCGCCCAGTTGCCGAGCGAGACGACGGCAAAGCTCGCGCGCACGTAGCCGGCGAGCTGCTCCTCCCAGCGCCGCTGCATCTGCGGCTCGACCGCCATCGCCTTGAGCGTCTCGACGCCGCTGACGCTCTCCACCAGGAAGGCCTGGTTCTCGGCGCCGCGGTTGAACTTGTCGTCGAGGCGGCGGCGGAACAGCGGCGTGACGCCGACCGAGAGCACGACATAGAGCGGGATCGAGCCGATCACGATCCAGGTGAGCAGCGGCGAGTAGTAGAACATCACCGCGAGGAACACGATGGTGAAGAACAGATCGATGACCAGGGTCAGCGCCGAGCTGGTGAGGAAATTGCGGATGTTTTCCAGCTCGCGCACGCGCGCCACCGAATCGCCGGCCCGGCGCGCCTCGAAATAGGCGATCGGCAACGCCAAGAGATGGCGGAACAGCCGGGCGCCGAGCTCGACGTCGATGCGGTTGGTGGTGTGGGCGAACACGTAGGTCCGAAGCGCCCCAAGGATCGTTTCGAAGATCGCAACGACGACGAAGCCGATCACGAGAACGTCGAGCGTCGTGAGCCCGCGATGCACCAGCACCTTGTCGATGACGACCTGGAAGAACAGCGGCGCGACCAGCGCAAAGAGCTGAAGGAAGAACGAGGCGACCAGAACCTCGGTCAGAATCCAGCGATACTTGTGAATGGCGCCGAGGAACCAGGTGATATCGAACTGGCGCCTGAGATCGCTCAGCGACGCGCGGCGCGCGATCAGGATCAGCCGCCCGTTCCAATGCGCCTCGAACTCGGCGCGTCCGACGAGTTGCGGTCTGCCCGTCCGCGGATCCTGAACAAGAGCCTTGTCGTCAACGACCTTGGCGAGGACGACAAAGGTTCCATCGCGATATTCGGCCAGCGCCGGCAGCGGCGTCCGGGCCAGGCGCGGCCAGTCGGTCTCGTGCAAACGAGCCTTCAGGCCCAGGCTCTTGGCGCACCGTAAGATCTCGGTGGCGCCAAAGCCGGACTGCGCATACTGGTGCCTGATCTGGGACGGATCGACGGCAATCTCGTGAAATCGCAGAATCAGTGCGAGCGCGGCGACGCTCGATTCCGACGCGACTTCAACATCGGTCATTGCTGCCCCAGCACCCGCGCCTCCGCCTCCCATTCATCGAACCTTCGATGCTGTCCGGCGATTTACGCGACACGGGTCTCGGCGCTAAATATTATCCCAGGTTGTATCGGTCAATGTTGCGGAAGCCGCCGTGACGATCGTGTCTCTCACGAATACCTTCGCGCCACCAAAACAGCAATCGAGTATCGCATCATGAACCTCGTCGATCCCATTCTCTTCCAGTGCAGATGGCAGCCCATGGCGCTGGCGCTGTTCGCGCCCAAGACGATGTTCAATTCGGTGACTTACGGTCAGCTGGAAAAATACATTCACAACATCGGTCGCAAGGCCATGGAGTGCGGGCTCGGGAGAGGCAAGGTCGCCGCACTGTTCATCAAGGATCCGATCCTGCACGGCCTGCTGTTCCTCGGCCTGACAAAGATCGGCGTCGTCACGGTTTCGGCACAGGAAGCGAAACTGCCTCGTGAGCTGACCATCGACGCCCTGCTCGTCGAGCCGACCGACAAGCTGCACGCAACCGCGCCGGCGATCGCCGTCGACAAGAGCTGGATCGAAGGACCGGGACGGCCGCTCGGCGACGGCGGGACCAGCGACGCCCGCAACGACGAGCCCTGCAGGATCGTTCTCACCTCCGGCTCAACCGGCGAGGCAAAAGCGATCCTGCGCACCAATCGGCACGCGACAACGTCGGTCCACCGTTGGCAGCTGGCGTTCGGAAGTCGCCTCTCGGAAGCTTCACGAATCTTTCTGGACCTGGGGCTCTCCAGCGGTGTCGGCATGACGTGCCTGACTTACATTCTCTGGAAGGGAGGAACCGCTTTCATGCGCGGCGACCAACCGATCGAGGCTTTGGGGGCGCTGTCCACCTTTCGAGTTCGGGCCATGATTACCGGCCCACGCAGCCTTGCCGAATTCACCGACCTTTGTGAGAAAATTCCCTCGTTCCGGAGCTATCTGGATCTGGTGGTCACCCTGGGAAGCCGCCTGCCGAGATCGCTTGCAGATCGGGCGCGCTCGCGGCTGTGCTCAAATCTTGTATCCTGCTATGGATCGACGGAGGCCAGTGTCGCCGCCACCGCTCCGGTCAGCATGCTGCCGGCGATGGACGGCGCGGTCGGCTACGCGGTGCCCGGTGTCTCGGTTGACATCGTGGGCCCGTCAGGAGCGCCTCTCCCAGCCGAACGCGAAGGTCTTGTTCGCATCCGCAGTTCCGAGCTTGCCGATGGCTATATCGGCGACCCGGAAACAACGCGCCTCCGATTCCGCGACGGCGGCTTCTATCCCGGCGATATCGGCATGATGACGGCCGACGGCGTGCTGGTCATCCGCGGCCGCGAGGAAGCCATCATCAACCTGGGCGGCGACAAGATCAGCCCCGAACGCGTCGAAGCCGCGCTTGGATCGTTTCCGGCGGTCAAGGAAGCCGCGGCGCTGGCAGCCTGGGCCAACTCGGACGTGCAAATCCTGGTCGCCGCCGTCGTCTGGCAAAAGGAAACGGACAAGGACGGGCTGCTCGATCATCTGCGCCGCCAGTTGCCGGCGGTGTTCATCCCGAAGCTTGTGATCACGGTGGATTCGATTCCGCGGAATTCGGCAGGCAAGATCGACCGGCAGGGACTCAAAGAGTTGATCGCTCAAAGGACGGCGCAAGGAAGTTGAGTTAAGAGCGCGAGGTCGCGTTGAAGCTCATTCCGCGGCTGAAGCAGAGCTAGCTGCCGGCGGTTGCCCACCCCCGTCATTCCGGGGCGCGCGCGCACCAGCGCGTTTACGCGCGTCTTCGACGCGCTATGCGCGCGAACCGGAATGACGATCGAGAGAGCGTGCACCCGCCTTGACCCAAGACGCCGATGCGCCAAGCTAGGGAATGTGCCCGCGCAAGAGGCGCCTTTTTTGGGGAGGATGGCTATGACCGGATTTCGGATGAACGGCCTGTCGAATCGCAAGTTTTCCGCCAGCTGCGCGTGCTGCGAAATTACGCCCGCGCGCGACAGCGTGCCGCTCGACCGGCGCAACTTCCTCTCCGGCGGTCTTGCCGCGCTCGGCCTCGGCACGGCCGCAAGCTCATCAGGCGCTCCCACCGTCTTGGCGCAGCCCGCCAGGACCAGGATCGACGTGCATCACCATTTCCTGCCTCAGGTGCACCGCGAGGCGCTGACCAAGCACAGGCAGGGCGCGCCGAGATGGTCGCCGCAGATGTCGCTCGAGGACATGGACAAGAGCGGCATTTCGACCGCGGTGCTGTCGCAGGTGCAGCCCGGCACGTGGTACGGCGACGTGCAGGAGTCGCGCTCGCTCGGCCGCGCCATCAACGAGTACGGCGCCAAGCTGGTGCAGGAGCATCCCGGCCGGTTCGGCCTGTTCGCAACGATCACGCCGCTCGACACCGAAGGCAGCCTCAAGGAGATCGAATACGCGCTCGACACGCTCAAGGCCGACGGCTTCGGGCTATTGACCAGCTATGACGGCAAGTATCACGGCGACCCGTCGTTCGCGCCGGTGTACGAGGAGCTCAACCGGAGGAAGGCGGTGGTCTATGTGCACCCGCTCACGCCGAACTGCTGCCACAACGTGGTGCCGGGCATTCCGCCGGGCTCGATCGAATATGCGACCGACACCACGCGCACCGTGGCGCACCTGGTGTTCAGCGGCGCGTCGCAGAAGTATCCGGACATCCGCTGGATCTTCTCGCACTCGGGCGGCACCCTGCCGTTCCTCACCGCGCGCTTCGTCCGGCAGCAGCAGGTGCAGAAGCACGCGCATCTGCCGAACGGCCCGATCCCGGAATTCCAGAAATTCTATTACGAGCTGGCGCAGGGCAACACCAAGGCGCAGCTTGCGGCCTTGTTCGAGATGGTCGGCGTGTCGCAGGTGCTGTACGGCACCGACTATCCCTACCGCGACGGCGCCGAGGTCAACGACGGCATCGCGGCGTGGAGGTTCTCCGCCGCCGACCTGCGCTCGATCGAGAACGAGACGGCGAAGAAGCTCTTGCCGAAGCTCAAGACGGCTTAGCCCGGGACCGCCTATCCAACCAATGGCAGCCTCGCTGCCGCCACCCTATATTCGGCGGCAACAGGAGGCCCTCATGAGTTTCTTCCCCGGAAAAGACCCCGCCGCCGGCGACAAGTTCCAGTGCGACGCGCTCAAGACCGTGATCGTGCCGCGCACCGCCGACCTCGGCGACGGCTTCACCGTGCGGCGCGCGCTGCCCTCGATCCAGTCGCGCATGGTCGGGCCGTTCGTGTTCTTCGATCATTTCGGGCCGACCGTGTTCAAGTCCGGCAACGGCCTCGACGTGCGGCCGCATCCGCATATCGGGCTTGCCACCGTCACCTACCTGTTCGACGGCGAGATCATGCACCGCGACAGCCTCGGCACCGCCGTGCCGATCCGGCCGGGCGAGGTGAACTGGATGACCGCGGGGCGCGGCATCGTGCATTCCGAGCGCACCGGCACCGAGCGGCGCGCCAAGGGCGACAACCTGCACGGCCTGCAGATGTGGGTCGCGCTGCCTGCGGCGAAGGAGGAAACGGACCCGGCCTTCGCGCATCACGAGGTCGGCGAATTCCCGATGGTCACGGACAACGGCACCTCGGTGCGCGTGGTGGTCGGCAGCGCCTATGGCAAGCGCTCGCCGGTCGTCTCGGCCTCGGAAACGCTGTTCGCCGACGTGACGCTGAAGGCCGGAAGCCAGCTTCCGTTCGACGCCGATCACGTCGAGCGCGCGGCCTATCTGATCGACGGCGAGGTCGACATTGCCGGCGACCGCTTCGGCAGCGGCCGCCTGCTGGTGTTCAAGCCCGGCGACCGCATCACCATCAAAGCGGTCAGCGACGCGCATATCGCGCTGTTCGGCGGCGAGCCGCTCGATGGCCCGCGCCACATCTGGTGGAATTTCGTGTCGTCGAGCAAGGACCGCATCGAGCAGGCCAAGGCGGAGTGGACGGCCGGCCATTTCCAGAAGGTGCCGGGCGACGAGATCGAGTTCATCCCGCTGCCGCAGAGGTGACTGGGCTGGACCTTACGCTCCCCCTGCGAAAGGACGTTCACGCCCATCTTCGACGGACTATAAGGGAGGCTGCGCCATCAGCGCGATAGCGGGCGCCTTCGACGCACTGTGGTTCGAACTGCGACAACCTTTCGGCGGCCCGCACCTGATTTGCTTTGACGGACGCCGCTCCACGGTGCCACCATTGCGGGTATCACCAGGTTAGCGCTGGGGCTTGCATGAGCGGTCAATTCGAGATCGCCACGCATCAGGATCTCTTCCGCCACGTCACCGCCGACAACGCGGTGTTGTACCGGTGCGTCCTCGACGTGTGCGCCGCAGCCGAGCGTCAGCTGCTCCTTTACGTCCGCCCTTCCGAGATACTCACGCAGGCTCAATGGCCCGGCGAGCCGCCGACCGCCGCCGAGTTGGACGTCATCTTGGACAAGTTGACGGAATGGCGCAATCTCGACTGCCAGGCCGACAATTCGCGTGTGACGTCGCTGGGCGGCTTCTACCGGCGGCGCTCCCTCTACCGCCTGTCCAAGGGCGGCGTCTCCGTCGAGATGGCCCTCAGTGCATTCGCCAGGGAGATGCAGCGCCGCGGCGAACTGCAAACGGTCGCGCTTGAGGACATCGGCAAGGGCCTCGGCACGCTGATCCAGCTCGCTCGGAGCAACGATCCGGACGTCGCCAAGATTTACGAAACCCTCAACAGTCTCATGACCGTGTTCAACAACATGGCCGAGACCGCCCGCGCCTTCATGGCTGGCCTACTCCGCGGCGTCGACCTCCAGGACGGCGATGTCGACGCCGTACTGAACTACAAACAGCGCCTCATCGATTACATCCGCCAGTTCGTCGGCGATCTGGTCAGCAGGACTGGCGCCATTTCGCAAGACATCGACGCGCTTCAGCTGAGCACCGACACGATGTTCAAAAGTGTCGCCCGTCGCCAGGCTCGCAACGCCCCTCCCGGCGAAGAGGAGCAGGCCTACGAAGCCGAACTTACCGCGCTGCACGATCGCTGGCGAGGGTTGCGCATGTGGTTCATCGGCGGCGCCAACGGAGAACGCTCCCAGAGCGAACAGCTGAGAGCTCGCGCGCGCGACGCCATCCCGCAGATGCTCCGGGCGATTGCCGCCATCAACGAGCGGCGCAGCGGCCGCAGTGACCGCTCCGCCGACTTCAAAGTTCTGGCCCACTGGTTTCTCGACTGCGAGACTGAAGACGATGCACACCGCCTTTCGCGCGCGGCTTTCGGCCTCAATCCCGCCCGGCACTACTCCGAAAACACCGCCGATGGCGAGGTCGTCGGCGTCGTCTCATGGGAGGACGCTCCATCGATCGTCGTGCCGCTCCGCCTTCGCGAGACCGGCTACAGCATGCCGCGCGGGCGGATGCCTCGCGTCCATGACCGCAGCGCCAGCCGCGAGAAGCTCAAGGCCCGGGTGGGCGAGGAGCACGCGCAGATCGAGGCTGCAAGGCTCAAGTTCGCCACCGGACAGTCTATGCTGCTGTCCGAACTCTGGCTTCTGAACCGCCACGAATTCCGCTTCCTCCTCACGATCCTTGGCGAAGCCATCGCGGCCAATAAATCAAGCGACGGCAGCTTCGAAATCCAGTCGACCGACGGCATGCATCTCATCCGCCTCGAACCCTTCGAGCCCGATACGGAAGCTGCAATAGAGACCGAGGAAGGCACACTCCGAGGTCGCGACCATCGCATCACAATCACGCAGACAGGTCCGACATGAACTCGACAGCGGTGGACAGCCACCCCTCCGCAGGCGGTCGCGACATCCTTCGCCAGCAGGCCACCCAAGAACAAGAGGAGAAGGCGCTCGCCGTCCGCGCGCTCCTGATGAATCCGCTTCTTACGCCCAACCGCGACACCCACCGCGAGTCGCTCAGGCTGGTCCGGCGTCACGCGGCCGAACTGACGACATGGTTCAAGCGCGAGGCCGGCTGGCAACTTCGGGTGGAACGCGAATACGCGAGATTGCACAAGGTTCCCGGCGATCCCGCCGATCCGACGCGCGGCTGGGGCGATCCCAGCGATCCGACACGGGGTTGGGAACAGTTCAACCGTCGCCGGTACGCGATCTTCTGTATGATCTGCGCAGTTCTGGAGCGCTCGGACGCCCAGATCACGCTTCGCATACTGGGCGAAAGCGTCCTGTCTCTCGCGAACGATTTCCATTTCTTCGGTCGTGGCTTCAATCTCGACATGCAGGACATTCAAGACCGTCGCGACCTTGCGTCCGCCTGCAAGAAGCTCGGCGCTCTCGGCATTCTGTCCGCCGTCGACGGCGACGCGGAGGACTACGTCCAGGGAGGCGGCACGGACGACAAGGCCCGCGACGCCCTCTATGACGTCCACCGGGGCCCGCTCTCCAATCTGCTGATCGCCCTGCGCGGCCCATCGACCTGGGCTCCCGGCGACGCCCCGAAGACCACCGCCGAGCGTATCACGGCGGTCATCGAGGAATTTCACCCCGACACGGACGAAGGACGTCGAGATGCCATCCGTCACCACATCTCGCGCCGCCTCCTCGACGATCCTGTCGTCTACAACGAAGCAATCGCCGATGAGGACAAGCCGTACTTCATCAACCAACGCGGTGCCATTGCGAACCGTCTCGCCAGCGGCACCGGCCTCAAGGTCGAACTTCGCGCGGAGGGGCTCGCGCTGTGCGATCCGGACGGCAGCTGCAGCGACATAGCCATGCCCGCCGACGGCACCAACGCCCACGTCACGCTTCTCGTGGCCGACCATCTGACGCAGGCGGAAGGGGACATCCCCAGCCGGACCGAGATTGAAAGGTTCGTGGCAGCTTCGACCGAGCGCTACGGAAGGTACTGGCGTCGAAATGCGAAGACCGAAAGCGGCGTGCGCGACCTCACGGCGAGCGCACTCGCCCGCCTCGCCCAACTCAAGCTCATCACCGTCGACGCCGAAAAGATCGAAATCCTTCCGGCGCTTTTCCGCTACAAGCTCGGCGAGCTCGACATCCGGCATCGCAACGATACGGACGACGACCTCTTCGGGGAGAATGCAGAGTGAACTCCGTCCTTCCCTTCAACATACCGACCATTGCGCCCCCGCTGCCGCTCCCCGACAAAAAGCGGTGGCAGCCCATGCGCACCGGCGTCGTCGAGATTTTCTTCTATGACGTGGAGGAATTCTGGTTCGTCGATGGGCATCTGGCCTACCGCGGCAACAACGGCACTGGAAAATCGAAGCTGCTGGCGCTCTCGGTGCCGTTCCTTTTCGACGCCAATCTTAGCCCCTACCGCGTCGAACCCGACGGAGACCGTACCAAGAGGATGTCTTGGAACCTCCTCATGAACGGGAAGTACCAGAAGCGTACCGGCTACGTCTGGATCGAATTCGGACGCGTCGACGAAGATGGCCGGCATCGGTTCGTCACGCTCGCATGCGGTCTCGACGCGGTCGAAGACCGATCCAACGTCGATAGCTGGTTCTTCATCATCGACGACAAACGCGTCGGCATCGATTGCTCGTTTCTCTCGCCCGACAAGGCCGTCCTGAAGAAGGGGCCCCTGAAGGAGGCACTGGCCGGCAACGGCGCGCACTTCTTCGAGCGGGCCGAAGACTACCGCCGCGCCGTGGACCAGCGTCTGTTTCAGCTGGGCGAAGAACGCTACCGCCTGCTCGTCGACACGCTCATCCAACTGCGCCATCCCCAACTCACGAAGTCGCCCAACGAATCCCTTCTGTCCGCCGCCCTTACGGCTGCACTGCCGCCGATTCCCGCCGAAATGATCGACACCGTCGCAGATGCGATGGGGCGGCTCGAAGAGGATCGCGCCCAGCTTCGTTCCTACCAAGCGGCACAGGCGGCCATCGGCAAATTCGAGGCCACGTACCGCCGCTACGCCGGCGCCAGAACCAAAAAGTTCGCCCGCGATGTCAGTAGTGCGAGAACCCGCTTCGACGACGCAAGCGCCGCCCTCAACAAGGCCAAGGATACCCTGGACGCCGCCGTCAGCGATGAGAAGCGGGCCTCCAACGAGGTCGAAACCGCCGAGCGCGAGCGCGACGCAGCCCTCAAGACGTATCTCGAACTCCGCGAACATCCTGATGGAGTAAAAGCCAGCGAACTCGCGAAGAAGCGCGAAGAGGCGGAGAAGGCGGAAGCCACCGCCGCCGGCGCAGAAAAGGCTTCTGCTTCTGCATCTTCCGACCTCAACTCCGAAAACAATCTTCTGCACAAATTCGAGACCGAGCGCGACGCCGCGGTGACCGCGCTGGCCGCCCGACGGAGCGGCGTTCTCGCCACCGCCGCGGAAGTCAGGCTGTCCGGACCGTTCGGCCGCGCGAGCATCTACAGCGCCGCCCCCGTGACGCTCACGCACGACATCGTTTCATCCGAAGCTTTAGCCCGGATATCTCACAGAGATAAGCGCATCGGGGCGCCAAATCAGCGAAAGTGGTTGTGCAGCAACACCTTTCGA
>JAIESC010000233.1 GCA_019746355.1 Xanthobacteraceae bacterium | reverse complement strand
AGTTCCACGCGATCAAGCATGGTTGGAGCCTCCGAAATGTGTGAATCTTGTAGCCCTGAAAGGGGGAGGGTCGGGGTGGGGGTCCTCTGGGCGCGGAAGGCGCGCGAGCGCGTGGCCGCGGACCGGAGATGCATGTCCGCGCCGGCCAGTGGAGTGCTCGATAGGCAAACGCGGACCAGAGGGCGCCACTGCCGGGCTCAATTCGCTGATGTTCGCAGCATGACGTCCAGCATCACGCTCGTGCTGAGGGAGCGCAGCACCCGAGTCGCGTCACATGTGATGGCCTGCCCGGAACCGCTCAGCCGGCCCCGGCGTCGCGTCTGTTGCTGCCGCCATCCAACGCCCTGTTCCATTTCTCATTGATCCTCCGCGCAGCATCAGGCGACAGCGCGGTCGGCAGCGGAAACCGGTCCATCCACGAAAACGGCCGACACGCCTCGATAATGAGCTTGGAATGGGTGGTCACACCCCGCGACTTGTCGTCGGGGCTGATTCTCGGATCGAGATGTGACGACCAGGCGTTTCTGATGATGTCGATCGATTCGCTGGCCTCGCAGCGGGTGGCCACGGCCCACATGACATCTTCCAGGCTCGACGGATCAATGTCCTCGTCCACGACGACCACAAGCCGCCCCATGTAGGCGTTCGCGGCCGCGATGAGGCCTGCCCGTTTGGCATGACCCGCGTAACGTTGCTTCAAGGCGATCACGATCATCAGACTGCTGAGGTGCGGCCAAACGCCGACAATGTCGGTGATGCCTGCCGCTTCCAGCACGTTCCAGAGACGGGCCGCGCGAAAAGGTCCGAAGTGTGCCCCACGGGGCGGCTTGAGCGGAGGAGCACCATAGAGGATCGGATCGTTGCGATGGTGAACTGCAGTCACCTCGACAACCGGGCACGGCTTCGGTTCGCCTGCATAGTATCCGGTGAATTCGCCGATCGGTCCTTCCAGGAGGGTTTGTTGATCCGGCGGTAACAGCAGGCCCTCCAAAACGATTTCGGAGTAGGCCGGCACCAGAATCCCGGTTTCCGGGCCTGGATACACCTCGATGGGCATCCCTTTGAGACCGCCTGCATTGTCATATTCCGTTTTTCCCTCGGGGACCGGTTCGATCGCCGCGAAAAACAGCGAGGGATCTTCGCCGATGGCAATGGCGATCGGGCATGCCTTGCCGGCGCCCCAGTATTTTTGCGCGATCATATACCCGTGTCTGCCGCGGTGATCGAACTGGACCGTGACACGGTTTTTCGAGTGCTTCTGCACGCGATAGATCGCCGTGTTGGTCCACTCGTTCTGCGGATCGCGCGTGATGACCAGCGCGGAGGTGCCGATATACGGGCCGCCATCGTGTTCGCGCCAATGTGGAACCGGAAAGCGGTCAAGGTCCACATCCGGTCCCCGCATTGTGTTCTCGAGAAAGGCGGCATGTCCGACAACGGCCGGCGGAATGGGTTTCGTTCTTCCGCTTTTGAGCTTCCATGCCTTGAGCGCATCAAGCGGACCGAGCTCCGGGTCGAGTCCCAACGCCAAAGCGGCCATTCGGATGTTGAAGGTCGCATTGGTGAGAACGCGGAATCCGCGCGGATAGCCGACGATCGAATCGAACAGCAGCATCGGACTCTCCGGCCGGGAAGCGGCAACCTCGGTTATCCCGCCGATCTCCAGATGCGCGTCGGCCCCCTCCACATGGCGCAGCAGGCCCATCTCGCCGACGAGGCCGATGAATTCGCGCAAGTCTCGGTACATCAATTCCTCCACCCCAAGGGAACGCAACAAGGGAACACCGCGGAGGGAACACCGCGGATCATCAGCAACACTCCGCATCATGGCCAGCGGCGCATCACTGCAATTTTTCACCAGCCACGCCATTGCCGCGGATGAGGTCAGAGGCCTTCTCCGCCATCATCAGGACGCACGCGTTGATATGCGCGGAGACGAGGTCCGGCATGGCCGACGCATCACAGACCCGCAGCCGCTCGATACCGCGCACCCGCAGTTGCGGATCGCAAACCGACCTGTCGTCGCTTCCCATCCTGCATGTCCCGACCGAGTGGTAGGCGTTGGCCCCTGTCCTGCGGATAAAGGCATCGATCTCGGCATCGCTGCGAACGTCTGAACCGGGCGAAGTCTCGTTGCAGCGGAAGGGATCGAGCGGCTTCTGCATGCCGATCTCTCGCGCCCGCTTGAAGCCCTCGCGCAGCACCCGGAGATCCTCAGGCTCGGACAGCGCATTGAAGAAGATCCGGATCGGGTCCTTCGGATCCGACGAGCGCAGCCGAACCCGTCCAAGACTTTTCGGATGCAACAGTGTCGGCCGGATTCCATACCCATCCGGGTAGCCTGGGATGAGACCCGGGAACCACAGTCGTGCCTCGGGCGGCACCGTATGAAACATGAATTCGATGTCCGGCACCTCGAGCCGGGGATCCGTCTTGATAAAGGCGTGAAGTCCCCCGGGAACCACGGTCGCCGGACCGGTCCCGAACAGATATGCGCGGAGCACGCTCGTCGCCATCCGATCGAAGCGCATTTCCCGATGGAATCGTCCCGGGGCCCGACGCGCATACGAAATCCAGACGCCGAAATGGTCTTGAAGGGACTGGCCAACAGGGAGGTCCGCGAGTGGACGGATGCCCATTTCACGAAGGTGATCGGCGGGGCCGACACCGGACAGCATGAGCAGCTGCGGCGTGTTGAAAGCACCCGCCGCAAGGATCACCTCCTGAGAGGCACGTGCGATTGCGAGCGATCCGCGCCTTTCATATTCGACGCCGACCGCGCGATTGCCTTCAAAAATAACGCGTCGCGCGCGAGCACGCGTTCGCACTTCGAGATTCTTTCTGGCAAGAGCAGGCTTCAAATATGCGCTTGAGGAGGACGATCTTCGACCCTCTCTGATCGTGTACTGGCCTTTGCCAAAGCCTTCCTGTGTTTGTGCGTTGTAGTCTTCCACGACCGGATAGCCGGCGGCCTGTCCGCTCGCGGCCCAGGCGGCAAAGATCGGATCGGTGGTTTTCGCGAATTCGGTCCCAAGGGGACCGGTGCCGCCGCGCCAGGAATTGGCGCCGCCCTCCCATGTCTCGCAGCGCCGGAAGTAGGGCAGCACTTCGTCATACCGCCAGCCGTGCGCGCCGTTTCGACTCCAGCGATCGTAGTCGAGTGGGTTTCCGCGCGTGTATGCCATCACGTTGATTGAAGAAGAACCGCCCAGCACCTTTCCCCGCATCGCATCGATGCGGCGGCCCCCGAGGTGTTCTTCGGGCTCGGATTCGAATCCCCAGTCGTGCATCCGATATCGATGCATCTGGCCCATGCCGAGAGGGATGGAAATCAGCGGGTTGAGATCGCGTCCGCCCGCTTCAAGCAGAAGAACGTCGACGTCGGACTGTTCGCTGAGACGATTGGCGAGCACGCAGCCCGCCGAGCCGGCGCCAACTATGACAAAATCGTAGACGTCCTTGGGCATCGCGTTCTCTGTTGTGGGCCGGAGCTGGTTTTTAATGGGGCTGCCGCTGACGGGTCACCGGTCGACAAATGGCGCGCGATGGCTCCGCCGCCTGAGGGATTGCGCTCCGCAACTGCAGCACGCACCTTGAAGCGCTCCCGCGGCTTTGCTGCGGGAGCGCTGCCGGATCAGTCCTGGGCGGGAAGTTTGGCCTCTTGGACGAGCTTCTTGAACTTCTGTACGTCCGAACGAAATATCGCTTCAAACTCCTGCGGTGAATTGGCGATCACTTCGTTGCCCGCCGATTCAATGCGAAGTCTCACGTCAGGAAGGGTCGCCGCGCGCACCACCTCGCCGTGGAGGCGCGCGATGACCTCGGAGGGGGTTCGCGCTGGAGCAAAAAAGCCGTGCCAGCTCGTGAGCTCGTAGCCTGGGACCCCGGCCTCCGCAATTGTCGGCACCTGCGGGAGCGACTTGGCGCGTTTGCCGCCGGTGACGCCGAGCGGGCGGAGCATGCCGCTCTGGATCGAAGGCAACGCAGTTTGGAGGGACACAATTCCGATGTCGATCTCCCCCGCCAGGAGCGCCGTGAACATTGGTCCTTGCCCTCGGAACGGAATGGCCTGCGCCTGTATTCCGGTCGTCGTTTTCAGCATCTCCACGCCCAATTGCAGCGGATCGGCCACTCCGGCAGAACCAAAATTGAGTTTCCCGGGATTTGCTTTCGCAAAGGAGATGAGCTCCTGCACGCTCGACACGCCGAGTTTCGGATGCGCTGCGAGAACAAGTGTGCTGGTCAATGCCTGGCTGACCGGAACGAGGTCTTTCTCCGGATTGAATGACAATTTGTGATACAGCGCCGGGAGAATGGCCACGCTGTTTGGACTGTACAGGATCCTGTAGCCATCGGAATCGCCCGTCGCCACTGCACCAATGCCGATAATCGCACCACCCCCGCCGCGATTTTCCACGACCACGGGCTGGCCGACGCCTTCGCTCATCTTGGCGGCAAACAGCCGAGCCATGACATCGACCGCCCCGCCGGCGGCAAACGGGACAACGACGGTGATCGTCCGACTCGGATAAGGTTGTGCGCCGGCTGCGCTGGCCACAGCGGCGGCAAGGCAGATGAGCAGCGTATACACATGTCTCATTGCGGATTCCTGACGTGACGACGGATGCCTCGTGTCGAATTCGCGGTCGCGGATGACGAGAGGTTCTCGCGCGACATCTAATCGGCCTTCAGGATTCGCGGCAGCCATACCGAGATGACTGCCGGAACGCCGCGCCGGATTTGCTCTCGGCCGCGCTTCAGCGCGGCGCGGATATCGCCGGGATCCCGCACGCTCTCGCCGTAGGCTCCGGCCGCTTCGGCTTCTCGGGCGAAATCGATCGGCGGATCGAAATACCCGCCTTGGTAATCAAAGTCCTGTCGCTTCGCGAACGCGTCCGGGTATGCGGTGTTCAGCCGCGTCGTCGCGGTGGTGTAGCTCCGGTTCTGGTAGACCACCATCAAGAACGGCTTCTTGTGGTGAGCAGCGGCCCACAACGCCGGAGCCGGAGTACCAAACATGTAAAAGCCGTCGCCTGAAACGGCGATGACGTCGCGATCCGGCGCGGCAAACTTCGCGCCCAAAGCTGCGCCGGGAGCCCAACCTCCGCTGGTTCCCGGATTCGTGATGTACGATCCTGGGCGCGACAGTCGGACAAATTCATGGAAGCGGCTTGCGGGCAGCGTATCGTCGATGACGATGTCGTCTTCTTCCAGCGATTCGGCAATTTGATAGCTGAGCCAGAGCGGGTCGATGGGGCGCGCGTTGGCCCGACTGGCGGCCTCGCTCTGAAGCGCGCGGATTTTTCGCTCCGATGCCTTTGCCCATTCGGCGGCACGCGTCGCGAACCGCGCCTTGTGATCGGACGTGACCAAAGGCTGCAGCTCTTCGATCAGTGCTGTTATCGCAAGCAGCGGATCGGACGTCAGGCGCAGATTGGCGGGAAATTCGAAGGTCGGAAATTTTTGTTTGACCGGGTCGATGTCGATCACGGCCACGTAACAATCAGGCCCGGGGGCCGAAGGGCCCGGCATCCACGGAATGTCGGCATCGATGACGAGGACCACGTCCGCCTTGTCCAGACTCGCCGAACCTTGAAACAACGGATGCGAGAATGGGAAAGACAGGAATGCTCGAGATATGGAGTTGACGGCCGGGAGCCCCGACATCTCGCAAAGACGCACAAGGGCCTGTACGGTTGCGGGATTGCGGCCGGATCCGGAAACGACGACGAACGGATTTTTCGCTTGAATAAGGCGGCTTGCGATGTCGCGAATTCCTTCGCGATCCGGCGCTGGCGGCCGGGCAATCGCAAGCTGCTTCAACGCAGGAAATTTGGCGCCATCGATCTGCCGCAGGGAAATTTCCTGCGGTAGGCTCAAATAGACAGGACCGCACGGGGGGCTGCACGCCAATTGCAGCGCTCGGCCGACCATGAGCCCGGCGTTGTCCTGATACTCCAGGCGATGATCCCATTTGACGTATTGGCGAACGATGGCGTGCTGATCATAGACCTGTTGCATCCATATATGACCGCCGACCCCTCGCGCCCCGCGAATTGATCCCGGATAAGACGTTGGCGGCGCGCCGGCGGTCATCAGCACCGGCAGGCCGCTGCGATAGGCCGTGTGGATGGCGCCGCCCTGGTGAAGCGTTCCCGCGTCGACATGCACGGCTGTGACCGCAGGGCGTCCGCTGACCGCGGCGTAGCCCAAGGCTGCGTTCAATCCGACGTGCTCGTGCGTGATGGTGATGAGCTTGGGCGCCGCGCGGCCTTCACTCGTCAACTTGGCAATCGCTTCTTGATAGAAGCAGATCTCGGAGCCGGAGGTAAAAAAGATATATTCGATACCGGCCAGTCCCATCGCCGATACGACGGCTTCGCCGACGTCTCGCACCGTGGGGACATCCACCCAGGATGGGTCTTCATTGCTCATGCGCATGCCTTCCAACCGAGCGGCCGCGGCCTTCGCCCGCCCCTTATCGTCTGTTTCGCTTCCCTGAGCGCAAGCGCGCCGGATGTCGCGCCCAACATCAGATCACCCTGTCGGTCGCCATGGCGCCTGCCGGCCTCGTGCTGTCCGGAGGTTGAGATCGCGATGGATGGATTTCGAAGAATCCCAAATGGGCACGCCAAGCTGACAACCGCTTCTGAACTTGAAGCGATCGATGGTACAGGCGTCAGACAGAACTGCAACACCGTGTCCGCGCAGCGGACTTTGATGACGCTTGCGCGAATCTGAGCCGCAGACGGCCGGCTCGCCGCGGCTGTCGCGAACGGCTCGCCCGCAACGGAGCAACCGGCTACCGGTCACGCCGCCAATACGCGCCCATGCCGTCGATCGGCAGGATCGGCTCGGCGATGCCGTGCCTGGCGCGGAATTCGTTCACCGCCTGGGCGCAGGGCGCCAGGAAATAGTCGTCGACGATCAGAACCGATCAAAGCGCGCGTCCCGAGTTGAACGGCACATTCGGTTCTGCGATCTGGCTGTGCAGGCGGTGCCGGATGCCGGGCAATCCGTCTGCCGCCAGACCGGCTGCTGGGACAACGGCGCGCAGCGCTATTGCGGACTGCTGCGGCAATAGCCGCGCGGGGCCATCGCTCGCGGGGCTAAAATCAACGGCGCCGATCCCGTCGACGAACGCCGGCGGACAGCGATCGAGCCGCGTGATATGTCATGAGCAACTGAAGTGATTCGTCTCTTGGCGCCGCAGCCCAGCGTGAGACGTGCAGGCCGCCGCATCTCGGTTCCTTCCGATGGCAGCGCCGCCGATTCCGACGTTCTATCAATGCCGGGACTTCTCGTACACGACCAATCGGGTCGTGCCGCGAGCTCTTGACCGCTCGCGCGTGCGCTTCAGCGCGGCGTCGCGGGCGCCGTTTGAGTCGGTTCTGAATTATTTCAGCGAGGTGACGTTCGAGCGGGCAGGGATCCTGCACGGAGAGTACGTCGTGCTCCGGGAGTTGATTCTCGTACGCCGGGACGGCATGTGCATCAAGGCCAACATGTCGTGGGAGGATGCGTCGGCTTCGCAGGCCATGGACGACTTCTGCAATACTGTCGATTTCGACGTCGAGAACGCGGCTCGTTCGCACGGAACTCTTGATCTGTGTGCGATTTCTAGCATCGCGCTAAATTCACACCGAATACAATTGTTATTTGTGTCGTCAGAATTGGCTGCTACGTTCGCTACCGTCGAGGGGAGGCGGTCATTGTCACATCAGAAGCACGTGCTTGCGTCTCATCGAACGCCGCACAGCGCCGTCCTTCTTGGCAAGCGCTGAGCGCGCGCAATCGGATATGAGTTCGATGCGCATGCTTGACGACGCCCGCGTCAGCAAATTGAGCGTTGGCCGAGGCTGTCTTGTTGCCGCGCTGCTTATCCTCTTGGGCGCGGGCGTCTACGTAGGTTACCACTTCATCTTTCCTGAATACACAAATCGGTTTCGTCTCGTAATCGAAGTCGAAACTCCGGAAGGGTTGAAGTCCGGATCGAGCGTAATCCAAACCTCGTTTTGGGAGAGTGGCGGTTGGGGGCCGGTTGAGGCCCGAGGAGTCCGTGGCGAGGCGAAAGGCGAAGCGGTTTTTGTTGACCTTGGGAAAGGTCAGTTTGTGATTGGAATACTGGGATGGGGCGCTAAGGGGCAGGATCAAGACAAGATATTCGGCCTAACGCGTGCAGCGCTCGCGAGGGGAAAAAAAGTCGCTTGGCGGGACGAATATAAACTCAAAGGTAGAGGCGACCTACCCCAAGAGTACGTACCAACATTTGTGACCTTCTCTGATCGAAAGCTGCCGGTCACAGTAAGCGTAGTTGAGCGAGATGATTTCGAGCGGGCATTTCGGCCAGGCGTCAGGTTTCGACGCGCCTTTCTGGAAACCACGGACGCCCCAATAAGCAGAACGTTAGCAGCCAAGCTCCCTTGGCTGCCGCATCCGACCTATCTAAGCGGCCGGGGTGCTTGTTTTCCAAGTGAGGCCCACTGCCTGCATGGTGGAAATTTCACAAAGTGAAAGAGGCAACCCATGACGGTTAGCAACGAAGATCTCTTTCGTGCGATCCTGGCTATGGATGCTTATAACCGGGGCTACGATGCGGGGCTTAAGTTAAGCAACAATACTACCAGGCGACGCGACAATCGGCGCCTCTCAAGGCGACGAACAAGCGAAAGCAGAGGGTTTTTTTGCTCAAGCTTATACTTGGGACAGCAAGACGATCATCTCATACCGCGGAACTGACATTCTTCCGGAGGTGAACCTTGCACTGTTTAATCCGTCGACCTGGAATTACGGAATTACGGTGACACCTTACCAATTGCACAAATACCCGGGCCGTGATCTGCTACAACTATGGCGCGTATCGGCCGCATTGTCGTTCCAGGCTTTCCCCACCACGTCACCCAGCGCGGCAACCGGCGCCAGCCGGTGTTCTTCGAGCCGGCCGACTTCGCGCTCTACCGCGACCTTCTGGCCGAGCGCTGCGCCAGGGCCGGCGTCGAGGTCTGGTGCTACGGCCTGATGCCCAACCATGTGCATCTGATCCTGGTGCCGCACACCGCCGAGGCGCTGTCGCGCGCGCTGGGCGAGGCGCATCGGCGCTACACGGCTTTCATCAACGCGCGCGCCCGCGCATGTCCCGGAAAAAGCCTGCCCCGGACTTGATCCGGGGTGGGCACCGGTTTTCCGAAAGGGACATGCGCAAACGCAGGAGCCACACCGGCCACCTGTTCCAGGGCCGGTTCGGCTCGGTCGTGATGGACGAGGCGCACCTGATCGCGGCGGCGCGCTACATCGCGCTCAACCCGGTGCGGGCACGGCTGGTGGCTCGGCCGCAGGATTGGGCCTGGTCGAGCGCGCGGGCGCATCTTGCGGGCCGCGACGACGAATTGGTCAAGGTGAGACCGCTGCTGGAACGAGTCGGCTCCGCGCTCGACCTGGTCGGCGTCGAGCCGGACGCCGTGACGCTGGCGGCGCTGCGCCTTGCCGAAACCACCGGCCGGCCGCTCGGCTCGCAGAGCTTTCTCACCGAGATCGAGCGCCGCTTGCGCCGAAGCGTGCGCCCGCAACGGCGCGGCCCCAAGCCGCGCGATGCAACGCAAGCCGAGACGATGATGCTGTTTGCGCAGCGCAAATTCGACAATTGGTAAGGTGTCACCGTAATTCCAACAATTCGCTTCCACGAATCCGCGTGGTTTCTGGCAATTCCGGTCGGGTCGCTGCAGCGGCATTTTCATCGCGATCTTCTGTCGTTTGTGGCGCAGAACAAGAAGATCGGCATTCTCAATCCTGAACCGATACGGCTGCGCGATCCACGAATCGCGCATGAGCTGATGTCCGAGACCGGAATCCAATGGCTCAGAGAGAGGGCGGCACTGAGAGCGAAGCCCGGCAATCGGCGGGTCTATATTCGTCGCGGCGAACGAGTGACGCGCACAATGTCCGGCGGCGGCATGAGCGAGTCGCCGGACTTCAGGTCGTTTCTCATCGACCATAAATTCGAGACGGTCGAGTTCGGCAGCGACCTTTCGATCGAGCAGCAGATCCGCCTGCTGGATGGGGCCGGCGTCGTTCTCGCGTCGCACGGCGCTGCTCTGACCAATCTCCTGTATATGAACGCGCCGTTGCTCGTGATCGAAGTCGTCGGCGCGCGGACGCCAAGGGCCAACTTCATTCACCTCGCCAATTTTCTTGGATTTCACTATTGGGGCGTATTCAGCCATTCCTACGACGACACGAGCAACATCGTCGTCGATGTGGAGCAGCTGCGCGAAGCCATGAAGGAAATTCGCGCGTAGATGGTCCGGGTGCCGAAACCACCGGCCGGCCGCTCGGTTCGCAGAGCTTTCTCACCGAGATCGAGCGCCGCTCGCGCCGCCGGCTGCGCCCGCAACGGCGCGGCCCCAAGCGGCGCGATGCGACGCAGGCCGAGACGATGACGCTGTTTCCGCAGGGCAGTTCGGCAATTGGTAAGGTGTCACCGTAATTCGTAATTCCAAGCCGCGCGATGTAACGCAGGCCGAAACGATGAGGCTGTTTCCGCAGCACAATTCGGCAAATGGTAAGGTGTCACCGCAATTTGATTTTTATGCAGCGCAAGTCGGTGGAATATCGAATCGCACGAATAAGCGCAAGCTCAGCCTTGAGGTTGGCTGTGCAGCGCATTTTTGATCAATTTGCGAATTCTATCATCGCGGCTATTCACACGGAATACAATTGTTGTTTGTGCTGCCGCAATTGACTGCTACACTCACTCCTAAGCTGGGGGAGGTGATCATTTTCACATCAACAGCACGTGCTTTCTTCTCATTGAACGCTGCAGCGCGTCTTCTTTCATTGCAAATGCCGCGCGCGCCGGCACGTGTACCTGCAACAAAACAATCTCGGCAATGCGCTTTCGCGATGAAACTTCGACGGGCTCATGCCGTCGAGCGAGGTCCTGTTTAATACACTCGGCTTTCACATAAGGGTGCTGTCAGCGTGACGACAACACTTGCGGGGATGCTGGAAAAGCGCGCAGAGGCCGCAAGTGCGGGGGCCGGGCTCATGTCGCTAACATCGCTGCCTTTCGTGCGCCTCGCTGCCGCGGCCATGTTGACCCTCGGACTTACGGGCTGCGGAAAAACCGAAAGCTATCGATACAAGCTGACGCTCGCGGTCAATACGCTAGGGGGCGTCAAGCGCGCTTCAAGCGTCGCTGAAGTGCGGTTTAGCGAGATCAGATTTCCGGAGCGGGGCATCAAGCACAAGCTTCAAGGCGAAGCTTTGTACCTGGACCTCGGTCCCGGCGCGAGACCGTTGATCGCATTGCTGACGAGTCGGCTGGCTGATCAGTTTCGTCCGAAAGACAGCAAAGATCGGAGCTGGCAACTCGGCAAGGAAGGCTGGTCACCCGAATCGGGACCGGGCATCAGGCAGATATCTCGGATTTATGGGTTGGCTCTCTCGGAAGATTTCATGGCCGACGTGCGGCGCATCGCCCGCATGCGCGGCACGCGCGCAATACCTCCTGCCGACCTGCCCGACCTCGTGACCTTCGCGGACATCAACGATCCCAAGAGCGTGATTGAGATCGATCCGAACAACCTGCAGGCAACGCTGGGCCCCAACATCACGTGGAACGAAATCACGCTTGAAATCACCGCCGAGCCGATCACCACAGGCATCGAGACGAAGCTGCCGTGGTTGCCCGAATATTTTGAGAGAAATCTCAGATTGGATGGATCTCAGTTCGGGCCTCAGAGAGAGATAGCGAATTTCCTGAAATCAATCGACTTCGATCAATCCGGCACTTTGAAACGGAAACAGTAGAATGCCCGCCACATCCGATGACCTGTTTCTCGCCGTTCTGTCCCTCGACGCTTACAACCGGGGCAGTGGTCCCGGCATGCTTTTGCCAAATAACTCCACCACGCCAGGGACGAAAATCGGCAACGCCACGATTATCGAACCGTTCGCCAACGAAGGGGCCAGCTTCTACGCCATTGCGTATAGCTGGGACACCAAGACCGTTATTTCCTACCGGGGCACATCATTTGACGGTTATGTGGGGCCAAATCTCAAAGATGTGTTGTATGGCTGGACACTCAGCGGCGGATTTTCGCCGGCAAGCCAGCCGCAACTGGCGCTGGATTTCTACAATCAGCGACTGGCCGTCACTGCGGGCGGCGCGCAAAACATCATACTCACCGGACATTCGTTGGGCGGAGGTCTGGCGGCATTTGTAAGCGACCTGACCGGCTCAGCCGCGACCGTATTCAACAACATTCCATTTGGAACAGGTGTCGCTGCCCAGATACTTTCGAACGGTGCCCCCCAGGGGGTGCCGCTCACATCCGCCACCGTCCGGCAATTTCTGACGAACGGCGAGGTAGCGGCGGGACTTCGTGCGGCCTCCGGTCCGTTGTCCCTCGCTACTTTCATCGCACAGGGAGTAAATCCGATCATAGCCGCGGCCAAGGTGGCCTATGGCCTCCTGCTGGACAACACGACCGTTTCGCAGACGTTGTTCTCGAATGTTGGTCTTTTTGGAATTACGGTGACACCTTACCAATTGCACAAATACCCGGGCCGTGATCTGCTACAACTATGGCGCGTATCGGCCGCATTGTCGTTCCAGGCTTTCCCCACCACGTCACCCAGCGCGGCAACCGGCGCCAGCCGGTGTTCTTCGAGCCGGCCGACTTCGCGCTCTACCGCGACCTTCTGGCCGAGCGCTGCGCCAGGGCCGGCGTCGAGGTCTGGTGCTACGGCCTGATGCCCAACCATGTGCATCTGATCCTGGTGCCGCACACCGCCGAGGCGCTGTCGCGCGCGCTGGGCGAGACGCATCGGCGCTACACGGCTTTCGTCAACGCGCGCGCCCGCTGGACCGGCCACCTGTTCCAGGGCCGGTTCGGCTCGGTCGTGATGGACGAGGCGCACCTGATCGCGGCGGCGCGCTACAT
>JAIESC010000187.1 GCA_019746355.1 Xanthobacteraceae bacterium | reverse complement strand
GAGGTCGGAGAAGATCATCTGCGCCGCGCCCGGCAGCTCGTAGGGCTTGGCGTCCGGCCGGACGTAAGTGTTCGGCGCCGTTTCCTGCCAGATGCGGAAGGCGGTGCCGATCAAGAGATTGAGCTTGTTGTCCGGCTCGTTGTCGCTGTCCGGATCGACCAGGCGCAGGTCGATGGCGGCATGGCGGCCGTCGGTGATGACGGAGAGCAGGATATCGTCACCCGGCTCCGGCGCGCGGTCGCGCGCTTCGATCGCCTTGATGCGCTCCTCGAGATGGCGCTGATAGACTTTGAATACCGCCGACGGCTTCGCCGTGAGTATCTGCCGCTTGCCGGTCGAGATCGCCGGCACCTTCACATACTGGCGCAGATCCTCCGGCATCACGACATCAGCGAAGGTGCGGAACATCGTGATCAGCTCGGCCACGTTGACGAAGGTGGCGAAGCGCGTGACGGGCTTGTACTTGCCTGACGGCTGCAGCTCGAGCTCCGTCGTCGTGTCGCCGAAGGTAGAGGCCCAGGCGTCGAACTCGTGCAGGCCGCGCTCGCGCAGCGCGGCCGCGCCGAGGAAGCGCTGCACGGTGAACATCTCGCCGAGCGTGTTGGTGATGGGCGTGCCGGAGGCGAGCACGAGCGCGCGGCCGGGGCTCTTCGTCTCGATGAGACGGGACTTCACATAGAGGTCCCAGGCGCGCTGCGAGCCGTTCGGATCGACGCCTTTCAGCGTCGACATGTTGGTCGCGAAGGAGAGCTTCCTGAATTCCTGCGCCTCGTCGACGATGATCTGGTCGATGCCGATCTCCGAGATGGTCAGGAGATCGTCCTTGCGGGTCGAAAGCGACTCAAGCCGTTCCTGCAGTCCCTCCTTCAGCCGTTCGAGCCGCTTGCGCGAGACGCGGTCATCGCTCTCCACCTTCGTCAGGAGCTGCTCATAAAGTTCGAGCTCGTCCTGGATCATCTGCTGCTCGAAGGTCGCGGGCACGCCGATGAAGCGGAATGCGCTGTGCGTGATGATGATCGCATCCCAGGTCGCGGTCGCCGCGCGCGAGAGGAACCGCGCACGTTTGTCCTTGGTGAAGTTGGTCTCGTCGGCCACGAGAATGCGTGCGTTCGGATAGAGCGCCAGGAACTCGCGCGCCGCCTGCGCAAGACAATGGCCGGGCACAACGAGCATGGCCTTCGCGACCAGGCCGAGACGCCTCTGCTCCATGACTGCCGCAGCGATTGTCAGCGTCTTGCCGGCGCCGACGGCGTGCGCCAGATAGGTCGTGCCCGCGGCGATAATGCGCCATACGCCGCGCTTCTGATGGTCATAAAGAACAAAGGCGCCAGAGGCGCCCGGAAGCTTGAGGTGCGAGCCGTCGAAGGCCCGCGGTGCGATGTTGTTGAAGCGGTCGTTGTAGACGCGCGCCAGCCGGTCGGTGCGATCGGGATCGGACCAGATCCAGTTCTGGAACGCGGACTTGATCTTCTGCAGTTTCTCCTTCGCCGCCTCGGTGTCGACGACGTTGAGCACCCGACGCTCGCTCTCGCCATCCTTGATGATGTCGAAGATCTGCGGAACCGCGCTGTTCAGCGCATCGGAGAGAAGGTGCCCGGCATGCCGGCGATCCGTGCCCCATTCCGATGTGCCGGCCGCCATCCAGCCGAGTTGGCGTGCCTCGACCGTCCAAGAGGCCAATTCCGGCATGTGCCGGATCTTGATATCCGCGCCCATCGTGTCGCGCACGAAGGCCACGATATCGTCGGCCGGAATCCAAGGCGCCCCGAGACGCGCCGTGATGTCGGACGGCCGCAGGTCCGCGGGCTGCACGGCCTGCAACGCGCGGACGTTACGCGCATAGGCATCGTCGAGAGCAGCCGCCGCTTCCGCCGTCTTCAGCTTGTCGCGAACAGTCCCGGACAGATAGGCGTCCGCCGTCTGCCAGGAACCGTCGGCGGGATCGCGGAAGATGGCATCGCCGAGTTCGGCGATCACGTCGTCTAAGTCGCGATGGAGCAATTCGGCGATGTGGTCGGGATCGACATGGCCGCGGTCGTTCAGCACCACGGCGAGCGCGTCCGCCGCCGAGGTGATGACCGGCGCCGGCGGCGGGGCGATGACGCGCTCGGTGAAGATCGGACCGGGCCGCGCGGTATTGCTGTCGAGATCGTAGTCCTCGATCGAGGCGACCAGCCAGCAATCGGGATCGTCGGCGAACGGGGCGAGGTTCGGGCGGCGATGGGTCTCGCGGACCTCGCCGGTTTCCTCGTCCTCGACCGTGGAGACGACGGTCGTGTTGATCGGTCCGAAGTCGCGCACGAAACTCGACCAGGCGATGCGCAGGCGAACCTGTGCCTGCTTCCATGACTCGTCGCGCTCCTGCGCGCGAAGCACTTCGCGCACGGCGTCGCGGATCGGAATGAGCTTGCGAATAACCCGCGCGTGCTTGTCGAAGATGCCGTCCGTGGAGCGGCCTTTGCGCACCTTCACGACGACCGGCGCGCCGTCGAGAATCTGCATCAGCGCCGCGCCCGGACCGACGACGTAGCTGCCCTCGCGGATCGTCGCGCCACCGGCGGTCACAGCCGCGACCTGTGGCGTATCCACCTCGGCGTCCGGATCAACCGCCTCCAGCTCGCCGTCATAGATGGCTTCCGGAAGTCGATTGACGGCCGCGGCCAGCGCAACGCCGAGGTCCGCGCCGCGGCGTGGATTGCAGGTGTACGTCTCGCCGTATGGGCCTGACGTCAGCGCATGGATGCCGAGCACCATTTCCTGCTGCTGCGCGAACCAGCCATTGACGCGGATGGCGCCGTCGTCCGCTGTCGCAGCGCGGACCTCGGCGAGATCGAGCCATGCCACGTCGCGCGCCGCCTCGCCGACGTCACGCTTGCGGAAGAACACGATGTCGACGACGACATCGGTGCCGGCATCGGCGCGGAAGCTGCCTTCGGGAAGCCGGATCGCGCCGACGAGATCGGCGATCTCCGCGATGTGCCGGCGCGCGCTCGCGTCGGCCTTGTCCATCGTGCCGTGCGAGGTGACGAAGGCGGCGAGACCGCTGGGCTTCAGCAGCCGAAGCGCCTTGGCGATGAAGAAGTCGTGCAGCCGCAGCCCGAGTCCGCGGAAAGCGGGATCGCTGCGCACGGTTCGATCGGAGAACGGCGGATTGCCGATGGCCAGATCGAAATGCTGCGGCAGGCCGGCGCGCGCGAAATCCGCCGTGATGATCGCCGCGCGCGGATGCAGCAGGCGCGCGATGCGCGCGGTCACGGGGTCGAGCTCGACGCCAGTGACATGCGAGACGGCGCGCAGTTCGTCCGGCATCAACGCGGGAAACAGGCCGGTGCCGATGCCGGGCTCGAGGATGCGGCCGCCGCGAAAGCCCAGTCGGAGCAAGCCGTCCCAGACCGCGCGCACGATATAGTCCGGCGTGAAATGGGCATACTGCGTGCAGCGCGCCAGCGACGCATAGTCAGACGGCGTGACGAGCGCCTGGAGCTCCGCGCCGATCGTGTCCCAGCCGTCGCGGAATTCGTCCTCGCCCGGGCGGCGAAAGACACTATTGGCGAGTGCCGACGCGCCGAAGCCGGTGAAGCGGATGAGCGCTGCCTGCTCGTCCGGCGTCGCAGGCCGGCCAGCGGCGTCGATCTCGGCCGCGAGACGGATCGCCGCGATGTTGTCGCGGGCGCGATCGCGCCAGGACGCGGCGAGGCCTCGCCCATCGAGAAGCCGGACATTCTCGCCCTTCGGCATTGATCCGATCGGCGATGCCGACGGCGCCGCAGGCGCCGGCATCACAGGCGGCGGATCATCGTCATTGCCGTCGGCCGCGGGGTCCGGCGCGAACGCGGTGACGCCGAGGCCGAGACCCGGCGCGATTGCGGGATTGCCGAAGAGGTCGAGGGTGAAGGGATCGTCGTGCGCCATTGGGGAAGTCCTTCTGTTGGGCGCGCGCGGCCGTCCGCCGGCGTCGCGGAGGCGACCGGCGGCACGGCGTTGCGGAGGTTGGGAGGAGCGGGCCGGTGAACGGGCCGCGAAAATGCGAAAGCCCGGCGCGGGGCCGGGCTGGTCGCAGGTTCGGGAGGGCGTTGCGGTCTATGCCGCTTCGGGCAGATGCCGGAACTGCACTGGCAGCTTCGCGGCGACCTCGTCATCGGTGAGATCGTCGAGCGGCTTCAGGACCGTGCCGAGACCGCCGCAATAGACGAGCACGGTGCGCTTGCCCTGCAGGGGAGCCGGCCATCCCTTGCCGGCATAGCCGCGGTAGTCGTCATGCGTGCTCGACCAGATGTGCTCGAGGCGTTCGTCGCGCGTCATGGCGCGGACCGGGCGGGACTCCCGCTCGATGATCGCTCGCTTCATCTGCTCGGGCGCGCCACGATCGGACAGGTCGCAATAGCCGTGGAAGAAGCGCTTGCGACCGTCGATCCAGAGCGTGAAGAAGACGCTGGTGACGTTATCCGTCATGAATTCGCGCATCGCGAACATGTCGGTGCGCATCCAGAGCGGCGGCAGAATCTCCAGCATGTAATCATGCTCGGGTTCGGCGATCTCGAACCACTCGCCGGCAAAGAGAGGCGCGGCATCGCCGGCCCCGTAGGTCGGATCGCCACGATGTCGGTTGAACAGACGGTGCATCTCATGGCGCGTGGCGATGCCCTGGAAGATCTTGCGGATGGTCGGGAGGGTGTGCATGGCGGCTCCTTTCGGCCTCACGGGCCGAAGCGTGAGCGATCCGCCTGATCCCTCATTCACTTCAGCCCTTCATCACCTCCTCCCGCGGGCCGCCTCTCCGGTCCGGCGGGTCAAGGGCCGCGGAACGCGGGCGAAGCTTCCCTTGACGCGCCGGCCGGGCATGCGGCAGCGGCATTACCGTCCTCCTGCTTTGCTCTTCCTTCATTCTCCACATCTGCCTCTATATCTGCGGGCCTGCTCGCTTCTCAGCGCACCCGCGCGTAAGAGCGCTACCAGTCGTAGCTCGGCAACACCGCGACGACATCACCGTCGCAATCGAAAAGAATATACTGGAACCCCTCCTTTCGAGCCCATGTCATGATGGTGAACAGATCCTCGGGGATGCGGTCCGGACCGGCGTTGGCATCTTCTTCATGCGCATAAACGAACCATCCGTAGTCGCCGTAGGGTCCGCCGACACAGGGCCATTCCTTCGCTGGGGTGTTATCGAGATGGCGCGCTGTCTGCGCGGTGAGATGCGCGGTCGATACGACAACAAATGTGTGCGCTTCACGGCTGGTCATAGCACTCTTCCCTTTCCTTGTTGATGACCGATCTCAATCCAAACCGAGCTTGCGCGGCGACGTCGCCTGAAGCATCCAGCGAGCGCCCTTGATCCGACGCAGCGCGTCGACAGCCGGAGGCACGCGATTGAGTATGGTTTGGACGTGGCGCTCCGCCACCACGCGCGTCGGCACGAAACGGTCGCCCCCGATGTTGAGCGCCGGTCCGAAACGCGCTTCGGCCTCAACGATTCCAAAGCTGTGATGGCGGAACAGCAGATGCGCCGCGCCGTCGCACCAGCTCTGCGTGGCCAGGAACCAATCATGCAGCAAGCGATAATGCTCGGCCTCGCCGCCGAAGCGCTCCGCGCTGGCCGCCGCGAGCTTGGTCGCGTCAGGCGTATCGTGCGCCAGCCAGTCCGGCGCATCGAGGTCGACCATCCAGTCGCGCGCATCAGGGACGATGCCGCAATCCTCATCGAGATGCTGCAGGCCGAGGATACGAACGCCGATCTCGGCGCCGTCACTGTTGCGGACCGTGGGTCCGAGCACAGAGATTGCTTCTTCTAGTGCTTCGCGATGGTGGCGCAGCGCGCGGTGTGTGAAGCGACACTGAATGACTTTCGTGGCGTCGAACCATGCATGGCAGGCGTAATAGTCGTGCCACCGGCCGCCATGCAGGCGGGCGGACGAGCGTGCGTGATCATAAGGGTGCATGATGGTCTCCTTGAGAATGTGAGCGATGAGGTGTGCGAATCAGCGCGGGCGCGCTGTCGGTGTGTCGGCAAGGGCCGCGAAGGCGTGGTCGATCGTGTGGATCAGTCCGCTTTCGGCGCACCATTGGTCGAAAGACGCCGCCACCGGGCGCGGCAGCAGCGGTCGATAGAGCGGATATGCCTCGCGCGCGTGCTCGAGCGGTAACGCCTCACTGCGCCACGCATAGTCTCCGCGTTTGCGCATGCGGCGCCGATAGCGGGCGAGCAGCGCGGCGTTCATCGCATGAGCCTGCGAGCGCACGTCGCGAAGGAAGTCCCGCAGCGCATCATGAAGATCGTCGGCTGGCCGCGTGTTCCGAACCGCCTTGAACTGGCCGATCTTTAACGTCGCGCTTCGATCGGACCTTCGAGCACAATCTCGACCGTCGCGGCCCGCCGCTCGTCGCGGCGCAGCGATAGGATTTGCGTGTCGCCGCGCCGGCAGACGTCGTAGTAGCCGCCAACGCAATGCTGCATCTCGTTGCCCTCGATCACGAGATCGCTGGCGGAGGTCAGCGCGACAACCTCATAGCGGCCATCGCGCGACCCCCAGGGGGCGCAGAGCGCCGGCCAGCCCGGCCGATCCGACCTATGCTCATGGCGTAGCGCCGATAGTGATGCAGCGCGCCGATGCCACAGCGCGGCGGCCTCCACAAAGGCCTTCGGCTTGCGTGTCCCGACAATGGCGCGATGCAGACCGGCCAGGAAGGCACGGTATTCGGCTGTCGTGCGCAACCGCTCGGGAAAGTCGAGCTCACTCGCGAACAGCCCGACGACGTTGGTGCGCGTCACGAGCAGCGACAGCCGGTCGGCGGCGAGCGGACGCAGCAGATCATCCTTCAACGCGACGATAGCGTCCTGTACGCCGGCGTCCTTCGCATCGAGGTAGTCGGGCCGGATCAGATGCGTATTGTGTGATCGCAGCCAGGGCGAGTTCGCCCACGCGGCCGGACGATCCGGATGCCTCGCGCCGGGCCATTCGTGTCGTGGCACCGAATAGGCCTTGAGACGCCGCGCGGCGACGGCGAAATCATCCCATTGCTCGATCGACGTTCGCACATCCCGCGCGCCGCGAAAGGCGCCAAGCTCGGCGTTCGTGAGTTCGAAATGCCGCGCAAGTGCGGGCGCGAGCGGCGCGCCGCAATCGATCACCTCCGTAACGGCAGGCTGCTTCAAGGCCGACACGAGGCTGCCATAGACGGCAAGCGCCTGCGCCCGCCGCACCAGGATGCCCGGACGAGACGGATCACCGGAAAGCTGCGTGGCCAACAACCACTCAGCATTCGGCGTCAGGCCACGCGTGAGGAAGGCGGCCTGCGGCGCATCACGCGTCAGCACCGCCTGGAGATGCTGCGCGCAGAGGCTGTCGACGCATTTGCGGATGGTGGTGAGCGCAGCGCCAAGGCGTTCGGCCATGCTTGTGAGTTCGGCTTCGCGCGCGCCGTCGCGAAGAAGATCGGCGACAAGAAGCGCGTAGCCGTGATCGTCGAGCCAGCGAGAGATATTGAGATCCGTCGCCCCACGCGAACGACTGGCCACGTCGCTGACAACGGTGGCGATGTGGCGAAGCACATCCGTTGCGGGACTGTGCAGCGGCGGAACTGGCACGATGCGAAGCTCGACGTCGAGACGGTTCTCACGCGTTCCGCAGCCGAGTCGCGCTTGCGAGAGGGCGAGAAGCGCCAGCAGCGCCTCGCTCCGAGGATCGGCCCCGTATCGCGAGAGCGTCGGGCATAGGCCGATGAACGTTGCGAGGGCCGAGGCGTGGAGATCCGACCACTGGGAGGCGCTCATGGCAGCACCTCCGCATCCTGCGAGATCGCGTCATCATCATCGATATCGTCGTCGAGAAACTCCTCTTCGTCGTCACCGTAGTCGCCCTCCTCGCGATACGTCATATCGACGTCGAAACAGACGTCCTCCTCGTCCTCGAAGGGACGGATGACGATGGTGCCGTAGCCGCCCTCGTTGTTGACCCAGTCGCCTTCGGGGAGATCGGCGACGAGATCGTCGAGAAGCGCCTCAAGCATGTACGGCCGGCCGCCGCCGTCGATGCCGATCGGGATGCGGGGGAGCTTTTCGAGCACGCGGCCGTCGACATGCTGGATCCGCTCGAGCGTCGTCGCGCCCGAATCTCCGCCGCCGTCCAGCGAGTATTCCACTTTCTGAATGCCGATCGCGGTCAGCACCGCGATCACGATGTCCTTCCTGTCCATTGCCTTGCCTTTCCTGAAGATGTCGAAGACATCTCCAGGCGGCCGCCTCTCCGGTCCGGCGGGTCAGGGGCCGCGGCACGCGGGCGAAGCGCACCCTTGACGCGCCGGCCGGGCATGCGGCAGCTGTGCAACCGGACTGATTGTCGACATTTTAGACTGGGCTGATTCCCGACAGTTTGGACGTTTTCTGTTTGGCCGGTTGGCTGAGCCCGACGCGGGGCGGGGCGAATCGGCGGAACATCCCGGTGCGATCGATGAGGCCGATATCGAGGTCACAAAATCGTACGATATGGTCTCCGGTCTCAAGCTCGGTGATGCCGACGAGCTCATCGATCAATGCTTCACTGATAAAGACAAAGTCGCCTTTCCATTTGATCTCGCCGTTGCTGCGGACGCGACGCACTTGGTGATTGGCGTCATACCAGGGGTCATCGAGACGCTCGGGCATCGCCCGTGCCGATCGGGTGTAGATTTCGGCGGGCTGGCGCTGGTTCAGGGCTTCGTGGGGACGCTCCTCATTGAAGTGACGCTGGAAGATGTCAAAGCGTCGCTGCTGCTGGCGGACATTCGCTGCCGGCGGCGATGAGGTCTGTTTTTTAACGTGCGATGCATCCGCTCGTGCCGACCGTTCTCCTGCGGCGACGCCGGATGGATAAAGTGTGGTCTGATGCCGAGCTTAAGCCACCAGGCTGACAATCGCGTGAGACCGCCGGCCCCGCGCGATCCGAACGGCGAGCCGTTGTCGCAGCGGATCGCCAGCGGCAGCCCATAGGTCGTAAAAGCTGCGGTAAAGACCGGCTTTGCCCCCGCCATCGTCGGCGCCGTGATCTTGATGGCCAGGACAAAACGGCTGTGATTGTCGGTTATTGTCAGCGGATCCACCCGTCGTTGATCGCCAGTCCGGAACCAGCCTTTGAAGTCGGCGCACCATTCATCATTGGCCGCCGCAGTCGCCATGACCGGGCGGGCTTGGTTCAATGCAGGGCGGCGGCGCCTGATCGCCTCGACCAACCCCGCGCGCTTGAGAATATCGCCAATCGTCGAGGCCGCCGGCCAGTCTTGCCAGGGAGCCTTACGCTCCAACATCGCCAGCAGCTTGCGCGGCCCACAATGGGGAAAGCGCCGGCGCAGCGCGACAATCGTCGCAACCATGGCTGCATCGGTGCGATGCGGACAATGCTCCGGAGCATGCGAGCGATCGAGAAACCAAGTCGGATCGCCCTCGCCTGGCGCCGGCGCCATTCATAGAATGTGTCGCGACACACCCCGTAGCGCTGGCAAAGCTCCGACACGTTCCAGTTTCCGCTTGCATAATCCGACAGCATCCGGATGCGCTCTTCCATGCGATAGGTCTCCGTAAACGGCATCGGCGGGCCCTCCTCCGATGCAATCTGACCTGTCGACAATCCTCCCGGTCTAGTCTGTCGGGTATCTACCCGGTCCGTACCAGCGCGACCCCCTTCCCTCTCTCCCTCCCCTTCATTCGGACCATCTTCGGTCCCTATTCTGGTCTGATGAGGCGAGCGCCGATGAAACTGTCCGACCGGGTGAAACCCCTAAGCCATCTCTAGGCGCATGCGCCGAAGATCATTTGCGGCCTGGCGGAGGGGCAGGATCCGGTCGTCATCACGGTGCATGGCGAAGCCAAGGCCGTGCTGCAGGATGTCGGTCGCTACGAGCAGACGCAGGAGACCCTCGCGCTTCTCAAGGTGCTCGCCCCGACCTATGCGCAGGTTGAAGCAGGCAAGGTTCGTCCCGCCGGCGACGCCTTCAAGCGCATTCGCGCACGCGTTAACGGCTGATCGCGCGCGATGCGCTTGCGCGTGCTGCTGGCCGAGGATGCCGAGCGGGACATCGACGGCCGCCGTGACATGCAACCGTTCCTACGCACCGCCTCTTGCGGTGAGGCCAGCGCTACCGAGTCGTTCGCAGCGCGTCCTTCAGGTCATCATTCCAGTCGTCACGCGACGGCCGCAGCCGATCGTAGCCGGCGCCGACATCCTGTGCGATGGCGCGCAGCCGGTTGCCGAACACGTCGCCCTGCAGATTGCTGTCGGTCGCGGCGACAAGAACCGTGCCAGGGCGCGCGGCGATGGCGCGGATCGCCGCTTCGGTTGTCGGCGACCAGCCGCCGCCGGTGCTGACATAGAGCGTATCGTGGCGCAGGCCTTCGATCGCGGCACGGCTCATCGCGTCGATCGCTGCCTCGGTGACGCAGACGCGCGTCGCATGCGTCGCGCCGAGACGGAACAGCACCTTCGATCCGTCGGTCGCAAATCCGCGCCATTCGGGGCCGCGCTCTTCCCAGCCGACAACAACGCCGGCGTCGTCCGTATGCGCCGCCCACATGCTGCCATGCGGACCTTCGCGCAGCCGGTCCTGATCGACGGCCTCCTGAATCAAATGATCGGGAATGGCGCGCGTCTCGGCGAGATAGCGCCAGGTCGGCGAGCCCGGCCGCGGCTTGAGACGCGCAGCCCAACGATGCGCGAGCGGAGCGGTTGGCTTGGTCCGCGCCGGGCGTTTCCAGGCCGGCTGCGTCGGCGTGAAACCAACGAGCTCGCAGACCTGCTGCAGAGCCACCGCAAAACCGGCCGCGCCGAGATGCTCGGCGAGGTCGAAGACGTCTCCCTTCGCTTCCGACATCGGATCGAACCAGCCGCGCCCGTCGTGAATGACGATGACGATCTGGCCCTCGCCGTGGCGGTATTTGACAGCCTTGCGGGTGCTCTCCTTCAGGTCGACCTTCCAGCCCGCCCTCTCCAGGACGGACGCGCAGGGCACCTTCCCCCGCAGCTCGTCGATGTCTTTCTTCTCCATAACACTTACGCCGAACCCGCCGCGGCGGCGATGTCCAGCCCTTTCTTCGGTTGGCTTCGCATTTCCCGACATTGACGGGACGACTCCGACCGGCCGCGAAGCCTGCCGGGGGCAAGGGCGCGTTGACAAGACGTCGCATTCGTCGGCCTCTGGGCGCGGCGAAGCCTCCCTTGCGGCCGGCATGGCGCAAGCGGCAGCCAGCGCCCGCCCCCGCTACGCTCCTCCGGCCGATCGGGATGGGCACGGGCTTTTTCACAGGGACATTGGGCTTTGTGAGACCCGTCGGATTCGACAGGGTGTGCGGCGCTGCGCCCCGGTGGATGCTCCCGCCCACGGCGCGCGTCGGCATGGGAGCGATCCGAATGCGAGCAAGTGGAATGGCGCGGCTGCTTGGGCATGGCGCGGTCGCAGGCAAGTCTGACGTTCCGGCCAAGACCGCCGCGCATGCCGGGCCGGATGCCAGCCGGAATGAAACGGGGAGACATCACATGCCAGCCATCGGCTACGTCAACAAGCTCGACGACGGTTCCTATCGTGGCACGCTGCGGACGCTGTCGATCTCGGCGGCGCTGAAGATCATGCCGAACAAGGAGAAGAAGCCGGACAGCGACCAGCCCGACTATCGCGTTTATGCCAATGGCGCGGAGATTGGCGGCGCCTGGATTCGCAAGAACAAGGAGAACGGCGCCGACTACGTGTCGGTTTCGATCTCGGCGCCCGAGTTCGGACCGCGCAGGCTGTTCGCCAACCTCGGCCGCGCCGCCGGATCGGAGAGTGACGACGAATTTGCGGTGATCTGGAATCCCACGGAATAGGCGACGCCAATACTGGCGGCGGTGTCGCGACGGTAGCGTGAGGGATCGACGCCCGAAGGGTGAAAACCCGGCGAAGGGGGGGTTTCAGCGAAGCCGAGAGCCCGGTCCCGCAGGGACACGCCCCCTCATCTCGCATTCGGTCGACCGGACCTACATGAAGGTCCATGTGCAATGACTATGAGCAGCACGTCCGCTGGGCCGAATACTGCAAGATGAAGCAGGATCTGGAGCTTGGCATCCCGACTCAGCAGACCGACCTCGACTTGCCGCAAGCCGACGATCTTAAGATCACCGATCGCGGTCCGGTGATGCGCGCTGTCGGCGATGTTGTCGAGCTCACCGTGATGAACTTCCGTCTTCCGCCAAGCGGCCGCGGTGGCCTGTGTTCAATTTCCGGTCTGAAGGGCGGCATTTCGCGAACAGCAATCGTTGCATCATCCCCGCGAGCGCATTTTTCGAGTTTATGTGGACACTTATCGATGATGCGATGGGAAGGCTCGAGAATGCGCGTTGTCCGGGTGCGAACGGAGGTTGGCGATCGCTTTGAGCTGATCGACGAACATGGTGTGGTGGACAGGCACGCGGCGAGTTTCGCCCGAGGCGTGGTTGGTCGAGGGTGCTCACCTCACACCGTCGCGGCGTATCTTTATGACCTACGCCGCTTCTATAGGTTCCTCGCAGAGAGAGGTGGTCCCGGTTGTCTGAACAGATTCTCCGCGTCGATAAGTGGAGCGTCTGCCTCGGTTAAGCTGCCAAGC
>JAIESC010000118.1 GCA_019746355.1 Xanthobacteraceae bacterium | reverse complement strand
GCAACGGGACCACAGCAGCCCGTTTGCGGGGTTACCGCCCCGCAAATTTGACTTGCTCAATGGTAGGAAGTCCTACGACACTTCCGATCAGGAGGCAGCTATGACCCACGAGATCGACGCCATCCGCGCGCTGCTCACATCGAAACCCCGGCCGGTCGGCTGGGCCGAGCGGCGGGCGCGGATCGACGAGGTCGGATCGGTCTGGCCGGTCGCGGGCGACATCACACTCGAGACCGCCGACCTCGGCGGCGTGCCGGGCGAGTTCTCGCGCGCGCCCGGCAGCGACGCCTCGCGCGTGCTGCTGTTCTTCCACGGCGGCGGCTATTGCTCGGGCTCGATCACGAGCCACCGCCGCATGGTGACCGAGGCCGGCCGCGCCGCGCGCATGCGCACGCTCGCGGTCGGCTACCGGCTGGCGCCGGAGCATCCGTTTCCGGCGGCACACGAGGACGCGCTCATGGCGTGGCGGTACCTGCGCGCGCAGGGGATCGCGGCGGAGCACATCGTGGTCGGCGGCGACAGCGCCGGCGGCAATCTCACGATCTGCCTGATCAACCGGCTGCTTGCGGCGGGGGAGGCGGGGCCGGCGTGTGCGTGGCTTGCGTCGCCATGGACCGATCTGACGATGTCGGGCGGTTCGCTCGTGACGAAGGACGCGGTCGATCCGCTCATTCACAAGCCGTATCTCGAGGAACTTGCGGCCGCCTATGCCGGCGCGGCCAACCGGCGCGATCCGCTGATCTCGCCGCTGTTCGCGGACCTGCACGGCTTTCCGCCGGTGCTGGTTCAGGTCGGTTCGGCCGAAACGCTGCTCGACGACGCGATCGGCTTTGCGAGCGCTGCGGCCGAGGCCGACGTGCCGGTGACGCTCGAAGTCTGGCCGCACATGATCCACGCATGGCCGATGTGGAATGCAAAGCTGGCGGACGGACGGCGGGCGTTGGAGCAGGCGGCGGCGTTCATGCGGCACTTCATGACGTAAGCGCAGCGCCGGTCTCGTCCGGGACCGTGCCTCCGGCTGACCATATGCGGATAAGGCTGGACATTGCGTGCCTCTGCAATGATAAGTTGTAGTGCTTCTTGGGGGAGGGGCACCATGCGTCTTCAGACATTGATATTCGTTCTCGCGCTTGCAGCACCCGCGCTTGCGGCCTGCGCCACGCAACAGGCGATGACGGTCAGCGCCGGCACGATCGCCAACCCGCTGCCGAAATACAAAAACGCCGTCGCTGTCCGCTCCGTCACCGGCGGCCAGGCGATGAACGTCATGACCGTGCCGGGCGTCACCAATGAGCCGCTGAAGGCCGCGCTGGAAAGCAGCCTCGCCGCCAACGGCTATCTGGCATCGGGGACACCGAAATACTTCATCGATGCGGAGATCAAGAATCTGGAGCAGCCGCTGATCGGGCTCGACCTCGATGTCACCGCGGACGTGACCTACAAGGTCTCCGGCGCCGGCGCGAACGCGACCTATCCGATCAAGTCCACGGCCAAGGCGTCATTCTCCGATTCAGCCATCGCCGTCGATCGCATGCGCATCGCCAACGAACGGGCGATGCAGCAGAACATCAAGCAGTTTCTGCAGGCGATGCGGTGAAGGGCGGCCCCGCCAATTTGTACCGCCTTTGTTGCGCCCAGTTTGCCTGGACCAGCCACAGATTGAAGCTGTGGCCCGATTTCGAGATCGCGACATCGTCACGGAGCCGTCGCTGTTTTCGATGACCTGCCAGCCCTCGTTGCGCAGCGTCTCGAACACGCCGCCGTTGCGTAGCGACGCGGTGATTTCGGCCTTGTTGGGAGGCTTGTGTGCGGGGACGCCAGCCCGGATTTCGCTGGCGTTTAATCCGGGCTACGCTTGCTGCCCTGCGCGCTGGCGTGCCTAATGTAACCAGCCTTGGGCTTCGAGGCGATCATACGCCAAGCCGATCTGCCGCTCGCTGAAACGCTTCTTGCGCTCACCCCAAGAATAAGTTCGAGCAACTGCATCTGCTTTGGCGGCGGCGCCCTCATATCTTGTAAGCCAATGCACCGTGGCCAGCAACTCCAAGCCAAATGGCGTTTCAAAGCCCTCAACAAGCTTCGTTACTCGATCGAAACGTGAGCGTGTATCCAAATCGTCAGCAAGGAGCGATTCTGCATCTGTGATTGCACCTGGTACTAATTCAAGCTGCTTATTTGGCGCATCGCCACCATCGGCATATCCGGACACGAAGTATCCCTCAACGCTTCTGAGAACATGTCTCAGGTTTTCTGCGTAGGGGCCGAAAGGTGCTTTTACATAGTTTAGTTTTAATGGTTGCCCAGCCTCTTGCATGAAGTACATGAGCTTATGGACTTCTAACAGCGTGACAAACGGGTCCAACAAGCCGCTCAGATATTGATGCATCAAGCCGACCAAGGCGGCGCGGCCTGGAGTCATGGAAGGTGCGTTGGGGTTTTTAGAAATAGATTGCGCGGTGAGCACCGTGTGCGGTTCAAACACAATAATTCTAACGTTGTTCAGCTCACCGAGCGCATGCTCGATTGATTTGCGTACATCTTGCCAGGGCAGCCCGCCAAGTCCGCTTCCCAACGGAGGGAGTGCGATAGACTTAATGTCGCGAGAGACGATTTCCTGTTTCAGCGCTCGAAGTCCGGACTCAATATCTTCGAGGCGACTCTTACCTCGCCAGTGTCGTTTCGTAGGAAAATTGATGATCCATTTTGGGTGCGTTAAATGGCCAGTTTCGATCACAAACATACGCCCCGGCTGGACCTCTCCGCGAGCACATGCAGCCGCATACGCTTTGAAATTGTCTGGGTAGTTGTTCTTAAATTGGAGCGCCACACCCCGCCCCATTACGCCAACGCAATTGACGGTGTTAACGAGCGCTTCAGCGCCAGAGTCAAAGATATTACCGGTTTGAAAGTCCAACATGTGCATCCTCAATAGTACCAACTCGGCATCACGACTGTTTGAGGTCTGCGATTTGCATTGAGCAAGCTGTTGGCCACTTGTTGGGCTGCCGCTTGATAAATTACTCCGATCCGATCAACCAAGTCCCACGGAAAGGAGCCCTCTATGAGGAATTCGGCTTGCTTGCCCTCTTTCATAGACCGGGAGACGCCGGGCCCGGCCCATTTGTCCGTGTGGATTGCCGCCCAATCCAAATCCTCCAGATCGGCCAAGTCGTTTCGACTCTCGAAGTAGTACGCGCCCGCGTTTGACAGCGTGTAGGCCCATCGTCTGCCGCAGCTATTCGCCCATTGGACAGCACGGTGGAGGTCGATTTCCAGATGAACGATTGGTCTCTGTCCTCCCTGATACGTCAATTCGGGATGATTCGCGCGGTGAATCAAGAACAGCATTATCGAACGCGGGCAGAAATAGAACGGAACGCACTCTCCCACGTTTAACGTAGGATGACTTGGTATCGGCAACGTTAGGCGCCGTCCTTTTATCCCGTTCATGCCAATGGTGGTTCCCGAGTTCTTGCGCTTTACGATCTCAGCGTCGCAAAATAGTTCGCCGTCCGCTGCGATCGAGGCAAGCCTATCAACATGCACGATGTGATAGATCTTTGGGTGTGCTGGCGGAGGCATAGCTAGTCTACTCCGCCGCCTCGATCCTCTTCTTCCCGCCGGCCCGCGCTTCCTTGCGCTCCAGCACCGGCTTCAAAAACTGCCCCGTATAGCTCCGCTTCACCTTCACCACATCCTCCGGCGTGCCCTGCGCGACGATCTCGCCGCCGCCGTCGCCGCCTTCGGGGCCGAGGTCGATGATCCAGTCCGCGGTCTTGATCACCTCGAGATTGTGCTCGATCACCACCACGGTGTTGCCGGCGTCCACCAGCTCGTGCAGCACCTCCAGAAGCTTCGCCACGTCGTGGAAGTGCAGCCCCGTCGTCGGCTCGTCGAGGATGTAGAGCGTGCGGCCGGTGGCGCGCTTGGAGAGCTCCTTCGCAAGCTTCACGCGCTGCGCCTCGCCGCCGGAGAGCGTCGTCGCCTGCTGGCCGACATGGATGTAGTCGAGGCCGACGCGGTGCAGCAGCGCCAGCACGTCGCGCACCCGCGGCACCGCCTTGAAGAAGTCCAGCGCCTCCTCGACCGTCATGTCGAGCACGTCGGCGATCGACTTGCCCTTGAACAGCACCTCCAAGGTCTCGCGGTTGTAGCGCTTGCCCTTGCAGACGTCGCAGGTGACGTAGACGTCGGGCAGGAAGTGCATCTCGATCTTGATGACGCCGTCGCCCTGGCAGGCCTCGCAGCGGCCGCCCTTGACGTTGAACGAGAAACGCCCCGGCTCGTAGCCACGCGCTTTGGCCTCCGGCAGGCCCGCGAACCACTCGCGGATCGGCGTGAACGCGCCGGTGTAGGTCGCGGGGTTGGAGCGCGGCGTGCGGCCGATCGGCGACTGGTCGATGTCGATGATCTTGTCGAGGTGCTCCAGCCCCTCGATGCGGTCGTGCGGGGCGGGGGCCTCGCTCGCGCCGTTGATCTTGCGCGCCAGCGCCTTGTAGAGCGTGTCGATCAGCAGCGTCGACTTGCCGCCGCCGGACACGCCGGTGATGCAGGTGAACAGGCCGAGCGGGATCTCGGCGGTGACGTTCTTCAGGTTGTTGCCGCGGGCGTTGACGACCTTGAGCGCGCGACGCTGCTTTCCGCGCCGCGCGTGGATCGGCACGATCAGCTCGCCGGAGAGATACTTGCCGGTGATCGACGCCGAGGCGCCGATCAGGTCGGCGACCTGGCCCTGGGCGATGATCTCGCCGCCGTGGATGCCGGCGCCCGGGCCGATGTCGAGCACATGGTCGGCGGTGCGGATCGCGTCCTCGTCGTGCTCGACCACGATCACGGTGTTGCCGAGGTCGCGCAGCCGCTGCAGCGTCACCAGCAGCCGCTCGTTGTCGCGCTGGTGCAGGCCGATCGACGGCTCGTCCAGCACGTAGAGCACGCCGGTGAGGCCCGAGCCGATCTGCGAAGCCAGCCGGATGCGCTGGCTCTCGCCGCCCGACAGCGTGCCCGACGAGCGTGCCAGGGTGAGGTATTCGAGGCCGACGTCGACCAGGAACTTGAGCCGCTCGCGGATCTCCTTGAGCACGCGGACGGCGATCTCCATCTGCTTCTTGTTGAGTTCGCCCGGCAGCGCCTCGAACCACTCGCCGGCGCGCTTGACCGACATCTCGGCGATCTCGCCGATGTGCTTTTGCGCGATCTTGACGCACAGCGCCTCGGGCTTGAGACGGAAGCCGTTGCAGGCGTCGCAGGGAATGTCGGTGAAATACTTCTGCAGCTCCTCGCGCGCCCAGTCGCTCTCGGTCTCCTTGAAGCGGCGCTCGAGATTGGTGATCACGCCCTCGAACGGCTTCTTGGTCTGGTACGACCGCATGCCGTCGTCATAGGTGAACTTGATGTCGTCGTCGCCGGAGCCGTAGAGGATCGCGTCCTGGGTCCTCTTGCCGAGGTCCTTCCACTTGGTGTCGAGCGTGAACTTGTAGTGCTTGCCGAGCCCTTCCAGGGTCTGCACGTAGTAGGGCGAGGATGACTTGGCCCATGGCGCGATCGCGCCCTTGCGCAAGGTCGCGTCCTTGTCGGGGATCACGAGGTCAGCGTCGATGTGCTGCTCGATGCCCAGCCCGCCGCACTTCGGGCAGGCGCCGAACGGGTTGTTGAACGAGAACAGCCGCGGCTCGACCTCGGCGATGGTGAAGCCCGACACCGGGCAGGCGAATTTCTCCGAGAAGATGATGCGCTCGGCGTTCTCGTTGCGCCCGGCATTGGCCTTGGCGCGGGTCGCCGTGCTGTCGGCGAGTTCGATCACCGCCATGCCCTCGGCGAGCTTCAGGCACTGTTCCAGCGAATCCGCGAGGCGGGTGGCGATGTCGGGGCGGACCACCAGGCGGTCGATCACCACGTCGATGTCGTGGGTGAACTTCTTGTCGAGCGGCTTGACGTCGGCGATCTCGTAGAACGCGCCGTCGACCTTGACGCGCTGGTAGCCTTTCTTCAGGTATTCGGCGAGCTCCTTCTTGTACTCGCCCTTGCGGCCGCGCACGACCGGCGCCAGCACATAAATGCGCGTGCCCTCGGGCAGCGCCAGCACCCGGTCGACCATCTGCGACACGGTCTGGCTTTCTATCGGCAGGCCGGTCGCCGGCGAATAGGGGACGCCGACGCGCGCCCACAGCAGCCGCATGTAGTCGTAGATCTCGGTGACGGTGCCGACGGTGGAGCGCGGGTTCTTCGAGGTGGTCTTCTGCTCGATCGAGATGGCCGGCGACAGGCCGTCGATCTGGTCGACGTCCGGCTTCTGCATCATCTCCAGGAATTGGCGCGCATAGGCGGACAGCGACTCGACGTAGCGGCGCTGGCCCTCGGCGTAGATGGTGTCGAAGGCGAGCGAGGATTTGCCTGAGCCGGACAGGCCGGTGAACACCACGAGCTTGTCGCGTGGGATCTCGACGTCGATGCCCTTGAGATTGTGCTCGCGTGCGCCGCGGATGGCGATGACGCGCCGGTCCTGCGCGTCCTTGGCGGCGTTGCGGGCTTCGGACACGCTGCGGCCGGAACGCCGGCCCTGCTCGAAAAGGTCGTTCATGAATTCCGACGGACTTTTGTGGGGGCGCGGCGGCCCCGGATTTCTGCTGGATTGATCCAGGAACGTAGTGAGAACGAGGCCGTTTCGCCAGTGCGAAGTTCGAGATATCACCGATACCCCCGGCGCTGGGGAACCCGGGTCATTTCGAGCCGTTGAACTCTTGTATTTCCGGCAGAAAACAGGTGGCGCATGGCCGCTCGCGCGTTCTGGTCCGGCCATATCCGGCTGGCCCTCGTCACAATCCCGGTCGACATTGTCCCGGCCACCAGGGCGGCGGCGCGGATTTCCTTCCATCAGATCCACGAGCCGAGCGGCAAGCGCATCCGCTACGAGAAGGTGGTGCCGGGCATCGGGCCGGTGGACACCGACGAGATCGTCAAGGGCTACGAGGTGCAGAAGGGCAAGTACGTGCTGCTGACCGACGAGGAGATCGCCGACGTCAAGCTCGAGGCCAAGAAGACGGTCGACCTGGTGCAGTTCGTCGATGCCGACGCGATCGACCCGATCTTCTTCGAGCGGCCGTATTACGTGCTGCCGTCGGACGACGACGAGATCGGCGCCGAGGCCTATGGGGTGCTGCGCGACGCGCTGAAGAACACCAGGAAAATTGGGCTCGGCCAGATCGTCGTGCGCGGGCAGGGCTCGATCGTGGCGATCAAGCCCTGCGGCAAGGGCCTCTTGATGGAGACCCTGCGCTATCCGGAAGAGGTGAAGAAGGCGAGCAGCACATTTGATAACATCTCGGGCAAGAAGGCCGACAAGGACCTGATCGATCTCGCCGAAGAGCTGATCCAGAAGCGGGTGGACGAGTTCCATCCGGAGAAATTCAAGGACTCCTATACCGTGGCGCTGCGCGAGCTGATCGAGGCCAAGCAGGAGCACCGCAAGCCGCGCGCCGTCGAGGAGGCGCCGCCGGCCAGCAACGTGATCAACCTGATGGATGCGCTGAAGCGCAGCGTGAAGGGCGGCGGCGCGGCCCATGACGATCAGCCGACAGCACGCGGGCGCAAGGGCTCTTCACGGCGGGCGAAGAAGCCGCGCGCCGCCAAAGCCAAGACAACGAGCAAGCGCGGCCGCAAGCGTGCCGAGCGGAAGGCCGCCTGATGCCGGCGCGCTCACGGGAATCCTTGGGCCTTGCGGAATACAACCGCAAGCGCGACTTCGCGCGCACCGGCGAGCCGAAAGGCACGCTGAGAAAATCCGGCAAGCGGCTGTCGTACCTGATCCAGAAGCACGCAGCGAGCCGGCTGCATTACGACTTCCGGCTGGAATGGAACGGGGCGCTGCTGAGCTGGGCGGTGCCGAAGGGGCCGAGCGAGAACCCGGAGGACAAGCGGCTCGCGGTGCACGTGGAAGACCATCCGGTCGAGTACGGCAAGTTCGAAGGCACCATCCCCGAGGGCGAGTACGGCGGCGGTACGGTGATGCTGTGGGACCGCGGCACCTGGGAGCCGCACGGCGATGTCGACGAGGCAATGCGCAAGGGCAAGCTCGCCTTCGACCTGCACGGCGAACGGCTGCACGGGCAATGGGCGCTGATCCGGCTGCGCGGCCGCAACCGCAACGACAAGGACAACTGGCTCTTGATCAAGGAGCGCGACGACCTCGCCCGCAGCGATGTCGGCGCGGTGGAGACCGAGGACACCAGCGTCGCCAGCGGCCGCAGCATGGAGGAGATCGCCGCCGGCCGGAAGGTCTGGCACAGCAATCGGAAGAAGGACGGAGCCGGCAACGGCGCGGCGTCGTTCCGGGGCGGCCCGAAGGGCCGAGCCCGGAATCCAGTTCAGGAGAAAGTCCCTGCGGAACTGGATTCCGGGCCCGCCGCCATAGCGCGTCGAAGACGCGCGTGGACGCGCTTACGGCGGCGTCCCGGAATGACCGCGGGGAGAGCCACGGCCAAGGCCACGCGCTCAAAAAAAAACGTTCAAGCAAAGGTTTCCGGCGCAAAGCTCCCCGCGTTCGTAAGCCCGCAGCTCGCAACCCTGGTCGACGCGCCGCCCGCCGGTGACGACTGGCTGCACGAGATCAAGTTCGACGGCTATCGCGCCGTCACCTCGCTTGCCGATGGCACGGTGGTGATCCGCACCCGCAAGGGCCTCGACTGGACGGAAAAATTCCAGGCGCTGGTGCGCCCGCTGGCGGAATTGCCGTGCGACAGCGCGCTGCTCGACGGCGAGATCGCGGTGGCCGACGCCGAGGGCCACACCGATTTCGGCGCATTGCAGAACGCGCTGAGCAACGGCGGCAGGAATATCGGCTATTACCTGTTCGATTTGATCGAGCTCGACGGCGAGGATCTGCGCAAGCGTCCGCTCGACGAGCGCAAGGCGCAGCTTGCGCGGCTGCTCAAGGGCGCCGGCGCACCGCTCGCCTATTCCGAACATCTGGAGGGCTCGGGCGAGGACGTTTTTGCCCATGCCTGCAAGATCAAGCTCGAAGGTATCGTCTCCAAGCGCCGCGACGCGGCCTATGTCTCCGGCCGCAGCCAGTCCTGGCTGAAGAGCAAGTGCGGCCTGGAGCAGGAGTTCGTCATCATCGGCTGGCGGCCGTCGGACAAGCCGCGCCGGCCGTTCCGCTCGCTGCTGCTCGGGCTGCGCGAGGACGGCGAGCTGCGCTATGCCGGGCGCGTCGGCAGCGGCTACACGGGCGAGCGGCTCGACGATCTGTCCGCGCGATTCAGGACACTCGAACGCAAGTCCGCGCCGGTGCCGGATGTACCGCGGGCCATCGCCCGCGGCGTGCACTTCCTCGAGCCGAAGCTCGTGGCGCAAATCGCGTTCCGCGGCTGGACCCGCGACAACCTGGTGCGGCAGGGGTCGTTCAAGGGGCTGCGCACCGACAAGCCGGCGACGGAGATCGTCAGGGAGCAGCCCATGCCAAAGGCCAATGCGGTGAAACGCGCGCAGGCGGAGGTGACGAAGGCGCCCAAAAAAGCCGCCAAGCGGACGGCCTCGGCGAAATCGTCAGTCGTGAAATCGCGTAGCGCCGGCGAAGCCGAGTTTGCCGGCGTCCGCGTCACCCATCCCGACCGCGTGCTGTTTGCGGCGCAGGGCGCGACCAAGCGCGACTTGATCGACTATTACCTGTCGATCGCCGATCTGATCCTGCCGCACGTGGCGCACCGGCCGCTGGCGCTGGTGCGGTGTCCGGAGGGCAGCGGCGGTGCGTGCTTTTTCCAGAAGCATGCCTCGCAGGGATTTCCGACGCAGTTCGGGCATATCAGGATCAAGGAAAAGTCAGCGACCCGCGAATACATGACGATCGAGGATGAGCGCGGGCTGGTCGCGGCGGTGCAGGTCGGCGTGCTCGAGCTGCACGTGTGGGGCTCGCGCACAGACACGCTGGAGCAGCCGGACCGCATGGTGTTCGACTTCGATCCCGACGAGGGCCTGCCGTTCGCCATGGTGCGCGATGCGGCGAAGGACATGCGCGACCGGCTCAAGAGCCTGGGGCTCGCGTCGTTTGCCATGGCGACCGGCGGCAAGGGCATCCACGTGGTGGTGCCGCTCGTTCCGAAGCACGGCTGGGACGAGCACAAGAACTTCGCCGAGGCGCTGGCGCGGCTCATGGAAGAGGAGGAGCCGGAGCGGTTCGTCGCCAACATGGCGAAGGCGAAACGCAGGGGAAAAATCTTCGTCGACTATCTGCGCAACGGCCGCGGCGCGACCGCGATCTCGCCCTATTCGACGCGGTCGCGGCCGGGCGCCTATGTCGCGACGCCGGTGTCCTGGCCGCAGCTCTCGCGCTTGAAGGACGCGCGTCCGGCCACGATCGCCGACGCAAAAAAGCTGCTCAAGGCGGACCCCTGGCCGGACTACGACAAGGTGAAGCAGACGCTGCCGCTGGATAAGCTGCTGAAGTAGGGTGGTCAAAGGCGCGAAGCGCCGTGCCCACGTCTTCCTTGCACGCTAGAATGTTCCTATGCCTTACTACCGGCGTCTCAAAGTCGAAGGCGGCGCTTTCTTCTTCACCGTGACGCTCGCCGACCGCTCCGGCGATCTTCTTATCCGTCACGTCGATCGCTTGCGCTCCATCTACCGATCCGTTCAAACCGAACGCCGCTTTGAAACGATCGCTATCTGCATCCTACCCGACCATCTGCACGCCATCTGGTCGCTTCCGCGAAACGACACGGATTTCGCCCACCGCTGGAATCTCATCAAAGGTGGATTCTCACGTGGTCTTCCCGCCTTGCCACGCTCGCCGAGCAAGGTCGCTAAACGCGAAAAGGGCATTTGGCAGCGCCGCTATTGGGAGCACGCCGTCCGCGACGATGAGGATCTCGCGCGTCACATCGACTACATCCACTTCAATCCAGTCAAGCACGGCCGCGTCACGCAGGCGCGCGATTGGCCGCACTCCAGCTTCCATCAATACGTCAAGGGCGGCGAACTGCCGCCGGACTGGGGTGGTGACATGCGCGACGTCGCCGGTTCATTCGGCGAGTGATCTTGCAACACGTTGAGCTCTCGTGGGGTTGGCAAGGCGAAGCGTGCTTCGTGACCCCTTGCCTCGTATCGGGTGGGCACGGCGCTACGCGCCTTTGCCCACCCTACGAAATCAACTCAAGCTGGTGCCCCCAAAACGAAAGGGCCGGCGCGAGGCCGGCCCTTGGTGTCCGATGTCGCCGCGTTCAGTACGGCAGGAAGCGGTAGTTGACCGCGCCGCGGATGATGTCGTTGTCGAGGCGGCCGGAGTTGACCAGGCCGACGCCGCCCGGGAACGTCGCCGAGAAGTCCTCGAGCGAGATGTGCAGGTACTCAAGGCGCGCGCTCCACTGGTTGGTGATCGCGTAGTCGACGCCGACGCCGACCGCCCAGCCGAGCGCGGTGTCGTCGGCGCTCACGCCGCCGACCTTGATGGTGCGGCCGCCGTAAGCCAGACCGCCGGTGAAGTAGGGCAGCCAGCGATCAAACACGACAATGCCGATGCGGCCACGGAAGGTGCCGAACCAGTCGAGCTCGTTGCTGACCGAGGTGCCGCGGACCAGGAACGTGTCGTCCTGCCCGGAGAACTGCAGGTCGGTTTCGAGACCGAACACGATCTGGTTGACCTGCCAGTTGTAGCCGATCTGGCCGCCGAAGATGACGCCGGTGACGTCACCGCCGACGCCGCCGCCGAGATTGAGACCGGCGTACCAGCCGCCCCAGTTGAAGGGCAGATAGGCCGGCGCTGCCACCGGAGCCATCCGCCGCGGCGCGATGTCGGCCGCTGTGGCAGGAACGGACGCGGACACAAGGCCAAGCGACGCAAGACCGATGGCCGCAACCAAAAGACGCTTCATGATCAACCTCACTAGACGCCGCCAAAGGCGGGACCCGACAAACATTTACCAATCTTAACGCGCGAAGCCGCCGCAGTGAGTCTCAAAAATGCCACACGTGCCTAAATTAGCCGCATCTGAGGAGTTCGATTTAAGTCATTGAGAAATTGCGGTTTTGCTGGGTTTTGTCGCGGTCGGGGAGGGTCGTTTTTGGCGGATTCATCCCCAATTTTCCGGCAACCTAGGGCCGCAGGTTCCGGCACGCGGACATGCCGCGGCAACGGTGCACCGCATCGCGGAGGGGTGAAACATTTCACCGTTCGCACCGCCGTCGCGGTGAGACTGGATCGCCCGCCGGAGCCTGTCATCCGGCCGCGCTTTGCGCGGACCCGTCGGCGGGCGATGACCGCGGCGGAGCAAGAGACGATGACGGTGGGGCAAGCGTCGCCTCATCGACGGTGTCATGCCCCGCCATAGCCGTCCGAAGGACGGCGTCGCTTCGCTCGCCATAGCCGTCCGAAGGACGGCGTCGCTTCGCTCGCCATA
>JAIESC010000229.1 GCA_019746355.1 Xanthobacteraceae bacterium | reverse complement strand
GCGCTACGCCTCCGCATCCTACATGTTCTATCACGTGTCCGGCGAAGCGGTCGTCTGGGCGATCGTCGGCGGCTCCGGGACCCTGCTCGGTCCGCTGTTCGGCACCGGCGCGCTGATCATATTCCGCGAACTCATCTCCAACGTCTGGGAGCACTACCTGCTCGCGGTGGGCGCCGTCACCATCCTGGTGGTGATGTTCGCGCCCCGCGGCATCGCCGGCGCCTGGAGCGACCTCCTGAACCTGGCGCTGACGCGCCGCAAGCCGAAGGTCCCGCCAAGCGGCAAGCGCGACGCGCCGGCCGGCGGCAAGGCCATGGCGACCGAGGAAAGTTGATGCCCGTGAACGGACCAGCGCTGAGCCTGTCCGGCGTGACCAAGCGCTTCGGCGGCCTCGTCGCGGTCGACGGCATTTCCATCAACCTCGAGCGCGGCAAGCTCAACGCCATCATTGGCCCGAACGGCGCCGGCAAGACCACGCTGTTCAACCTGATCAGCGGCGATATTCCGGCAGACGCCGGTCGCGTCATCTTCGACGGCCGGGACATCGCCGGCCTCAAGCCGCATGACATCGTGCGCCGCGGCATCTCGCGGACCTTGCAGATCAAGAGCGTATTCGGCGGATTGAGTGTCGCCGACAACGTTCTGATCGCGGTGCTCACGCACGAGCGGGTCATGTCGCCGCTCCGCCCCGCCGCCTCGTTCCGGGCCGCGGCGTCCCGCGCCAACGGTATCCTGGAGGACGTCGGCCTCGCCGTGCATCGCGACGAGCTCGCCTCCACACTGTCCTACGGCGACGTCGCGCTGCTGGAAATGGCGCTGGCGCTGGCCGGCGAGCCGAAGCTCCTGCTGCTCGACGAGCCGGTATGCGGCATGGGTCCGCAGGAGACCGAGCGCACGGTCGCCATGATCAGGGACATCTCCAAGCGCATCGACGTGATCCTGATCGAGCACGATATGGAGGTGGTGTTCGACATCGCCGACTTCATCATGGTGATGGCCCAGGGCGCGATCCTCGCCACCGGGACGGCGGCCGAGATCGCCGGCGACCCCAGGGTGCAGGAGGCCTATCTCGGCTCTCCCGAGGACGATTGACCATGCTGACCGTCAACGGGCTGACCGCACAGATCGGAAAAATCCCCGTGCTTCGGGGGGTCAATCTGACGGTGAACGGCGGCGACACCGTCGCGCTGCTCGGCCGCAACGGCGTGGGCAAGACGTCGACGCTGCGGGCGATCCTCGGTCTTTTGCGCCGCACCGGAGGCAGCGTCGTCTACGACGGGCGGTCGCTGAACGACGTCGCGCCGCACCGCCTCGCGGCCATGGGCGTGGGCTACGTGCCGCAGGGGCGCGGCATCTTCCCGCTGCTGACGGTCGAGGAGAACCTGACGCTCGGCATCAAGCATCCACCGAAGCCCGGCACGCGCGAGGAGGTGTTTGCCCGCTTTCCGCGCATCAAGGAGCGGCTGCGCCAGCCGGCCGGAACGCTGTCGGGCGGCGAGCAGCAGATGCTCGCCATCGCCCGCTGCCTTCTCATGGAGCCCAAACTCATCATCCTCGACGAGCCGACCGAAGGCATCATGCCGAAGCTTGTTTCGCAGATCCGGCACGAAATCGCCGAGATCGGCAAGCGCGGCATTTCGGTGCTGCTGGTCGAGCAGAATCTGCGCACCGCGCTCCGCCTCGCCAACCGCGTCTATCTCATGGAGCGCGGCCAGGTCGTCCACGAAGGAACCGCCTCAAGCCTGCAAGCCGAGCCCGAGATCGTGCACCGATATCTCGGCGTGTCACTCAAGAGCCCGAAAGGATCAAGCTCATGACGAAGCCCCCGGAGGCCAAAACCTCAGACCGCGTTGCCCGAAGCCGCACCCGCATCGACCGCCGCAGCTTCCTCGGCACGGCGCTGGCCGGCGGTGCCGCGTATATCACGCTCGCCCGCGATATGTCCGCCTTCGCGCAGGCCGGCGGCCCGATCGTCATCGGCCATCACTGCGAGCTGACCGGCGGCTTCGCGTCCTGGGGCTATTGGCACAACAAGTGCGCCTTGGCCGCCGCCAAGGTGATCAACGACGGCGGCGGCATCGCCGGCCGCAAGCTCGAGCTGATCACCGAGGACACCGAATCCAATCCGGCCGCCGGCGTGCGCAAGCTGCGCTCGCTGATCCAGCGCAACAACGCGGCGTTCGTCACCGGCTCCGTGCACTCCGGCATCATGCTCGCCTCGATCCCGGTCGCGACCGAACTCAAGACCATCTACTTCTCGACCGGCGAAGCGACCGAGGCGACCGGCGAGAAAGGCACCCGCTACAGCTTCCGCACCGGAACCGACACCTACGGTCTCGCGGCTGCGGGCGCGCCCTGGGCGTTCGAAAATCTCGGCAAGCGCTGGACCATCATCTCGCCCGACTACGCCTGGGGCCACAGCCACTACAAGGAGCACAAGGCGATCATCGAGAAGCTCGGCGGCAAGGTCTACGACCCGATCTACGTGCCGCTCGACGCCAAGGACCTGATCCCGTACCTGACGAAAATCCCGCAGGACACCGAAGTCCTGTTCTCTGTTTTCTTCGGGGCGCTGTCGATTGCGTTCTACACCCAGGCCAAGTCCATGGGCCTGGAAAAGACCATGCGGATGTATTCGGTCTCGGGAACCATCGAGGCCATCGCGCCCGCCGATCTCAAGGGCGCCGCAGAGGGCGTCTACATCGTCGAGAACTTCCCGCGCATGGTGAAGTACAAGGACGACGCGTTCCACCGGCAATACGTCAAGCTCCTGGGCACCGACGACGTCCACGCCCGCGAAGACGGCTCCCAGCGCGTCAACGCCAAGAGCCACTCATGGCAGAGCTACGAGAACCTTTTCGCGCTGAAGAAAGCCATTGAAGTCTCCGGCTGGAAGACCAAGAAGGACGACCAGGGCGTCATACAGGCCCTCGAAGGGATGCAGATGGACAATTCGCTCGCCTTCCCGCAGGGCACCAAGCTCTTACGCAAGGAGGACCACAGCGGCGTCATCGACTGCTACATCAGCCGCGTGGAGAACGACCAACTGCACGTGAAGAAAAAGGTGACGAAGGAAGAGCTGGTGAAACACCTGCCGCCGCGGTTCGATCTGTCCAAACAATCGGTTTAGCGCCAGACGCGCGCCTTCCTGCCGGGCAGAGCCGTTCGCTCTGCCCGGTTTCGATCCGGAGCTAAAATAGCCTCTTCAACACCTGCGGATTGAAGCAGCTCACCGGCGCCCTGCCCTCGATCAGTGCAATGGTGTTGTCGACCACGACATGCGCCATGCCTTCGCGCAGCTCGAGCACGGCGCTGCCGAGATGCGGCGTCAGCACCACGTTCGGCATCCGCACAAGCTCCGGCGACACCCTGGGCTCGTGCTCGTAGACGTCGAGCCCCGCGCCCGCGATCTTCCTTTCCTTCAGCGCCCGCACCAGCGCCGCCTCGTCGATCACCGGCCCGCGCGCGGTGTTGATGACGAAGGCCGTGGGCTTCATCAGCGAAAACTGCCGGTCGCTCATCAGGTGCCGCGTCTCCGGCATGAGCTGCGGATGCAGCGAGACGAAATCGGCCTCGCGGAGGAGCTCGTCCAGGCTGCGGTAGACCGCGTCGAATTTCGCTTCCTCCTCGGACGGAAGCCTGCGCGGATCGGCATAGATGATCTTCATGTCGAACCCGCGCCCGCGCCGCGCCATCGCCTGGCCGATGCGGCCGAAGCCGACGAGGCCGAGCGTCTTGCCGGTCACCGCCGCGCCCGCGAGGTGGTTGGACTGCGAGCCGGGATAGGTGCCCTGCCGGAACAGCTTGTCGCCCTGCGCGATGTTTCGCGCGACCGAAAGCAGGAGGCCGAAGCCGATGTCGGCGGTGGCGTCGGTGACGATCGCCGGAATGTTGGTGACCGGAATGCCGAGCTCGGTCGCGGCCGCCAGATCGATGCGGTCCTGCGTGATGTTCATCGACGACACCGCCTTGAGCTGCGGATTGGCGCTGAGCACCTCGCGGTCGACGGTGTCGTGCAGCAGCGACAGCAGAATGTCGCAGCGCTTCACCGCCTCGATCAGTTTGGCTTTCTCCAGCACGCGGCTGGAGTCGGGATTGACCTCGACGTCGGCCACCGCGCGAAGCCGCTTGAGCGCACTCTCGGCAATCGGCTGAGTGACGAAAACCCGCGGCCTGCTCACACTACACACTCACAACGCTTGACCCGGATCTGCGGGCCCGGCCTCAGGAAGCCTTCGCCACCGGCTTGATGGCGGCGTTGACCTTAGGCATCACCTTTTCGGCAAGCAAGGTCATCGAACGCTTGGCCAGCGTCACGTCGCGCCAGTCCTTGCCGGCATAGAGCAGCGTGCCGAAGTCGCCGACCCGCTCGCGGAATTTCAGGATCTCGTCGGCGACTTTGTCGGGCGAGCCGTAGATGATCAGCTCCTTGCAGATGCCGTCGAGCGTCACCTCGCTGTCGGGCTGATCGCGCCGGGTCTTGAACAGTTCCAGCCGGCCGCGCTTCAGCTTGGTGTAGAGCTGGCTGTAGTAATAGCGATACGGGCTGCCCGGATCGTTGACATAGGCCGCCGCGGTCTTGTCATCGTCGGCGATGAAGATGCTCTTGGCGACGCGCCAGTTCGCCGGATCGGCGGGACGTCCGGCGCGCTGGCAGCCCTCGGCGTATTTCGGCCAGTGGCTCTTCACCCATTCCGGCATCAGGAAGTTCGCCGAGATCGGCTCCCAGCCGCGCGCGGCGGCTTCGGTGACACCCTTGGAGAACGGCGCAACCGCGGTCACCACGATCGGCGGATGCGGCTTCTGCAACGGTTTCGGCAGATAGCCCTGGCCGATCTCAGGCATGAACTGCTTTTCGAGCTTAACCTTCCAGTACTTGCCGTCGATGTTGTAAGGTGGCTCGCGCTCCCAGATCGCCAGGACTGTGTTGATCGCCTCAAGGAACATCGCGCCGCGGTCGGCATCGAGATTCCCGAACGCCTCCGCATCCGAGAGCAGCCCGCCGGGGCTGATGCCGAATATGAAGCGGCCGTCGAGCATGTGGTCGAGCATCGCGATGTTGGCCGCAACCGCCGCCGGATGCTGGTTCGGCATGTTGACGGTGCCGGTGCCGAGCTTGATGGTCTTGGTGTCGTGAATGAGGCTCGCGATGAACACCATGCACGAGGTGATGTTCTCGGCGCGGTCGGTCGAGTGCTCGCCGACATAGGCCTCGGTGAAGCCGAGCTTGTCGGCGAGCAGGAACGCCTCGCGGTCCTCGCGCAGCGATTGGCGCCAATCCTTGTCCAGCGGATGGATCGGCATGGTGAAGAAGCCGAGCTTCATGGCGCCTCCTCCGGCGCACGTCGCGGCGCCATTCGAATCCGAAACTAGCGCCGCTGGCGGCCTCAGCCGAATTAATATATCCTGCCCTTAGGCATCAGGATTTATAATGGCCGAAATCGCGCTCCGGCAGATCAGGGCGATCATCGCGGTGGTCGAGGAAGGCTCGTTCACCCGCGCCGCCGCGCGCGAGAACGCAACGCAATCCGGCATTTCCCAGCATGTGGCCGCGGCCGAGCGCACCCTCGGCATCAGACTGTTCGAGCGCTCGGCGAACGGCGTGACGCCCACCCCGGCCGGCCAGCTCTACTACAAGCGCTGCATCGAGGCGGTGAGCCAGATCGCCAACGCCAACGAGGAGGTGCGCGGCTTTGCCGCGCGGGTGAGCGGCGATCTGCGCATCGGATTGATCCCGACCGTCACCCGCGCCGCGCTCGCGCCGCCGCTCGCCGATTTCAAGGCGCGCTATCCCGACGTGCGGCTGCACATCGTCGAAGGCTACAGCGGCTGGCTCACCGACATGGTGCATGCGGGCGAGCTCGATTTCGCGGTGGTACCGGCCTCCGAAAGCCGCGTCGGCCTGAAATCGCGACTGATCGTGCGCGACCGCGAAATGCTCGTGTCGAACCCAAAGCTCGGGTTCACGCCGTTGCAGCCGGTGCGGCTGAGAGATTGCGGGCCGCTGAAGATCATCCTGCCCGGCCGCACCAATGTGCGCCGCCGCAACATCGAGATCTATTGCCAGACCCACGGGGTCGAGATCGCCGACGTGATCGAGATGGACGCGATGATCAGCACGCTGCAATTCGTGCTGCGCTCGGACTGGGTGACGATCCTGTCCGGCCTGATCTGCATCGCCGACATCGGCCGGCCGGAGCGCGTCATCAGCCCGATCCATGACCCGCCGCTGATCGCCGAATTCGTGGTGATCTCACCGGCACGACGCACGCTGTCGACGCCGGCGCAGCTGTTCCTCGAATGCTTCGAGGCCGAGATCGCCCGCATCCAGGAGGTCTGGGCGAAGACCATCCCGCCCGCGATCTATCCGGCGCGCGGACGCCGCGCCGCCCGCTAAACCGACGCCGGCGCCCCCGGCTGCTTCAGCGGATGCGCACGGGCGAACGCGTCGTTCGCCATGCAGGCGTCGAGAATACGCCTGAAGTTCGGGAACGGCGCCAGATCGACCTTGAAGAAGTTCGCGCCCGCGCCCTGGCTGGCGATGCAGATGTCGGCGACGGTGATCTGATCGCCGTGGGCGTGCTTACCGGTTGCCTTGTCGGCAAGATGCGTGTCGAGCGCCTTCAGCGCCGCACTGTGCCAGTGCTGCGCCCATTTCATCACCGTCGCCTCGTCGAACTTGAACTCGTGCGCCAGGTGCTCGCGCACCCGCGGCACCACCAGCGGATGGGAATCGCACGCAATGATCTGCGCGAGTCCGCGCACCCGTGCCCGGCCCTTCGGATCCTTCGGCAGCAGCGGCGGATCGGGATGGGTCTCGTCGAGGTACTCGACGATCGCAAGCGATTCGAACAGCGCCGGCCCCTCGCCGTCGACCAGCGCCGGGATCGCCATCATCGGATTGACCTTGCGAAACGAGTCCTCGCGCTGCTGGCCTTTCATCAGGTTGATGTCGATCACCTCATCGGGCGTGATGCCCTTGAGGTTCATCGCAATGCGCACCCGGTAGGTCGCAAGCGAACGCCAGAACGAATAGAGCTTCATCAAACCCTCCCGGTTGTCATGGCCCAGCGCTGCCGTTCGTCGCCGCGAAAGCGGGGACCCAGGGCCACGAAGCGGCTCGTTCCGAATGTGTAACCCTGGATTCCCGCTTTCGCGGGAATGAACGGGCGTGGACACAACCTGACCAAAATGCTGCTCCTCAATTTGTCTTGCGGTTCGGCCAGTAGGCCGCGACGTTCGAGACCTCGTCATTGCCCGGCATGGTGCGGCGCGCCTCCTCGTAGCAGGCCAGCGTCTGCTGCAGCAGCGGCAGCTCGAGACCGCGCTTTTTGCTCTCGGCCAGCATCGCCTTCACGTCCTTGATGCCGCCGTCGAGATTGAACGTGCCGATGTCGGACTTCTCGTTCTTCAGCCGCGCGACGATGCCGGGCATCCGCTGCTTGAGCACGGTCGCCGCCCCCGACGTATCGGAGAGGAAATCAAGAAGCTCGCCCGGATCGATCTTCAGGTCCCTGCAGAGCGACAATTGCTCGCCGAGCGCCTGCCAGTAGACCATCAGCGGCAGGTTGACCGCGAGCTTCATCACCGCGCCGTTGCCGACGGGTCCGCTGTGCAGCACCCGGCGGCAGAGATGATCGAGGATCGGCCGCGCGCGGGCGGCATCCGCCGGCTCCGCGCCCATCAGCCCCATCAGCTTGCCGGTGCGCGCCGGGATCACCGAGCCGCCGACCGGGCACTCGACATAGGCCGCACCCTTGGCCCGCACCTTGGCGGCGAGTGCCACCTGCACCTCCGGCGGCACCGTGCTCATCTCGATGAACAGCCGGCCCTGCACGTCGCCCGAGAGCAATCCGTCCGGCCCGTGATACATCGCCTCGATCGCATCGGCATTGGTGATGATGGTGATCACCGCCTCCACCGAGCTTGCGAGATCGGCCGGCGATTTCGAGAGCGTCGCGCCGGCCTCGACCAGCGGCCTGGTCTTGTCCGCCGTCCTGTTCCAGACCGTCAGCTTGTGGCCGCCCTCCATCAGCCGCGCGCCGATGTTCGATCCCATCCTGCCGATGCCGGCGATCCCGATATGCATTCGTCGAAGTCCCTTCAGTTGAGCAAGCGGCGGTTATTTCATCCGGTCCTTGATCTTGTCGAGGGCCGCGACCGCGCAGTCGTGGTCGAAGTTGCCGCCCGGCGCACCGCCGACGCCGATGCCGCCGATCGCCTCCTCGCCGGCCATGATGGTCACGCCGCCCGGCGTAAAGTTGACGTTGGGCAGGCTCGCAAGCCCCGCGGTGGTCACGCCCGGCGTCCGCGCGATGCGCTCGGCAATGGCCTTGGTCGAACCATCCTTGCGCACCGGCGCAAGCGACGCCGCAGTGTAGGCCTTCACATAGGCGCTATCGAGCGTGTGGACCACGGCCCCGTCGCCGCGCAGCACCGCCTGCCGCACACCCTCGTTGTCGACGATGATCGCCGTGACCGAATACCCCGCCTTCTTGCAGACCTCGACCGCCTCCATCACCGCTTCCATGGCGAGTGCCGCCGACAGCCGCTTCTTGGTGATCAGCCCCTGGGCCGACCCAGCCTGTGTGGAGAGCGCGATCAGGGCCGTCGCAACGGCGCAGCCGAGAATTGACCGGTCCAGTTTCATCTCGTCCTCCAGCGACTTTTTTATGCCTGTACAAACGATAAGCGATCCGGCGCAGCCCCGAAAGGCTGTCACAACCGCCGCGAGACGTTCGACCGCCCGATGACGTGCATTTGATATCCGGCCTTGGCGCGCATCGCGTGGCGTCCTAGTGTCCCGGCGCAATCGGGGCAACCAACGGGTGGAAACGCAATGAGCGCGGCAAAGACCAAGAAGACTGTGGGCGTGATCGGACTGGGCATCATGGGCGGATCGTTCTCCCGCAACCTGATCAAGTCCGGCTGGCGCGTGGTGGGCTTCGACATCAGCGCGGGCAAGCGCAAGGAGTTGGCACGGGCCGGCGTCGAGATCGCGTCGAGCGCCAAGGCCGTTGCCGCAGCCGCGCCCATCGTCATCACCAGCCTGCCGAAGCCGGAAGCGCTGATGGCCGTCGCAAAGGAGATCGCCGCCGCGGACCTGCCGCCGCGCATCATCGCCGAATGCTCGACCTTCACGATCGACGACAAGGAGAAGGCCGAGCGAATCTTGAGCAAGGCGGGCCACACCATGCTCGATTGCCCGGTCAGCGGCACCGGCTCGCAGGCCAGGACCGGCGATCTCGTGATCTATGCCAGCGGCGACCGCAAGGCGATCGGCCGGATCAAGCCGGTGTTTGCAGGCTTCTCGCGCAAGACCTACGACACCGGCGAGTTCGGCGACGGCAGCCGGATGAAATACGTCGCCAACCTGCTGGTCGCCATCAACAACGTCGCCTCCGCCGAGGCGATGGTGATGGGCATGAAGGCCGGCCTCGACCCGAAGATCATTTTCGAGATGATCTCCAACGGCGCCGGCAATTCCCGCGTGTTCGAGCTGCGCGCGCCGATGATGGTGAAGAACGACTACAGCGACGTCACCATGAAGTGCTCGGTGTGGCAGAAGGACATGGACGTGATCGGCGCGTTCGCGAGGAAGATCAAGGTGCCGACGCCGTTGTTCTCCGCGACACTGCCGGTTTATGCCGCAGCGCTGAAGCAGGGCCATGCCGAAGACGACACCGCCGCGGTGTGTGCCGTGCTGGAGGGCAAGGCCAAGGTGAAGCGGCGCAGGCGCTGAGGATCGTCAGACAGCGCAGGCGTTTGATCCATCAGTTTGAAGCTTCCGTATTTGTATCCCTGGGTCCCCGCGGAAGCGGGGACCCAGTGCTGCGTACAATTCGATCGCTCGCCGTTTGCTAGACCCGATTTAAATCGGACATGCGTCACCGGACGGGCTGGCGTGCCGCCCCGCCTCATGTAAGCTTCGCCCCCAACCTTCTCGTCTGAAGAGGGGCTTGGGCGGAAATGAACCTGAACTTCTGGCTGATCCAGGCGTTCAACGGGGTTTCGTACGGTGCGTTGCTGTTCCTTCTGGGCAGCGGCCTGTCGCTGATCTTCGGCGTCATGCGCATCGTCAACCTGTCGCACGGCTCCTACTTCCTGCTCGGCGGCTATGTCGCACTCACAGTGATCTGGACCACCGGCTCGTGGCTGCTGGCCATTCCGGTCGCGGCGCTTGCGATTGCCCTGCTCGGTCTCGTGATGGAGCGCGTGTTCCTGCGCCCGCTCGGCTTCGATCCGCTGCGGCAGGTGCTGCTGACCGTCGGCTTCGCCTTCCTGTTCCAGCAGGCCGCGCTCGACATCTGGACCGGCAACAACTTCGACATCAACCCGCCCGAAGCGCTGTCGAAGAGCATCAATGTCGGCGGGCTCTATCTGCCGCTCTACCGCATCTTCATGATCGCCACCGCCGCCGCGATCGGCATCGTGCTGTGGCTGGCGATGGAGAAGACGCGGCTGGGCGCCGCGGTCCGCGCCACGGTCGACGATGCACAGATGGCGCGCGGCATCGGCATCGACACCTCGCGCATCTCGATGTTCATCTTCGCGCTCGGCGCGTTCCTTGCGGCGCTCGGCGGCGTGATCGGCGGCGCGTTCCTCGGCGTCTATCCCGGCCTCGACTTCGAGATCCTGCCGCTCGCCTTTGCCGTGGTGATCATCGGCGGCATGGGCAGCCTCGGCGGCGCTGCGATCGGCGCGCTGGCGGTCGGCCTTGCCGACAACTTCGGCAAGGCGCTGTTTCCAGAGATCTCCTATTTCACGCTCTATGCGCCGATGGCGTTGATCCTCGCGATCAAGCCGACCGGCCTGTTTGGACGCGAGTGAGCGCAGGCCTGATGAAAAGCCAGCTCGTGAAAATCCTGGTCGTCGTCGCGGCGCTGGCCGCCGTCGCAGTCGTGGTGCCGAACACCAATTCCTTCATCATCCTGCTCGCCACCCGGGCGCTCGCCTTCGCGATCCTGGTGATGAGCGTCGACATCCTTTTGGGCTACACGGGGTTGGCCTCGCTCGGCCAGGCCGCCTATCTCGGCGTCGGCGCCTATGCCGCCGCGATCCTCGCCACGCGCTATCACATCGGGCTCGGCTGGGACTTCTGGCTGGTGTGCCTGTTCGGCATCCTGCTCAGCGCGGCGCTCGCCGCGGTGTTCGGCCTGCTGGCGATCCGCGCCAGCGGCGTCTACTTCCTGATGATCACGCTGGCGCTCGGGCAATGCGTCTGGGGCCTCGCCTACCGCTGGAACTCGCTGACCGGCGGCGACAACGGCATCAACGTCCGGGAGCGGCCGAAATTCGGCGGCATCGACTTCGCCAACGACGTGACGTTCTTCTACGTCGTGTTCGGCTTCTTTGCCGTATCGCTGCTCGCGATGTACACCTTGGTGCGATCGCCGTTCGGCAAGAGTCTGGCCGGCATCCGCGAGCGGGAGCTGCGCATGCAGATCCTCGGCTACAACACCTGGCTGCACAAATACATCGCCTTCATCATCGCCGGCGGATTCGGCGGACTGTCCGGCGTGCTGTGGGCTCACACCGCGGGCATCGTCAGCCCGGTCAATGTCGAGCTCACCACCTCGGTCGACGCGCTGCTGATGGCGGTGCTCGGCGGCGCGGGCACGCTGGTCGGCGGCGTGATCGGCGCCTTCATCGTGTTCGGGCTTCGCGAATATCTGAGCACGGTGGTGCCGTGGTGGCAGTACGTGCTGGGCGGCGTCTACGTGCTGACGATCTTCTATCTGCCGACCGGCCTGATGGGCATTCCGGAACGCATCCGGCAATACCGCATGCAGAATTCCAAGCAAGAAACTTCTAAGGAAACCAAAGCCGCGCCTCACTGAACGGGTGAAGCGCGGCCAACGCACGGGAGGTTATGATGACGCAAGACATGCATCGCGCCGCCGGCTCGCTGTTGTTGGCCGGTGTGCTCGCGGCCGGATCGGCCGCCGCGGCACAGGCCGAGGAGGTCCGGATCGGCTTCCTCGCGCCGACCACCGGCATCTTCGCCCAGGTCGGCAAGGACATGGTCGACGGCTTCAAGATGTACCTCGACCAGAAAAAGAACGTGCTCGGCGGCGCGCAGATCAAATTCATCGTCGAGGACGAGCAGGGCAAGCCCGACACCGCCGTGACCAAGGCGAAGAAGCTGATCCTGCAGGACAAGGTGCACTTCTTCGTCGGCGGCCTTTTGGCCTCGACCGGCTACGCGCTCGCGCCGGTGAGCACGGCCGAGAAGGTCGTCTACATTTCGTCGGTCTCCTCGGCCGACGATCTGACGCAACGCGATCTGCCGAAGTACCCGTATTTCTTCCGCTCGAGCTGGAC
>JAIESC010000041.1 GCA_019746355.1 Xanthobacteraceae bacterium | reverse complement strand
GCTCATGCCGCCGCGCACGGCTGCGCCGCCGTCACGGCTGGCGCGGCCGGTGGTTTCGCTGCTGACGCCCGACCGCCCGCGCACGCTTGCGCCCTCGCGCGTCGAGATGCCGCCGCGCTCGCGCACGCTGGAGCGGCTGCCTTCACGGATCGTGGTTCCGTCGCGGAAGCCGCGGCTGCTCTCGCGGACGCCGACGCCGCCGCGGTGGCCGAAGCGCCGCGCCGCCGGGCCATACTCCCAGCCGCGCCAGCCGTAGACGCCGCCCCATCCCAGGCCCTGTCGCCAGGCAAAGCCGCAGCGGTACCAGCCCGCGCCGCGCCAGCCGTCGAAGTAGAAGCAGTAGCGCCGGCCGCCCACGACATAGAGCGCAATCTGATCGACGTGGTCCGCGGTGTCGGCCGCCGCGTCCTTGATCGCTTTGCTGCCGGCATTCAGCGGCATCGCGTGTCCCGCGCCGACGCCGGCGATGCCGACCGCTGCAGTGCTCACCAAGACAAACAGGAATTTATTCATTGAAGGGTCCTCTCTGGAATCTCCCCACAAAGGACCGAACCTTCCGCGTCCGGCGACGTTCCGTCGGCCGGCGGCGATCCGCGGCGGGCCACGAGGTATCCGGCTCCGGGCATTGCGTGCGCTGCGCATGATGCGTCGCGCCGGTTCGTTGTGGAAAGTGTTCCGTCGCAACTGTTCCTTAAGCGTCGATCGACCTTGCTCCTCGCTCTGCCTTGTTGTCTCCTTCAAACGGTCAAGGTTTCGCGTCCCTGTAGTTGCGCTCCGTGCCGCGCAGCGACGATGGCGCACGTGTCGCAGCGCCGCCTGCGACCGGTCACGCGAGTCATTCAAGGAGCAAAACCGTGCACCTCCGTTCGCTGGCACTGTTGGTCGTTATTTTTGGCGTGAGCGCCGCACTCGCCGGATACATCGGCAAGAGGTACGAGCCTGTGGCCCAGCCCCCGGTGCAGGTCGCGGCTCCAATGGCGGTGCCGCCGGCTCCGGCGAGTTCAACTCCGGCGACCGCCGCGCCTGTGCCGGCAAAACCGGAAGCGTCGGTCGCTGCGCCGTTGCCGGCCGGCGAGGCCAGGCAGCCGATGACGTTGCAGTCCGCGCCCGCAGCGGTGCCGTCGGCTTCCGAAAACCGGACGCCGCGCGACGTTGCGCCGCCACCGCCGCGGAGCACTGCGGAAACCGCTGCACCCGCCGCGGCCGAACCCCCGAGGACCACCGGAGCCAGGGACACGCCGGCTCCGAAGTGCAATCAACAGGCTTGCGCGGACGCCTATCGCTCGTTCGATGCAACGGATTGCACCTATCAGCCGGCCAACGGTCCGCGGCGCTTGTGCAACAGGAGGTAATCTCGCCCGCGGGATCGCGCGGGCGCATATCGCGCGGGCGCTTGGCGGCACCGTCGCGGTGAGCTCACCGCCGAAGCGGGCCCGATTCACCTTTCCGAACGCCGCTGCCAAATCAAGTATCGCGCGAAGACGCGACGCGGTGTAAACACGCCATCGGGACGGCTGTGCTCCAGCGGAGCATGGGGTAAGGGGCGTGTGGAATGACCTTGATTGACGATCCTGAGAGCCTGCGCGCGCGGGCCGCGGACATGCGCGACCGCGCGGAGAAGGCTCAGTTTCCCGAAACCAAGAAAGGCCTGCTGCGGATCGCCGACGACTACGATGTGCTGGCAAAGCGGGCCGAACAGCGCATCGCCTGGCTGCGCAAGACCCAAGACGAGCGCGGGGACCAGCGCGCCGACGGGGCGGCGGCCGACCAGCCAGCCCGGATGCTTTCGCCATCGGATGAGATGTCGCCGACCGTCGGATGACGGTGACGGCGGTCGCTGCGGTTCGCGCGGCATGCGCTGACTGCCGTCGCGGGTGAGACTGGACCGCGCGCCGGAGCTTGTCATCGGGCCGCGCTTCGCCGGACCCGTTGGCGGGCGATGACGGCGGTGGAAATGCCGCCCCGGCACCACGGGTGTCATGCCCCGCCGTAGCCGTCCAAAGGACGGCGTCGCTTCGCTCGCCTATGGCGGGGCATCCAGCACGCGGCTCGGCGCGTGGGCGAAGCTCCACACGCTCTAAGGCGAGGCGGGATCGCGCCGATGGAACCCGGCGGAATTCCAAATCGTTGATCGGGCATGTCGAAAAATCCGCGGGATTCACGCGCCGCCGAGCCGGCGCGCGGCGAGGGCTCCGAACGCGAGCCCGAGTCCGATCTGCCGTCCGAGACCGAGGAATCGGAAGCGGCCGAGAAGGACACCGGCCGCCACGATGACGACGACGCGGACACCGAGGATCTGCGGCGGCGCTATCTGCTGCGGCGCTTCTGGCACACCGCGCTCCGCTTCTGGACCACGCCGGGCTATCGCATCGCCTGGCTGTTGAGCGTTGCATTGCTCGCCATCGTGCTGCTCAACCTCGCCGCCGCTTATGCGATGAACGTCTGGAACCGCAGCATCTTCGATGCGCTGGAGAAAAAGGACGCCGGCACCGTCCTTTATCTCTCGCTGCTCTATTTTGCGATCCTTGCGGTGAGCGTCAGCGTTGCCGTCGCGCAGGTTTATGCGCGGATGACCATCCAGCGGCGCTGGCGCAAATGGCTCACCGACAGCCTGGTGGTGCGCTGGCTCAAGTCCGGCCGCTACTACCAGCTCAACCTCGTCAGCGGCGATCACAAGAACCCGGAATACCGGATCGCCGACGACGTCCGGATCGCGACCGAGTCGCCGGTCGATTTCGTCACCGGGGTGACGCAGGCGCTTCTGTCCGCCGCAACCTTCATCGTCGTGCTGTGGACGATCGGCGGCGCGCTGAGCTTCAGCGCCGGCGGCATGGACGTCACGATCCCGGGCTTCCTGGTGATCGCCGCGGTGCTTTATGCGGTGATCGCCAGCACGGCGATGCTCTTGATCGGCCGCCGCTTCGTTTCTGTCTCGGAGAACAAAAATCAGTCGGAGGCGGAGCTGCGCTATGTGCTGACCCGGCTGCGCGAGAACGGCGAGAGCATCGCGCTCATTCAAGGGGAGGCGGAGGAGCGCGCCGGCGTCGATCGCGCGCTGCACAAGGTGCTGCAGACCTGGCGCAGCATCTGCCGCCAGCACATGAAGACGACGGTGGTCTCGAGCATGTCCGGCTTCATCGCGCCGGTGTTGCCGATCATTCTCTGCGCGCCGAAGTATCTGGCGGGCGAGATGTCGCTCGGCGGGGTGATGCAGGCGGCATCCGCCTTCACCATCGTGCAGGGCGCGTTCAACTGGCTGGTCGACAACTATCCGCGGCTCGCCGACTGGACCGCGTCGGCCCGCCGCGCCGCCTCGCTGATGGTCGCGCTCGATGCGCTGGAGCGGGCGGAGCAGGGCGACGGCGTCGGCCGCATCGAGCGGTCCGACGAAGGCCGGGGCGCGGCGCTGCGCCTGCGCGACCTGTCGGTGACGCTCGACGACGGCACCGCGGTGCTCGACGACACCGACATCGCCATCAAGCCCGGCGAGCGCGTGCTGATCGCCGGCGAGTCCGGCACCGGGAAGAGCACGCTGGTTCGCGCCATCGCCGGGCTGTGGCCCTGGGGCGGCGGCACGATCGAGGTGCGGAAGGGCGCGAAGCTGATGCTGTTGCCGCAGCGGCCCTATATCCCGATCGGCACGCTGCGCCGCGCCGCGGTCTATCCCGATGCGCCGGAGGAGCGCGACCTCGCCGAGGTCGCAGACGCTTTGAGGCGCGTGGGGCTGGAGCACCTGGTCGACCGGCTCGACGAGGAAGCGCCGTGGGATCAGACGCTGTCGGGCGGTGAGAAGCAGCGTCTCGCGTTCGCGCGCATCTTCCTGCACAACCCGGACATCATCATTCTCGACGAGGCCACCGCCGCGCTCGACCCGGAAAGCCAGGACCGGCTGATGCAGCACCTGAGCCGGCAGCCGGAGAGCACCGCGCTGGTGAGCGTCGGCCACCGGCCGGAGCTCGAGGCGTTTCACAACCGCAAGGTCGTGCTCGAGCGCAGGCGCGGCGGCGCAAAGCTCGTCAGCGACATCAAGCTCGTGACGCCGAGCACCCGCAGACGGCTGATCAGCCGCTTCCTGCGCAGGCGCGCGGCCCGCAAGGCGGCGGCGTGATGCGACGGCTTGCGGCCGGAGGCTGCATCGCGGGCCGGCCCGGTGCGTCGGGGCACAGCCGCGCAATTCTGTTTGCTGTCGCAATGGACGCTGCACGTGCCGCCCTTGCCGTTGCAGTTCGCCTTTTCGCAGGAGTAACCCGCGCTGTTCTGATTGAAGAATCCGCCGGCCGCGGAACAGGTGCTGGCCAGGCTGCTGGCGCTGACCTTTCCCAGACTGACAAAGTTGGCTGAGGCGGGAGCGGCAAAAATTCCAATGCGATCAGGGAAGAGAAGGCTGTGCTCAATCTGCGCATGGAAGAACTCCGCTGCGGTTGGCAATGCGCTGCGATCATACAGCAATGCGGGTGTCATAAAGCGGAACAGGCGTCGCACTTGAGCGCCCGTTGGTAGCGAGGCACCGCCACTTCGCATCTGCGCGCCGTCTTCCGCGCGGGGCCCGAACGACATGAAACGTGCGGCGCGCTTTTTTCGCAGCGTTATCCTTGGACCACGCGTGCATGCCGCAAATGGGCCTCCAAACAACCACACTCCGTCCCGACGCTGGGCCTGCCGCAACATCTTCCCGGAAGCTGGTGTTACGGCCTGTGACCCTGAATGGGGGACCATTGGGGGCGACAGGGTCTCACTGCGGTGTCGGCCGAGAGGTCCGCCGACCCGTGGTGGGGCCGACCTTTGCCCGCCCGCGCGTGGCCTCTTGCCTCGTTGCGATGGCCCGGCCCGAATGCCATTGTAAGTTGCCGGCGGCTTCAAGCCCTGCCAAAGGGCGCCTTGATCCGCGCTCGGCTGCAAACTGGTAATGGCATAGCAACATGACGAACGAAGACAGCTATCGTCAGAAGGCTGCGAAATTCCGGCGGCAGGCCCGCCGCGAGAAGAATGTCTCGACGCGCCTTGACCTGGAGATTCTTGCGACCGGATACGACCGGTTGGCCGCGCGGGCCCAGGCGCGCCGCTCGGAACAACGCCGCGAGCGGGGACCATCGCGAAGCCATTGAGAGGCTAACCGCCCGGTGCGCGGTCGCGGCTTCGCCGGCAGTCTTCGCCAAGTGCCTTGGCGCGGAGCGGCCGGCCGCTTCGGCAGCACGTCTATTCCGGCGCGCTGACGGCAATGGTCGCGAGCTCGGCAGACAATTCGCGCACGGCTTTCTCGGCTTCCGCGCGCACCGCGTTGAGCTCGCAGCCAAACGGCACGAAAACGGCGACGCGCTTTTCGGCGTCGTCATCCCAGACCACGGTCACGATCGATCGCTTCCGGACGAGATCATGCGTCAAGGCGGCGATGGTCATGGATTTTGGCATGGTCGCGTTCCGCTCATCGCCCTGCGAGCTTGGAGCTAGCTAGCGTCCCAGCGGACGATAGCCGCCCTGGCCCAGCGGATTGTAGCCGCGCTGGGCGCGCTCGTGGGTCGTCGTGGCCTGCGTGCCGGTGGGCGTGTGGGTGAACTCGGTCCGCGTCGTGCCGCGCTCGCTGGTGGACGTGATCGACGAGACCCGGCCCTGACTGTCGCGTTCGATGTTGGTGGTGATGACGCGCTGAGCGGAAGCGGCTGCGGTGCCGGCCAGAATGAAGCCGCAGCAAATCAACAATTTGCGCATGTTGCCCCCTCTCCAGTGACGGGCCACGGTTAGACCGTCTTCGTTGCGGTCCGATTGCGCCGCTGCGGGCAATTTTAATGATCCTGCGAACGGCGGGTTGGCCGGGAGGCGTAATCCGCCGTGTCAAATCGCTGAAATCACCGGCATTTCATAGTTATACGCAATTCGCCGTTTGCGTATAACAGGCTGGCGGGCCGGCACGGATGCGGCCTGGAGCGAGGCGTATCGGCGCGGAAAGGCCTGGCGTCAGCTGCTCGGCGAGGCGCTCGACCTGCTTCCCACCGCCACGCGCGAGCTGATGATCAAGATCGCGGATGAGCGCCGCGGTCAGAGGTGATCCATCGACTCTTCGGCGAGATCACCAAATCGCGTCACCCGCGCATCGAACCGCACTGCAACGGTCCCCGTCGGCCCGTGCCGCTGCTTGCCGATGATCAGCTCGGCGCGGCCTGAGGCGGCCTCCATCTCGGCCTGCCAGCTCAGATGCTCGGCGCTGCCCGGCCGCGGCTCCTTGCCGGCGAGGTAGTATTCCTCGCGGAACACGAACAGCACGACGTCGGCGTCCTGCTCGATCGAGCCACTCTCGCGCAGATCCGAAAGCTGCGGCCGCTTGTCTTCGCGCGTCTCGACTGCGCGCGAGAGCTGCGACAGTGCCACGACCGGCACGTTCAGCTCCTTCGCCAGCGCCTTCAGCCCCGTGGTGATCTCGGCCACCTCCTGCACGCGGCTGTCGTTGAAGCGCCGGGCGTTGCCGGCGAGCAACTGGATGTAGTCGACCACCAGCAGATCGAGCCCGTGCCGGCGATGGAGCCGCCGCGCCCGGGCGCAGAGCTTGCCGATCGAGAGCCCGCCGGTCTGGTCGATCGAAAGCGGCATGGCGCGGTGCCGCGCGGCGGCGTCGGCGAGGCGGGCGAACTCGCCGTTCGTCACCGCGCCGCGGCGGATCGCGCTCGAGGGGATGCCGGCGCGTTCGGCGATGATCCGCGTCGCAAGCTGCTCCGACGACATTTCCAGCGAGAAGAAGCCGACCTCGTGACCGCTCGAGGCGATGTGCGTGGCGATATTGGTTGCAAGCGCAGTCTTGCCCATGCCGGGACGGCCGGCGACGATGATCAGGTCGGACGGCTGCAGCCCGCCCATCTTGGCGTCGAGATCGCGGATCCCGGTGGCGAGCCCGGTGAGGCTGCCGTCGCGCTGGCAGGCATGCGCCGCCATGTTCATCGCCGCGGACGCGGCCTCGGCGAAGGGCGCAAAGCCCGCGGCTCCGCCTGCGACCGAACGGCCGGCCTCGGCGAGGCTTGTGAGCCTGCGCTCGGCCTCCTCGATCTGCGCCGACGCCGGCATGTCGAACGGCGCATGATGCGCGGTCGCGATCATCTCTTGCCCGATCGCGATCAGCGCGCGGCGCGCCGCGAGCTCGGCGATGCTGCGCGCATAGTCGGCGGCGTTGAGCACGGATGTCGCTTCGGCGGCGAGCCGCGCGAGATATTGCGCGACCGTCATGCCGCCGCCGATGTCGCCCGCCGGCAGGAACGGCCGGATGGTGGTCGGCGTCACCACGCGGCCCTCGCCGATCATCGCCGCGGCGATGTCGTAGATCGCCGCATGCAGCGGCTCGGCGAAGTGGCGCGGCTCGAGCTCGTCGCCGATCTGGTCGAGCGCGTCGTTGTTGAGAAGGAGCGCGCCGATCAGGCCCTGCTCGATCTCGATGTTGCCGGGGAGGGGATCCTGGTGATCGTTCGGCATTTGGTCTGGTCGAGGCTCAAAGAGTGGTTGGCTGGAACCGACGCTCTCTCTCCGTTCGTCCCCGCGCAAGCGGGGACCCAGGGCCGGAAATCAAGTGCTTACCTGGGACCCCTGGATTCCCGCTTGCGCGGGAATGAACGGATAGAATCCCGTCCACCGAAACGAAACTCGCGCGCGCGGGGAGGGAGCTCACCGCCCGAGTTGCTCCACCGCGATCCAGAGGATGCGCCGGCTGCCGTCCTGCGTCACGCGCACGCCGCTGTCGCGCACGCGCCCGAGCGCGGTGAGCTCGGCGCGGCGCGTGCGGTAGGTCGAGCCGTGGTCGCCGAAGCGGCGCTGGATGTCGAGGTCGGTGCAGCCCGATGCGCCGCGGCTCCTGATGAAGTCGAGCACGAGCTGCTGTGTGTCGCTGATGGTCGAAGCGATGCGCGCTGCAGCTTCATGCGAGGCCGTGGGATCGGACGCGCGGGCGAGGGGACGCGTGTCCATGGTGCGTTGAAGACTCGCGTTGACGCGCTCGTGGCCGGCTCCGATGTGTGTCAGTGGGCCAAAGCCTGCCAGCGCGCCGATGGCCCGGAGCGCGCGCTCGCGTATCGTCATGCCGCGTTCCGTCATGCGCCCACCATCCAGGCGTTCGGCACGCCGTTGACGTCGCGGTTGGCGACCACGATGTCCGGGCGGGCGATGATCTGCCGCGCCTCGTCCTCGCCGAGCTCGACGCTCGGGGTGATGAACCAGGCGAAGCCCCGCTCGTCGCGCTTGGCGAGCTTCAGAAGCCTTGCGCCCTTGACGCGCATCAGGTCGAGCTTGCGGGTGAGCGCGCGCTGCTGTGGACCGTTCATCGCCGCACCCCGAGGATGAGGTCGGCCTGCTGCACGCCCAGCACCTTGTGCAGCCAGTCGCGCCGCCGCCAGTGCGGCTCGCTCGCTTCCGTGAAGTGCAGCCCCGCGACGTCGCGGGCGATCTCGGCGGTGGCGTCGCGGCAGGTGCCGCGGCCGGGGTCGAAGGCCAAGACGCGCGCCACCTCCTCGATCTGGCCCTCGTAGATGTCGCGCACGGTCTGCTCGCGCGAGACGAGATCGGTTTCCTCGCGCTCGGGCGCGTAGTTGCCGGCGCGGTGGCGGGCGATCACGAGGTAGTGGTCGCCGGCGGGCGATGCGGGCGCGAGGATCTCGGCCGGGGCGGGCAGCGGCAGGCCGGGCGCCAGCGGTGGCGAGGCCACCTCGGGCAGGTTCAGGCCGGTGAGGTCGCCGGTCGGGGCGGCCGCCGCAGGCGTCGACGCGATCATTTGATGTCTCCGATATTTCGTCTGATCTGGGATATCGAATGTCTGATAAATCAAATGATGTCAACCCATCGGCCCGGGACACGGCGGACAGCGGGCGGCCGGCCCTGGAACGCTGCGCGATCGCTGCGGGTTGGACAGCGGAGGACCTCACCGCAAGGAGATCGCGCCATGGCACAGGGCGAAGATCCCACCACGTTGGAGCAGGCGTCTTCGGGCAATCCGAGCGAGGACCGGCGCTGGGTGCTCGGCTCGCTGGTGGCGCTCATCGCGATCGCGGTGTTTTTCGTCGCGATCGGCCGCTACGAGGGAACGAGCAGCTCGACCACCGGACAGGCGAGCGCGCCGGCGACGCCTGGCCCGAGCGCGGGCTCGTCGTCGCTGCCGAAGGGGCCGGGCAGCAATTAGCGAATGGTCGCTCAACAGGCGCGCTCTCGACCCGTCGTCCTGAGGTGCGAGCCGTAAGCGCGTTTACGCGCGTCCGCGACGCGCTATGGCGAGCCTCGAAGGATGAGCGGCCTGGGCCGTCGCCCTTCGAGGGCCGTGCATTCGCGCAGGCCACCTCAGGGAGACGGCGATGCGGAGTGCAAAACTGAATCGAGCGAAACAAACACGCGCTGGCGCCGCGTCGGCTACTCCAGCGACGCGTAGGTCCCGTACACCAGCCCGATCGCCTCGACCCGCGTGCCGTCGAAGTCCTCGTCCTTGCCGCGCCTGACGACGATCGGCTTGTGCGCCGGGTTGGTGCTCTCGGGCCGGAGTTCAATGCGGTCGCGGAACACGAAGGCGCGCTTCACCGTCATCTCGTAGCTCTGGCCGCCGTCGCGCGTTCGGCGCACCACGTAGACGCGGCCGTCGGTGATCTCGAGGCCGGCGTCGGCCATGTCGACGCAGAGGATGATCTGGCCGTCGCCGATCGGCGGCCGCGACGCGTTCATGCTGTCGCCCTGCACGCGCAGCGCAAAGTGCTTGAACGATTTGTAATTGCGCGAGCGCGCGGGCTGCACGCTTTCCTGCACGTCGGCGGGGAGCGGCGACACCATGCGCCATGCGCCGGCTTCGGCGATGCCGATCAGCGGCACCGCGTCTGCGCCGGGTTTTCCGGTGCGTTCGTCGCCGGAGCCTTGGGCCTTGCCGGAGCTTTGGGCCTTGCCGGACAGCGCGAGGCGGCTGGTCAGATCCTCGACGCCGACGCCGAGCACGTCGGCAAGCTTCTCCACCGCCTTGTTGCTCGGCGACTGGTTCCTTCCGCTCATGATGTCGTTGACCGCGGTCTGGCCGAGGCCGGCCATGCGCGACAGCGCGGCGTGGCTGAGCTGCTGGCGCTGCATCAATTCGCGCAGCCGCGCCTGCAGGATGCTTTCCGGGGAATGTTTGGCCACGGCGAAAGCTCCGTCAAATCTGGCAACACCCGTTCCCACAGCGGCGACGGATTCGTCAAGCGGGTGGGTTGACAATATATGATATATCAAATAGTGCGGAGGGTGCGCAACGGAAAAATCCGATGCCCATCCGTGCGGCAAAACCGCGAAAAACCGGAGGCGGCATGACCCCCACGTTCTGGACCCACGAGCGCGTCGCAATCCTCAAACGCGGCCGCGCCGACCACTGGACGGCCAGGAAGATCGCCGAGCTGCTCGGCTGCACCCGCAACGCCGTGCTCGGCAAGGCGAGCCGCCTCGACCTGCCGTACGTGTTTCGCGCCGGCGGCCGGCCGGCGACGACCGGGACGCGCGCGCTCGCGGCGGTGCGCCGCGAGCGCCGCACCATGCGTGTGCAGTCTGCACGACCCGCGTCGGCGAGCCGCCCGCGCGCGCAGCCTGGCTCTGTGGTCGATCTGCCGGTCACGAGCGATGAGCCGCCGTCGCGGCAGGTTGCATTCGCCGACCTCAAGGCCGGCGAGTGCCGCTGGATGTCCGGCAGCGACGCCTGCTGCTGCGGCCATGCGGTGGCGCAGATCCTTGCGCGCGGCCGCCGCATGGCCTCGCCCTATTGCGGTTTTCACAGCGCGCGGGCCTACCGCGTGCCGGAAGAGCAACGGCGGCCCGCGCCGGCGCGCCGCCCGCGCGGGAATTTTGCATGACCAGCAAGCCGTGGATGCCGCTCTACATCGCCGACTATCTCGCCGACACCGCGCACCTTCGTGCGCTGCAAAGCGGCGCGTACCTGCACCTGGTCATGCACTACTGGATGCGGGGATCCTTGCCCGACGATGACGGCCAGCTCGCCGCTATCGCCAAGCTGAGCGCCGAGGAGTGGGCGGATAACCGCGCCGTGCTCCGAGCATTCTTCGGGCATGGCTGGAGGCACAAACGGATCGACGCGGAGCTCAGGCACAGCGAGGAGATTTCGGCAGGAAATCGTTCAAAGGCCAGGAAAGCGGCCAATATCCGCTGGGGCCGGGTGCGAACGGATGCTCCAGGCAATGCTGCGAGCACTGCTCAAGCAATGCTCCAGAATGCACAATCACAATCACAGTCACATTTAGACGACGACGAGCGCGCGAAGCCAAAATCTTCAATCGGAAGTCCTCTTATCAGCGATGCCGCATTCAAGCTTGCAAACGAGATCGCAAGACTCTGCGGACACGGCGAAGGCTTTCTTCCGCCAAATTGGGCCGGCGCGCCGATGCAGGTGCAGAGCTGGCTGAACCAGGGCTGGGCCGCCGAAGCGATCGAAGCCTCGTGCCGCGAGCAGGTGGCGAAGAAGCGCGGCCCCCCGCCGGACCGCATCGTCTATTTCGAGACAGGCATCGCCGATTTCGTCGCGCGTGTATCCGCGTCAGTCCCCACTGCTCCCGAGGTCAAAAATGCATTCAAGCTCAGCCCAAGCCAGCAGCGCCTCGCCGAGCGGCGCGCCTTCTTCGAGCAGCGGCGACGAGATCGCGAGCGAAATTGCTGAACTGGTCGACCTGATGACCCACAGCCTGCGGTCCCCTGAGATCGAGCTGGCGGCGTTCGTGGCCGGCGCGGAAAAAATGTTCGCGCGCTATCCGATCGAGGCCTGCCGCGAGGTGGCCGATCCGAGCCGCGGCTATCCGGCGACGGAGCAGTTCGCGCCGACGCTCGCCGCGCTGCGCCTGGCGCTCGAAGCCGCGGCGCGGCCGCATCTGCAAAAGCGCGAGCGCGAGGCGCGGGCGAGGGCGCTCGCAAGGGAGCGCGCGGCCGAGCAGCGCGATACCGGGCCGCGCCCGAGCCATGAGGAGCTGCAGCGCCGC
>JAIESC010000217.1 GCA_019746355.1 Xanthobacteraceae bacterium | reverse complement strand
GGAGCGATCATAAGCTCCCCGGCGCCTCTCGGCGCTCCAACCCCTCTTTTCGAGGGGAAGGAAAAGCGTGTCCCCGCGGAGCGGGGACAGCGATGCGGGCCAACCCCGGGCCCGAAATGCCAAAGAACGGGGACGGCGAAGCGTTGGCTGAAGGCAATAGCCTCTCGTGGCGCTTCACGCCCCTCGAGTGATTTCGAGGCGGCAAGAACGGGCGGCGGCCGGGTGCCGACGATCGCCTGGAGTTGCCGACGCTTGCTTTTGGCGCGCCGTAGTTTGCCACCAGCGCGTTCACGCGCGTCTTTGACGCGCTGTCGCGAGCGAAGGCGGCTGCCGGGCTGTTTGACAACGTGAAGTTCTGATGGATGCACACCGGTGCACCCCGGGCATCGTCACGCGCGGACTTGATCCGCGCGTCCATGAAGGGTCGCAGCGATGTTTGCCCTTACGAGTTGGCCTCGCTGCGGCGTTTCACGGGTCGCTGGGCGACGCGGCTTTGCGCGGGCGGGGCATGGTGCCCACTCATGCGTCACCTGCCGCGCCACGCCTCGCTGTGAGCGTATCGTCGGGCGGAAAAATTCATCGTATGGTCGTCAGCGCGCACAGCGACGTGTGGGCTTCAGGAGGAAAGAATGGAAATCAGTCTTTCGGGGCGTGTTGCCATCGTCACCGGTGGCAGCAAGGGCATCGGCTTGGCTGTGGCGACGCGGTTCGCGGCCTCCGGTGCCGACGTCGCCATCGTCGCCCGCACGAAAGAGCCGCTCGACGAAGCGGTCGCCGCGATCAGGAAGGCCGCCAAGGCCCGCGTCATCGGCGTGCAGGCCGACGTCGGCAAGGCCGCCGACATCCAGCGCGCCTATGACGAGGTGATGAAGGCGTTCGGCAAGGTCGACATCATCATCAACAATGCCGGCACCTCGCGGGCGATGCCGTTCGAGAAGGTGACCGACGACATCCTGCACGACGACATCGAGCAGAAGCTGTTCGCGGCGGTGCGGCTCATCCGCCTGGTCGCGCCGCAGATGAAGGAGCGGCGTTGGGGCCGCATCGTCAACGTGCTCAACATCGGCGCGAAAGCGCCGCGGCCGAACAGCATGCCCACGTCAGTGTCGCGCGCGGCCGGCATGGCGATGACCAAGGCGCTGTCGCAGGAGTTCGCGCCGCACAACGTGCTGGTCAACGCCATGCTGGTCGGCTTCATCGAGGCTGATCAGCACGTGCAGGCGGCCAAGCGCGCCAATGTGCCGATCGAGGAGTACTACAAGGCGCGCGAGAAGGAGATTCCGCTCGGCCGCGCCGGCAAGGCGGAGGAGTTCGCCAACCTCGCGTGCTTCCTGGTGTCGGAGCAGGGCGGCTACATCACCGGCACCGCGACCAATGTCGACGGCGGGCGCTCGCCGGTGGTGTGAGGCGGGTTAGCTCCTGATCGCGCTTCGGAGCTTCAGCAGCACCGAATAGTGGCCGGTGATGTACAGTCCGACGGCGAGGCCGAACAGCGACACGCCCTTCGCGGCAATGTCCCCGTCCATGAGCCCGGACAGGACATGGCTTCCTGACACGATCGCGATCAGGACGCCGGCGCTGATCTGAAGCTTCAGGCGGCTCTTGGAGAGCGCAGCAACCTGCCGGTGCAACGCAACGCGGTCGCCGGAAATGAGTCCGCTCATGGCCGTCTCCCAAAGCCCGTCGAAGTTGGGCGCAAACGCCCTGCTGGCGGCGGCCCTGGGTGCGCCTGAGCCGCATCGGCCCGTTCGGGGCCATTTGCCGTTGGTCGAGGATGGGCGCGGGCCGGTTCAAAACCGCCAAATGGGCGGAAAACGGGATCTCAGGCCGGGATATCCGGCTGTCGCGGCGGCACCGGGGCCGGAAGGCCGCAATAGCTCTTGGTCCATCCGAGCCGGCAGCCCCAATCCCGCAGCGCCAGCGAGCCCTGGATGACGGCCCCCACCGCGCCGATCGCCACAAAGGCCGCGACGACGCTCGCCCCGACGACCTGCGCACGCGACATCTCGATGCGGCGGCGGACCTCGACCGGCTTGCCGTCCCAGTAGAGCCGGCCGTCGTCGTCGATCGACAGCCGGCTGAGATCGGCGGTCGCGAGCGGATGGATGTTGCGGCCCTTCTTGGCCGGCGCTTCCGGCTCAGGCGCGGCCTCGGACTGCGCCACGCGATAGGTCTCGTGAATTTTTTCCGGCGGCACCAGCTCGAAGACGTTGTCCTCGGCAGCCTTGGGAGGCGAATCAGCCTCGCGCGAATCGCCGGCCGGTTTCGGCGGCGAGGCCGCGTCGTCCCAGCGCTTTCGCACCTTGAAGAGGGCGGGCAGGAGACTCATCCTGCGCCATGTTGCCGGGCCGTCTCAGGAAGTCAAAGCAGCGTTTTGGCTTGCGGTCGCGGCCGCAATGGACAACGTGCGATGATTCGTTTGGGCCGTGTTAGGCCGGAATGTCGGTGCGCGCCGCCGGCCGGCCGGCCGGTGTTGCCGGGCAATAACTCTGGATGACGCCGGTCCGGCAACCCCATTCATGCGCCGCGGCAAGTCCAAGCGCTGCGACGCCGGCCGAGGCGATCAGCGCGCAGAGCACGACAATGATCGCACCGAGCGACTGCCAGCGCGTCATCTTGATCCGCATCCGCTCGGGGATGTTGACGACCGGCGTTGCAACGACGTCGGAAATCTCTCCCGCCATCGCGCTGTGATGAAGCGTCCGGGTCGCGCGAACGTCATCGAGATCGTGAAGGTGCTCGTCGCGATGGGCGATAGCCTGGCTTTGCCCGTCGACCGGACGGTCGAGATCGGCGCCCTCGATCGGCGCGGGCGTCTTGTGGTCCTCGTGGCTGTAGTCGCTGGGATCGGCCTCGACCGGCGTGCGGTCGATGGTCTGCGGCTCTGCGGGCTTGGCCGGCTGCGGCGGCTCGTAGTTGACGAGCCTGCCGTCCCAATAGAAGCGGCCGGCGCTGTCGATCGTCAGGCGGTCGAGCTCGGTCGCCGTCAGCGTCCGGATCTTCTTCGGCCAATCCGGTGCGCGGTTGCTCTGCGGCGGCACAATCCCCGACTCGTCCCCCGTCGAGACCTCAGGATATGGTTCCGTGCTGCTCATTGCCTCACTCCGCGTTACCAGCCGGCCTCGCCGATCCGACCGGTCAGTTAACCTTGATATCCGCTGCCTTGATCACCGGTCCCCAGCGGACGATCTCGCTGTCGATCCGCGCGCGGAACTCGGCCGGGCTGTTGCCGATCGGTTCCATCAATTGCGCCGCCAGCTTGTCGCGGATCGCAGCCGTCCCGAGTGCTTCTACCACCGCGCCCCGAATCCTCGCAACGATGGCCCCCGGCGTGTGCGCCGGCGCGATCATCCCCATCCAAGCGTCTGCATCGACGTCGATTCCGGCCTCTTTCAGCGTCGGAATCTGCGGCAAATAAGGCGAACGCCTGGCGGTCGAGACGGCGAGAATTTTCAGCGCGCCGGACGCCTCGTGCGGAGTCACCGCGATCGCAGGCAGGCAGCCCATTTGCGCGTCGCCGCGGATGATCGCGGTCACCGCGGCGGGCGACGACGGGTAGGGGATGTGGACGAGCTTGGTCCCGCTTTGCAGCGCGATCGCCTCCATCGCGAGGTGCGACAAAGAGCCGTTGCCGATCGATCCAAAGTTGAATTTGCCGGGTTCGCGCTTCAAAAGCGCCAAAAGTTCGCCGACGCTGTTAACCTTAACGGAGGAATTAACCGCAAGCGCGCTCGGCTGGGTGACGAGCTGGGTGATCGGGGCGATGTCGGTCTTGGGGTCGTAGGGCAGCTTCGAGAACAAGAGTGTGTTGATGGCGAGCGGCCCGCCGATGCTCACGCCGATGGTGGTGCCGTCAGGCGCGGCCTTCGCGACCGCGTCGGTACCGGTGTTGCCGCTCGCGCCCGGCTTGTTCTCGATCACGAACGGCTGGCCGAGCGATTTTTGAAGATGATCGGCAATGAGCCGCGCCACCACGTCCGGCGTCGAGCCGGGACCGAACGGCACCACCACCTTGACCGGCTTGGTCGGCCAGTCCTGCGCGGCGGAAGGCGTTGCCACAGCGAGCAGTCCGGTCAACGCGAGTGCGAGGTGTCTTTTCATGTGGTTGCTCTTTGTTGCGGACTATTCGACGTCGCGCCCGAGATAAGCACCGTCGTTCTCAAGCAAAGCCTGCAGGGCTTCAACCGGAATTTCATCGAGCGAAGAGTTGCCCGACAGCGCCAGATGCGCCGCCGTGCCCGCAGCTTGGCCCATCACGAAGCAGCCGCCGCTGACGCGCGCCGCCGACTGGCCTTCATGCGTCATCGAGGCGCAGCGCCCGGCGACCAGGAGGTTGCTCACGTTCTGCGGCAGCAGCATCCGGTAGGGCAGGTGGTTGAAGCCGCGCGAGGCCGGAATATCGGGCCACAACCATTCGACATCGCCCGCGACGTGCTTCTCGATCGGCCAGCCGTTGACGCCGATGGTGTCGGGAAAGCTTGCGCAGCCGAGCACATCGCCGCGGCTGAGCTGGTAGTGGCCGGTGATGCGGCGGGTCTCGCGGATGCCGAGTTGCGGCGGCGTATCGACGATATAGGCGTTGCCGAAGCCCGGTGCCTCGCGCTTGAGGAAATCGAAGAACGCCAGGGCCTGGCGGCGGCCTTCGATCTCGCCCGCCGTGAGTTGATCGGCGTCGGTGCCGTCGATCGCGGCACCATCCGCCCGCTTCAGCTGCGTGACGTTGACGCGCCACTCGATCGGGTTCTTCATCGGCCGGACGATCGCACCCTTGCGTGGAAATCTCGCGCCGCGTTTCTCGGCCGTGTCCATCAGCGCGGGGATCGTCTTCCAGGCCTCGCCTGCGGCTGCCGGATCGACGCCGTTCACGCGGAACATCATGGTCGGATAGAGCATGGCGCCTGCGCCGTCGCCACGCTCGAACGGCGCGCCGGCCCAGGCGGCGAGATCGCCGTCCCCCGAGCAGTCGATGAAGATGCGGCCGATGATCGCCGCGCGCCCGGACTTGGTCTCCACGATCAGGGCGCGGATGGCGTCGGCACGGTCCATGACGACGCCCGCGCCGAGCGCATGAAACAGGATATCCGTGCCGTGCTTGAGCAGGAGATCGTCGGCGGCGCATTTGTAGGCCGCCGTGTCATAGGCCTGCGCGGCGATCTTGCCGAACACGACATGCGGCGCGTTCAGGCCGCCGAGCCGGTCGATGCGCGACAGAAGCTCGTCGGCGATGCCATGCACGACCTGCCTGATCTCGCCATGCACGTTGGCGTGCAGGCCGCAGAAGTTGGTGACGCCCGCGGCCGTCCCCATGCCGCCGAGAAAGCCGTAGCGCTCGACCAGCAGCGTCTTGCGGCCGTGCCTGGCGGCGGAGGCGGCGGCCGCGATCCCGGCGGGCCCGCCGCCCAGCACGACGACGTCGTATTCGTCGCGCACCGGCAGGTCGCGTTCGGGCTCACGGATCGATTTCGCGGTCATGGCGGCATGATAACTGCGTGGGGAGGAGGGCCAAAATCGGGCCTATTCGCCGTGCTTTCGGGGAAGTCGGGCCATGCCAAGGGGGCGCTTGCGCGGCGCAGCATGATGCCCTACTGCTGTTTCAGGCTTCCGGGTTCATGAGTTGAAAAAGCCATGTCGGTTCAAGAGCAGATCAAGCGCGTGACCGCGCCGGATATCCGTGCCCGCAAGGGCGGCGATCCGATCGTGTGCCTGACGTCGTATCACGCGCACACCGCGCGCCTCGTCGACAAATACTGCGACATCATCCTGGTCGGCGACTCGCTCGGCATGGTGATGCACGGGCTCGAGACCACCGTGCCGGTGACGCTCGAGATGATGATCCTGCAGGGCCACGCGGTGATGCGCGGCTCCAGGCAGGCGCTGGTGGTCGTCGACATGCCGTTCGGCTCCTATGAGGCGTCGAAGGAGCAGGCGTTCATGAGCGCGGCGCGGGTGATGAAGGAGACCGGCTGCGGCGCGATCAAGGTCGAGGGTGGGCGGCGGCTCGCCGAGACCGTGTCGTTCCTCACCCAGCGCGGCGTGCCGGTGATGGGGCACATCGGGCTCACCCCGCAGGCGATCAACACCATCGGCTCGTTCCGCGCCCAGGGCCGGGAGGAGAAGGATTGGGCGCAGATCGAGGACGACGCCAAGGCCGTCGCCGACGCCGGTGCGTTCTCGATCGTGATCGAGGCGGTGGCCGAGCCGCTCGCCCGCCGCGTCACCGGGCAGGTGCCGGTGCCGACGATCGGCATCGGTGCCAGCGTCGCCTGCGACGGTCAGGTGCTGGTGCTCGAGGACATGCTGGGGCTGTCGCCACGGGTGCCGAAATTCGTCAAGCGTTACGGCGATATAGGGCCCGGCATCGAGGCCGCGGTCGCGGGCTACGCCAAGGAGGTCCGGTCGCGGGCGTTCCCCGGTCCAGACCACGTCTACGCCATGAAAAAGAAGTAGCTGGCGCGGGCCTGCGGCGGCTGTTAACGGAAAGCGCGGGGCCGAACGTCGCGGCTGCGCTTTTGCCTTGCCGCTGCCACATCACTAATTTACCAGCCTGCACATGGCCTTAGCCGTGAAACGGCCGGCCCCGGGGCCCGAGGGGGAACGCGTCAAGTGTCTGATATCTTCCGGGAAGTCGACGAGGAGGTACGCCGCGAGCAGCTCCGCAAGATGTGGGAGCGCTACGGCAAGTACATCATCGCCGCCTGCGTTCTTCTGGTCGTCGCAGTCGGCGGCTGGCGGCTTTACGAGTGGAACGAGGCCAAGAAGGCCGCCGAGGCCGGCGCCCAGTTCGAGGCTGCGATCGCGCTCGTCAACGAGGGCAAGAACAAGGAGGCCGAGGAGGCCTTCGCCAAGATCGCGACCGCGACCGGTTCCACGTCGAGCTACCGCATGCTCGCCAGGTTCCGCGAAGCGGGCGAGCTCGCGCGCCGCGACGCCAAGGCTGCGGTCGAGATCTACGATCAGCTTGCCGCCGACAGCGGCAACGGCCACGTGCTGCAGGACCTGGCCGCGGTGCGTGCCGGCACCATCCTGGTCGACACCGCGCCCTACGGCGACATCCGGCAGCGGCTCGAGCCCATGACTGCGCAGGACCGCGCGTTCCGCCACAGCGCGCGCTCGGCGCTCGCGCTCGCGGCCTGGAAGGCCAACGATGCGACGGCGATGCGGCGGTGGACCGACATGATCCTCGCCGATCCCGAAACGCCTCCGGGCACGCGCGGCCAGATCCAGATGCTGCTGGCGCTGTCCGGCACCGACAAGAAAAGCTGAGGCCCGCCCATGCGCCTTTGCCGGACAGTCCTGGTCGCCTCGCTGCTCGCCGCGGGCCTGACGCTGTCCGGCTGCGAGAGCTTCGATCCGGAAAGCTGGTTCAGCACCAAGAAGCCGCTGCCGGGCGAGCGCAGGCCGATGTTTCCGGGCGGCGTGCCCGGCGTTCCGCAAGGCGTGCCGCAGGATATGGTGAAGGGCTACCAGCCGCCGCCGGACAATCCGCCGGAGGTGGTGACCGCGGAGCCGAAGCCCAAGCCCGCGCCGAAACCCAGGCCCGCTCCGGCTCCCCGGCAGGCGGCCGCGCCCCGCCAGGCTCCGCCGCCGCAGCCGCAGGAGCAGCAATCCGCGCCGCCGCAGGCCTCCCCCTGGCCGGCGCCGTCGCAGCCTCAGGCACAGGCTCCGTCGCCGTTCCCCGATCCGCCGCGGCGCTGATCCGCGGAACTGACGGCTTGTCATGCCCCGCCAAAGCGGGGCATCCAGTGACCATGAGCTTCACCATCGCCATCGTCGGGCGGCCGAATGTCGGCAAGTCCACCCTGTTCAACCGGCTGGTCGGCAAGCGGCTCGCGCTGGTCGACGACCGGCCGGGCGTAACGCGCGACCGCCGCGAAGGCCAGGCGCGGCTCGGCGATCTCGACTTCACCATCGTCGACACCGCGGGCCTCGAGGACGCGCATTCCGAAAGCCTCGCCGGGCGGATGATGGCGCAGACCAAAATGGCGATCGAGCAGTCGGACGCCGTGTTCTTCATGCTCGACGCCAAGACCGGGCCGGTGCCGGACGACCGCGCTTTCGCCGATCTGGTGCGCCGCTCGGGCAAGCCCGCAATCGTCGTCGCCAACAAGGCCGAGGGCAAGGCCAGCACGTCGGGCGTGCTCGAAGCCTATGCGCTGGGGCTCGGCGAGCCGGTCGCGATCTCGGCCGAGCACGGCGAGGGCATGGCCGATCTGTTCGCGGCCTTGCGCGAGGCGCTGCCGGAGGCGACGGCGCAGAAGAAGGTGGATGACGAGCCGGCGGGGGCCGAAGCCGCGGCTCCGCGCGCCATTCGCGTCGCCATCGTCGGCCGTCCGAACTCCGGCAAATCGACGCTGGTGAACCGGCTTCTCGGCGAGGATCGCATGCTGACCGGCCCCGAGGCCGGGATCACCCGCGACACCATCGCGAGCGAGCTGCAATGGCGAACACAATCGTTCCGCCTCTACGACACCGCGGGCTTGCGGCGGCCGCCGCGGGTGCAGGAGAAGCTCGAGAAGCTTTCCGTCGCCGACGCCATCAACGCCATCCGCTTCGCCGAGGTGGTGGTGCTGCTGATGGATTCCGAGCATCCGTTCGAGGAGCAGGACTTGCGCATCGCCGACCTTTGCGAGCGCGAGGGGCGGGCGCTGGTGATCGGGATCAGCAAGTGGGACCTGAAGGAGCGCAAGCCCGGCAGCATCGGCAAGCTGCAGGAGGAGGCCGATGAGCGGTTGCCGCAGGTCAAAGGCCTGCCGGTCATCGGCGTGTCGGGCCTGACCGGCGAAGGCATCGACCGGCTGATGGACGCGGTCATCGACATTCACGAGGTCTGGAACAAGCGGGTGACGACCAACGAGCTGAACAAGTGGCTCGACGGCGTGCTCTCCGCGCATCCGCCGCCCGCGGTGTCCGGCCGCCGCATCCGGCTGAACTACATCACCCAGCCCAAATCGCGGCCGCCGAGCTTCGTGCTGTTCTGCACCCGCGCCGACGCGGTGCCCGCGGCCTACAAGCGCTATCTCGTCAACGCGCTGCGCGAAACCTTCGACATGCCCGGCACGCCGGTCCGGCTGACGCTGCGCGAGAAAGACAATCCGTTCGCCGGCAAGAAACGGAAGCGCTCGTGAACGAGGCTGCGCCCGTGCGCGAAAGCGCAACCGCGCCGCGGCGCGCCGCATTCATTTTCATCTTCATCACGGTTGCGCTCGACATGCTTTCGCTCGGCATGATCATGCCGGTGCTGCCGAAGCTTGTCGAAAACTTCATGGGCGGCCACCCCGCGCGGGCTGCGGAGATTTTCGGCGTGTTCGGCACCGCCTGGGCGCTGATGCAGTCCTTCTTCTCGCCCTTGCTCGGTGCGGTGTCGGACAGCTACGGCCGCAGGCCGGTGGTGCTGATCTCGAATTTCGGGCTCGGCCTCGATTACGTTCTGATGGCGCTGGCGCCCAATCTCTGGTGGCTGTTTGCGGGCCGGGTGATCTCCGGCGTGTCCTCGGCGACGGTTGCCGCAAGCTACGCCTATGTCGCTGACGTGACGCCGGCCGAGCAGCGGGCGGCGAAGTTCGGCATGATCGGCGCAGCGTTTGGCCTGGGCTTCGTGCTCGGGCCGGCGCTCGGCGGCGTGCTCGGCACGATCGACCCGCGGATGCCGTTCTGGGTCGCGGCGGGCTTAAGCCTGCTCAACGGGCTCTACGGTCTGTTCGTCCTGCCGGAATCGTTGCCGCGCGAGAAGCGCATGCCGCTCGAGTGGCGGCGCGCCAATCCGGCCGGCTCGCTGCAACTCTTGCGCTCGCACCCCGAATTGAGCGGGCTCGCGGTGGCCGAGTTCCTCGCGGCGCTCGCGCATGTGGTGCTGCCGAGCGTCTGGGTGCTTTATGCGGGCTACCGCTACGGCTGGGACGAGCGCGCCATCGGGCTTTCGCTCGCGGTGGTCGGCATATGCGCCATTGTCGTGCAGGCGGGATTGGTCGGGCCGGTGGTGAAGGCGCTGGGCGAACGGCGCGCCCTGGTATTCGGGCTTGCCGGCGGCATTGCAGGGTTCATGGTGATGGGCGTTGCCCAAACCGGGCTGACGTTCACTCTCGGGATTCCGCTGCTCGCGCTCTGGGGCATCGCCAACCCGGCGATCAACGGGCTGATGTCGCGCCATGTCGGGCCGTCCGAGCAGGGCCAGTTGCAGGGCGCCAACAGCAGCATCCAGGGCATCGCCAATCTCGCAGGCCCGTTCATATTCACGCTGACCTTTGCGTGGTCGATCGGCGGCGGCAAGGACGCGCATGTTCCCGGCGCTGCGTTCGTCCTTGCGGCGGCGATGCTGGTCGGCGCGGGCGCGATCGCGTGGCACGTGACGCGCGTGCGCAGTTAACCGATTAACCGGTTTACCCGTTAACCCGCAAATCCGCGCAGCGCCTGCATAAGCGGGTAATGTCCTCGCAACGCCAGTCATGACGAGGCCACCATGATGAAGCACGCATTCGCAGCCGCAGTGCTGATCGCAGGAACCTTTGCCGCCGCGCCGGCATCGGCACAGCTCGCTCCCGCGCAGAAGTGCTACGACTGCCCGCAGCCGCGCGACCATTACGACACGCAGGAAACAATCCGCAGCACCAAGGACGTCGACCACTCGCGCGTGATCGAGACGCAGAGCGAGGTGCCGGTGTCGCGGCGGGTGAAGGAAACCAGTCACCTCATCGTCCGCGAGAACGAGACACGCAACGTCGGTGTCGTCCAGCACAACCGCACCATCATCGAGCGCGTGCCGCGCTATGTCGTGCGCGTGCCGGTGGTGACCACGGTGAGCTACGTCACGCAGCAATACCGCGTGGTGGAGACGCCGGCGACGGTAGCGGTTCCGGTGCAGTACCGTCCGCCGCGCCGCTGCCATGGCAGGCGGTATGGCGGCTACGACTACGAGGCTTGCCGGCCGCTGCTTCGCGTGCGCGGCTAATCGGGCCGGCGAAACGACAGCAGCCGCTTCTTCGGAAAATCGTAGAGCCTGCCGGACTCTGTGAAATCCGGCGAGCAAAGCGGCAGGATCTTCTCGGCCACCTCCTCGGGCGGTGGCAGCGTCATCGGATCCTCGCCCGGCATGACGGCGGCGCGCATGCGGGTGCGGGTCGGTCCCGGATTGAACAGGTTGACCTTGATCGGCGTCGACGCGGTCTCGGCGGCGTAGACGCGGGCCAGCACCTCGAGCGCGGCCTTGCTGGCCGCATAGAGGCCGCGGAATGGCCGCGGGTTCGACGCCGCGCCGGACGTGAGGAACACGGCGCGGCCGGCGTCGGAGCGTTTCAGCAGCGGGTCCATCGCACGGATCAGGTGCCAGTTTGCGGTGAAATTAACGGCGATCACGGCGTCCCATTCCTTGACCTCGAAATGGTCGAGCGGCGAATTCGAGCCGACGAGCGCGGCATTGCCGACGAGGATGTCGAGCTTGCCGTAGCGCTCGTTAATCGCCGCGGCGAGGCGGAGGATGCCGTCGGTATCGCGCATCTCCAGCGGCACGAGGGTGGCCGTGCTGCCCACGGCGCGGACCGCATCGTCGAGCTCTTCAAGTCCGCCCGGCGTGCGCGCGGTTGCGATGATGTGTGCGCCTTCTCGCGCAAGTGCAATCGCGGTGGCGTAGCCGATCCCGCGCGATGCGCCGGTGACGAGGGCGATGCGGGAAGCGAGGGGCTTGGTCATGGGACGATCTCTGGGTTCTGCCGGCGCGATTTCTAAAGAACTGGGCCGCGAGCACAAGCCGGTTGTTTGCTGCGCCGGGGCGGGCATATCGTGGCAGGCAGACGTCAGGGAGGTTTTCGATGCTGCAGCTCTACCACAGCGGCCTCACCACCTGCTCCAAGCAGGTGCGCCACTGTCTGCGCGAGAAGGGGCTCAAATACGAGAGCAAGTACGTCGAGTTGTGGCGCTACGAGAACCTC
>JAIESC010000157.1 GCA_019746355.1 Xanthobacteraceae bacterium | reverse complement strand
GGCGGCCGGAGCGGCAGCGCCCGCTTCCGTGGCGGTCGCGGCAGCGGCGGCAGCCGCGGCGGCGGCCTCGGCGGCCTGACGCTGCTCTTCGAGGTAGCCCGACGGCGGCACGACCGTGACCAGCGTCAGATCGAAGCGCGACACCGGCTTCACGCCCGCCGGCAATTTCACGTCGCTCAGATGCCTCGAGTGGCTGATCTCGAGCTCGGCAATGTCGACCTCGATGTGCTCCGGAATCTCCTCCGGCTTCACCATGACTTCGATGGTGTGGGCGACCATGTTGACCGTGCCGCCGCGCTTCACGCCCGGCGACTTGTCGGCGCCGACGACGCGCACCGGAATGGCGACGCGGATGGTCGCGCCCGCGCCGATCCGCATGAAGTCGACATGCAGCGGGTTGTCGCGCACCGGATCGAGCTGGAAGTCGCGCGGGATCACGCGGTGCTTCTGACCGTCGAGCTCGAGGTCGTACACCGTGGCCAGGAACCGGCCGGCATAGATCTTCTGCCGCAGGTCGCCGTAATCGAGCGAGATGGTGAGGGGGGGCTTGTTATCGCCGTAGATAACACCGGGCACTTTTCCAGCGCGACGTTCCGAGCGGGCGGCCCCCTTGCCTGCCCGCGGACGCGCCGTCGCCTTGATTTCCTTGACGGTCGCCATGACTAAACCTTTCAACGTGTTTCAGCTTTGAATTTGCTGGGTTTCCGGCCGCGGCATGCCTCCAGGGGTGCTGGAGCCGCGGACCGGCGGCTGTATAGCCGCGCCGGACGCCAAAAACAAGGAAACCGGCCAAAATCCGGCCGGCTCCCGGCCCGGTCACCGGGGGGCCGTTAACCGTTGGTGGAGGTGCCCGCGAGCTTGGCCTCGAGCGCGGCGACCCGGGCCTTCAGGGCCTCGTTTTCCTCGCGGGCGAGGCGGGCCATCTCCTTGGCGGCCTCGAACTCGTCGCGCCGGACCACGTCGAGATCGTTGAGGATGCGCTCGGCCTGGGTGCGGATCAGCGTGTCGAACTCGCGCCGGACGCCCTGGGCGACCCCCGCCGCGTCATTCATCAGCCGGGCGGCTTCGTCGAAGAACCGGTTGTTGGTCTGGGTCATCGGCGTCTCCGGGCTGATTTGGACGGGGCGAACCCCTACACAGAACCACAAGACAATGGCGATGGCCTGGCCGCCCTGCAAGGGCCGCAACAACGGGCTGTAACAATCCACATCTAGAGCGTTGCGCATGTCCTTCTCGGAAAACCGGTGCCCACTTTTCCGGGACATGCGCCAAGAGGGCGGCCGCATTGAACCGGGCGATCGGGCATCGCGACCAACGGATGCCTGAAAACCGCCCGCGAACGCCGCCATGCCGACCCGCGATCAAATCCGCCCCCTGCGACCGATCCTGGCAGCGCTGACCGGGGCCCTGCTGTCGCTCTGCGCGGCCGCCCCCGCCCGCGCCCACATCATCCCGGTCGCCGACCTCGTTCGCGGCATCACCGTGACGCAGGCGCAGTGCGCGGCGCTGCCCCAGGCGGCCTGGCTCAACGGCTTGGGTCATAAGTTCATGGGCCGCGAGTTCTGCATTCGCTACTACCTGTCGACCGCGGGCGGCGAAGGCGCGCGCCCGGCGGTGTTCCTGCAGGGCGACCGGCTCGGAAGGCTCAATCTCAGAACCGGCGAATACACCTCGAGCGGCCGCGACAAGGATATCGACACCGATGATTTCGTCCGGGCGGCGGAGGTCCTGTCCAAGCAGACCGGTGGCCCGGCGATCTATCTGGCGCGCCCGGGCCTCGACGGCTCATCCGGCGACCACCGCATCCGCCACAGCGTGCTGGAATTGAACATCACCAACGCGGCGCTCGATGCGATCAAGCGGCGCCACCGCTTCGACGGCTTCCACCTGATCGGGCAATCCGGCGGCTCGATGCTGGTCGGCGGCATGCTGGCGCTACGCTCCGACGTCGGATGCGCGGTGATCGGCTCCGGCCGCCTCGCCCCCGACCGGCCCACGCGCCCGTCGCCCGACCCGGCCATGGAATACTTCAACGTCGCCGACGCGGTGTCCGCGATCGCCCAAAAGCGCGCGGCGCGCATCCTCGTGGTGACCGATCCGCTCGACAAGAGGGTGCCCGAGCCGACGCAGACCAATTTCGTCCGCATGCTGCGGCAGGCCGGCGGACAGGCCGAGCAGATCCTGGTGCAGGCGACGGACGACGACCGCCACGGCGTGGTCGCCTACTCGCGGACCACCGCCGCAGGCTGCATCCGCGGCGCCAGCACGGACGAGATTGCGCGCGAGCTTTACGTGCAGATCCAGAAGCGGCTGGCCGCCAAGGCCGCGACGCAGCCGCAGACGATGGCGGCAACCGCCACAACGGCCGCCTCGCCGGCCAGCGCGATGACCGCGCAGTCGGCGGGACGCTAACCCTCTCCGCTGTCATTCCGGGGCGCTCGCGCGCCAGCGCGTTCACGCGCTGGCGGGCGCGTCCCGGAATGACAACCGAGAGATACGCGACTTGACTTCGCCGCGTTCCTCGCTGCATCAGGGGCTGGCCATTTCCCGGCATCAGCGCTGGCGAACCCTTCGATGCCATTCCTCGTCCTGCCGTTTCCGGCCTTCGACCCCATCCTGATCTCGATCGGCCCGTTCGCGATCCGCTGGTACGCGCTGTCCTATATCGCCGGCATCCTGCTCGGCTGGTTCTACGCGCGGAGGCTGATCCAGGACGAGCGCCTGTGGGGCGGACCCGCGCCGCTCACCACCACCGACTTCGACGACTTCGTGCTGTGGGTGACGCTCGGCATCATCCTCGGCGGCCGCACCGGCTACGTGCTGTTCTACAATCCGGCGCATTTCCTCGAGCACCCGCTCGAGGTGTTTCAGCTCTGGCAGGGCGGCATGTCGTTCCACGGCGGCTTCATCGGCTGCGTGCTCGCCGTCGTGCTGTTCGCACGGAGCCGCGGTATCTCGATCCTGTCGCTCGGCGATCTCACCTGCGCCAGCGGCACCATCGGCCTGCTGCTCGGCCGCATCGCCAACTTCATCAACGCCGAGCTTTGGGGTCGCACCAGCGACGTGCCCTGGGCTATGGTGTTTCCGCATGCCGGACCGCTGCCGCGCCATCCGAGCCAGCTCTACGAGGCGGCCCTGGAAGGGCTGGTGCTGGGTGTGGTTCTCTGGTTCTGCATGCGGGCCGGCGCGCTCAAGCGTCCGGGTCTGGTGATCGGCTTGTTTGCCGTCGGCTATTCGATCGCGCGGACCATCTGCGAGTTCTTCCGCGAGCCCGATCCGCAACTGGGCTTTCTCTGGGGTGGACTGACCATGGGCATGCTGCTGTCGGTGCCGCTGATGCTCACAGGCTTCGCCTTCATCGCCGCGGCCATGAAGCGTCCGCCGCTGCGGCAGCCGGCCTGAGCCAGCGCGGGAGCGGATCATGGCCCAGTCGCCGCTCGAGGTCGAAATCCGAAAGCGCATCAAGCTCGCCGGCCCGATGCCGGTGCGGCAGTTCATGACGCTCTGCCTCACCCATCCCGACCACGGCTACTACACGACACGTGACCCATTCGGCGTGGCCGGTGATTTCATCACCTCGCCCGAGGTGAGCCAGGTGTTCGGCGAGTTGATCGGGCTGTGGGCCGCCTCGGCATGGCAGCAGATGGGCCAGCCGGAAAACGTCCGGCTGGTCGAGCTTGGGCCGGGCCGCGGCACCATGATGCTCGACGCGTTGCGCGCCGCGCAGACGCTGCCGGCGTTCCGCGCGGCGATCGTGGTGCATCTGGTCGAGGTCAATCCGAAGCTCCGCGAAAAGCAGCAGCAGGCGCTCGGCACCGTCGACGTGCCGTCGATGTGGCACGAGACGTTCGAGGAGGTGCCGGACGGCCCCGCGATCATCCTCGCCAACGAGTTCTTCGACGCGCTGCCGATCAACCAGGCGATCAAGCAGTTCAACGGCTGGTACGAGCGCATCATCGAGATCGACGGCAACGACAACCTGGCGTTCGGCATTGCGAGCGAAGTGATCCCGCTGTTCGACCAGCTCGTGCCCGCGGCGGTGCGCGATGCGCCGGTCGGCGCGATCTACGAATGGCGCACCGACAACCTCGCGCTCGGCATCGGCCAACGCGTGGTGCGCCAGGGCGGCGCAGCGCTGATCGTCGACTACGGCCACACCAAGAGCGCGACCGGTGAGACCCTGCAGGCGGTCGGCGGGCACAGCTTCGTTGATCCGCTCACGTCGCCCGGCGAGGTCGATCTCACCGCGCATGTCGACTTCGAGGCGATCTCGCTCGCCGCCGAAAGCATGGGGGCACGGATTCACGGCCCGGTCGATCAGGCGCGGCTCCTGCGCAACCTCGGCATCGACAAGCGCGCGGCGGCGCTCAAGGCCTACGCCTCGCCGGAGAAGGCCAACGAGATCGACGAGGCCTGCAAGCGGCTGCTGGGCGAAAACCGCACCGGCATGGGCAAGCTGTTCAAGGCGATCGCCATCAGCCATTCGGACTTGACGACAGTACCAGGGTTCGAGTCCTGAACGGCGCGCCGTTGATTTCAAAAGACTTGCCTCCATAGGCACCGCCGTCCATTCTTGAGAAATCACGCCATTTTTAAAGAAACGTCGAATGCCTGCCCTTGGGAGCGTTTCCGCTTCGGCCGATGACGGATTCCCGCATTTTTGGTAGGCTGCCGATATGCGCCGCGATGAAGCCTTGAGACGCCTGCGTGAGAGCCGAGAGAGCCTTACCGCTCTCGGAGTGACTCACGCCTATCTGTTCGGCTCTGTCGCGCGGGACGTTGCGACCGAGAACAGCGACATCGACGTGATGGTGGACCTCGACGAAGGGCCGACCGGCCGGAAGCCGCTGTTCAGCGCCTTCGACGTGGGCGGCATCCAGAGCAAGCTTGCCGAAATACTGGGCCGCTCCGTCGACTTGGTGGTGCGTCGTGACGCCATGCGGCCAGGGAAGCGGCTCCGCGCTGTCGCCGAAAGTCAGCTGGTCGATGCATTCTGATCAGTTGGAAAAAGTTGCGCTCGCGGCGAGCGAGGCCCGCGACAACGTTCACCTGACCCACAATGGACTGCCGGGCTCGATCTTGCCGCGATCAAGGCGGACCGCAAGACGCGCTATGCTATCGAGCGCGCCTTCATTGCGATTGACGCTGCGATAAGGGATATCCCAGCCGACGTTCTTGCCGCGCATGGCATCCCGGCAAAGATGATCGCCGGCTTCCGCAATCTGCTTGCGCACACGTATGACGACATTCTTGATGAACGCGTCATGCTGACCATTCGGGATGATCTCCCGGCGCTGGACACGGCGCTCGCACAGATACTCCAGGCGCAGGATGATGCCGACTAGCCACCATCTCGCGGGGGCTCGGTCCGAAGGGAGCCATTGTTCTGCGACCTGCTGGCGCGCTTTCCTGCGATTCAGAAAAATCTGGCGCGGGCGTTCCCGCAAACCGCCGCGCGATCGCGGAGCAAATAGCAAGCACGATGACAATCCCGTTCGGGCCATACCTTCATCCGCAACGGCAAGCATCTTCGGTCGGGCAGGCCACTCACCTCCGCCGTTGCGGCCTCGGCCATCCATCAGCGCTTTCTCATTGCAACAAATGCGAAATGCCATCATTGATCTGTGTCAGTCGTCCGGTTTCGGCCATACCAACCGTCACAGGGACCCATGCTGCAAGCGCGCTCGCTGTCCGACCTGCCCGGCATCCGCCACGCCTTCTTCACGCGCACCGGCGGCGTATCCGGCGGCCTCTATGAAAGCCTGAACGGCGGGATCGGCTCGGACGATTTGCCCGCGAAAGTCGCCGAGAACCGTGCGCGGATGGCGGCGGCGATCGGGGTGCGGCCCGAGAACTTCCTCAGCGTCTATCAGATCCATTCGCCGAACGTCGTCGTCGCCGATGCGCCGTGGCCTGCAGCCGACCGGCCGCACGCCGATGCCATCGTGACCCGCACGCCGGGGCTCGGCATCGGCATCGGCACCGCCGATTGCGGGCCGGTGCTGTTCGCCGATCCTGAGGCGCGCGTGGTCGGCGCAGCCCATGCCGGCTGGCGCGGCGCATTCACCGGCGTGCTCGAAGCGACGATTGCCGCGATGGAGCAGCTCGGCGCCCGGCGCGAGCGGATCGCCGCCGCGGCGGGCCCGATGATCAGCCAGCGCAACTATGAAGTTGGCAAGGACCTGATCGATCGCTTCCTCGATGCCGACAAGGACAACGCCAAATACTTCGAGCCGGCCGCGCGTGAAGGCCACGCGATGTTCGACCTGCCGCGCTATGTGACCGACCGGCTGAAGCGCGCCGGCGTCGCGCAGGTGGAAGACCTCGCGCTCTGCACCTACGCCGACGAAGCGCAGTTCTATTCCTATCGCCGCGCCACGCATCGCAAGGAGCCCGATTACGGGCGCCACGTCAACGCGATCGCGATCGAAGGCTGACGCGCGTCTCCGCTGTCATTCCGGGGCGCGCGTCAGCGCGAACCCGGAATCCCGCTACACACTCCGATGTTCTGGATTCCGGGTTCGCTCGCTAACGCTCGCGCCCCGGAATGACAGCGTGGTGCACAGCCTCAATCGATTCCAGATCGCCGCGGTGGACCGCCGCGGCGATTGCCGCTACGGTTGCCTCAGGGGCTTGGTCCGGCTGTCGCCATAACAACAAGGCAGCGGGCCCGGGGGTGTCAATGCGGTCCGGTGGAGTCCGGCGCGCGTTCTGTGCGCCGACGTGTCTGTCACGGCTGTCCGGTGTCGTTGCCGCGCTGATGCTCGCAGCGCTCGCGGCCGGCTGCTCGTCGCAGCAGGCGGCCCGCTTCGCGTCGCTCAATCCCGCACCGGGCAACGCCACCATCGCCTTCGAATCGATCGATGGGCCGCCGCCCGAGGTGTTCCGCAAGCTGGTCGCGGCGCTGAACGACGAGGCCGGGGCGCGCCGTGTCGCGGTGGTCTCGCGCAGCAGTCCCGCGACCTACCGGGTCCGCGGCTACGTCTCGGCGATGGTCGACCGCGGCAAGACCTCGTTCGCCTGGGTGTGGGACGTCTACGACGGCGACAAGCGCCGGGCGCTCCGCATCACCGGCGAGGAGCCGGGCGCGACGGCGGCGCGCCACCGCGACGCCCGGGTCAAGGACGCCTGGTCCGCCGCCGACGACGAGGTGCTGCGGCGGATATCCCGGACCGGGATGGAGCGCCTTGCGGCGTTCCTCAATGCGCCCGGCCAGCCGCCCGCGGCCGCGCCGGAGCCGACCCTGCCGGTGCTGGTCGCCGGCCGCGACGACTCGCCGGAGGCGGCGGGTATTTTCCGTATCCTCGGCGGCTCCGGACAGCAGGCCGAACCGCCGCCCGAGCCGGTGGCGGAGACCCCGAAACCCGCCGCCAGACCGGCCCCGGAAAGGACCCAAGCCAAGCGCCGTTCCGCCGCCGCGACGCCCACCACCCTCGACCAGTAACCCGCCAAGCGGGCCATTCGGCCACTAAAGCCGTTCCCGTTCCTACGGAATCGGGAACGGCTTCAGATTCGTGCGTTGGTCGCATTTTCTGCGGCGAACCGCTGCACACTTCGCCGGAAAATGCTCCAGGGCGGAAAAACTTTCGGGACAATGAAACCCCGCATATTGCATGGGCTTGCGGGGCCTTGGTATCACCCTGACCATCCATGTTGCATACACGCCTCGACCCCCGGGAGAGTGCCATGGCGGCCAAGAACGGAGCCATCAAGCTCGTCGCCGGCAACTCGAACCCGAAGCTCGCGGAAGCCATCGCCGGCTATCTCGCGATGCCGCTCGCGCAGGCGGTGGTGCGGCGCTTCGCCGACATGGAGATCTTCGTCGAGATCCAGGAGAACGTGCGCGGCGCCGACGTGTTCGTGATCCAGTCGACGTCGTTCCCGGCGAACGACCACCTGATGGAACTGCTGATCATCATCGACGCGCTGCGCCGCTCCTCGGCGCGCCGCATCACGGCGGTGATCCCCTATTTCGGCTACGCCCGGCAGGACCGCAAACCGGGCCCCCGCACGCCGATCTCGGCCAAGCTCGTCGCCAACCTGATCACCCACGCCGGCGCCGACCGGGTGCTCACCCTCGACCTGCATGCCGGCCAGATCCAGGGCTTCTTCGACATCCCGACCGACAACCTGTTCGCCTCGCCGGTGATGGTCCGGGACATCAAGGACCACTACAAGCTCGACAACCTGATGGTGGTGTCGCCCGACGTCGGCGGCGTGGTGCGCGCCAGAGGCCTCGCCAAGCGCATCAATGCGCCGCTTGCCATCATCGACAAGCGCCGCGAGCGCGCCGGCGAATCCGAGGTGATGAACGTGATCGGTGAGGTCGAAGGCCGCGCCTGCATCCTGGTCGACGACATCGTCGACTCCGGCGGCACGCTGGTGAACGCCGCCGAAGCCCTGCTCAAGCAGGGCGCCCTCTCGGTCACCGCCTACATCACCCATGGCGTGCTCTCCGGCGGCGCAGTTGCGCGCGTCACCGGCTCCAAGCTCAAGGAGCTGGTGATCACCGATTCGATTCAGCCGACCGAAGCGGTGCGCGCGGCAAAAAACATCCGCGTGCTGCCGATCGCGACGCTGATCGGCGAAGCGATCGGCCGGACCGCGGCGGAAGAATCCGTCTCAAGCCTGTTCGATTAACAATTATCCACATTCACAATCGCTTGCGTCATTCCGCGAGAATCGATGTTGCATGCCGGTTCTCGCCGGGCCTGTGAATCCGTGCGACTCTTCAACGGCTTCGATCATACCCAGGCAAGATTGCGAGCGGATTCGATCCGCGTATATTCGGATTCGCAAGTGATTCGCGCCGCCTAGCCGGTCAACCAAGTCAGTCAAGCAAGTCGGCGGGCGGTTCGGGGGCCCTTGCGTCAAACCGAAACGTTGTCTCGGCTTTCGCGTGCCGTAATGCGTCGCGTGCGCGCGTGTTTGGCGTGCGCCCAAAACACTCCAAGCGACCACAGGAAACGGCATGCCGCTTCACGCTCCCGAACAGCCTCGCACGAATCCGCTCGATGTGGTCGAGCGCATCGCCGCGATCAACGACTGGTCGTTCGAGCGCGCGGGCGACGACGAGATCACCATGCTGGTGGGCGGGCGCTGGAGCGACTACCAGGTCTCGTTCACCTGGATGTACGACATCGAGGCGCTGCATCTCGCCTGCGCCTTCGACCTCAAGGTGCCCGACCGCCGCAAGAGCGAGGTCCAGCAGCTCATCGCGATGGTGAACGAGCAGCTCTGGATCGGCCACTTCGACCTGTGGACCAAGGACGGCATGATCATGTTCCGCCACGCGCTGGTGCTGGCCGGCGGCGTCGAGGCGACCGGCCAGCAGTGCCAGGCGATGCTGTCCAGCGCGCTGGAAGCCTGCGAGGGCTATTTTCCCGCGTTCCAGTTCGTGGTCTGGGCCGGCAAGCAGGCCCGCGCGGCGCTGGACGCGGCGATGTTCGAGACCTCGGGCGAGGCGTAGGCCGTCTCGCATTGTCCTATCCACGTCGTGGCCGGGCTTAGCCGTCCGAAGGACGGCGTCGCTTCGCTCGCCTATGTCCCGGCCACCTCGTTTAGGGAGGCACGATTGTGCCATCCTTGGCGGGATGGCCGGGACAAGCCCGGCCATGACGACAGAGCAAGCGGACGATCATGGCCAAAAAAACTTCCAAGCCTGCAAATCCCCTCGCCGCCATCCCCGGCACCCTCGTGCTCGTCGGCGCGGGCAAAATGGGCGGCGCGATGCTCGAAGGGTGGCTCACACGCAAGCTGCCGCCGAAGAAGGTTGTCGTCATCGAGCCGCAACCGTCGAAAGCGATCAAGGCGCTGGCGAAGCGCGGCGTCCGCATCAATCCCAAGGGCGACATCGGCATCGCCGCCGCCATCGTGCTCGCGGTGAAGCCGCAGACCGCGCCCGAGGCACTGCCGCCGCTCGCCGCGCTCGCAGGCTCCAAGACCGTCGTCGTCTCGATCATGGCCGGCCGCACGCTGGGCTTCCTCGAAACATATTTCCCGAAGTCCGCCGTGGTCCGCGCCATGCCGAACACGCCGGCCGCGATCGGCCGCGGCATCACCGTCGGCGTCGGCAATGCGCGGATGACCGCGGCGGCGAAGAAGCTCGCGCACGGCCTCCTCGCCGCGACCGGCGCGGTCGAATGGACCGGCGACGAGGCGCTGATGGACGCGGTCACCGCCGTCTCCGGCTCCGGCCCGGCCTATGTGTTCCTCCTCGCCGAAGCGATGGCGGAGGCCGGCGAAGCCGCAGGGCTGCCACGGGCGCTGGCCGAGAAGCTCGCCCGCGAGACCGTCTCGGGCTCCGGCGAGCTGCTGCGCCAGTCGCCGCTGCCGGCCGCGACCTTGCGCCAGAACGTGACCTCGCCCGGCGGAACCACCGCGGCGGCGCTCGAAGTGCTGATGGGCAACGAGGGCGTTCCGCCGCTGATGGCCAAGGCGGTCGCTGCGGCGGCGCGCCGCGGCAAGGAGCTCGCGGGGTAGCCGCAGAAGCGCCGCGGCACTAGATTACCCGGCAGGCGATCCGGCTACGTCCGGTCTGCCAAATGGAGTTGCGTCATGGCCCGCAAGCCCGCCCGTTCCAAAGCCCGCCGCTCCAGGTCCGCGCCGCCGCCTGCCGCGGGCACGCCGCGCGAAAAGATCATCGCCGCCTTCATGGCGCTGCTCGCCGAGAAGTCGATCGAGACCATTGGCCTCGCCGAGATCGCCGAACGCGCCGATGTCTCGCTCGCCGATCTGCGCGGCGAATTCGGCTCACCGCTCGCGATCCTCGCCGCCCAGGTGAAGGAGCTCGACCGGCAGGTGCTCTCCGGCAGCGCTCCCGACATGGAGGAAGAGGACGCACGCGAACGCCTGTTCGACGTGCTGATGCGCCGCCTCGACCTGCTCGCGCCGCACAAGGAGGCGGTGCGCTCGCTGATGCGCTCGGCGCGCCGCAACCCGCCGCTTGCGATTGCGCTCAACGCCATGACCGTGCGCTCGCAGCAATGGATGCTCGCCGCCGCCGGCATCAGGGCGTCCGGCCCGAAGGGCATGCTGCGCGCCCAGGGGCTCGCGGTTCTGTTCGCCAACGTGCTGCGGACCTGGGTCGATGACGATGACGACCAGACCCGCACGCTTGCAGCGCTCGACAATCAGCTTGCGCACGGCCAGCGCTTCTCGGGCCTGCTCGACGATCTGTTCCGCATTCCGGCCGCGGCCTGCGCCTTCCGCGAACGGCTTCGCAGCGCGCGGCGGAGCGACCGCCGCGGCCGCCACGAAGGGGATCGCGCGACGGCCTGAGGTCGCCTTATTCGCGCTCCCAGCCTTGCAGGGCGGGCCAAGGCGCGTCAGCGTTCGGCGCGACGACGTGGGCATAGGCGAGCGAAGCGACGCCGCTTGCGCGGCTTTGCCCGTCCTACCGCCCTATTCGCCGTCCCAGTAGTCGAGGCCGTCCTTGTCGCGGGCGGCATGACGCCAGAACCTCGGCCTGCCGTCGGGGCCGGGCTCGACATTCATCACCGCGAATTTTCCGGAGTCCGGATAGTCGCAGACTTCCGGCGTCTCCCGCGTGCTGACCGCGAGGTATTTCAATTCGGCCTTGGAGGTGTTGACGATCTGATGCGCGGTGTCGATGCCGCCCGGCGGATGGGCGATGACGTCGCCTTTGCGGATCGGAAACGTCTCCTGGCCGATCCGCACCTCGCCCTCGCCTTCGAGAACGAAGAACATTTCCTCGTTGACGCGATGATTGTGGAACGGCCACGCGCGACGGCCCGGCGGCACCACGGTGAGATTGTAGCCGAGCTTCCTTGCGCCGATGCGCCGGCCGATGTCGCCGAGACGGGCC
>JAIESC010000040.1 GCA_019746355.1 Xanthobacteraceae bacterium | reverse complement strand
ACTGGCCTGACCGCAAGGTGGCCACCGGGTGCGGCGGATTCCGCACCAGCGTCTTGTGGCGCTTCACTCCCCTCGAGTTATTTCGAGCGGGCAAGAACGGACGGCGGCCGGGTGCCGAGCGATTTCCCGGAGCGCCGACGCGTGCCCGCCGGGCTGTTTGAAAATGTGAATCCGTGAAGAATGGGCACGGCCTCCGCCGGCGGACTTGCCACGCCGTAGCTCGCCACCAACGCGTTCACGCGCGTCTTCGACGCGCTATCGCGTGCGAATGCGGGACGCGCGCTAACCGAACGCGACCTTGAGCTCGGGCGCTGGCGCGTCCTCTTCGCCCTCGCAGACCACACGGTTGCGGCCCTGCTCCTTGGCTGCGCGAAGACACGTCTGGGTGCGGAACACCAGCGCATCCGGCGTGTCGTCAGGCCGCGCGACCGCGATGCCGAACGACACGTGGACCCGGCCGAGTCTCTGGTTGGTCGACTTGATGGTGATGTCCCGCGCCATGACCGTGGTGCGGATTTTGTCCGCCAACACACGCACCCCTGCCATCTCCATGTCGGGCATGATGGCGGCGAACTGCGCGCCGCCAAGCCGCGCCACAGTGCCGGTCTTCCCGATCGTCTGCTTCACTTCCATCGCAACGAGGCACAGCACCTGATCGCCCGTCAGGTGTCCCCACGCATCGTTGAACCTCTTGAAGTCGTCGATGTCGCACAATGCCAGGCAAAGCGGTGCCTTGCGCTCGGCGGCGCTGCCGAGTGCGCCTTGCAGCGACCGCTCGAACGAAATCCGGTTCGGCAGGCCGGTGAGCGGATCGGTCACGTTGGCGTTGCGGATCTTCTGCAACTGGTCGCGCAGACTGTTGATCTCGTCGATCGAGGCGCCGAGCTTGTCTTCCAGTCTGCGCTGCTGCTCGCCGACAAAGCCCGCCGACTGGATCATGTTCCTGATTTCGCCGATCAGCGCCTGGCGGTTCTCCGCCGCGGCGAGCCGCTCCGGGGCCTGCGACAGATCCTTGGAGAACGCCTCCTCGTCCTCGATGATGTCGCCGAGCGAACCCAGCACCCGGCCGATCACCTTGTTGACGCGTACGCCGACTTTGTCGAAGCGCTCGCGATGGTCCTTGGAGGGGATGTAGCGCGCGCCGATCTGCTCGATCTGCTCGCCGCCGACCGCGATGCGGCGGTTCAGCAGGTCGTTGATGACGAGGTTGAGCGACGGATACTCGCCGGTGCCGTAGGCATAGCAAAGCTCGTAGATGCGCGGACTCGCAGGCAGCCTGAGCGCCTTGATCAGGGTCATCGCGCGGTCGGCGAACGCCATGGACCGCCGGAGTTCGTCGGACGGTGCCGACGAAGGTCCGGACGGCCGCTCACCGGCCCCCGCGTCCTCCCGAAACATGTTTTCCGCGCCCAAAGTCACCGGCGTACAGGTTATGCGCGTTCGGTAAACGTGAATTAAAGAGTCCGGGCTTTGGAGGTAATAAGGTACGCTGAGCCACTGCCGGGACGGGAGCAAGGCCCTGATCCTGGAGGACAATTACAACTTTTGCGTGCTATTCCGAGGCCGTTGCCTGTATCTCGCCGGGCGCTCCGAACGCCCGAGGCCGCGACAGGATGGCACCCGCCTGCGGGTGAGGCCGTCCGCCTGCAGGCAATACATTATTCCACGCCGTGCGCGCTGCCGCGATTTCATGCGCGCGTCACCGGCTTCAGGAACTATGGCCTCCGGTGCCGGTCAGGGCAGCTCACCACGCCGTCTCACACCGCACGATGCGGCTCAGGCTGGCGTGGTTGCAAACGCTGCGCTACCATTTTTGCGAAAATCCGCTGTGTCCCGACAACCCACGGCTGACATGCAAGACCGGCAATCGCTGTCCCAACGGTCGGCATCGTCATCATCCGCCGTGCAAGGGTGCCGCGCGGCAACAGGCAGGATATCAATTGGAGTGGAAATGTCAGTCAAGCGAAGCGGCCCAGGCGGCAGAAACCGGCATCCCGATAATCTGTCGCGGCGCGATGTCCTGATCCTTGGTGCCAGCGCTGCGGCCGTCAGCACGGGGGCCTTCACGTCGCTCGCGCGGGCCGACGAGACCGCGCACCACGGCCTGTCCGCGTTTGGCGACCTCGGTTATCCGGCCGACTTCAAGCAGCTGAAATACGTCAACGTCTCGGCCCCCAAGGGCGGCACCTTCAGCCAGCTCGCCGGCGGCGGCACCGCCACCTTCAACTCGCTCAACGGCTTCATCCTCAAGGGCGATCCCGCCGTCGACATGGAGTTGGTGTTCTGCTCGCTGATGGGCCGCGCCACCGATGAGCCCGACGCGGTCTACGCCTATGCCGCGGATCAGGTGACCGTTTCCGCCGACGGCCGCGTGTACAAGTTCCGGCTGCGCGAGGGTATCAAATTTCACGACGGCAGCCCGATCACCGGCGATGACGTCGCCTTCTCGCTCACGACGCTGAAGGCGAAGGGGCATCCCAACATCGGCATGCTGCTGCGCGACATGGAGGCCGCGGAAGCCGACGGCCCCCGCACCGTGGTGGTGCGCTTCACCGCCAACCGCGCCCGCAGCGCGCCGCTGACCGCCGCCAACCTGCCGATCCTGTCGAAAGCCTACTATTCAGCGCGCGCCTTCGACGAGACGACCCTCGATCCCCCGCTCGGCTCCGGCCCCTACAAGGTCGGCAGGTTCGAGCAGGGCCGCTTCCTCGAATTCGAGCGCGTCAAGAACTGGTGGGGCACGGACCTGCCGATCAACCGCGGCCAGCACAACTTCGATGTGCTGCATTACGACTATTTCCGCGACCGCGACACGGCATTCCAGGGCTTCAGCGCCAGGGGCTATCTGTTCCGCGAAGAGTTCACCTCGCGCGTCTGGGCCACCCAGTACGACTTCCCGGCGATCCGCGACGGTCGCGTCAAGCGCGAGACCATTCCCGACGAACGCCCCTCGGGCGCGCAGGGTTGGATGATCAACACGCGGCGCGAACGGTTCGGCGACCGCCGCGTCCGCGAAGCGCTGGCCTACGCATTCGATTTCGAATGGGCCAACAAGAACCTGATGTTCGATTCCTACGCGCGAACCGCGTCCTGCTTCCAGAACTCCGACATGATGGCGAAGGGAAAGCCGTCGCCGGCGGAAGTGGCGTTGCTGGAGCCGTTCAAGGGCAAGATCCCCGACGAGGTGTTCGGCGAAGTGTGGACGCCGCCGGTCAGCGACGGCTCCGGTCAGGATCGGCGGCTGTTGCGAAAATCGGCCGAGCTGCTCAACGCCGCCGGCTGGACCATCAAGGACGGCAAGCGCGTCAACGCCAAGGGCGAGCCGTTTGCGGTGGAGTTCCTGGTGTTCGAGCGCGTATCGGAGCCGCACCACGCGCTCTACATCAAAAACCTCGCGGCACTCGGCATCGAGGCGACGACGCGGCTGGTCGATCCGGTGCAGTACCGCAGCCGCGTCCAGGAGTTCGATTTCGACATCACCATGAACCGCATGGTGTTCTCGCTCACCCCCGGCGACGCTCTCCGCAACTATTTCTCGAGCCGCGCGGCGGACGCGAAAGGCTCGTTCAACTTCGCCGGTATCAAGAACCCGGCGGTGGATGCGTTGTGCGAACGCGCCATCGCCGCCGGCGACCGCGAGAGCCTCAACACCGCCTGCCGGGCCCTCGACCGTGTGCTCCGCTCCGAGCATTACTGGGTGTCGGCCTGGTACAAGCCGTCGCACTGGATCGCCTACTGGGACATGTTCGGCCGGCCGGCGACCAAGCCGCGCTACGCCCGCGGCGTCCCGGAAACCTGGTGGTTCGACGCCGACAAAGCGGCGAAGGTCGAACGGCCGGGCTGATCGCTACGGCAGCGCTTAACCGCCGGCCCACAGCCGGCGCAGCATGGCGCCCCGGCCGAGCTTTCCGTGCAGCGTCCAGGCCGGCGATGCGATTGGCGCTGCGTCCGAGAGATAGACGATGATCTCGCCGTCGCTGCCCGCCGTCGGCAGTTCCACCTGCTCGTCGTAGACCGGCATCAGCCCGGCGTCGCGATAGACCCGCTCCGAAATCGCGAAGGCACGGTCGCGATTGGCCGCAAGCTTGCGGATGGCGTTGGCGATGTCGGCCGCCTCGCCGATCGCCAGCATCGTCGGTGGCTCCGACGTCCCGACTTCGCCGACCGCCGCGCGGCCCGCATGCACCACGACCGATATTTTCAGCCGGTTGTGCTTCTGGCGGCCGAGCCTGTTGTTGAGATCTGAAATCACGCCTTCGATCGCGCCGGCCGCCTGCAAGGCGCGCTGCGCGCAGACTTCCGTGGCTCCTTCGACGCCGAACAAGGCGCAGACGCTTTCGCTGTCGATCGAGCTGATTGTGCCGCCTGAGGCGCGGATGGCGTGGCTGAGCCCTTCGACATAGATCGTCAGAACATAGAGCAGGTCCTGCGGCAGATGATCGGCCATCAGTTCGGCACGGTTGCGGAAGTCGCAGTAGAGCACCACGACATCGCTTTCGCCGCCGCGCCGTGGCGCGGGCGCCCGGTAAACCGGCCGCGCCGTGCGGACCACCGGCACCACCGAGATGCTGCCGTGCGGCCGCAACTGGCACGCCAGACGCACGTCGGCTGGCGCGCCGATGCGGGCAAGCGTCTCCTGCTCATCCTTCGCCGGCGGCGGGCAATGCTCGGCGCCCGCCACCACCCGGACGCGGCAGGTCGAGCACCGCGCCCGCCCGCCGCACATCGCCGCATGCGGGAGGTGAAAGCTGCGGCTCGCCTCGAGCACCGACCAGCCGCGCGGAATGTGGACGGTCCGGCCGGGATACACGACCTCGATGACGCCCCTGCGGCGGCGCTCGATCAGGTTGCGGATTTCACGGGCGATGAAGGTCGCGACGATGATCGAGAAGTACCAATTGAGCAGGCTGTCCTTCCACTGCGAAATCGCGAGCCGCTGCGCGGCATGGCTTGGGCTCAGGAAGTCGAGCGAGGCGGCCACCGCGGCGGGACTCGCCGCAAGCTCGCGTCCCATGGCGATGAAACCCAACCCCGAAAGGACGGGCAACAGCAGCGCAACCGAGAACAGCACGAGCCGGTATCGCTGAAACCAAGGGCGGCGGTTAAACGCGAAATGCAGACCGAGGCAGCCGTGCAGCCAGCCCGGCGCAAGCAGGCCCAGCTGCCAGCCCTGCTGGCCCGAAGCCCAGAGATTGGCGACCACACGGGTATAGGTCGAATCCAATCCGTAGAGGTCGTAGGCGAGCCGTGTCGCCGCGGCGTGACCGATCAGCAGGACCGGCATCGAGAAGCCGAGCGCGATGCGGATCAGCTCGAGCGGCGGCAGGCGGAAGGTCCGCCGCTCGTAGACGGCGACCAGCGCCATCATGAAATGAACGGCAAACGCGCCATAGAGCATCGCGGTGCCGGGAAGGCTGTACCAGACCTCGACGGCGATGCTCATTCCGGCTTCCGCCGTTTCGAGCGAAATCAGCCCGAGCGCATGATTGACCAGATGCGAGGTGATGTAAAAGAACAGGATCAGGCCGGACGCCATCCGCAAGTGGCGGCGAAGCGAGCTTGAGAGCCGTTCAGAGAACAATGGCTTGTTCCTTGCTCCAGCAACAGCCTGTTGTGTGAGGTTACAGCCCACACGGCAAGACGGATGCAGAACCAATATCAAATTTTGCGCCTTCTCGCTTTCCAGCCACCCTGGCCAGCCGGTTCTGGGACGGCTTCCAGACCCTTATCTGAGCTGAGCGAAGCCTTGCCGTCGGCCCCTGCTCAGGTGCAAACTGTCGGCCTCGATCGGTGTCAATGCCTGCGAGAATGCGCGGCGCGCGTTCAGTAAGAGGAGGTGACACCATGAGAATGCAAGAAATCGACATCCAGGATTACGCGCGACAACTGTTGGACGCGCGCGGTGCCGAAGCAATCGTGGAAGCAGCCCAAAAAGCGTGCGCGCTCGAGAAGGAAGGCAAAAAAGAAGATGCCGAAATTTGGCGGCACATCGAAGCCGCGCTGAAGCTCATGCGCGGGCCGCACGAAAGCTGAGGAACGTCCAACGAGCATTGTTTGAAGGCGGGCCCACCGTAACGAAGCGACGCTCTATCGCCAAGATAGGGAGGGCAGCACATGTTTCTTAACTGCTCAACGATTGATGACGTCCTCAACGCCATCAAGGCCAAGGGCGTCCGAATGATCGATTTGCGCTTCACCGATCTTCCGGGCAGTTGGCAGCATTTTTCCGTGCCGCCCGGCGTGGTGGACGCCGATGCCATGACTGAGGGAATTGGCTTCGACGGATCGTCCATTCGCGGCTTTCAGGAGATCCAGGAAAGCGACATGCTGGTGGTGCCGGACCCGACCACCGCCTTTCTCGACCCATTCACGCTGGTGCCGACGCTGGCACTGATCTGCAACATCAAGGACCCCGTCACCGGCCAAGCCTATAGCCGCGACGCCCGACACATTGCGCAGAAGGCCGAAGCCCATCTGAGCCAGAGTGGGGTTGGCGATACGGCTTATTTCGGACCGGAGGCGGAATTCTTCGTATTCGATGAGGTGCGCTACGAGCAAGGCATCAACTACAGCTATCACAAGATCGACTCGCGTGAAGGAATCTGGAACTCGGGCAAAGAGGAGGCTCCCAACCTCGGCCACAAGCCGCGCCAGAAGGAAGGCTACTTTCCGGTTCCGCCAGTCGACAGCCTGCAGGACTTGCGCAGCGAAATGGTGCTCACACTGGAATCACTCGGCATCCAGATCGAGGCCCATCACCACGAGGTCGCGACCGCAGGCCAGGGCGAGATCGACATGCGCTTCACCACGCTCACGCGCATGGCCGACAACCTCATGATCTACAAGTACGTGATCAAGAACACCGCGCGCAAACACGGCATGACGGCGACATTCATGCCGAAGCCGCTGTTCGAGGACAACGCATCCGGAATGCACGTGCATCAAAGCCTGTGGAAGGGCGCCTCCAATCTGTTCTATAGCGAAGGGCATTACGCCCAGTTGAGTGACCTCGCCCGCTATTACATCGGCGGCCTGCTGAAGCACGCTTGGGCGCTGTGCGCGCTGTGCGCTCCGACCACCAACTCCTACCGCAGACTGGTTCCGGGCTACGAGGCGCCCATCAATCTCGTGTACTCGCAGCGCAACCGCTCCGCCTGTTGCCGGATTCCGATGTATTCGGCGAGCCCGCGTGCGAAGCGAGTCGAATTCCGCACACCCGACCCATCCTGCAACGGGTATTTGGCGTTCGCTGCGATGTTGATGGCGGGCCTGGATGGCATCCGCAACCGGATCGATCCGGGTCAGCCGATCGACAAGAACCTCTATGATCTGCCGCCCGCCGAAGCGAAGGTGGTGAAGTCAACGCCCGGCTCGCTGCAGCAGGCGCTCGACGCGCTCGAAGCCGATTATGCATTCCTGCTTCGCGGCGATGTCTTCACCAAGGACGTGATTGAAAACTGGCTCAGCTACAAACGGGAGAAAGAGATCGACGCGATAGCGTTGCGTCCCCATCCCCACGAATTCCACCTCTATTTCGACATCTAGGTGATGCGTCGTCAGCAGGCCGCGCCGTCGGTCCTGCGCATGGCTCAACGCGGACGACGACGCCGCTTCAATCCCACCGCATTGACCGGAAATTATGGCAATCTGCTCGCGACCCGGTATGATTCGGCGTCGGTGATTCGTCGCGTAGCAACTTCAACAGGAGACAGCTACATGGCGCACTCGATCATCACGGTCGCCACCATGAAGGGCGGCAGCGGCAAGAGCACGCTGGCCAGCTGCCTTGCGGTTCATTGGCAGCTCAAGGGCAGCCGTGCGGCGATCATCGACAGCGACCCACAACGCACCATCGCCCGCCTCGCCACCCGCGAAAAGGCTCTGGGCGGGGTCCAGGTCATCGAGGACGCGACCGAAGACGCGTTCAAGGCAGCGCAGCGGCTGGTCGGCGACTATGAAAAGGTGATCATCGACACGCCCGGGTTCCGTTCGCAGGCGACGCTGGCCTGTCTCGGCGTCAGCGATTTTGTGCTGGTCCCGGTCAAGCCCTCGCCGTTCGACGTCGACCGCATGCTGGACACTCTGAACATCCTCATCAACGGTGTCAGCGGACGGCGGCCGATCTTCCGCTGCGTGCTGACCCAGACAACCCGCGAATCCGTGATCGCCAAGCACATCCGCTCCGAGCTCGCGGAGGCCGGATTCCCCGTGCTTGACAGCGAGATGACCAACCGCGTCGTATATGCCGAAGCGGCGCTGTGGGGCGGAACTCCGAGCCTGATCGACAAATCGGGACCTGCGGCGCGTGAGATCGCGGCCATCGCCGACGAGGTCGAACAGATATGCGAGAGCATGATTCAGGTGAAACGGGCCGCCAGCGCATGAACAGGAAGAAGTTGCCGAAGGCGGTCCTGCGGACCGCCGACCAGATGCGCGAAGCTGCGGCGGAGCGCAGCCAGTACGCTCCTCATCCAGTCGACCTGAACGAGACACCCGCCGTACGGCCAGCGGTAACGCGAGCGGTGGAGTTCGCGGCAGCCGGCAACGTGATCGAGATGGTGCCGAAAGCGGAGAGCGCCGAGGCTCCGCAGCCCGCGGTGCCTGCGGACAACGGGGCGGCGGCGCTGCGGCGGCGCATGGCCGTCGCGACCGTCGAGCGCTACGCCAACTGGGCAGCGGTCGGCGGCGTGATTCCGGTGCCGATCGCCAACGCAACGGCGGTCACCGCGCTGATGGTCCGGATGATCCAGTCGCTGAGCAAGCTCTACGGGGTGCCGTTCGAGAAGAACCGCACCCGCGCCGCGGTCGTGGGCCTGATGGCCGGAGTGCTGCCGACCGGGCTTGCCACAGTCGCGGCCTCGGCCGTCACCTACTTCGTGCCGGGCTATGGGCTCCTGGGCCTCGCCGCATCGTCGGTGACGTCATCGGCCTATACGCGCCATATCGGCCGGCTCTATGTCGAACACTTCGAGAGCGGTTCAACCGAGATCAATTTCCGCTCGATCGTTCTGCGGTGACCGGCTCCGGCTGAGCCGGCGCCGGAGCATGATCCCGAAAAGTGCCAAGCGGTTTTCGGAAAAGATCATGCTCAAACATGAACGCGCAGCCGTTCAGTTCAATTTCTTGTTTTGCGCGTTCATGCGCTCGATCAGGCTGTTCGGGCGCATGTCGGTCCAGTTCTGATTGATGTAGTCCAGGCACGCCGCGCGACTGTCCGACTTTTTCGCGATGGTCCAGCCTTGCGGCACATCCTTGAAGCTCGGCCAGAGCGAATACTGGCCTTCATCGTTGATCAGCACGTGATAGGTCGCGTTCTCGTCTTCGAACGGATTGGTCATTATTTTCTCCTTTGACCTGGAGCCTTGGCCGGCCCCGGCTCCTTGCCAAGCTCAGCGGCGAGCGTTGTGCCGATCCGCTCGGCCGGACCGGGATCCATCATGTTGTCGTGGGCGCAGTCCACGGGATAAACCTTGATTTCGCCGGTCACGTGGCGACGCCAGGCATCGACCGGCGGCTTGGCGTCGCTGACGGTTGCAACGAACAGCGACATAGCACCCTGGAAGCGCTGCGGCGAGAAAGTCTTCATCAGCCGCGTGTTGTTCTTGAACGTGTCCATGATCGCTTCGTAGTGGTGCTCCTTCAGCGTGGACAGGCCCTCGCGCCGCAGGACATCCAGCAGGTTCATGATCGGATTGATCGCCACCTGCCCTGACGGGTTCTCGTCATCGTCAAACGCGGCCTGCAGGCTCTCGTGCTGGACCGGATAGCTGTCGAGCAGCCCCAGCAGCGCGACGTCCTCGCCCGCCGATTGCAGTCGCGTCGCGACCGCATGCGCGACCAGGCCGCCGAATGACCAGCCGAGCAGGTTGTATGGGCCGTGCGGCTGCACCCGGCGAATGAGACCGACATAGTCCTCGGCCATTTCGTCGATCGAGCGGGGCCGCAGCGCCCGCTGGGTGAGATTGCGCGCCTGCAGTCCGTAGATCGGATGCTCCGCCGGAATGTGGCGGATCAGCTTCGAATAGGGCCAGCTGAAGCCGCCGGCATCGTGGATGCAGAATAGCGGCAGCTTGCTGCCGCTCGGGCGGATCGGCAGCAGCACGTCGAAATCGGACAGCGCCGGCCGGCCGCGAATGAGGCGCTTGGCCAGTTGCTCGACTGTCGGGGCTTCGAACAGGCTGCGGATGCTGATCTCGGCGTCCATGCTGGCGCGGATGCGGCTGATCAGTCGGATGGCCAAGAGCGAGTGGCCGCCGAGGTCGAAGAAATTGTCGTCGATGCTGACACGCGCGACGCCAAGAACATCGGCGAACAGGCCACAGAGGATTTCCTCTTGCGGAGTGCGCGGCGCGCGGCGCGCATGCGCCGGCATGGCTTCGGGCGCAGGCAGCGCCCGGCGATCAAGCTTGCCATTCGCCGTCAACGGCAGTCCGTCCATCTGCACGATCGCCTGCGGCACCATGTAGTCCGGCAGACCGCCACGTAGATATTCGCGGAGCGCAGCCGGCGAAATGTTTCGGCCAACCGGCACAGCGTAGGCCACGAGTTGCTGGATCCCCGGCACGTCCTCGCGAACGATCACGGCGGCACGCGCGACACTGCCCTGGCGCAGCAAAGCGGCCTCGATCTCGCCCGGCTCGATGCGGAACCCGCGCAGCTTCACCTGCGCGTCGGCTCTGCCCAGGAACTCCAGCACGCCGTCGGCCCGCCACCGCGCCAGGTCCCCGGTCCGGTACATCCGTGAGCCAGGCTCTCCATGCGGGTCGGCGACAAAGCTTTCCGCGGTCAAAGCGGCACGGCCAAGGTAGCCGCGGGCAAGTCCCGCTCCGGCAACATAAAGCTCGCCAACGACGCCTGACGGCACGGGCTCCAGGCTGTCATCCAGCACATAGGCCCGGTAGTTGGGCATCGGCCGGCCGATCGGAATATTCGGGCCTGATGTCTCCGCACCGACCTCGATACAGATGGCGTCGATTGTTGTTTCCGTCGGACCGTAAAGATTGGTGATCTGCACTGTCCCGAGCTGGCGCGTGATGTTGTCCTTGAACTGCAGCGAGAAGGCTTCGCCGCCAAGCGCCAGATGCTTCAAGGCCAGTGTCTCGGGCGCTTGATGCAGGATGCTTTCGAGGTAGGACGGCACGCAGCTCATGAAAGTGACTGCGTTGCGCTCGAGCTCGCTCCAGAATTGCGGTGGGGATTCGCGATCCTGGTCGCTGACCACGACGGCTGCGCCGCCCCCGACCAAAGGCAGCAGCGTCTGCTCGATCGAAGCGTCAAACGAAGGCGAGATGAGAACCACGGACCGGAATGTCGCGTCGACGGCGAATTGTTCGCCGAGCGCCCGCATCTTGTTCGCAAGGCTTGCATGCTCGACCACCACGCCCTTCGGCGTTCCGGTCGATCCTGATGTGTAGATCACGTAAGCCGGGTTGCGCGGGTCGAGCGTGACCGCGGGCGCGGTGGCGGGCATGCGCGCGATCTGCGGCCAGTCGGCGTCGAGCCGCACCACGTGGCGGTCCGCCGAGGTCGCCTCCGGCAGCCGCCCGAGCAGCCCCTGCTGGGTGATCAGCAGCCGCGCGCCGGCGTCCGACAGCATGAACGCCAGCCGCTCGCGCGGGTAGCTCGGATCGAGCGGCAGATACGCCGCACCCGCCTTCAGGATGCCGAGCAGACCCACCACCAGCTCCGGCGAGCGCTCGACGCACAGGCCCACCACCGTCTCGGGCCCCACGCCCAGGCTGCGCAGATGATGCGCCAGGCGGTTGGCGTGCGCGTCCAGCGCCGCGTAGCTCAGCGCACGGTCCCCGAACACCACCGCGGTGGC
>JAIESC010000225.1 GCA_019746355.1 Xanthobacteraceae bacterium | reverse complement strand
ACGAACCGCCGTATACGGAACCGTACGTACGGTGGTGTGGGAGGGGGAGGCCGCAAGGCTTTCCCCCTACCCGATTCGAGATGTTGTTTCGCGACCGTTGCGCCGACGGCAGTGCGCTTTCACCATGGCTCTGCCCGTGCCATCATCGCCGTGGCGGGGAGAACGAGGTCGACAACCGAGCATTCCATGACCGGACATCACCTTGTTGTCTGGTACAACACGCGCTGCCCGGTTTGCGATGCCGGCATCTCGCGCCAGCGCAACAAGCTCATCGGCGCGGTCCGCGCGGGCCATGTCACGTTCCACGACATCAACGAACAGCCCGATGCGCTCGCGGCCTATGGCGCGTCGCTTGACGACATCCGCCGTCGCCTGCACGCAACCGACGAAACCGGCCGCCTGATCGTCGGCGCGGACGTGGCCATCGCCATCTGGCGTATCACGCCCGGCGAGGCCTGGTTCGCGCGGCTTCTCGGCAATCGCGCCGTCCTGCCTGTGACGCGCTTCGTCTACGACCGCTTCGCCGACGTGCTGTTTTCCTGGAATAGGCGCATGGGCCGCTGGTAGCGCCGCCGACGCGGGCCGCCTTGCCGCGTTGCACCGGCGCTCCTAGACTTTCAAAAAAATCACACCGCCGCGCCCGACAAGCGGCCGCTGGAGATGCGCCATGATCCTTTCCCGTCTTGCGCTCCACGTGTGTTCGCTCGCCGCGGCCGCCGCGGTCTTCGCCGCCCCGGCCCTTGCGCAGCTTGCGCCGGAGCGCACTTGGCCGGAGCTGAAGGAGGCCGTGCAGCAGCGCGCCGACCGCAACGCCTATCCGCTCACCGGCATGAAGCCGGAAGACGTCCGCGAAATCCTTTCCGGCATCACGAGCCTGGACCGTGACGAATGGGCGGCGTCGTGGATGAAGATGGGCGCGCGCTACGCCGAGCGCGCCGCAGGCCTGGCCGCGACCGACAAGAAGGCCGCGCACGAGGCCTACATGATGGCGCACCGCTATGACAGCTTCGGCGGCTGGCCGACGCCGAATTCGCCCGGCAAGAAGCAGGCCTTCGCCCGCGGCGTCGACGATTTCCGCAAGGCCGCGGCGCTGTCCGATCCGCCGATCGAGCCGGTGAGCTTCCCGTTCGACGGCAAGACGGTGAACGCCTACCTCGCGCTGCCCAAAGGGGCGCGGTCCGTGCCGGTCGTGCTGACGATCGGCGGGCTCGACTCCTACAAGGAATACTGGGGCGAGCGCGTCGGGCAGTTTCTCAAGGCCGGCGTAGGCGTGCTGTGCCTCGACATGCCGGGCACCGGCGAATCGCCGATCAAGATAGACGTCGGCGCGGAGAAGATCTTCTCGGCCGCGATCGACTATCTGCTGACCCGCGGCGAGGTCGACGGCAAGCGTCTCGCCGTCATCGGCGCAAGCTGGGGCGGCCATTGGGCCGCGACGCTTGGCGTCACCGAGAAGGACCGTCTGCGCGGCGCGGTGGTGTGGGGCGGCCCGACGCACACCTACTTCCTGCGCGATTGGCAGGTGAAGGCGCTCGGCACGCGCGAATACCTGTTCGACCTGTTCGCCGCGCGCGCCAGCGTCTACCGCGTGTCCACGCTCGACGATTTCCTGGCCTATGGCCCGCGCATGTCGCTTCAGGCGCGCGGCTTCGTCGGCAAGCCCTCGACCCGGATGCTGCTGATCAACGGCGTCAACGACTCGCAGGTGCCGATCGACGATCTCTACCTGCTCCAGCGCAACGGCACGGCCAAGGAGGCCTGGGTCAATCCGCAGGGCGGGCACATGGGCCGCGGCCCCGGCTGGCCGGACGGCAAGATCTTCAGCAGCATCGCGCTGCCCTGGGTCGTGAACGTGCTGAAGTCCGACGCCGAGTAGGGCTCCGCGCCTTCCGCTCCGTTTCTTGTGATTCCCGCGCGTTGAGTGGCGGTCGATGCCGTGCCATCATCGTCGCGGCGGTGGGGAAAACGAGGGTCCGGCACCATGCGGCGTCTGCTCGCTGTTCTCCTTCTTGCGCTTCTCGTATCGCCTGTTGCACCTGCATACGCTGCCCAGTGCGGCGGCGATTTCCAGACCTTCCTGGCCGCCATGTCCCGCGAGGCGCAGGCCCAGGGCGTTTCCGGCGCGGTGATCGGCCAGGCCTTTGCCGGCGTCTCGATCGATCCGAATGTGCTGTCGTTCGACCGCCGCCAGCGCGGCACCTTCCGCAAGACCTTCGAAGAATACGCCGCGACCCGCGTCACCCAGGGCCGCATCAGCCGCGGCCGCCAGCTCATCCAGCGCCACGCCGCGCTCCTCTCCCGCGTCGAGCGGCAGTTCGGCCCGCCGAAGGAGATGATCGTCGCGATCTGGGGGCTGGAGAGCGATTTCGGCGCGGGCGACATCGGCAAGCTGCCGGTGGTGCGCACCATTGCGACGCTCGCGCACGACTGCCGTCGCGCCGAGCTGTTCCAGCGCGAGCTGATCGCGGCGCTGAAGATCGTGCAGCGCGGCGATCTGCCGTTGCGGGACCTGATCGGCGCCTATGCCGGCGAGCTCGGCCAGACCCAGTTCCTGCCGTCCTCCTATATCAAGTACGGCGTCGACTACGACGGCAACGGCCATGTCGACCTGCGCCACAGCGTGCCGGACGTGCTCGCCTCGACCGCCAACCTGCTCAAGGTGAACGGCTGGCAGCCGGGCGGGCCGTACCACGAGGGCACCGCGAATTTCCAGGTGATGCGCGAGTGGAACAGGAGCGAGGTCTATCGCAAGACCATCGCCCACTTCACCGATCGGCTGATGGGGCGATAGGGCACGATCCTCGTTCCTCCGCGTTGCAACGCCGCGGTCACCGCTTGAACCACTTAGGACGTCATGCCCCGCGAAGGCGGGGCATCCAGTCTTGTAAGAGAGCTGGATCGTCCGCTTTCGCGGGCGATGAGGGCCGGAGTGAAAGACAACTGCTGCCGCTGCTGCAACCACCGCTCCGACATGGTACATTTGTATCCATGAACCGCCACCTGCGCGACATGACCACGACCGCGGCGGAAGGCCTCCCTCGCCGGCGCTTCACTGTGGCCGAGCTTGAGCGCATGACCGAAGCGGGCATTCTCGAAGAAGACGAGCGCATCGAACTGATCGGGGGGGAGATCGTCCCGATGTCGCCCAAGGGCCACCAGCATGAAATTCTGAAGGCCGCTCTGAACATCTATTGGGCGCCTAAGCTGCCCCCCGATGTCCTGTTCGTCACTGAAACCACTTTTCGGCTCACGGCCGACACCTATCTCGAGCCTGATTTCGTCTTCTACCCGAAGTCTTCCGGCATCCGCGGCCTCGCCGCAGCCACGGCCAAGCTCGTCGTCGAGATCGCGGATTCAAGCCTCGGCTACGATCTCGGCCGCAAGGCCGCACTCTACGCAGGCTTCGGCATCGCCGAGCTTTGGGTGATCGATGCGGCGAAACTCGTAGCGCACATCCACCTCGATCCGGCGGAGCAGGACTATCGCTCGGTTGCGGCGTTCGCGCCGGACGCGCGGCTTGTGCCGCAGGCGCTGCCCGGCCTCGCCGTCACGCTTGGCGAGCTTGAGCTGCATTGAACTCCGCGCTTCTGTGCGCCGCCTGTCCGCGGTAGCGTGCTTTCGCTTGCGGCGACCCCGGGCGGCAAATAGCCTTAGGCAGCATGTCAGTCCGGCTAATTGTTGCAGTGACTGATGGTGACTGGTTTGACCAGCTTCGCCAGCAGTCCAATTTGACGGAAGTAAATTTTTGGTCCCCGTCTGCGACAAACTTTCGCGCATTGCAACCGGGTGAGCTGTTTCTTTTCAAGCTTCATTCGCCGGATAATTTCATTGTCGGGGGTGGTGTATTTGCTCACGCCAATTCGATGCCGTGCTCCTTGGCATGGGAGGCCTTCAAAGAGGCAAACGGTGCGCGTTCTCTTTCCGATATGAGGTCGCGCATTGCTCGATATCGAAGAGTAAGGCCCGACGAACGCGAAGACTTCGTTGTTGGATGTCGCGTACTCACCCAGCCATTTTTCTTTGACAGAGCGCAGTGGCTCCCAGTTCCAAAGAGCTTCGCGCTCACTACCGTCACGTTCAAAGGCTATTCCACGGATGACCACGAAGGTCTTCAGTTGTGGGATTCAGTGCAAGGCGCGCTGCGGGAGACCATCGCTTCCTCGGAAATTAACGAGCCTCCTCAGGCTCGCTACGGGGAACCGGTCTTGGTGAAGCCGCGTCTTGGACAAGGTGCTTTCCGTATTTTGGTGACTGACAACTACCGCAGACGCTGTGCGGTTTCTGGCGAGCGTACGCTTCCGGCGCTTGATGCAGCGCATATTCGGCCCTTTGCGGATGGCGGTTCGCACGAAGTGTCAAATGGCATCTTGTTGCGACGAGACATTCATAGCCTTTTCGATTTGGGCTACGTCACGATCTCTCCGGATATGAGATTTGAAGTCAGCAAGCGAATCCGCGAGGAGTACGAAAACGGCCGCCACTACTACTCATTACATGGCACGGGCATTCAATTGCCAGACGATGTCAATCGGAGGCCCAATCATTCCGCGCTCGTCTGGCACAATGAGCATCGCTTCAAGGGATAGACCTTGCGCTTGCAAGTCGTAAGCATCGCAATGGGGGCGCAGGGGTCGAACAGCGTTGAATCAGTTCGCGTCCGCCACCAGCACAGGCTTCTCGCGAAATTCTGCCGGGAAGAACTTCTTCAAATTCTCCACCTTCGGCGCGTCGTTGATGACGATGTACATGTTGTTCGGGTGCCGGAAGGCGTAGTCCTGGTGATAGGCCTCGGCCGGGTAGAACGCAGCCTTCATCGTGCCGGTCTTGGTGACGATCGGCTTCTTGAACGCCTTTGCCGCATCGAGCTGCGCGACATAGGCCTTGGCGACCTTCGCCTGCTCCTGGCTCTGCGGGAATATCTCGGTGCGGTATTGCGGGCCGTGGTCAGGCCCCTGGTAATTGAGCTGCGTCGGGTCGTGCGCGATCGAGAAGAAGATCTGCAGGATTTTGCCGTAAGAGATCACCTTCGGGTCGAACGTCACCAGCACGGCCTCGGCGTGCTGGGTGCGGCCGGAGCTCACGCGCTCGTAGTCGGCGTCCTTCTTCTCGCCGCCGGCATAGCCCGACACGGCCTTGGTCACGCCCTTGGTGTGCTGGTACACGGCCTGGATGCCCCAGAAGCAGCCACCGGCGATCACCGCGGTCTGCAGGCCGTCCGCCGCCGCGGCATCGAGCTTCGGCGCCTCGATCTTCACCGGCTCGCTCGAGGCTTGCGCCCGCATCAGCGGCAGCGTTGCGGCAAGCGGCAAGGCGATCGCGGCCGTGGCGAGCAGGGAGGAGAGGCGGCGCCTGGTGATCATGAGCGTTCTCCCGGAAGCGGTTGGCTTGATACGTTGCCCGCGAAACTAGGCCAGCCCAAAACTAAGTCAGGCCACGCGTGCGGCCAACGCACGTATTCACACTTTGCCGTGAAGGATTTTGGCCGTGAGCCGGGCTCGATGGCGCGCCGCGGCTGCGTCCCGCATTACTTTGCGCCTGCGCGCTTGATGCTCTTGATTGTGAGCGCCGGCCGGCCGGATTTCTCGGCGATCTCGGCATCCTGCCGGGCGACCTCGGCCTTCGCCGGCTCGTCGCCGTCGAGCCCGCCCAGGAGTCCGACCGGCACGCGCCGGTTGGAGCGCTGCGAGCCGTCCTCGTAGGTCACATCGAACAGGACGAAGTCGCCTGCGGTGCGGGTGCCTGGTTTGCGTGCCATGTTGTTGTTCCTTGCTGTGCTGCGCCGCCCCGCGCGGCGAAACGCTGTGCCCGAAATCGGGCCGCCGCACAACTACTTGACGGGGATGAAGGCATGCGCCCACGCAGTGCGCGGATGGGCGGCGCGGCCGTTCCGGGGTACCTTTTCGGCAGCTCATATGTGTATTTGCAGGGGGATCGGCAATGTCCCAGGAAAAGCCTCAGGAATCGGCGACGCCCCAAAAAACGCCCGAGGCGACGTCCGTCGACGGCGCCCCGCGCGGCGCGCTCACCGTCCGCATTATTGCGATGCCCGCCGACACCAACGCCAACGGCGATATCTTCGGCGGCTGGGTGCTCTCGCGCATGGATCAGGCCGGCGGCATCGCCGGCGTCGAGCGCGCCCGCGGCCGCGTCGTCACTGTCGCCATCGACGCCATGCAGTTCATCCGTCCGGTGCGCGTCGGTGACGTGCTCGAGGTCTATACCGAGGTGGAGAGCATCGGCCGCACCTCGATGCAGATCCACGTCGAGGCCTGGGCGCGGCGCTTTCAGACCCACGTGCGCGAGCAGGTGACGCAGGCGATGTTCAAGTTCGTCGCGATCGACGACGCGGGAAAGCCAAGGCCGATCCCGAAGGAGGTGTGAGGCGAGGAACTACTCCAGCCCCTCGACGATTCGCACATCGCGCTCCGCGCCGTTTCCAAGGGCAGCCAGCGCGTTCTTGTAGCCATCGCTCTCATAGGCTGCGCGCGCCTGCGCGACGCTCGGAAATTCCGAGATGACGATGCGCTCCTTGAGCCCTGCCTCATAGGCGTTCGCCGCGGTGCCGCGCGCCAGGTACTTCCCGCCGAACGGGGCAGTGGCCTTCGGTGCGAGCTCCGCATAGGCGGCAAGCTTCGCCGGATCGGAAATCTTCCGGTAGATCGTCACCCAGTAGCCCTTCGGCATGGTCGTTGCTCCTTCGTCGCTCGACGGAAACCTAAAGCCGCCTGGTGGATAGCGGCGATGGCGGGCGGCATCGCCGCCCGCCCGGCGCGCCGCCCGCGAAGCACTGAAAGGAAGGGGCGAGGGGCTATTCCAGCCCCTCGACGATCCGCAGGTCGCGCTCGACGCCGCCGGCCAGCGCCTTCAGCGCCTCGGCGTATTCCGGGCTGTCGTGGGCTTGGATCGCCTTCGCCACGCTCTCGAATTCGACGATGACGATGCGCTGCTTGATCCCGGCCTCGTAGGCCGCCGCCGCGTCGCCGCGCGCGAGATATTTGGCGCCGTATTTCGAGAACGCCGGGCCCGCGAGCTTGGCATAGGCCGCAAGCTTCTCCGGATCCTTGATCGCGCGATACGCCGAAACGAGATAACCCTTCTTCGCCATTTAACTCTCCCTGAAGACTGACGCGGGCAACACTATCGCAAGCCACCGCGGAAAACAGCCGTGCTGGCTATGCCTTCTTGAGGGCCGGCATCACGTCCTTCGCAAACCAGCGAAGCTGCTCCTTGAACTCCTGCGGTCCGAGCCCCTCGGCCCAATGGATCATGAAGCTGTCGAGCCCCGGATACTTGTCCGCGACCGACCGGATGCTGTCGGCGACCTGCTTCGGCGGGCCGCAGAACCAGGCCTTCTGCCTGATGCCCTCGGCGAGGGTGGGCACCTGCGCCGGCGCGCCGGGCGAGCCCCAGCTCCGGCCCTGCCCGTCGGCGTAGCGCACGAACCCGAACGGCGCGAACCACTTGAAGCGCTCGTCGTGGGCCGGCTCGAGCCGCCGCACCGCCTCGGCCTCGCTGTCGGCGAGGTACACGCCGGCGCCCCAGATCACGTCCTCTCCGAGCTGTTTGTTCTGGCCGTGCTTCGTGCAGGCCGCGTGATAGGCGCGCAGCACGTCGTCGAGGATTCGCTCGCCGTTCAGCGTCACCATCGCTTTCAGCCCGTACCTTGCCATCATCTCGATGGTCTTGCCGCTCGCGATCGGCATGTAGATCTCGACCGGCAGGTGCTTCGGCCGCGGCACCAGCGTGATGTCCCTCAGCCTGTAGCCGCGGTAGTCGACCTCCGGCGGGCATTCGTAGAACTGGCCCTTGAAGCGGAACTCGGGCTTGTTGAAGCAGGTGAGCAGGAGCTGCAGCTGCTCCTCGAACAGCGCGCGGTTCTTCTCGGCATCGATGAGCGGCGCGCCGAAGCTCTCGACCTCGCGGGTGTGATAGCCGCGGCCGACGCCCATGATGACGCGGCCGTCGGTGACGATATCGGCCATCGCATAGTCTTCGGCCAAACGAATGGGATGCCACATCGGCAGGATGTTGAAGCCGCAGCCGAACTTCAGCCGCTTGGTCTGGGTCGCAAGCCACAGCCCGGTCTGGATCAGGTTCGGGACGACCTCGTAACCTTCGCGCTGGAAGTGATGCTCGGCCATCCAGAGCACATCAAAGCCGAGCTCGTCCATGGTCTGCGCCACGTCCTTTGCCGTCGCGAACACCTCGCGCAGCCGTTCGTCGGAGTAGCGCCGGTCGTTGGCCGGCGTGCCGGCGCGGCCGATATTGTCGAGCTCGATCTGGCCGACATAGAGCACGTGGAATTTCGTGATCATGCGTTATGTCCCGCGGCTGACGCGGGAAGCTTAACGCATAAAACGGCGGGGACGCTATTCCGGCCGGATGCCGAAGGCGCGTTCGAAACGCTTCTGGTAGATCGGCCAGACCTCCGGATTGACGATGCGCGGCGGGCGCTTGCCGTCGAGCGCCTCGATCAGCTGGGTGGCCGCGAACTTGCCCATGTTGGCGCGCGCCTCTTTCGTGACGCCCGCGGTGTGCGGGCTGGCGATCACGTTGTCGAATTGCAGCAGCGGGTGATCCGGCTGCGGCGGCTCCTTCGACCAGACGTCGAGGCCTGCGCCGGCGATCTGCTTGCCTCGCAGCGCCTCCTCGAGCGCCTTCTCGTCGTGGATGAAGCCGCGCGCGGTGGTGATGAAATAGGCGTGCTGCTGCATCAGTCCGAACTCGCGGGTGCTGATCATGTTGCGTGAGGTGTCGTCGAGCGGGCAGTTGATCGAGACGAAGTCCGAGCGCTTGAGCAACTCGTCGAGCGTCACTTTGGTGGCGCCGCGCTCGGCAATGGTCTTTTCGTCGAGATAGGGGTCGCAGGCGAGCACGTTCATGTCGAACAGCGTCTTGCAGAGCTTGGCGACCCGCCGGCCGACATTGCCGAGGCCGACGATGCCGATGGTGCGGTTGTTGATGTCGCTGCCCATGAAGGCGTTGCGGTCGTGCATCGTGCCTTTGCGCAGCGCGTGGTTGGTCTGGATGATCTGCTTCGACAGCATCAGCACCATCGCCAGCACGTGCGCCGCGACCGCGTCGGCATTGCCGCCGGTCTGGTTCACCACCAGGACGCCCGCGTCGGTGCAGTCCTTGACGTTGACGGTGTCGTAGCCCGCGCCGCCGGTCGACACGATCAGGAGGTTCGGCGCGCGCGCGATCAGCTCCTTGGTGGCGTGGTACTTCATCGGCAACTCGTCGCGCGCCGAGCTCACCTGATAGGCGTGCGCCGCACCAATGACCGGGGCGGTCACGGTGTCGGGCGAGTCGTTTTCGAGCTTGTCGAGCCGGATTTCCGGGCGCTGCGCGATCAGCTCGAGATAGATCGGATGATTGACGAACCGCACATAGAACACACGCTTGACGTTCTCTTTGACGCCCGCAATGTCAGCCATCGAATCCACCCCATCATACCGCCCGGAAAATTCCGCGCGAATTCTTGCCATTCGCCTCAGAGGCCGTCCAGCAGGTTCCACCGTGAACCCGTGCGCGATCGCCACGCCAGCAAAAAAGTTCACACCGGGGCTGGACACCGGATTCACCGTAAAACGCGGCGGTTTGGTAACACCATGTCCCGGAAACCCACACCGCGCCTGCCTTTGCCTTGAATCAACGGTATGTTGCGGCTATCAGAACATGCATGAAATCGGGGGTTCGCTGGTGGGGTCCGATTGCGTCCGTGGCGTGTGCGTTGATCGCACCAGCCGGCGACGCGGTCGCCGGTCCGCATGATGCGCTGATCACCAAGCACGCGGCCACGCACGGCGTGCCGGAATCGCTCGTGCGCCGGGTCATCCACATCGAGAGCAAGGGCAACCCGCGCGTCGTCAGCAAGGGCAATTTCGGCCTGATGCAGATCCGCCTCGGCACCGCCAAGGCGATGGGCTATCGCGGCACGGCGGAGGGCCTGCTCGACGCCGACACCAACATGACCTACGCGGTGAAGTATCTCGCGCTCGCCTATCGCGCCGCGGGATGCAGCGAGGCTGGCGCGGTCGCCTATTATCAGCGCGGCTTCTACAAGAAGCCGCGCGGAAAGTGCGCCGCGCCGCAACAGCCCGCGACGCAGATCGCCAAGCTCGAGCCTCCCGCGCGGCAAGGTGCGCAGCGGCCCATCGAATCCGACGGCGAGGGCTCGTCGCTGGCCCAGGCCGAGGTGCTGAAGCCGCGGGTGGTGCAGGTGCAGACGATCACGCGGCCCAAATCCGCGACGCAGCCCGCGGCCACGCAGTCCATCGCACCGCCGGTGCAGGTTGCGGTTGCTCCGACGTTGGCTGCCGCTCCGCCGCCCGCGCAGGTTCAGCCGGTCGCGCCGCAGGCGGTGCCGTCGCCGCAGACCGTCGCCAAGGCGCCCGAGCAGGATGCGTCTGCCGCTCCGCAAACGTCACATGCGGTTCCGACGGTGTTCATGGAGCTGCTGCCGATGCCGCGGCCGCGGCCGGCCACGGCGCCGAAGATGGTTGCGAAGCTCGATGTGGCGGCCGTGTCCGAGCCTTCGTCGAAGAGCGACGCGTCGGCTGCATCGTCCGATCTGCAGATCATGAAGCCTGAGCCCGCGGCGGCGCTGCCGATGCCAAGGCCGCGGCCCGCGACTGCGCCTCAGGCGGTCGCGAAGCTCGATTCGGCAGTTGCGTCCGAACCTTCGTCGAAGAGCGACGCTTCGGCTGCGTCATCCGATCTGCAGATCATGAAGCCTGAGCCTGCGGTCGCATCGCCGAGGTCGCGACGGGCCACGGCGCCGAAGATGGTTGCGAAGCTCGATGCCGCGGCGGCGTCCGACGCTTCACCGAAAAGCGATGTCTCGGCGGCTTCGCCGGACTTGCAGGTCGCGAAGCTTGATCCCGCCGCGGTGCCGCTGCCACAACCAAAGCCCGTGATCGACGCGGTGCCGGAAGAAGAATCGAAGCAGGCGCGCCGCAATTCGCAACGGCATGCGCGCGTGGCCCGGCACCGGGCCCCGAAGCAGCAAGAGAGCGCCCTGGTCACGTTCTGGAAGAATCTGACCACGCCGCAGCCGGCACCCCGTAGGCGCTAGCATCGATCCGCGCGGTAATTCTTCCAGGGCGTTTTCCACTCGCACAGAATCAACCGTCGCCATCCACGCGTTACCTTGTAGCCAAGGCGTGGATGCCCGCGACATAGGCGAGCGAAGCGACGCCGTCCTTGGACGGCGGACATGACGTGGCTCGGCCGGTGCAAACCAGATTGGAAAGCGCTCTAGCTGTGGAGCCTCAGGACGTTGTCCTCGGTTAGGCCGAGGCGGCTGATGGGTACCTTGGCTTTCAAGCTAGCATGGGGGCGATGCCAATTGTAGCGATGCAGCCAGACCGGCAGGTCGGCGGCGCGCTGATCGGAGTTGAGATAAGCCTTGGCGTAGGCCCATTCGCGCAAGGCGGTTTGCACGAAGCGTTCTGCTTTGCCGTTCGTCTTGGGCGTGTAGGGTTTGGTACGCAGGTGCTTGATCCTGAGCCGGCGCAGGGCTTTAGCGTAGCGGTGCGATCGGAAGCTCGAGCCGTTGTCGGTCATGACGCGCTGGATTTCGACGCCATGCGCTCTGAAGAAGCGCAGAGTATTGAACAAAAAGCGCAGACAGGAAGTTCGCTTTTCGTTGGGCAGGATTTCCGAGTAGCCAACACGTGAATGGTCGTCGATGGCAAGATGCAGGTGTTATTCGGCGTGCAATTTTGACCCCCTGAGCCAGGGGATCGGCGTCCAAAATTGACCCCCTACAAGTTGGCCTGA
>JAIESC010000206.1 GCA_019746355.1 Xanthobacteraceae bacterium | reverse complement strand
ATCGGAAGCCCCAGCGTCTTGAGCCCTTCGCCCCAGACGTTGACGCGCACCTTCTCTTCGAATGCAAAGGCGAGGCACGGAATGCCGTGATCAAGCACGGCACCGCTTATCCGGAACTCATCTTCATCGAGCAGTGTTCCGGGCGGCAGGTCAACGTGCGGTATGGCGCGCCGACGGAACGCTTCGCGCGCCCGGAATTCGCAAACGCCGTCGACGCCGTTATCACCGAATTCAGCGACGGTGATGACGAAATCACATGACCGTTCATCAAGCAGGTTCAACGTGTACGCCTTGAGCTTGTGTTCGACACGATCGCCGAAGCCCGCGGGACCGATGACGCATAAGGGCGCTGTCCGATGCAGGCAGACGCGCAACAGACGATCGAAGCCGGCAAAGTGATCCATGTGGGCGTGAGACACCAAGGCATGGGTGACGCGAAAGAGCTGACGCGGCGACAGTGGCGTGTTGTCGCCGAGGTCAAACAGCAGCGTGCGGCGGCCAAACCGAAAATCGATCAGCAGGCCCGGATCGGAAAACGGCTCGTTGACGAGACTGGCTTGAACGAACCAGGTCATGACGGGCCCATGGCGCTACTCATGGTGCGCTACTCTTGGCCCGCCACGCCGCAACGACTCGGCTTGCGCGCGACGGTACGCGATCAGTGTCCATTCCTCACACGGCTCGTTGAAATGGAGGATGTACAGGCTTCCGTCGTCGCTCCTGACCTTGATGTAGCGGTAGTCGGGGCCGTACCACTGGTCGATCGTCTCCACAATTTCGACGCGACGCCCATCGAGAAAAAAATGCCGCGGCGCAGGGCCTGCGCGATCGTCGGGATGAAAGTCGGTTCGAATACGCATGGGTCACATCGGTCCGCAAGTGTGAGAACGCAGATCAACCCGCCGCCAGTTCCGGGCGAAGAGACGTCAAATCGGACTTTCTCTCGCGGCGGTGGTTGTAGACATCGCCGGTCAAGCACAGCGATAATCGCGCAAAACGTCGGGAGGATTAAGGTGATGATCACATCATTCCGCGCGTCGGCAGCGTTCGCCGTCGCCTCCTTGATCAGCGTTTTGTGCGCTGAACAACTGCAGGCGCAAAACTATCCGAGCCGGCCGGTGACGATCGTCGTCCCGAGCGCGGCGGGCGGCGGAACCGATACGGTGGCCCGGCTGATTGGCGATCAACTCGGCAAGCAACTGAGCCAGAGCTTCGTGGTCGAGAATCGGACCGGCGGCGGCATGATCGTCGGCACGACCGCCGTGGCCAAGGCCGCGCCGGACGGTTACACGCTGCTGATGGGGCTCAACGGCAATCTGGCCGTCAATCCCAGTCTCTTTGCCAAGCTGCCCTACGATGCGCTGGAGGATTTCACGCCGGTGGCGATGCTGGCCGAATATCCATTCCTTGTCGTTGTGAACAACGATCTGCCGGTCAAGTCCATCAAGGAGCTGGTCGCATATCTCAAGGCCAATGCGGGCAAGGTCCACTACGCGTCCGCCGGCGCCGGGACCGGCCAGCATCTCGCGGCCGAGCTCTTCAAGATGGTGACCGGCACCGACATGAGTCCGGTGCACTATCGGGGCGCTCAGCCTGCCTATCAGGACGTGATCGCCGGCCGCCTTCCGGTGTTCTTCGACAACATGTCCACGGCCATGAGCCTTGCGAAGGGCGGCCAGGTGCGTGCGCTGGCGATCACCTCGAAGAAACGATCGTCGTTGATGCCCGAGCTGCCCACGGTCGAGGAGGCCGGTGTTCCCGGCTATGAGTACCACACGTGGTTTGGCCTGTGGGCGCCGAAGCAAACGCCGCCGGCGATCATCGAAAAGCTTCACGCCGAGGTGAGAAAAGCGCTCGCCGATCCCACCATCCAGCAACGCATTGCGGCCACGGCCGGCGAACCATCCACCATGCCGCTGAAGGACATCGATCCGTTCGTGAAGGCCGAAGTTGTGAAATGGGCCGAGGTCGTCAAGCGTGCAGGGATCAAGATCGAGTAGCGGCTGATCGGCGTGGCGTGCATGAACGGCGCAGACCTTGCGCTCATGTTCTGCCGGACTATGTAGCTGAGCAGGCGATAACCGCTGACGCAGGAAGCGGGTGCCGATGAGCCATCCCGTCTCACAGCTCGCGACCCGGATCACTTATCTGTCGCGTCAATTGCCGCGCATGGCCTGGTATGCCGGGCATCTGTACGTCATGCGCCGCCTCGCGGAACAGGTGCGGCGACGGGAGGACAGGGGCACCGATCCCAAATCACGGCCCCCGCCGCGATCCAAACCAGGCATCCAACAGCGCCTGGACGCGGATATCGTTGCGCTGTTCGCAGACGATCTCGCCAACGTCGAGGCTGGGATCTATCCCATGCCGTCCGATCATGATGGCTCGCTGTTCACCGTGCTCAATCGCTCGCGGCTGTTTTTTCGCGATCTGCCCAGCATCGAGCAGCGCCGGAAGCGCAATGGCACGCACGAGGTCCTGACCGCAAAGACGCGCGGGCTGCGCCCGGACTACTACCTGCAGAACTTCCATTTCCAGTCGGGCGGTTGGCTCACGGACGAATCCGCGGAGCGTTACGACACGCAGGTCGAGGTCCTGTTCAGGGGAACAGCCAACGCCATGCGGCGGCAGGCTCTCCCGCCGCTCGCGGAAGCGTTCCGCGGACGCGACCAGCGCAAATTGCGCCTGATCGACCTCGGCTGCGGCACTGGGCGGTTTCTTGATTTCGTCAAGCAGGCATGGCCGCGGCTGCCGGTGGTTGGCATCGACTTGTCCGAGGCCTATCTCCGCCACGCGCGCCGCCATCTCAAGCGCCGGGCGCGCACCCATCTCGTCGTCGCCAATGCCGAAGCCGTCCCGGTCCCGGATGAAAGCTGCGATGCGGTGACGAGCATCTTTACCCTGCACGAGCTGCCCCCGGACGTGCGCCGCTCGGTCATTCGCGAAGCGGCGCGTATGCTCAAGCCGGGCGGGCGGCTGATCCTGCTGGATTCGCTTCAGCTTGGCGACGAGCCGACCTACGACCCAGTTCTCGCGCGCTTTCCTCAGAGCTATCACGAGCCCTATTTCGAGAGCTATGTGAGCGAAGATTTCCGCACGATGGCGCGCCGCTGCGGGCTCAAGCACCAGCGCGACACCCGGGCGTTCGTGTCCAAGGTGATGGTGTTCGACAAGAAGGCGGAAAATTAACCTGCAGCGAGAGCGGACAAGCGTTGCCCGATCGGCTGCGGCGTCCAGTCCGCCTTGATCCCGAGATCGGCGAGGATGACCTGCGCCGCGTTGTAGCCGGGAAGCCCGGTGATGTTGCCGCCCGGGTGGCTGCTCGACCCGCAAAGATAGAGTCCGCCGAGGTGCGCGCGATAGGAGCCGGCTCCGGGAAACGGGCGGTGATAACCGATCTGATCGTTGGTGAAGGCACCGACCAGAAGATCGCCTTCGCGCATGTTCGGCAGCGAGCGTTCGGTATCCATCGGCGTGCGAACAAACGAATCAAGCACGGCGTTGGCAAGGTTAGGCGCATGGGCGCGCCAGAGATCGAGCATGGCGCGGCCGTGCGCCTCGCCGGTGCCGGACCAGGCCGGATCGTCGCGCAGCCGATAGGGCAGCTTCTCCCACATGAATCCGGTGTGCCGACCCGTCGGCGCCTGGCTCGCATCGAACTGCGTGGGGCATGCGCCCCACATCACCGTCGGCGGGATGGTGCCCGCCTCGTGATGTCTGACGATGTCGCCGAACTGATCGAAATGATCGAGGCCCATGATCACCATGAGGGCTTGCGCGAGCTCAGGATAGTTCGCGCTCGCGGTGTAGCGCGGCGGTTCGCGAAGGTTGAGGTGGAGCGCAAACAGCGGTGCCAGCAGGTTGTATTGGAACGCGTTGACGCGGTCGCGGATCTCGCGCGGCACCAGCGCCTCGTCGAGCAGGTCGAGAAAGGTCTGGTGCGGATTGAGCGACGAGACGACGAATTGCCGGGCCCGGATCAATTCGCCATCGGAAGTCTCGACGCCGATGGCGCGTCCTCCTTCGACCACGATCCGCTTCGGTTCAGTCATGAGGCGAATTTCGCCGCCGGTTTCGCGGACCGCCGCTTCCAGCGCCCGGGCCAGCGCCGCCGTGCCGCCGCGCGACATCTGCGCCTTGGCCGGGCTCGCGAGCAAGGCCGCGATGTGATGGCCGAAGCCGCGGACCCGAAGGTCGACCTCGCGAAGCCCGTTGAAGAACAACAGGCCCGCGCGCACGGTCGGATGCTCGAATTCCTGCCGCACGAACTCGAGCGGCGACAGCGCGCTGACCTCAAGCAGACGGCGTCCGGCCGCGCTGCGCTCGAGCAGCTTGCGGCGCTCGTCCGGCGGCAGCGGCGGCGACTTCGCCTCCCACGCCAGGATGTTCCGCACGATCGGCACAAACTCGTGGTGCCACCGCCGCAGCGTGGCGGCATCCCGGGCGCTGAACTGCTCGAACGACCGGGCCGTGCGCTCGATGTCGGTCCACCAGCCGAGCATGCCGCCGTCGTTGGCCAGCAACGCCACATTCAGCTCCGGCTCGATGTAGTGCGCGCCGTGACGCTCGAGCTCGAGATCCGCGTACCAGGGCATCGTCGTGATGGCGCGCTGGAAAAACGCGTGGGTGTTGTGGAGAAAGCCCGGATGCCGCGGATCTTCCAGGGTTGCGAGCCCGCCGCCGGCCACGGCCTTGCGTTCGATCGTCAGCACCTTCAGCCCGGCCTTGCCGAGATAGGCCTGCAGGATCATCCCGTTGTGGCCCGCGCCGAGGATGATGCCGTCGTAAGTCCTGTCCATTCGATGCCGCGTTATTCCATGCCGAGCAGCCGATAGATCCGGCGGGTGTATTCGCCGAATTTCTCGCTGGTCTTGATATCGAGCGTGCGAGGGTGTTGCAGCTCGACGCGGAAATTGTCCGCCATGCGGGCTGGCCCCGCGGTGAGCACGACAACGCGGGTCCCGAGGAAGACCGCCTCGGTGATGCCGTGCGTCACGAACACGATGGTCTTGCCCGCCTCCTGCCAGATGCGCAGGAGTTCAAGGTTCATCTTTTCCCGCGTCAGCGCATCGAGCGCGCCGAACGGCTCGTCCATCAGGATCAGCTTCGGATCGTGAACCAGCGCGCGGGCGATGGCGGCGCGCTGCTGCATGCCGCCGGAGAGCTCGTAGGGAAACTTGTCTTCGGCGCCTCTCAGGCCGACCAGTGCCAGCAGGTCACGCGCCCGCGCGCGGCTCGCAGGCATAGGCAGGCCGAGAATTTCCGCGGGCAGCAGGACGTTGTCGATGATCCGCCGCCATTTCAGCAGCAGCGGCTGCTGAAACACCATGCCGATGTCACGCGCCGGATCGAACGGCTGCGCCGGCGAGCCGATGCGAACGGTGCCGGCTTCGTAGGAGTGCAGGCCGGCGAGAATTTTCAGCAGCGTGGTCTTGCCGCAGCCCGACGGGCCGACGAGCGAAACCAGTTCTCCCGCGTCGACGTCGAATGTCGCCTCCGACACCGCAAGAAAATCCGCGCCGCGCGTACGGTAGACCTTCTTCACGCCGGCAAGGTGGATGAACGGCTCGCTCATGGTGTGTTATTGGATGCGGGCATCGCGCACGACCAGCAGGCGTTCGAGACCGAGCACAATGCCGTAAAGCACGCTGCCGATGAGCGTGATCAGGATCACGGCCATGAACATGGCGGCGGTGTCGAGCGTGACCTGCACCTGCAGCATCAGGTAGCCAAGCCCGCGGTCGGAGCCCAGGAACTCGCCGACGATGGCGCCCGCGACCGCGAGAATGGCCGCCACCTTCATGCCGGAGAAGATGTAAGGCAGCGCGCCGGGGAGCTGGATCTTGATGAAGATCTGCCAGCGCGAGCCTTTCAGCGAGCGGACCAGGTCAAGGAGGTCGGGCTCGACCTCGCGAAGCCCACGCGCGGTGGTCAGCACGATCGGGAAGAAGCAGATGGCAAACGCCATCAGCATGTTTGGTCCGATGCCGTACCGGAACCAGACGATGATCAGCGGCCCGAGCGCGACCTTCGGGATCATGTTGAGGCTGACCAGCAGCGGCATGACGAACATCTCAAACCGCCGGAACCAGGAAAACAGCAGCGCGATGCCGATGCCGATCACCACGGCGAGGATGTAGCCGCCGAAGATCTCCGCGCCCGTGACCAGGACGTTCTCGATCCAGCGATAGTTGGGGACGAACAGCGCCTGCACGGTGGCGTAGGGCGACGGCAGGACGAACTTCGGCACCTCTCCGAGCTCGACGAACAGGTACCACGCCACGACCAGCAGCAGGTGGCTGACGACCGCCAGGCTGTAGCGTTGCAGCGTTTCGCTCGTTCCGCCCACGATTCCCCCGCGTTCACGCCGTTCCGGCGATTTGGATCGGATCGTACGACAGGCCGGCCGCAGCGGCCAGAATGCAGTGCCTCATCATGCAAGCCATCGCGCGAGATTTTGCCGCACGAAATCGTCGTCGTTGAGATGCGGGTAGGCGGCACACACCCGGTCGATCTCCTCCTTCTGGCCGGGCCCCAGCGACTCGTTTGGATCGAGGCACCAGATGCCTTCCAGCAAGCCCTGCCGGCGCAGGATTTCGTGGCAGCCGGCGATGACGCCGTGAAAGTTGTTGGCGACGTCAAAGATCGCCGCGTTGCAGTCCGTCACCTGCGAATCGAGCGCGAGCAGATCCGCCGGCACCGCGTGGCCGGCGGCCGCCGCATGCGCCTGCTCGAGCAGTTCGACGGCCTTGCGGACCCAGACGCTCCAGTGCCCCAAGAGCCCGCCTCTGATCCGCACTCTGACAACCTCGCCCTGGTGCGGGATCGCGTAGGGGGTCACCAGGTCGGGAACGATGTGATCGTCATTGCCGGTATAGAGCGTCACGCGATCGGCAGCACCGGCTTCGACCACGCCGCGGACCACATCGAGCGTGCGGTAGCGGTTGAACGGCGCCATCTTGATCGCCACGACGTTTTCGATCGCGGCGAAGCGCCGCCAGAACGACGCCGGCAGGACGAAGCCGCCGACGGCCGGCTGCAGGTAGAATCCGATCAGCGGAATTTCCCGCGCGACCGCTTTTGCGTGCTCGATCAGTTCGTCTTCGCTGACGCCCTTCATGGCGGCAAGCGAAAGAAGCCCGGCGTGATAGCCGAGCCCGCGCGCGATCTGCGCCTCCCGCACCGCCTGTTCGGTCCGGCCGACGACGCCGGCGATCATGACGACGGGACGGTGCGTCCATTCCCGGGCGCTGCGCATGGCAAGCTCGAGGACCGGCTGATAGAGCCCGGCCTCGCGGATGGCGAATTGCGTGGTGTGGACGCCGACCGCAAGCCCGCCGGCTCCGGCGTCGAGATAGTATCGGCTCAGCGCCCGCTGGCGGCGCGGATCGAGCGCGCGCTGCGCATTGAGGGCCAGCGGATGCGCAGGGATGACGGTTCCCTTTCGCAGCGAGGCGAGCACCTCCGGGGGCCAGTCGGCGACGCGCAAACCCATCGATCCGTTCTCAAGTAACCAGGTGGTTACGTGCAAGACTGACAGCGAACGGCTATCCCGTCAACCTGAAGCGGCGTCACAGGCGGATGGCGCTCAGGATGACATCGACGTTGTGCCGCCGCTGCCGCCGGCAGGCCGCATCGGAACCCAGCGGCCGGCCGAAAATCGACGATAGGGTCCAGTTGTTGGAGAAATAGAAGAACGACATCGCCGCGATCGACACATACAGATTGACCGGATCGAGACCGCGCCGGAACACGCCCTGGGCCACGCCGCGCTTGAGAATGTCGCCAATCAGCCGCACGAACGGGCTGTGCAGCTGGCGGACCTTCTTCGATTGGCGCAGATGTCGCGCCCGGTGCAGGTTCTCGTTGTTGATCAGGCTGATGAGCTCGGGATGGTGCCGGCAATAGTCGAAATTGAATTCGATCAGGCGCCTGATCGCGGTTTCGGGATCGAGATCGGCCAGTTCGAGCGTGCGCTCGCTGCCGCGCAGGTTCTCATAGACGCGTTCCAGAACGGCAAGATAAAGACCCTGCTTGCTGCCGAAGTAGTGATAGATCATCCGCTTGTTGAGACGCGAACGCCGCGCGATTTCGTTGACCCTGCCGCCGGAAAGACCCTTGCGCGCAAACTCTTCCTGTGCGGCCGCGAGGATCGCCTCGCGCGTCCGGCTGGGGTCGCGCCGGTGGGTCATTGTCCGGTGTCGCTGCTGCACGTCGATGCCGTTGACAGGCCCACGCGGCCAACCCTATCGTTCCAGGTAACCACGCAGTTACCACGGACCTTTGCCGTTCGTCGAGGACGTGCGGCTCCGCCAACAACACCACTGCGGGAGGAGGATCAGCATGAAAATGACGAAACTCGCGCTGGCGGTCGGCGCAGGTCTTGTTGCGAGCCTTGCGCTTGGCGCGCCGGACGCTTGGGCGCAGCAGAAGATCACCTTTACGCTCAACTGGGTCGCCGGCGGCGACCACGCGCCGTATTTCTACGCGCAGAAAATGGGCTGGTACAAGGAGGCCGGCGTCAATGTCGAATTCGAGACCGGACGCGGCTCGGCGGCGTCGGCCCAGAAGGTCGGGGCGGGCTCCTCGCAGCTCGGCCTTTCCGACATGGCCGGCGTGCTGCTGTTCCGCGGCAAGGGCCTGGATCTCGTCGGCCTGATGAACGTCTATGCCAACTCGCCGCAGGGTCTCTATTGGCTGAAGGGCTCCGGCATCAGGTCGGCCAAGGATCTTGCCGGCAAGAAGATCGGCAATCCGGCGGGCGACGGCGCGCGCACGATGTGGCCGGCGCTGGCGAGAAAGCTCGGCATCGATCCCAGCTCGGTCACCTGGGTGAACATCGACGCCAATGCCAAGCTTGGCGCGCTCAAGGCCAAGACCATCGACGCCACCACGTCGTTCTTCAATCTGCATCACGTGTTCGCGCGCGAGCTGGGCGACGACATGGGGTTCCTCGCGTGGAAGGATGACGGCGTCAATCCTTACGGCAATTCGATCATCGCCAACGGCGCGTGGCTGAAGGCGAACAAGGACACCGCCGCCAAGTTCATCAAGGTGACGCAGAAGGCGTTCGCCGAGTGCGCCAAGAAGCCAGAGCCTTGCGTCAGGGCGCTGGTCGAGGCGAACAGCGGGCTGCGCGAGGACAACGAGCTGCAGAACTGGCACCTCGTCAGCATCCTCATGAACGACGAGACGTCGCGCAATGTCGCGCTCGGCTGGCACGACGACGCGCGCATGGCGAGCGACTACAAGCTGGTCGACGAGTACCTGAAAATGGAAAAGCCGTACGACATCAAGACGGCCTACACCAACGAGTTCCTCGACAAGAGCGTGAAGATGCCGCCGATCAATCCGCCGAAACTCTACTGAGCGATCCGGCTATAAAGGCAAAGCAGGGACCGGCTCCCTCGCAGCCGGTCCTGTTTCAACCGAACTCCGGTCCGACCACTGCGAACGTCCGCGACGTGTCGTCAAACCCGCTGCTGCGCCGGTAGAGCATGCGGGTCAGCGGCCGCTGCGCGACAAGTCCGCATTGCGCGAGCCATGTCCGGATTTCGGCCTTGGCATCGGCGAAATCGAGATAGACCGGGCCTGCGATTGCGGACAATGCGTGCGCCAGAAGCAGCTGCGCGGTGTTGTCGTCTTCGGCAATCAGCGGTCCAAGCTGCGACGCGCTCCGACCGTTGCGGCCGAGCATAAAGCCTGCGATGCGGCCGTCCCGCTCGGCGATGAGTTCTGCCGCCGGCAGCCGCCCGCGCAGGCGTTGCAACAGCGCGCTGCGATCGGCACCGAACGCCGCCGCGTCATAAGTGCACAGAGCGCGCCAATCCGCGTCGACGATCGGGCGCACGCGTGCCGTGGCGTCCGACGGAGCATCCGCGACTCGCCGCGTGCTCTGTCTCGCCAACCGATGGTAGCCCCAGCAGTCCTCAAAACCCATCGCTTGATAGATCGGACGCCCGGCCGGCGTCGCATCAAGGACCGGCACGCGGCCTTCGCTGTCCAGCGCCTCGACGCAACGCGCGAGCAGCCGCGTCCCGAGCCCTTGCTGCCGATACGCGGGCAAGACCAGCACCATGCTGATCCAGGCGAAATTTCCATAGGGCAGCGTCGCTGCGGTGGCGACCACGTGCCCGTCGTCGCGTGCGGTGTGCACGGTGCCGAGCGTGCGAAAAATCTCCCAGTCCGCGATGACTTGGTTCCAGCCGGCCTCGCGAACCAGCGCTTCGGCGGCGGGGAGATCGGCGTCGGCAAACGACGTGCCGATGGTCAGATCAGTAGGTGCCATCGCGCGTATCGAAGTGGGTGTCTTTGCCAAGGCTCGGCATGTCGCGCGCGACCCAGTCTGCGGTCCAGTCGATCATGCGCGCGAGCGAAACGCGGGGCGGCCCCATCAGCCGCGTTTGCTCCGAAACATTGACCAGCCAGGCGTCAGCCGCCTCGGTGCCCGTGAACATGGGCTTTTTGCCGAGCCGTTCGCCAAATTTCTCGGCAATGGCGCGCACGCTCTGCTGCGGGCCGCTGACATTCAACGGGCTCGCCGGCACGGTGCAATGATTGAGCGCGCGCAGCACGAATTCGTTGGCGTCGCCCTGCCAGATGACGTTGACGTGGCCCATCGTGAGATCCAGCGGCGTGTCGGTGTGGACGCGCGTCGCGATATCGAACAGCACGCCGTAGCGCATGTCGATTGCGTAGTTGAGGCGAATGATGCGGCCGGGCGTGCCGTGCTTGCGCGAAAAGTGCTGGAACATGGCTTCGCGCGCGACGCAGGAATACGCATAAATCCCGGGAGGCGGGATCGCCGGCGTGGCTTCGGTCGCGCCGCCGCCTTTCGCGTCCACGTACGGATACACGCAACCTGTCGAATAGGCGACGATGCGCGAGCCGGCAAAGGCTTCGGCGACCAGCGCCGGGACGTGGGAGTTCATCGCCCAGGTCAGGTCTTCGGCTCCCGTCGAGCCGAATTTGCGACCGGCCATGAAGATCACGTTCGGCAGCTTGGGCAGCTTTTCGATCTGTGCGCGGTCCAGCAGATCTGCAGCGATGCACTCGATGCCCCAGCCGGTCAACTGCTCGCGCAAACCTTTTTCGCTGAAGCGCGCCACGCCGACGACCCGCTTGCGAGGTGCCGCGCGCTTGGCGAGGCGCGCAAGCGTGGGCCCGATCTTGCCGCCGACGCCCAGAACGATGAGGTCGCCGGGTATCTTCTCGAGATCGGCGATCAGCGCCGCCGACGGCGTCGTCATCACGTCTTCGACGTGATCGACGTCGCGGAAACGCTCGGGCCATGCCGCATTGGCAGGTAGAGTCGTCGCAGTCGGCATAGGGTCCTTTTTAGGTGCTGGCCAGCGAACCGTGCAAAGTCTATAAGTAACCAGCTGGATACTAATCGGGTCGCCCCCGCACAACAAGGACTTCGGCTGATGGCTTCAACGTCTGGCATTAAAACCACCGTGGTCGGATCATACCCGATGCCCGACTGGCTTACGGCCTTGCCGTCGGAGCAGGCCTTGATCGACGCGACGCGCGTGGTCATTCACATCCAGGAGCAGGCCGGCATCGATCTCGTTTGCGACGGCGAGCTTTCGCGCTTCGATGTCAACCATCCC
>JAIESC010000244.1 GCA_019746355.1 Xanthobacteraceae bacterium | reverse complement strand
TCGCGGGCTTCCTTGGAGAGCTTGGTCTTCTTGATCTTGTCCTCGAGCTCGGCCAGCTCGTCGCGGCCTTCCTCGTCGCCCAGCTCCTTCTGGATCGCCTTCATCTGCTCGTTGAGGTAGTACTCGCGCTGGGTCTTCTCCATCTGGCGCTTGACGCGCGTGCGGATGCGCTTCTCGACCTGCAGCACGGAGATTTCGCTCTCCATCAGGCCCAGAACCTTCTCGAGCCGTTCGGCGACGGTCGGCGTCTCGAGGATGCCCTGCTTGTCGGGAATTTTGACCGCGAGATGCGACGCGACGGTGTCGGCGAGCTTGGCGTAGTCCTCGATCTGCTGAACGACGCCAACGACTTCCGGCGACACCTTCTTGTTGAGCTTCACGTAGTTCTCAAACTCGGTCACGACCGAGCGCGCGAGCGCCTCCGCCTCGACCTTGTCGCCCATGTCGTCCTGAAGAACGACGGCGGTCGCCTCGTAATAGTCGCTGCGGTCGGTGTATTTGATGACCTTGCCGCGCTGCGCGCCCTCGACCAGCACCTTCACGGTGCCGTCGGGCAGCTTCAGCAGCTGCAGCACGCTCGCGAGCGTGCCGGTCTCATAAATTGCACTGGTGGCCGGATCGTCATCGGAGGCGTTCTTCTGCGTGGCGAGCAGAATGAACGTGTCCGAGCGCATCACCTCTTCCAGCGCCTTGATCGATTTCTCGCGGCCGACGAACAGCGGCACGATCATGTGCGGGAAGACCACGATGTCTCGCAGCGGAAGAACCGGATAGGCCCGGGTTTCACCGGGATTGAGCGGCGGTCGTGGTTTGGGAAGTGTCATTGCAATGATCCTTGTTGTTGTGCCCCTCCGTCATGGCCCGCATCATGCGCAGCCGCGATGGAGTGCCGTGTGGCCGACAGTGCCCTAGTCTGCATCACTTTGCGTCCCCCGAACGACGCAGCAAGAACGGGACCGCTGCCCGGTAGCAAAACCGGCGAATCTGCAAACCCTGCCCATCCGCCGCACCATTAGGTGGATACAGGCGGCCGGGGTGTCAAGTTAAGCTGTAGATTCAAACAAATATGGCGTCCGGGCCGCCCCAAAAAGGCGACTTCGGACGCCATCACTGTCCACGTATTCCAAAGACGGTGGTAGCTGACCACCGTCCCTACGATGCCGTCGCGCCGGCGTCCCCGGCCCGGTCGGCGTAGATGTACAGCGGCCGCGCCGTGTTCTCGACCACCTCGCGGGAGATCACGACCTCCTCGACGCCTTCGAGGCTCGGCAGGTCGAACATCGTGTCGAGCAGGATGCTCTCCATGATAGAGCGCAGGCCGCGCGCGCCGGTCTTGCGTTCGATTGCCTTGCGCGCAATCGCACCGAGCGCCTCCTCCGCAAGCGTCAGATCGATCGACTCCATCTCGAACAGCCGCTGGTACTGCTTCACCAGCGCGTTCTTCGGCTCGGTCAGGATCTTCTTCAGCGACGTCTCGTCGAGGTCCTCGAGCGTGGCGACGACCGGCAGACGGCCGACGAATTCCGGGATCAGGCCGTACTTGAGCAGATCCTCCGGCTCGACCTCGCGGAAGATTTCACCGGTGCGGCGATCCTCCGGAGCGATCACCTTGGCGCCGAAACCGATCGACGTGGACTTGCCGCGCGCCGAGATGATCTTTTCGAGGCCGGAGAAGGCGCCACCGCAGATGAACAGGATGTTGGTCGTGTCGACCTGCAGGAACTCCTGCTGCGGATGCTTGCGGCCGCCCTGCGGCGGGACCGAAGCGATGGTGCCTTCCATGATCTTGAGCAGCGCCTGCTGCACGCCCTCGCCCGACACGTCGCGGGTGATCGACGGGTTGTCGGACTTGCGGCTGATCTTGTCGATCTCGTCGATGTAGACGATGCCGCGCTGCGCGCGCTCGACGTTGTAGTCGGCCGACTGCAGCAGCTTGAGGATGATGTTCTCGACGTCCTCGCCGACATAGCCGGCTTCGGTGAGCGTGGTCGCGTCCGCCATCGTGAACGGCACGTCGAGGATGCGGGCGAGAGTCTGCGCGAGCAGCGTCTTGCCCGAGCCGGTCGGACCGATCAGCAGGATGTTGGACTTCGCGAGCTCGACGTCGTTGTGCTTGGCCTGATGATTGAGCCGCTTGTAGTGGTTGTGCACGGCGACCGCGAGGACCTTCTTGGCGTGGTCCTGGCCGATCACGTAGTCGTCGAGAACTTTACGGATTTCCTTCGGCGTCGGGATTCCGTCGCGCGACTTCACCAGCGAGGATTTGTTCTCCTCGCGAATGATGTCCATGCAGAGCTCGACGCACTCGTCGCAGATGAAAACCGTCGGGCCGGCGATGAGCTTGCGGACTTCGTGCTGGCTCTTGCCGCAAAACGAACAGTACAGGGTGTTTTTTGAATCGCTGCCGCCGACTTTGCTCATTCCGCTCTCCGTGGCCCCGCTCGCACTGCGAGGCCGATCCCTTTTTTAGCAGCAGCCACGCTAAAAAACCGTAGCGCGGCAGTCACACATTTCTCCGACCCCGTTCCCCGCGAATACTCTAGCGAAGCACGCTAGCGGAGGAACAATCAAGATTTCATTAACAATAACACCCGGTCAGAAATGGCGTTTTTGGGGCCTGGTTATAGCTCATTGACGCAGGTTCACGGCTTCGCCGTCGGGTCCTCCGGCCGGTTCTCGATGACCTTGTCGATCAGCCCGAAATCCTTCGCCGCCTCCGCGGTGAGGAAGTAATCGCGCTCCAGGGCGTCCTCGATCTTCTTGATCGGCTGGCCGGTGTGCTTGACGTAGATTTCGTTCAGCCGCTTCTTCAGGTTCAGGATCTCCTGGGCGTGCAGCATGATGTCGGTCGCCTGGCCTTGGAACCCACCCGACGGCTGATGGACCATAATCCGGGCATTAGGCAGCGCCGCGCGCATGTCCTTGGCGCCTGCGGCCAAAAGCAGCGACCCCATGGACGCGGCCTGCCCGCAGCACAGCGTCTGCACCGGCGGCCGGATGAACTGCATGGTGTCGTAGATCGCCATGCCGGCGGTCACCAACCCGCCGGGCGAGTTGATGTACATGGAAATCTCTTTCTTCGGGTTCTCGGCCTCAAGGAACAGGAGCTGCGCGACGACCAATGTCGCCATGCCGTCCTCGATCGGACCGGTGATGAAGACGATGCGCTCCTTCAGGAGCCGCGAGAAGATGTCATAGGCCCGCTCGCCGCGGTTGGTCTGCTCGACCACCATCGGAACCAGGTTCATGTAAGTGCTGACGGGATCTCTCACGCTTCATCTCCTGAAAAGTCCTGGCAACCGGACGAATCGAGCCATTGTGCCGAGACTATATAGGTTCCGCGCGCCGCAACATGTAGGGCAGCGGACCGCGCAAATCTTGTGGACCACCGCTTAACAGATGGTGTGCCCGGACCGGGACAGCCGCTTAACGCAGCGTAGCCCCGGCACCGTCAGATAGTCCAATCGTCCGCCCACGCAAGGCCGAGCCTGCAGCCGCCATGCCTGGCTAAACCATGCCCGCTGCGCGGGCTGTCAGGCCTCGTCTTCCTTATAGAGTTCCTCGCGCGACACCGTCTTGTCAGTGACCTTGGCGAGCTCGAGGATGTAGTCGATCACCTTGTCCTCGAAGATCGGCGCCCGCAGGCTCGCGAGCGCGTCGGGATTGTTGCGGTAGAACTCCCACACCCGCTGTTCCTGCCCCGGCATCTGCCGCGCACGCTCCATCACCGCGCGGCTCAACTCTTCGTCGGTCACCTTGATGCCGTTCTTCTCGCCGATCTCGGCGATGACGAGGCCGAGCCGCACCCGCCGCTCGGCGATGCCGCGATACTCTTCCCTGGCCTTCTCCTCGGTCGTGCCCTCGTCCTCGAAGGTCCGCTTGCGCGACTGCAGGTCGTCCTGGATCGTCTTCCAGACGTTGTTGAACTCGTCCTCGACCAGGCTCGGCGGCGGATCGAACTTGTGCTTGGCGTCGAGCTGGTCGAGCAGCAGGCGCTTGACCTTCTGCCGCGACATCGCGCCGTGCTCCTGGGTCAGGCGGCCCTTGACCATTTCGCGGAGCTTGGCGAGCGATTCAAGGCCAAGCGACTTTGCGAACTCGTCGTTCAAGGTGACGGGCTGCGGCGCCTCGAGCGACTTCACGGTGACGTCGAACTCGGCCTCCTTGCCGGCCAGATGCTGCGCCGGATAGGTCTGCGGGAAGGTCACCTTGATGGTGCGCTGTTCGCCCGCGGCCGCGCCGACGAGCTGGTCCTCGAAGCCCGGGATGAACGTGCCCGAGCCGAGATGCAGCGTCACATCGCCGCCGGTGCCGCCCTCGAACGGCGTGCCGTCGATCTTGCCGGTGAAGTCGATCACCGCGCGATCGCCGTTCTCGGCCTTGGCGCCCTCGCCCTTGGCGGTGAACGGCCGGCTCTGCTCGGCGATGCGCTGCACCGCCTCGTCGACCTCGGCGTCGGTCACCTCGGCGTTGAGGCGCTCGACCGCAATGCCCTTGAAGTCGGCGAGCTCGATCGGCGGCAGGATTTCGATCGCGACGGTGTAGGCGAGATCGGTCTTGCCCTCGATCACCTGCTCGACCGCGTCCTTCTCCTCCGGCAGCTTCACCTGCGGCTCGCGCACGAGCTTGAAGCCGCGCTCGGTGACGATCTGCGAATTCGCCTCGCGCACCGCCTGCTCGATGGTCTCGGCCATCACCGAGCGGCCGTAGAGGCGCTTCAGGTGCGTCACCGGCACCTTGCCGGGACGGAAGCCGTTGATGCGGACCTGGTTCTTCAACTGGTCGAGTCTCGCATCGACCTTGCTCGCGAGGTCGGCCATAGGCACCACGACCTTGAATTCGCGCTTCAGGCCTTCGTTGACAGTTTCGGTGACTTGCATCTCGACAATCTTCGCGTTGGGCGGCGGCTGCGGCGTTCAGAAGGGCCCGCTGATAAAGCAGGGATCGGCCGGCGGTGTGCCCGGCGTGGTGCGGGCGGAGGGTTTCGAACCCCCACGACTTTCGTCACGGGAACCTAAATCCCGCGCGTCTACCAGTTCCGCCACGCCCGCCCTGGAGTGGGATGGAGCAGCACCGCAATCGGCTGAGCGGCGCGGCTTATATCATGGCCTTTGTCGGGGGCACCATCCTTAAAGTGGGACCGATCAGCACCTACGGCCAGACCCCGAGATCGACGAACAACCGCCGGTAGACGGCGCGCAGCGCATCCGGCAGATCCTCGGCGATCAGGCCCGGTCCCGCCTCGCTGCCGGTCTCGCCGTGCAGCCAGGTCGCGGCGCTGGCGGCTTCGAAGGCCGGCATCCCCTGCGCCAGCAGCCCGGCGATGAAGCCCGCCAGCACGTCGCCTGAGCCGGCGGTCGCAAGCCATGGCGGCGCATTCTCGGTGATCGAGCCCCGCCCGCCCGGCTCTGCCACCACGGTGTCCGAGCCCTTGAGCAGCACGACCGCCGCGGAGGCTTCGGCGGCCTGCCGGGCCCGGTCGTATTTTGACGGGATATCAGCCGCTTGCGGTTCTGTCTTGAACAGTCGCGCGAATTCGCCCTCGTGCGGGGTCAGCACCGTCGGCGAAGCGCCGCGCACCTTGATGGCCGCAAACAGCGTTTCCGGCGTCTCGGCGAAGCTCGTGAGCGCGTCGGCGTCGAGGACCACCGCGCGATCCCCGGCGAGCGCCGCCAGCACCATGTCGCGCATCGGCGCGCCCACGCCGCCGCCGGGCCCGAGTACGACCGTGTTCAGCCGCGGGTCGGCGAGCATCGCGGAAAGCTCGGGCGCGCCACCGAGCGGGCGCACCATGACGGCAAGGCTCGCCGCGGCATTGACGGCAAGTGCCTCGCGCGGGCTCGCAAGCGTGACGAGGCCGGCCCCGGCCCGCAGCGCGCCGCGTGCGGCAAGCCGCGCGGCTCCGGTGTGCGACTGATCGCCCGACACGACCACGGCATGGCCGCGCCCGTACTTATGCCCGCCCGGCCCGGGCACCGGAAACTTTGCCGACCACAGCGTCGGCGCGTTGGCGAAGATGCGCGGCGCGATGCGGGGCAACACACTGTCCGGAATGCCGATGTCGGCAACCTCCACCGTCCCGCAATGCAGCCGCCCCGGCAGCAGCACGTGACCGGGCTTGCGGCGAAAGAACGTCACCGTCTCGCTCGCCTCAACCGCCGCGCCCATCACCGCACCGCTGGTGCCGTTGATGCCGCTCGGCAGATCGACCGCGACGACGGCAGCGTCCGCAGCGTTGATCGCCTCGATCATCGTGAGCGCCGCGCCGCTCAGCGGCCGGTCAAGCCCCGCGCCGAACAGCGCATCGACAATGAGGTCAGCGCCGGCGAGGCCCGCAGGCTCGGCCGGCTCGACCGCGCCCTTGAAGCTTCGCGATGCCTCCGCAGCGTCGCCTTTGAGCTTGTCGCGCTCGCCAAGGAGCAGCAGCCGGACCGGATAGCCGCGCTCGGCCAGGATGCGCGCGCAGACGAAGCCGTCGCCGCCGTTGTTGCCGGGCCCCGCCACCACGCAAACCGCGCCGGACGAATGCCGCGTCACCGCGTCGGCGACCGCACGTCCCGCCTGCTCCATCAGCCGGATGCCGGGGGTGCCGCCTTCGATCGTCAGGCGATCGGCCGTGGCCATCTCCGCCGTGGTCAGGAGTTCAATCATCGCGGGCGACACTATCGGCGGGGACAAATCGCCACAACGCGGCAGGCCTTGACCACGGAATAGGCAAGCTGCCTAATCCATGGGCGCGTGTGGGCGCCCCCCGAATGCGCGATTGCTGCAAAATTCGGCGAATTGGCGAAAAAACACGTCATTTCGGGCATTTCCGCCCTTGGCACGGACCCTGCTATCGAGATCGTGGTGCTGCCGGTGACCTGTCCGGACCGCCCGGGAAAGTGAGACGCGATGAAGAAGATCGAGGCCATCATCAAGCCTTTCAAACTCGACGAGGTGAAGGAGGCTCTGCAAGAGGTGGGGCTGCAAGGAATAACCGTGACCGAAGCCAAGGGCTTCGGCCGGCAGAAGGGGCATACCGAGCTCTATCGCGGCGCCGAGTACGTGGTCGATTTTCTCCCCAAGGTGAAGATCGAGATTGTTCTAGGCGACGATATGGTCGAAAAAGCCATCGAGACGATCCGCCGCGCCGCCCAGACCGGGCGTATCGGCGACGGGAAGATCTTCGTCTCGAACATCGAGGAAGCGATCCGGATCAGAACGGGGGAATCCGGAGTGGACGCGATCTGATCTGACGCGCCGATCCATTCAAATTTTGACTGCAGAGCCCGTCACGAAAGGGAAAGAGTTGCATGACTACCGCCAAGAACGTCATGAAAATGATCAAGGACAACGACGTGAAATACGTCGATTTGCGCTTCACGGATCCGCGCGGCAAGTGGCAGCACGTCACGTTCGACGTGTCGATGATCGAGGAAGAAACGTTCTCCGAAGGTCAGATGTTTGACGGCTCTTCGATCGCCGGCTGGAAGGCGATCAACGAATCCGACATGTGCCTGATGCCCGACCCGGCGTCGGCCTGCATCGATCCGTTCTTCGCCGAGACCACGATGGTGCTGGTCTGCGACGTGCTCGAGCCGACCACCGGCGAGCCCTACAACCGCGACCCACGCGGCATCGCCAAGAAGGCAGAGGCGATGGTCAAGTCGCAGGGCGTCGGCGACACCATCTTCTTCGGCCCGGAGGCCGAGTTCTTCGTGTTCGACGACGTCAAGTACAAGGCCGATCCGTACAACACCGGCTTCAAGCTCGATCAGGTCGAGCTGCCGATCAACTCCGACACCTCCTACGAGGGCGGCAACCTCGGTCACCGCATCGGCACCAAGAAGGGCTACTTCCCGGTCCCGCCGCAGGACTCGGTGCAGGACATGCGCTCGGAGATGCTCGCGGCGATGGCGCGTATGGGCTGCGCGGTCGAGAAGCACCACCACGAGGTGGCCTCGGCGCAGCACGAGCTGGGCCTCAAGTTCTCGACGCTCACCGTCATGGCCGACCGCATGCAGATCTACAAGTACTGCATCCAGATGGTCGCCAACATCTACGGCAAGTCCGCGACCTTCATGCCGAAGCCGATCTACGGCGACAACGGCTCGGGCATGCACTGCCACCAGTCGATCTGGAAGGGTGGCAAGCCGGTGTTCGCCGGCAACAAATACGCCGACCTTTCCGACATCTGCCTCTCCTACATCGCCGGCATCATCAAGCACGCCAAGTCGATCAACGCCTTCACCAACCCGACCACCAACTCGTACAAGCGTCTGGTGCCGGGCTTCGAGGCCCCGGTGCTGCTCGCCTACTCGGCGCGCAACCGTTCGGCGTCGTGCCGTATTCCGTGGACCACCAACCCGAAGGCCAAGCGCGTCGAGGTTCGCTTCCCCGACCCGCTCGCCAATCCGTATCTCGGCTTCGCCGCGATGCTGATGGCCGGTCTCGACGGGATCAAGAACAAGCTCAACCCCGGCGAGGCCATGGACAAGGACCTCTACGACCTGCCGCCGAAGGAGCTGAAGAAGATCCCGACCGTCTGCGGCTCGCTCCGCGAGGCGCTCGACAGCCTCAACAAGGACCGCGACTTCCTCAAGGTCGGCGGCGTGTTCGATGACGATTTCATCGACAGCTACATCGAGCTGAAGATGACCGAGGTGATCCGCTTCGAGCACACCCCGCATCCGGTCGAGTTCGACATGTACTACTCGGCGTAACGCCGGCGTCCTTCCTCCGGGACGACCATCGGTGCACAACTGAAAGGGGCACTCTGCGGAGCGCCCCTTTTCTCTGCCGCGCGCATGCGAGCTCGAGCGGCAACGTCCGTCGGACAGCTGCACCCAAATACAAATGGGTTCGTTTTTTCTGTCTACCAGTTATAGTTGTCAAATACAGACGATACACGCATTGAGCAAGGTTTCCAGGATCGAGCGTGGCGTCACGCGGCGCGCGACGGAAGCGCTTTGAAATCGGCGAGGATGCGGTCGCCCGAGCTCTGCAGCCTGGCAAGCTTTGCCGCGAGATCGTCCGCCAGCAGCCGGCCCGCCTGCTTCACGATGCGGCCGGCGATCAGCACGGTGTCGACATTGGCGGTTGCGGCCTGCGTCACGGCACAGCCGACGAGGTCGCGCATCGGCGTCATGTTGAGCGCGTCGGTCCGCAGCAGGACGATGTCGGCCTGCTTGCCCGGCGTGATCGAGCCGACGCGGTCGTCGAGGCCGGCGATCTTCGCCGCGTCGGTCGTCACCCAGGCGAGCGCGTCGCGGCAGGTCACCGCCGAGCGCTGCGGCCGGCTGCCGGTTCGTTCCAGCGTCTCGATGATGCCGCGGTTGCGCTCATGCTGCAGCGTCAGCCGCATGCAGGTGAAGAGGTCGGAGCCGACCGCGGGCTCGACGTCGGTGCCGATCGAGATCGGGGCCTCGTGCTCATGCAGGATTCCGGTGAGCGGATCGCCGTAGCCCATCTGCAATTCGATCTCGGCGGTGACCGTGAAGCTGCCGCCGCGATCGGCGATCCGCCGCACCGTGTCGGGCGCAATGTCGTTGCCGTGCACGACCGTCAGGTGCCGGTCGACCAGACCGTCGTCGAGCAGGCGCTCGAAGCCGTCCGGCACCATCCCCTTGCCGCCGCCGACATGCATGCTGGCGAACAGATCGAGCTCGCGCGCCAGCGCCAGGTCCTGCTTGGTCACCTCGTAGGTCGAGTAATAAGGACCGAGGATCGCAAGACCGAAGCTGAGAAGCCCGTCGCGGCTCGCAAAGCGCCCCTTGCAGAAGCGCTCCGCCTCGCCGCGCGGCATCGGCACCTCGCTGAAATGCTTCTGGCCGGGCTTGGGATCCGGTTTCGGCGAGCCGTGCAGGAACAGCGCGCGGATGCCCGCATCGGCGAGGCCTTGCACGGCGGCGTCGCTGTGCGCCGGCGTCGGATTGTTGTGGCACCAGTCGACCAGCGTGGTCGCGCCGTTGTTGATCTGGTTGAGCGCGCCGCAGAGATTGGCGATGTGGATGTCTTCCGGGCGGAACAGCGTCGCAAGCCCGCGATGCATCGCCTGCATGTACTCGGCGACCGTCCAGTCGGCGGCAAGCCCGCGCAGGCCGGTCTGCCAGGTGTGCAGATGGCCGTTGATCAGGCCGGGCAGCAGCAGCATCCGCGAGGCGTCGATCACCTCGGCGTCATCGGCGGCGATGCTCGGCGCAACGGCCGCGATCCGATCCGCCTCGATCAGAACATCGCCCCTCGGCATATCTCCAATCGCCGCGTCCATGCTGACGACGGCCGCGCCTTTGATCAGCTTGCGACGCATGGTTTCTCCTTGTTGTCTGTGCGCGCTCCACGACCGCGCGGCATCGGCCTTCAATCGTATTTCGACATCCGCAGCGGGTCGACCTGGCCGCCGTCGATATCGATCGTCGAGCCGTGCAGCCAGCGTCCGCGCGGCGAGACGATGAAGGCGACGAGGCCCGCCACGTCGTCGGGCTGGCCGAAGCGGGTGATGTCGAGCTCCTTGCGGTGATGCTCGATCGCCGCGGCCTCGTCGAGGCCGGTGCGCTTCATGATGATGCCGAGCCTATGGCGCAAGCGGTCGGTGTCCACCGAGCCGGGATTGACCGAATTCACCTGCACGCCGTCCCGCTTGCCGATGTCGGCCAGCGCCTTCATGAACGCAAGCTGGGCACCGATCACCGAGGATCCGATCATGTAGTCGGCGACCGGCGCACGGCCGCCGATCCCGGCGATGGCGACGACCGAGCCGCCGCGCGCCTTCAGCATCGGCCAGACCGCGCGGGTGAGTTGCACCTGGGCGAAGAATTTCAGTCCAAACCCCTGCTCCCAGTCGGCGTCGGAGAGCTTGAAGAAATCACCGCGCCGCGCCGCGCCCGCGTTGTTGACGAGAACGTCGAGACCGCCGAATACGCCTTCGGTCGCGGCCGCGAGCTTGCCCGGCTCGCCCGTGCCCAGGAGATCGGCCAGATGAATTTCCGCTCTGCGTCCGAGCGCGCGGATGGCGTCTGCTGTCGATGCCAGCGCCGCGCGATCGCGGGCGGTCAGCATCACATCGCAGCCCGCTTGCGCAAGCTCGAGCGCGATAGCCTTGCCGATGCCGCGGCTTGCGCCGGTGACGAGCGCGACCTTGCCCTGCAGCACGGATGTCATGCCCCTTCGATTGCGGATCGCGCGTGACCCGTCAACCGGTGCGGCTATGCGGATTCAGGCTGCGAGATAGGCGAGTGCGATGACCGCTGCAGCGGCAGCCAGGAACGCGCAGCAGGCGCGCTGCACGCGGGCCTTCTCGTCGTTCGCGGCAAGCCGCGCGCGGATGATCTCGGCCTCGAACTCGTGCGAAGACGAATAGAGGCAGCCGAGCGCAAGGCCGGCGCTGGCCTCGAGCGCGATCGCCTGTCCGTGAGCCTGCTGGATGCGCGTTCCCATGCCGCGAAGGCTACGTGCCACGGGTAAAGCACTCGTTGCTGCGCAGGCTTAGCGGTTGCTTACTTTTCCCTGCTGCGGCGCAAAATCGGGTAGGGGGAAAGCCTTGCGGCCTCCCCCTCCCACACCACCGTACGTACGGTTCCGTATACGGCGGTTCGTC
>JAIESC010000279.1 GCA_019746355.1 Xanthobacteraceae bacterium | reverse complement strand
CGCCGGATGATTCGAGGTTGATCACCTCGGAGACTACGCCACCCTCATTTCCAACCAACCCCGCGACGGCACCGAGCATGCTGGCAAAGCTCGATGCAGTGGCTGTGCCGCAGCCGGACGCGCGCGTGCGCGAGTTGACGCCTGATGAGCTCGCCGCCACGCGCTACCTTCTGAATCTGGCACTGCAGCCGGTCGGTCAATTCGAGGGCTACACGCGCATCGACAATTTTCAATTGGCAGCCTTGCGCTACCAACTCAATTACATCGGCTATGGGCTGATGTTGCTGCAATGCAAATATGTGCCCAGTTTTCACGGTTACCTGAACCAAGCGCAAAGACATGTCATCGAATCGCTGACGCGACCGCAGGTCTGCGCCTATTGGAAGCTCGAAAGCCTATGGGGAAACTTCGAGTGGAACCCAGATCCGATCAAGACGCGCGACAACGTCATGCTGGCCGGACTGTCACTACCGCAACTCGCCGGCTATGCGGCGAACACCGGCGATTTGCGTTATCAGTGCAAGGGAAGCTTGCCCTTCGAGCCTTTCAGATGGCGCAACGTCAAGTACGCGCACGACACCCAAAGCTTTGTTGAGACGATCCTCTGGAATTGGAGTCGTTCGCGCTTTTTTCTCTACCCGTGCGAGCCGCGGTGGGTGTTTCCCATCTGCAACGCGTACGCATTGTGTGGGATGATCGCCTATGACCGCGTGAATGGAACGTCCCACGCGGCCAACGCGCGCGAACAATATCTGCAGAAGCTGGAATCTGAGTTCATGACGCCTGATGGCGGCGTCCATCCCGAGATCTCCGCGTTGATTGGCACTTGTCCGTTTGACGGCGTACGACAGATGGAGGCCGACAACCTGACTTCGCTGGCCCAGGTGCTCAACGCCATTCACCGGCCCTATGCAAAGTGCTGGTATGCCATCGCCCGCACGGAGTCGTTCGAACTGGGGCCAGACGGATTGTCGCTGAGGGGTCAGCCCTGGGACGAATGCATCGACTTCGGCAACTATCGGCGAAATCCTGGAATGTCGCTGGCAACGATCGCCCTTGCGGCGCGCGAGCACGGCGACGACACCATCGCGCAAGCGGCTCACGCCAAGGCCGACGAGTTGCTGGTGCGCACGAGCGAGCCGGGTGTTCTGGCTTACGAAGATATCTCGACCTCCGCCAATACGAATCTTGCGGTTTCACGTTGGACTCGCCGCGACGATTGGCACGATTTGTACCATGTCGGACCGCCGGCAGGTGCCCTCAGAGGACCAATTCTGACCGGCTGCGCGTACCCGGATGTCCTTGTTGCGCGGGCTATGAGCGACGGAGACAGCCTCGATCTCGTGCTGTATCACGGCCAGCAGCCGGGCCAGTACTCCATCACGGTCGAGCGCCTCAAACCGGGCGCCTCTTACCGCGTCAGGGGAGCAAGCCCAGAGCAGGTGGTGGCACCTGCCGACGGCAAGGTTGCGCTCGATGTAAGGTTGAACGGCCGAACCGAGCTCCGGCTCGAACCGATCGCGTGAGGCGGGTCGATGGGCTGCTGCATCATTGGCGCACTGATCATAAGCCGATGGCTTTCGACAATCGATGTCATCAGGCGGATTGTGGCGGCGCCATTCGGAGCGCCAAGCCGATCGCGCATCGGCCGCGAAGCGCGTCGCTCTAGGGGCGCAGCGCGGGTCCTGCCACTCCGGCCGACCACGGTGGCCATTGTCGTTCTCGAGCTCGGAGTCTTGCTCACCGTTGCCGCGCACGAGGCACTTCCGGTCCACGTGCATGCCGACCATGTCGTTTCGTTCGTGCACGCGGCCCACGATGGGTCGGGTCTGATAGATGCCGCCGCCGAAGGTGGCTTCCGATGCGACCGCATCGGCGAGGCCTCCTCGACCATTGGCCAATCAGGGAGCTTGAGCGCGTTCTGCGCGCCTTGAAGTGACGGAAGACTCGTCGAGGCCACAATGACTCGACGCCGTTACGCTCAGTCAGAAAAAACTTGCGCATTCCCGCGGTACGCCCAGGTACGGCATGCCGAAACTGACTCTTCGTAGGCTATTGAAGAGTTAGGCGGAATCCGCCCGAGTTCGTCCTACCCATCGTCGAAGCGCCAAGCGCCGACGGCGGTCCCGGAGTTTCGCGCATAGCAACCGGCGATGGACAGGTCGGACGGCCATGCAGGCCGTCGCAGCAAGACGAATCCAAGAGCCGCAAAATCGGCCTAGTCCCCGCCCCGCCGCGATCTTAACTCGCGACGGGACGCGCTCCGTTTCGCCCAGGCTGATCTTCAACAAACAGAGAGCGGCAGCCGCTCCTGGGTCAGGGCCTGCGTTGAACGGGAGGGCGTGCCGAACCGTATTACCGACCAGAGAGCGAGCAGATGGGCCTGGTTCGTTTCGCGCTGCGATTTCCGCACACATTCTATGTGCTCGCCGCAACACCGCGGTTGGCCCGATCCCCGGTCTCGCCGTCAGTTGTCTTGACGCCTTTAAGCGACAAGCTTGTTCCCTATATGTCCATCAGGAATATTGTCAACCCCACAGAGTCGGCCACGCCAACAGCTCGACGTTCGGCTCTCGGAGCCCCGGTCTGAAGGAGACCGACAGGCCACAGCTTGAAATTCTTGGAGCCGATTCTTGGAGCCGATTCTTGCCGATTCTTGGAGCCGATTCTTGGAGCCGATTTCGTCACCGGTTGCGGCTCCTTGGTGGAATCGGGCCGAGACGGACGACGACCTCTCGGTCCGGTTTCTTTTTGTCCCGGCACCGGGACTCGCGCGCGAGCCGAGCCGCTCAAGGGGGCGTTGGCGGGCGCGGACGCTTGGACATCGGATTGCGGGCGGATCAAACCATCCAGCGCACCGCACTTCCGTGCTTCAGCACGACGCAGAGCACCACACGCTGAAGCTCAATCCCCTATTGGACTGGAGGCGACGCAGACCTTGCCTTCGCGACGGCGTGCCTCTCAATGAGCTGTACAGCAAGGGCTTCGCCTCGATCGGCTGCGCGTCCTACAGTCGCGCCATCGAATCCCCACGAGATGCCTTGCTACGCCGCACTCGCACGATTTCCGCGAGAATCGAGATCGCGATTTCGTCCGGGCTGATGGCCCCGAGATCGAGCCCGGCGGGCGCCTTGAACTTGTCGAGACGCTCGACCGCGACCCCACGCTGCGCCAACGTCTTTCGCAATGCATCCGCCTTTCTCTTGCTGCCGACGAAGCCCACGTAGTCGGCGTCAATCGCCAGCGCAGCGAGAAGCGCAGCCTCGTCGCCGCGACCTTGCGTCGAGACCACGACATAGCGCGCCCCCGCCTCCTCGACCGGCAGAGCATAGCCTTCGATCCGCTTGTCGACTTCGCCGAATGCCGGCTGTTCCGCGGCCGGCGCGCAGACCGTGACGGCAAATCCGATCCGGCGCGCGAGGTCGGCCAGCACGACCGCGACCGGACTCGAGCCGCAGACGACGATCTGCGGCCGCGGCAGAATCGGCTCGACGAAAATGTCCATCGTGCCTTGGCTCGGGCACATGTTCTTGGCAAACCGCACGCCGGCCTGCTCCTCGCCGGCCTTGTGGCCTTGCTGTTCCAGAACGTCCGGCGGCTGCACCGAGACGAGCCGCGAACGCCCGTCGGCAAGCGCATCCTTCGCGGCTTTCAGCACCGCGGCTCGCGCACAACCGCCGCCGATCCAGCCTTCGGAGATGGTGCCATCAGGCAGGATCACCGCCTTCGCCCCGGCCTTGGCGGCCGTCGCCGCCACCGTCCGCACCACCGTGGCGAGCGCGAACGGCTCGCCCGCGTCTTTGCGGGCCGAGATGTTTTCCAGGATGTCGGTCGAGCGATGCATGGCATCAGATCCTTGGCATCAGATCCTTGGCATCAGATCCTTGGCGTCAGATCCTTGCAAGATAGGGCTCGAGCGCCGCGAGGCTTTCCAGGCTGTGCGCCGGCGCGAACAGGTCGACATATGGGAGCGCAGCCTTCATGCCGCGCGCTTCCGGCGAATAATCCCGCCAGCCGATCAGCGGATTGAGCCAAATGATGCGGCGAGCGCGGCGGCGGAGACGACGCATCTCGGTTGCGAGCAGCGCCGGCTCGCCGGTGTCGTAGCCATCGGAGACGATCATCACCGCCGTACGCGAATGAATGACGCGCTTGGCGTGCCAGCGGTTGAACGTGGCAAGACTCTCGCCAATGCGCGTGCCGCCGCCGATACCTTGCGCCATCAGCGACAGCCGTTCGACAGCGCGCGTCACGTCGCGATCGCGCATCGATGCCGACACGTGGGCAAGCCGGGTGTGGAAGACGAATGCCTCGGCCTCGCGGAAGGCATCCACGACGCCATGCAAAAAGCGTACGAAGAACGCCGTGTAGAGATTCATCGAGCCGGACGCGTCGAGCAGCACCACCAGCCGCAGCGGCTTGTCCTTGCGGCGTCGGAACGCGAGGTCGACCGGTGTGCCGCCGTGCGACACGCTGCGGTGGATGGTGCGGCGCAGATCGAGGCGCCGCCCGCTCCGGCGCGCCTGCTGGCGCCGCACCAGGCGCGCGCGCATGGCGCGGGCGAGCCGGCCGGCGAGGTCGTGCACCCGCGCCACATCGTCCGGATCGACCACATGACGCAGGTCGGCACTGGTGAGGCTCTCATGGCGCGACGCGCCCTCGCGGCGGCCGCGGCCAGCGGCGGCCGTCCCGCCGTCATCACCGCGCTCGACATGATCCGGCTGGCCGGTGCTGCCGGCTGGCGGGCCTGCAGGCAGATGCCGTGCCGGCGCCCGGGGTTGCGACGAGGCGCCTGTCACCACCGTGACCTGGCGGTGGCCATAGCCCAGCCAGAACGCATCGAAGATCTCGTCGAATTTTTCCCAATCCGGATGGGTCGCGCAGAACAGCGACCGCAGCGCGGGCTTCAGCGACGATGCTCGTTCCGCCGCCGGCGAAGCCAGCACGCGCGCAGCGTCCTCTGTTTCAGCGAGGCCGATGCGGAAGCCGTTTTCGCGCATCGTGCGCGTAAAGCCAGCGAGGCGCCGGCGCGCCGCAGGTCCCGGCCCATCGCGACCAGATCCGACGTCCTGAGTTGCCCGCCGCAGACGGGCCTCGGAGGACGATCGGCTCAGGCTGCTGCCGGGGCCGTCCCCCTTCGCGGCTCGCTCCGCTCCCACCTCTGGGTGGCGCGGAGAAGCCGGTGTGCGCGGCACTTTCATCACGCCACCTTGCCGAGCAGGCGCTCGGTCACCTCGCGGGTGATCCGGGCCTTGTCCTCATGCGTCTTGAGAAGGCACATCATCGCTTCGTAGACCGCCTCGGGCTCCTGCCGGAGGTCGCGGATTTCCAGTCCGGCGAGCGTGGCGGCCCAGTCGAGCGTCTCGGCCACGCCCGGCACTTTGCGCAAATCTTCCTTCCGGATCGCGGCCACCATGCGGGCGATTTGCAGGGCCAGCGCCGTGTCGACGCCCGGCACGCGGACCAGGATGATCCTGGCCTCGCGGTCGACATCCGGAAAATCGATGTAATGGTAGAGGCAGCGACGGCGAAGCGCGTCGGACAGCTCCCGCGTGCCGTTCGAGGTCAGCACCACGCGCGGAATCGCGATCGCCTTGATGGTGCCGAGCTCGGGGATGCTGACCTGGAAGTCCGACAACAGCTCGAGCAGGAATGCCTCGAACTCCTCGTCGGCGCGGTCGACCTCGTCGATCAGCAGCACCGGCGGCCTTTCGCGGCGGATGGCGGCCAGCAGCGGCCGTTCCAGAAGATATTTCTCGGAAAAGATATGCTCCTCGATGGCGTCGGCGTTCTCGCCAATGCCCTCGCGCGCTTTGATGGCAAGGAGCTGGCGCTGGTAGTTCCACTCGTAGAGCGCGGCGTTCTGGTCGAGGCCTTCGTAGCATTGCAGCCGGATCAGCTCGGCGCCATGGACCGTCGCAAGCGACTTGGCCACCTCGGTTTTGCCGACGCCGGCTTCGCCTTCCAGCAGCAACGGGCGCTTGAGCAATTCCATCAGCCATAGCGCCGTCGCGATATCGCGGTCGGCGATATAGCCGGCGTCGGCGAGGCGCTGGGCGATCTGCTCACGATCGAAGGCCATCCGGCGCCACCTTCTCCTTCGTCATGAATGCAGCCCGAGTTCGTCGGCCACCATCCAGGTGCGCCAGTTGTCGTGCGGCATCGGGATGTGCGTCGAGCCGAGGAACTTGAAGGCGTCGTTCACCGCATTGGCAAAGCAGGGCACGCCGCCGACGTTCGGGCTTTCGCCGACCCCCTTGGCGCCGATCGGATGGTGCGGCGACGGCGTCGTCGTCCAGTCCGTTTCCCAATGCGGCGTCTCTACGGCGGTCGGCAGGAAGTAGTCCATCAGCGACGCCGTGGTCACGTTGCCTTCGTCGTCGTAGTGGATTTCCTGTCCCATCGCGATGCCGAAGGCTTCGGTGAGACCGCCGTGGATCTGGCCCTCGATGATCATCGGGTTGATGCGCGTGCCGCAATCGTCCAGCGCGTAGAACCGCCGTACCTTCGTAACACCAGTGTCGACATCCACATCGACCACGCAGATGTAGGCGCCGAACGGATAGGTCATGTTGGGCGGATCGTAATAGCTCACCGCCTCGAGACCCGGCTCCATGCCTGGCGGCACGCTGTTGTAGGCCGCCCAGGCGATCTCGGTCATGGTCTTGAACTGCTCCGGATTGCCCTTCACCCGGAAGCGGTCGATGTCCCATTCGAGGTCGTCGTCATGCACTTCGAGCATGTGAGCGGCGATCATCTGCGCCTTGGCCTTGATCTTGCGGGCCGCCATCGCGGTCGCCGCGCCCGACACGGGCGTCGAGCGCGAGCCGTAGGTGCCAAGCCCGTAGGGGGCGGTGTCGGTGTTGCCCTCCTCGACCGTGATGTTGTCGGCCGGCAGTCCGATCTCGCTGGCGATGATCTGGGCATAGGTGGTCTCGTGGCCCTGGCCCTGCGACTTGGTGCCGAGCCGGGCGATCACGCTGCCGGTCGGGTGGATGCGGATCTCGGCGCTGTCGAACATGGCGATACCGAGGATGTCGCAGTTGCGCGAAGGACCTGCGCCGACGATCTCGGTGAAGAAGATCACGCCGATGCCCATCAGTTCGCGGGTCTCGCCGCGCCTGAAGGCCTCCTGTTTTGCCTTCTGCTCGGCGCGGAGCTGCTGATAGCCGACGGTGTCCAGCGCCTTCTGCAAGGCCGTGTGATAGTCGCCGGAATCGTACTCCCAGCCGAGCGCCGAGGTGTACGGGAACTGCTCGCGGCGGATGAGATTCCTCATGCGGAATTCGGCCGGGTCCATGCCGAGCTTGTGCGCCATGATGTCCATGGCTCGCTCGATGCAATAGGCCGCTTCGGTGACGCGGAACGAGCATCGGTAGGCGACGCCGCCCGGCGCCTTATTGGTATAGACGCCATCCACCGTCACATGCGCCACCGGGAAATCATACGAGCCGGTGACGATGTTGAAGAAGCCCGCCGGCCATTTGCTCGGATCGGCGCAGGCGTCGAACGCGCCGTGATCGGCGATGGTATGGACGCGCAGCCCCGTGACCTTGCCGTCCTTGGTGCAGGCGATTTCGGCGGTCATGTGGTAATCGCGCGCGAACGCCGTCGTCGACAGGTTCTCGATGCGATCCTCGACCCATTTCACCGGCCTCCCGGTGACGATCGAGGCGACGATCGCGCAGATATAGCCGGGATAGGCGCCGACCTTGTTGCCGAAGCCGCCGCCGATGTCGGGCGCGATCACATGGATCTTGTGCTCGGGGATTTTCGAGATCAGCGAGGCGACGGTGCGGATGACGTGCGGCGCCTGGAAGGTGCCCCACAGCGTCAGCTCGCCTTTGATCTTGTCGAACGAGGCAAGCGCCTGACAGGTCTCCAGCGGGCATGGATGGACGCGCTGATAGGAAATCAGCTCCTTGATCGTCACGTCGGCCTTACTGAAAGCAGCGTTGACTCCGTCCTTGTCGCCCATCTCCCAGGTGAAGATGTGGTTGTAGTGCCTGCGCTGGCCGTGGGCGCCGTCGGTCCGGTCCTTGATGTCTTCGCGCAGCACCGGCGCGTCGGCCACCATCGACTTGAACGGATCGACGATGCAGGGCAGTTGCTCATATTCGACCTCGACCAGATCGGCGGCGTCGGCCGCCACATAGCGGTCCTCGGCGATGACGAAGGCCACCTCCTGGTTCTGGTAGAGCACTTTGTCCTCGGCCAGCACCGCGGCGACATCGCCCGCGAGCGTCGGCATGTAGTGCAGGCCGAGCGGCTTGAGATCGGCCGCGGTCAGAACGGCAAGAACGCCCGGCACGGCCTTGGCTTTCGACGTGTCGATCTTCTTGATCCGTGCGTGGGCATGGGGTGAACGGTTGAAGTCGCCGTACAGCATCCCGGGCAGCTTGATGTCGTCGACGTAGCTGCCCTTGCCTTGCGTGAAGCGAATGTCCTCGACACGCTTCCTCTTGCAGCCCATGCCTTGCAGTTTCTCCGCGCGCTCGGCCGCGGTCGGGGTCATGTCGTTCATTCTGCGGCCTCCTGGAACTGCACGCCGTTGAGCCTGGCGGCGGCGTATTGGATCGCCTTGACGATGTTCTGGTAGCCGGTGCAACGACACAGGTTGCCGGCAATGCCGAGGCGGATTTCCTCTTCGGTCGGCGACGGATTTTCCTGGAGCAGGCGCCACGCGCGCACGATCATGCCGGGCGTGCAGAAACCGCACTGCAGGCCGTGCATCTCGCGGAAGCCTTCCTGCAGGGCATGCAGCGTGCCATCCGGATTGGCCATGCCTTCGATGGTGCGGATTTCGCCGCCGTCCGCCTGCACCGCGAACACCGTGCAGGACTTCACCGACTTGCCGTCAAGGTCGACGGTGCAGGCGCCGCAGTGGCTGGTGTCGCAGCCGATATGCGGGCCGGTGAGGTTCAATTGCTCGCGAAGGAAGTGGATGAGCAACGTGCGCGGCTCGACCAGCGCCTCCTCCTTCTTGCCGTTCACCGTCAAGGCGATCTGCGATTTCGGCATCGTTTCCTCCTGGTCAAGCGCGGACGCGCGCTTGGGCGCGAGCGAGCGCGCGGGCGAGCATCACGCCCGCCATTTTGGTGCGGTAACGGGCGGGGCCGCGGCTGTCGGTGGCCGGCGCGGTGATCGCTTCCGCGGCGGCGACCGCCCGCTTCACCGTGGCATCGTCGAGTGCGGAGCCGGTCAGGATCTTGCCGGCCTCCTCGGCCCAGAGCGGCGTTTCCGCCACATTGGTCAGGCCGATCGAGCAGGTCGCCACCTTGCCGCCGCTCAAGGTCAGCACCACGGCGGCGGCAGCGGTTGCGTAGTCACCGACCTTGCGCTTGAGCTTTTCGTAGGCCCAGCCATGCCCCGCGGACGGCACCGGAATGCGGATCGCAGTCAGGATCTCGCCCGGCTCCAACGACGTGAAATAGGCGCCTTGGTAGAAGTCGCGCGCCGCGACGCGCCGTTCGCCGCCCTTGCCGGCGAGCTGATAGGTGGCGCCGAGGCACATCATCACCGCCGGCATGTCGTTGCCGGGATCGCCGTTCGCAACGTTGCCGCCCAGCGTGCCGAGGTAGCGCACCTGCGGATCGGCGATCAGCAGCGACGTCTCCCGCAGGATCGGCAGCTTTGCAGTGAGCACCTCGGAGCCGGTCAGCTCGTGCTGGGTCGTCATGGCACCGATCACGAGATCGGATTCTTCGGCACGAACGCCCTTGAGCTCGGCGACGCCGCCGAGATCGATGAGATGGGCCGGGGTCGCGAGCCTGAGCTTCATCATGGGGATGAGGCTGTGGCCGCCGGCCAGCGCACGCGCGTCCTCGCCGAGCTCCGCGAGCAGGCCGGTGGCCTCCCTGACCGACGCGGGACGATGATAGGCAAAAGCTCCTGGAATCATGGGCCGCTCCTCCCGGGCGCCGTGCCAGTCACAGGGCTGGCTCCCCAAGAGGCGCCGTCATCGTTGAGGTTCGTTTGGAGCGTGTCGAAGGTTGCGACGCAGCAACAAGCTCTGCTGCACCAAACGAGAAAAAAAGCACCAAACCGCTATGGGCTTGCACGAACGGCAGGCCGGCCGCACGAACTGCGGCAGCCTTGCTCACCTATCGGCCGGAAATCCGCGACTTACCGGGCCCCTTGTTGCGCCGCAAGATGCTGCAGCGCCGGCGATGCTTCGGCTCCGGACTTCGTGCGCACCCGTGATTTCACCCAGCCGACGCGGCTGCGGCTCACCGGAACGGCATAGTTGCCTTCGGCGGCAAGCTCGACCATCTCGCTGTCGCCGGAACGGCGGAGGCCGATCACCCGATCGATGTTGACGATATGGCTGCGATGGACGCGGACGAAGCGGTCTTTGTCGAGCCGCGCCTCGATCTCGCCAATGGCGAGCGGACAAAACAGCTTGGTGCTGCCGTTGAAGATGTAGGTGTAGTGCGCATTGGCGTGCACGGCGACGATGTTGGCGACCGCAATGAACTCGGTCGCACCTTCGCGTTCCACCGGCAGGCGGCGGGCGAGCTTGGCCGGCGGCCCGCCCGCCCCGCCAAGGGGTGCATAGCTGCCTCGTCCAAGCTCGGCGGCGACGCTTGGCGGCTCTGTGGCGGGCCCGGCCTCGACTGCCGGCAGGGCGGCCGATGGGAGCAGCCGAGCGTCACCGGACGCGCGGTCAGGCACCAGGAACAGCAGGAAAATGCCGGAGACGCAGAAAGCCACGACCGCCACGACGATCGCCAGCAGGTCGGTCGAGAGCGCCGGCGCGCTCGAACCGGCAGCACCGTGCGGATAAAGTGTCATGCCCAGCATGGCCGTATAGTGCATGCCCGACACGGCGATGCCGAACGCGACGGCGGACATCACCAGCGGCGGACGGCCGCCGCGGCCGGCAGCAAGCCACAGCGCCAATCCCGAGGCGGCGATGGCGACCGCCATGCTCGCGGCCACATATGCGGAATTATGGATCATGTGGGCGCTGGCGTGCAGCGCCGTCATGCCGATGTAGTGCATTGAGAAGATCCCAACGCCCATCAGGCAGGCCGACAGCGTGAGCCGGATCAGCGTCAACGGCCCGGAACTCGTGGCATAAACCGCGATACCGACCACGATCACGCAGACGAGGAACGAAAGCAGCGTCGGAAACACCAGGTAGTCGACCGGAAACGGCAGCCGCGCTGCAAGCATGCCGACGAAGTGCATGGTCCAGATGGCGACCGCGAGCGAAAAAGCCGCGGCGGCCAGCAGTGTCCGCCGCCGCAGCCCTGCCGCCTCCCCGATCTGGATGGCAAGACTCAAGCCGACATAGGCTCCCTGGATCGCCATCACGATCGAGAGCAGCACCAGCCATGGCTCATAAGTCACCAGCATCGCTGCGTTTTCCTGCATCAGCGTGGATGGCGACGGCCTCATATAGGCCCATTCATGACACTATAGATCAGTTTGAGATCAGCGGGCGACTGAAAAGCGCCAGGTGCCGTCGCGGGGTTGGTTGGAAATGAGGGTGGCGTAGTCTCCGAGATGTTCAACCTCGAATCATCCGGCGT
>JAIESC010000291.1 GCA_019746355.1 Xanthobacteraceae bacterium | reverse complement strand
TGGCCGGCGATCATGCCGGACCGCTGGCTCGCCGATTTCGAGCAGATCGAGATCAAGCCGGAGGTGCGGCCGCTGATCCTGAAGCAGAACGCGGCGAAGCTGCTGGGGTTGAGTTAGGGCGCGTTCGGCCCGCCTGTGTCGGCATACTCCGGCCGTCATCGCCCGCGAAAACGGGCGATCCAGCCTTTCAATTATCCCCGGCGGACCGCTGGGATGCCCCGCCCGTAGGCGAGCGAAGCGACGCCGTCCTTTGGACGGCTATGGCGGGGCATGACGGCCATGGGTGCACCGCAACTCACAGCCCCCTCGCATTTTTGTGAATGATTTTCACAATTTAACCGTGAACCTGCTGGGACTCTTGTGCGACGCACAAAGAAACCCTACTTACCCTGCAACCGGGTTACCCAACCCACTGCCTTTTCGAACGGAGGCCGGGCGCGCCTTCGGGGCGACCGCGGGAGGTGCTCGGCCGGAATTTGGAGTAATCGCTATGTCAACGAATAGTCGAAGCATCAGAAGCCTATTGGCAGCGGCCGTTCTCGGCCTGGTGGTCGTTACGACCCTGACCTTTCAGTATCGCGCCGTCGCGAAGTACATCGACGCGACGCAAGGAACGCACATGAAGGGCGCCAACCTCGGCGACGATCTGCCGGGGCTGCTCGGCAACGGACTCACCACCATCCTCTGGTGATGATGCGACGCGCGGCCTCCGGACAGCCGGAGGTCCGCGCGTTCACGATCAAAGCACCGCCTGCGGTTTACTGAGCGCGGTGCAAGCCCATCTCATGGACCTGCGGCTGCACGACGGGCCGGGCGATGCCGCGGCGCGACGTGCGCCTGACGCCACCCACGCTGTGCGCGCTGGCATAGACATTGCGCAGGCCGGCAAGGCGGGTCGCCGCATGCCGGTGGCCACCGTGGGCGAAGCGCAGGCCCCACTCCTGTCCGCCGGGATTGTAGCTGATGTGGACGTGACCGGCCGAACGGTAGTCGGTCGAGTAGCCGCCCGGCCAGCCCTTCAGCTGTGCGTAGATGCAGGACGGATTGCCGCGCATGTCGACCGCTCGGCCGATCGGATGATTGCTGCGGCCGCCGCGGCGGGACACCCCACTGATGATGCTGCTGCCACAGCTTGCGGCGATCTGGCGGGCCTTCGCCGCGAGCACCGGCGTGACTCCGGCGAGCGACACGGAGCCGGAGCGCACAGCCGTCCGTTTCTTCGCGGAGGCATGCTTCCGGTACGCGCGCTTCTTCTCGACGGTGCCTGACCGGCTGACGCGATATTGTCTGACTTGAGTCGTTTCGGCGGTGAGAGCGTGATGGTTGGAAACGTGATGGTGAGAGGTGCGAGCCTCTGCGGGACTGGTGGTCAATACGAAGCCTGTGCCGAATGCAAACAGTGACACGAGGAAAAGCTTTCGCATTCCATTCTCCGTCTAGTAACCGACATTGTGGGACCCCCGGTTCCGTCAGCCCAAGCTCGCCTAACTCGCGGAGGCGCAAATGGTTGCAGTGCCGAATTGGAGAAAATGAGTAGGCGTCCCGCGCGAAACACGGCGACACGAAATGTGACTGTGGGTCGGATAATGGGCTCATCAACTCGGTAACGACATACTTATCGGTGTGCTTCGCTCTCGTGTCCCGGACGCGGTGCAGCGTGAGCGCGTCAGCGCGAACGGTGCCATAAGCGCGTTCACGCGCGTCTTCGACGCGCTATCGCAGATCCGGGACCCCGGTTGCTCTCCACGAAAAGAAAGAAGCCGGAGTCCCGGTCTGCAGCGCACCACTTCGCTTACGCTACGTGCTGCGCTGCGCCCGGGACACGAGGGTTTTGCCTGCGCAGGACCGTCCGCTCAGCCCGCTGGAGGCGGCCAACGCTTGAGCTTCTCGCGTCCGCCGGACAGTTGCCGCGGCGGGGAATTCTGCGCCTGGTCGGCGACGACGTCGCTTGTTCGCGCAGGCGCAACCGCCTCGCTGATGGCCTTGGTTGCGACCAACGCCGTCTGCGTCAGTTGCGCATAATTTCCGACCTCACGCTGCACGCGCTCGCCCTCGAACCGAAGGACGTCCCGCATTTCCTTCAGTTCGGCGATCAACCCGTCGAGCTTGTCGATCGAGCTTGACGCCAGCCGCGTGACGAACGACCGGCCGCCATCCTCGATCCGAGCAGGATGCGCAACAGCCGAATTCGCAGGATGAGACGTCGCATGAGTGGCTGCATGGTCGGCTGACGCGGATGTTGGAGCATTCATCGCTTCTCCTCTCCTTACGGTCGGATCAACAGGGATTCCATCCGTCCTTTCCCGCGCAAGCGGAAATCCAGGGCCACGCGCAAGCCCTGCATTCTTCGCCCTGGGTCCCCGCTTTCGCGGGGACGAACGGCTGCGAGCGTGGAGCCAGCGATCGCCGCCGCCATGTCGGCGGCGGACGTCAGTTCGGCAGCTCGATATCGATCGCGAGCGTCGAGGTCGCGCCGCCACGGCCCATCTTCACTTGCACCTTCTCCGGCTCCACCATGACGTGGCGGCGAATCAGGGCGAGGATTTCCTCGCGCAGGACGCCCACGAGATCGGAATTGGCACCAAGCGTCCGCTCATAGGCCAGCAGAACCTTGAGGCGTTCGCGCGCGAGCGGCGCGGAGCCGCGCCGATTGATCCAGCCAAACAGGCTCATGCCGCTCTCCGTCCAAACAGCTTGCTGAACAGGCGCTTCCTGTCGCTCGGGACCGTCATCGGCACGCTTTCGCCCTTCAGCCGCCGCACCGCGTCGCTGTAGGCGCGGGCCGCGGCGCTGTCGGCGCTGCTGAGCGTGACGGGCGAGCCGATGTTGGAGGCGCGCAGCACGTCCTGGCTCTCCGGCACGATCCCGAGCAGCGGGATCGACAGGATGTCGAGCACATCGTCGATGCTCAGCATCTCGCCCTTTTCGGCGCGCGCGGCGTCGTAGCGCGTGATCAAGAGGTGCTTCTGGATTCGCTCGCCCTTCTCCGCTTTCTCGGTCTTGGCATCGAGCAGGCCGATGATGCGGTCCGAATCGCGCACCGAGGAGACCTCGGGATTGGTCACGATGATGGCTGCGTCGGCATGCCGCATGGCGAGCGTCGCGCCGCGCTCGATGCCGGCCGGGCTGTCGCAGATCACCCAGTCGAAGCGCTCGCGCAGCTCGGCGATGACACTGGCGACGCCCTCGTCGGTCAGCGCGTCCTTGTCCCTGGTTTGCGAGGCCGGCAGCAGCGACAAAGTTTCGAGGCGCTTGTCGCGGATCAGCGCCTGCCCGAGCTTGGCCTGGCCCTGGATCACGCTGATCAGGTCGAACACGACCCGCCGCTCCGCGCCCATGATCAGATCGAGATTGCGCAGGCCAACGTCGAAATCGACCATCACCACCGTCTCGCCGGACTGCGCCAGCGCCGCGCCGATGGACGCGGATGTGGTGGTCTTGCCCACCCCGCCCTTGCCGGATGTCACGACCAGAACCTTTGCCTGTGCCATTGGTGCTCCCTATTCGACAGCTTCAGTTGAGCGGCGCGATGAACATCACGTCGCCTTTGAGCCAGGCTTGTATGGGCTGGCTGCGCAGTTTTGCTTCGATATCGTCGGCCGTGCGGTAGAAGCCGCTGATGGCGAGCAGCTCGGCTTCGACCTTGCTGCAGAAGATGCGGGCGCGTTCGTTGCCGTGCGAGCCTGCGAAGGCGCGGCCGCGCAACGTGCCGTAGATGTGGATCGAGCCGCCGGCGATGACTTCCGCACCCGAGGCGACCGAGCCGAGCACGGTGATGTCGCCATGCGGAAACACAATGCTCTGGCCGGAGCGCACCGGGGTTTCCAGCAGTAGCGTCGCCGGCTCCGGCTGCGCTGCGGCCTCGATGTACGGCACGGGCTCCTGTGGCGCGGATTCTTGCGGCGCGGCTGCTGATGCGGATTCTTGCGGCTCGGCGATCGCAACCGGACGGCCGCCGACCAGGACCGGCGGCAGGTCAGGACCGACCTCGCGCGGGTCGACGCCTTCAAGGCCCATGATGCGGATGCCCCGCGCCAGCAACTCGTCGAGGAGTTGCACGATCGCCGAGGCGCTCAGCGTGACCGCCGAGAGATCGAGAATGACCGGCTTGCCGACGAAGTATCCCGGGGCCTGGCTGATCCAGCCGTTGAGATCGGCGAGCCAATCGTAGACCGGCGGTTCCGGCGTGAGCATGTAGGCGAGATAGGAGCGCCCACGGAACCGTACCGACTTGCGCGAAGCAGACTGCACCGACATGACGACCCGCTTGTTGTTGTGTTCTTCGATGAATCCCGAGTAGGCGGCGCATGGTTAACGAGTGGTTAACGCGCGGCGATTTGTTGTTGATCTGCCGGAGTTTACGGGCGCAAAAAAGTTCCAGTAGCGCGCGCGCAACAGCGCAGGCCGGTCGCGACGTAATCCGCTACCGCGAACGCGGATCGCCAACGTAGTCGGCTACCGTCCGCACTCCTTCTTTGCGCGAGTCATTGTGCGGCGAGCGAATCGATGAGGCACACCACGCGTCCACACGATTCGCGATTCGACGTTGATCTCACACGTTCTGTCCGGCGGCTTCGAGGATCAGCCGGGTGATTGCCGCGGACTGCGAGATCAGCGAGAGATGGCTCGCCTTCACATCAGTCGTCCTCGCGCCCATCCGCTTCGCCATGAAGCGCTCGAGGTCGGGATCGATGGTGCAGTCTTCCGTCGAGACGGCGTAGTAGCTCAAGCGCCAGGCCGCGCGCGTGGTCTTGCCGCTGAGCAGAGCTTTCCGGAACGGCTGCTGGACGGCATAGAGCGCCTTTGCCCTAGCTTCCGGCAGGTCGCCGGCAAAATCGCGCAGGAACGCTTCCTCGCCGAGACGCCCTTCATCGCCGTCGAACACGATGCCGGCGGTGGCCGGCGGCGTCGGAAACGTTTTGGCCAGCGCGGTGTAGTCTTCGCCCGCATCCGGCGCGCGCGCCGCCACATAAACCAGCGCCGAGACGTTCGGATGCACGCCGGCCTCGGTCACGATCGTCCCCGCAATGGAATGCCCGACCAGAACCGTTGGGCCATCCTGCCGCCACAACACCCGCGCAGCAGGCGCGACCGCTTCCGGAAGCGTCGTCAGCGGGTTTTGCACCGACGTGACATTGAGCCCGGCCGCCTGCAAGCGCGGGATCACCTCGGACCAGCACGATCCGTCGGCGAACAGCCCGTGCACGAGCACGACGTTGCGCGCCGCCGTGCGGCCGGCGGTTGCGGCGATGACATGGGTGGGAATCAGCGAGGCAGCCGCGCCGGCCAGTAATGTGGCGGAAAAAGCACGGCGGTTCAGCACGATGATGTCCCCTTCTCGCTCGTGGTGCGCGAGATGTGGGATCAAAACTTGCTTGCCGCTGGTGAGTTCTTGCCCGAAACTGCCGCGGCCCCGCGCGAGCGCTGACCGCGATCGAAACGGACCGCTGTCCAGCCAGCGGACCGACCGAAAACCCGTCTACACGCCACGCAGCGGCATTTCATTTGTCCCGAAAGCGTGCTGCAATGGGTCAGGCATGCGTTGGGGCAACAATGCACCATTGCAGGTTCATCAAAATTCGCGCAGCTTCAATTCAGTCGACCGCTTTTTGCCGGTTCGCTGCAATCATTTGTTTCCTTGCTGTCTGCCTTGCCTGCACGCCTATTTGCGCCAACGAGGCCAAGCGGGTGATGTTGTTGCATTCCTTCGGCCGCGATTTCAGGCCATGGAATGAATACGCCAGAACCATCCGCACGGAATTGGAACGGCAGTCACGCTGGCCGCTCGATATTACCGATCACTCGCTCGTAACCTCGCGTTTCACTGACGACGGCACCGATCATGCTTTTATGGAATACCTTCGTGCCCTGCATCAGCGACAACCATTCGATCTGATTGTGAGCCTCGGCGCTCCGGCTGCTTCGTTCGTGCAGCGGCGCAGGCAGCAACTGTTTCCGACGGTGCCGATGATACTGAGCGCCGTGGAGCAGCGCCGGGTTCAATACATCGAACTTGGCGACAACGATACCGTGGTGGCCATCCGGAATGATTTCGCGGCATTTTTCGAGAATGTCCTCCAGGTGCTACCGGATACTCAAACCATCGCAATCGTGACCGGCAGTTCGCCGATCGAAAAATACTGGGCGGAAGAACTCCGCAAAGAAACAAGCCCCTTCGAAAGCCGGGCTGCATTCATCTGGTACAACAAACTCTCCTTCGAAGACATCCTCAAAAATGCTGCGGCATTGCCCGCACACTCCGCGATTTTCTGGCAACTGATGAACGTAGATGCCGCCGGCGTCACTCATGAGGGCGACACTGCCCTGGCAAGGCTTTATGCCGTCGCCAACGCTCCGATTTTTTCCTTTCAGGGCGCCTATTTCGGCCGGGAGATCGTGGGCGGCCCGATGCATTCGGTGCTGGACGCAAGCCGCGCCACTGCCGCTGTCGCGGTCCGCATTCTCGGCGGCGAGAGGCCGAGCGATATCAAACTGCCCTCCATCGGGCTTGCCGCGCCGAAATTCGACTGGCGGAAACTGCAGCGCTGGAGCATCGGCGAGAGCCGTCTGCCAATGGGCAGTGAGGTTTACTTTCGTCAACCGACTCTCTGGGACCAGTATCGCTTCCATATTCTCGCAGTCGTCGCGGCGCTGGTCGTGCAGGGCATGATGATCCTGTGGCTTCTCTACGAACACTGGCGCAGGCGTGTCGCAGAGACGCAGTCAATTCAGCAAATGCATGAATTGGCGCGCATGAACCGCATCGCGACCGCGGGCCAGCTTTCGGCCTCAATCGCTCACGAGCTCCGGCAGCCGCTGACCGCCATTGCAAGCTCGGGAAGCGCCGGCCTCAACTGGCTGAGCCACAAGGTGCCCGATCTCGAGGAGGCCCGGGCCGCGCTGCAAGCCGTCGTCAAACAGAGCTATCGTGCCGACGATGTCATCCAAAGCGTCCGGGCGATGTTCGGTCACCAGACAACGGCGGTGCGCACTGAGGTTAACCTCAGCGAGCTCGTTCGGCAGGTTCTGGCGCTGGTCCGTCGGAGCATTTCCTCAAACAGCGTCGTGCTGAACACGAAACTGGCTGACGATCCACCGCCGCTGGTGATGGCCGATCCGGTGCAGTTGCAGCAGGTTGTCTTGAACCTGATCAACAACGCCGTCGAAGCCATGGCTACGGCGTCCCATTCTCCGAGAATCCTCAATATCGACGCGCGCACCGATCAAGACGGCAACGTGCTTCTCGCTGTTGCCGATACAGGGCCCGGCTTCGACACGAAAGTGGCGGCAAACATCTTTAATCCGTTCGTTACAACCAAGGCCCAGGGTATGGGAATGGGATTGTCTATCTGCAAGTCAATTGTCGAACAGCACGGCGGACGACTGACGGCGGTTTCCGTTCAACCGCACGGGGCGCTTCTGACGATTGCCCTGCCGGGTTCGAAGAGCCGTTGACCTGTACGGCTCGAGCGTTCAGTGGTTGATGGATCTCGCGGACCCAAAAAGGTGCGCTGCAGGAAGGCCCGCGACGTCCTGTCGAAGCCTATCGACCAAGGTTCAGTTTGCGCTTTGACGGTGTTCGCCGCCGCGCGCCCTGAGCGTCTTGCACCTCGGACAAATGGCGCAGCGGCAACCGCGCCGTCTGCTTCACGCGGTCGAGCACGACCGAGGAGCGTACGCGTCCGACACTGCGATGCGGCAGCAGGACGTCGTTGATGATGCGCGAGAGCGTCTTCAGGTCCGGCACCGCAAGCTTGACCAGAAAGTCCGCTTCACCGGTCAGCGCATAGGCCTCCTGAACCTCATCCAGGCCGCGGATCAGCCGGGCAAAGGCCTGTCCGCTGTCGGGTGCTTGCGTCGCCAGGCTGACCTGAACGAACACCAGCACGTCGAGGCCGACGGCCTCGTTCGCAAGCGCCGCGTGATAGCCCTGAATGACGCCGGACGCCTCCAATATCGCCCTGCAGGCCGTGGCGCGTGCGCCCGCCGACGGCTACACGCTTTTGCAGGTGGCCACGCCGCATGCCATCAACGTCACGCTCTATGACAAGAGTCCGGTCAATGTCATGAGCGACATCGTGCCGATCGCCGGCGCCAATTCCGATTCCTTCGTGATGATGGTGCCTGCGGCGTTCCCGGCGAAGACGGTTCCCGAGCTGATCGCCTATGCGAAGGCGAACCCCGGCAAGGTCAACGTGGCCTCGGCCGGGACCGCCAATCTCACCCATCTCTCCGCCGAGTTGTTCCGGATGCGGACCGGCATCGACTGGGTCCATGTGCTCTTCCGCGGTTCATGCGGCGGTTTGCTGGATCTGGACGACGATCGTCTGAACGCTTTGCAACACGAGCGTAGCCAGGTTGCTGCTCTGCCTGAAAATCGACGCTCTCGCGAATTCCATGGAATTCTCGCGCTTTGAAGTCCCTTCGTTTGCGTTGCCGCCTGCGTTCCGGGCTTTTGCCGAGAAGCAAGTCCTCCAAGGAAAAGAGACTTTGGAAGCGCTGAGCTCGGCCGTCCAGGAGGCGTATTCGACCGGCCTCAGCGGCCTCAACGAGTACGGCCAGAAGATCGCGGAAGCAGGGCATCAGGATGCCGATGCCGTCTACGATTGCTGCCGTGAACTCATTGCCGCGAAGTCGGTGCCCGAGGTGATGGACGTCTGGACCACCCGCGCGCCGCGGCATCTCAATGCAATGTCGAACCGGACCGGCGAGTTGTGGGCGCTGTATTGGAAAGTTGCGACCAATGCCGCAAAGCCGATCGCGGCCGGCATGTCGCACACGCTTGCGCGTTCCAAGCGCGCTTAGCTGCTACCAATCACCAAAAACAATAACGCTCAAGGAGATCGGCGGTGGGTATTGTCATGATCAAATGCCCCAACACCGGACGTGTGATTTCGACCGGCATGAAGGCGGACCGACCGAGGTGGGACTCGACCCCAGTGTTCTTCAGCCGCACCTATTGTCCGGTTTGTCGAACCGCCCATGAATGGTTCGCCAGGGAGGCTTGGGTCTGTGATGGCTAGAAATCACATTCGCTGTCCGGGACAGAACCTGAGGCCTGATTGGTGCCATTTGCTTGGGGCCATGCAGGCTTCACCGACCAGAGCCGGCACACGTGCACCGCGTGGTGCCGCACCTCAAATGTGCGTGGGCCGCTTGGCGGCGATTTTTCTGGAAAATCAGTGGGGGTTTTCAAGGATGGCGCTCCCTACGGGAATCGAACCCGTGTTTCAGCCTTGAGAGGGCCGCGTCCTAGACCGCTAGACGAAGGGAGCCAGCCGGCAAGGCCGTTCAGATAGACCCGATCCCGCGGTGAGGCAAGCGCCGCAACAGGCGGTTTGCGGCTGCGACAACGTCTCCGCCGTCATTCCGGGACGCCGCGAAGCGGCGGGCCCGGAATCCAGTCAAAGAGGAATTCTCTCCGGAACTGGATTCCGGGCTCGCGGGCTTTGCCCGCGCCCCGGAATGACGGCCGGGCTGTTGCGGCAGCGTTAAGGCTCGCTCGCAAAGCGCAGCCGCCCGGTCGGCTGCATGGTCTTGATGTCAAAGGCCCGGATCTCGACCGTGCCGCCGAACTCCACCGTCACCACGATCCGGTCCTCGGAGACCGCGGTCTGGATCACCTTCGCCCCCTTGGGCAGCAGCGCCGTGACCTCGCGCGGGGCGGCGTTGCCGTCGCTGCGGAAGATGCGGTAGCCGACCACGCCAACCACCACGGCGATGCCGAGGAAGGTGGCGAAGCCCGAGACCAGCATCAGCCAGCGCGCCTTGTTGACGATCTTTTGCTGCTCGGGGCTGAGCGGCTTCTCGTCATCAGCGTTATGATCGGGCATCACCATATCGGCTCGAATGTCATCTTCTGGCAAGCAACAACAGGAAATTGTAGTCTCTGGCAAGGAGGCGGGCACCCGGCTCGACCGGGTGTTGGCCGAGCGCTCGGAGTTGTCCCGGACGCGGCTGAAATCGCTGATTCTTGCGGGCGAAGTCGCGATCGGCGGCCGCACCGTCCGTGATCCGAGCCACAAGGTCGCCGAAGGCGACGTGATCGCGGTGAACGTGCCGGAGCCGGAGGCCGCCGAGCCCACGGGCGAGGACATCCCGCTCAAGATCGTGTTCGAGGACGAGGAGATCATCGTCATCGACAAGCCCGCGGGGCTGGTCGTGCATCCGGCGGCGGGTCACGCCACCGGCACCCTGGTCAACGCGCTCATTGCCCATTGCGGGGACAGCCTCTCCGGCATCGGCGGGGTGAAGCGGCCGGGCATCGTGCACCGCCTCGACAAGGACACCACCGGCCTGATGGTGGTCGCCAAGACCGACCGCGCCCACCAGGCGCTGGCGGCGCAGTTCGCCGACCACGGCCGCACCGGGCCGCTTCAGCGCGCCTACCTGGCGTTCGCCTGGGGCGCGCCAGCCCGGCCAAAGGGTACGGTCGACGCCCCGCTCGGCCGGCATCCGACGAGCCGCGACAAGATCGCCATCCGCAAGGACGGCCGCTATGCGATCACCCATTGGCAAGTCCTTGAGCGCTACGTGCTGGAGCGCTATCCGGGCCAAGGATCAGACAAAGGCTCAGGCCCGGTCGGAAGCCTGATCGAGTGCCGGCTGGAGACCGGCCGCACCCATCAGATCCGGGTGCATCTGGCCCATATCGGCCATCCGCTGCTGGGCGACCCGGTCTATGGCCCGGGCTTCCGCACCAAGGCGGCCCGGCTGCCGCCCGACGCCCGCGCCGCCCTGGAGGGTCTTGGCAGACAGGCCCTCCATGCCTATCTGCTGTCCATCAAGCATCCGACCACAGGCCAGCAACTGGAGTTCCGCTCGGAACTGCCGGTTGATCTGGCTCGTTTACGTCACAGTTTGGTTACTCCGGCCGCGGCCGCCGCCGACCCGCCTTCCGGGAGGCCTAAAAAGCCTGCCCGGACAAAGGGTTAAAAGGGTGCGACCAAAGGTCTGGGCGACCTATACGAAGGTCACGTTGGTTTGACCCAAGGTGTTCTTTCTTCCGCCCCAGTCGGTCCGGTATGTTGGATGTGCGGTCGGGGAAAAAGCGGCCGCAAACCAGTGTCGTCGGCTCGGGGAGCGGCGACACGCATCGCCCGCCGGTCATCCGGGGGCAGGAACTTTAGGAGGGCGCTGTCATGGCCCGTGCTGCTACGTTGCCACTTATTTCCGCCGAGGGCGGACTTACCCGTTATCTCGAAGAAATCCGCCGGTTCCCGATGCTGGAACCGCAGCAGGAATATATGCTGGCCAAGCGCTGGAAGGAGCACGGCGACCGTGACGCCGCGCACCAGCTCGTCACCAGCCACCTGCGGCTCGTCGCCAAGATCGCGATGGGCTA
>JAIESC010000129.1 GCA_019746355.1 Xanthobacteraceae bacterium | reverse complement strand
CTGCAGACGCTGGCGCTGTCGCTCGCCGAGCGGCGCGGCATGGAGGATTTCGGCTTCCAGCAGCGGCTGATGCAGACGCTGGAGGCCGCGGGCGAGCTCGACCGCGCGGTCGAGTTCCTGCCGGACGACATGGAGCTTTCGGAGCGCGCCCGCCGCTCGCAGCCGCTGACCCGGCCGGAGCTGGCGGTGCTGCTCGCGTACGCCAAGCTGTCGCTCCATGCGGCGTTGCTTGACTCCACGGTGCCGGACGATCCCTATCTCGGCCGCGAGCTGGGCCGCTATTTCCCGAAGATCATCGCCGAGAAATATCCCGACGCTCTGGAGCATCATCGGCTGCGCCGCGAGATCATTGCCACGCAGCTCTCCAACTCGATGATCAACCGCGGCGGGCCGTCGCTGGTGGTGCGGATCGCCGACCAGACCGGCGCGGCCCCGGCCGATATCGCCGCGGCGTTCGCGGCGGTGCGCGACAGCTACGACATGCCGGAGCTGAACGAGGAGATCAACGCGCTCGACGGCAAGGTTTCCGGCGAGGTGCAGCTGTCGCTCTATGCGGCGGTGCAGGACCTGCTGCTCGACCGCCTGGTCTGGTTCCTGCGCAACTGCGATCTGTCGAAGGGCCTGGCCGGTGTGGTCGAGCATCACCGCGCGGGCATCGCCGCGCTGACCCGGGTGCTCGACGCGGCGCTGCCGAAGGAGGCCGCCGCGGCGCGGGTCGCGCGCAGGAAGAAGCTGACGGACGCAGGCGTGCCCGAGGAGCTTGCCGGCCGGATCGCCAGCATCTCGGAAATCGCCGCCGCGCCCGATCTGGTCCTGATCGCCGACCGTACCGGCAAGCCGATGGACGCGATCGCGGCGACGTTCTTTGCCGCCGAGGCCCACTTCCGGCTCGATCGCGTCGCCACCGCGGCGCGCGGCATCGTCGTGTCCGACTACTTCGACCGCCTCGCGCTCGATCGCGCGCTCGACTCGATCGGCGACGCCGAGCGGCGGCTGACGGCGGCAATGGTGGAGACCGGCCAGTCCGGCGAGCGCGCCGTCGAGGCCTGGGTCGCACCGCGCAAGGCGGAGGTCGAGCGGATCCGCGGGTCGATCACCCAGATCGCGAACTCGGGGTTGACGCTGTCGAAGCTGGCAGTGGCGGCGAGTCTCCTGGGCGATCTGGCGAAGGGATAGCGCCGCAGTTGAGCCGCAAGAGATTGCGCACGACTCTCTCCACGAGTCATTGCCGGGCTTGACCCGGCAATCCATGATCCCTTTCCGCGATGGCAGACTATTACGTCTACATTATCACCAACAAACCGCGCGGCACGTTATATGTCGGCGTCACGAACAATCTCGGGCGACGCATTTACGAGCATCGCGAGGGCACGATTGCAGGCTTCACAAAACGCTATGGACTAAAACAGCTTGTCTATTTCGAAAAGTACGACACGCCCACGCTTGCTATCCAGCGTGAGAAAAATATCAAGCACTGGTCGAGACTCTGGAAACTTGATCTCATCAATTCATCTAATCCGCAATGGCGCGATCTCTATAACGATATCGCGCGTTGAGAGCGCTCATGGATGCGCGGGTCAAGCCCGCGCATGACACCGCCCGTGTGGTGGCGTTGTGCCAATTATAAAGCGACTATATCTCAGGGAGCGCTCAATGCCGGAAATGCCGGGTCCCGGTGAACACCATCGCGACGTTGTGGTCGTCGGCGGCCTTGATCACCTCGTCGTCGCGCACCGAGCCGCCCGGCTGGATCACCGCGGTGGCGCCGGCCTCGATTGCCACCAGCAAGCCGTCGGCGAACGGGAAGAACGCGTCGGAGGCGACCACCGAGCCTTTGGTCAGCGGCGCTGCGAGCTTCAACTCCTTGGCCGCGTCCTCGGCCTTGCGCGCGGCGATGCGCGCGGCGTCGACGCGGCTCATCTGGCCTGCGCCGATGCCGACTGTGGCGCGGTCCTTGGCATAGACGATGGTGTTGGACTTCACGTGCTTGGCGACGCGGAACGCAAACCGCAGGTCGTCCATTTCGGCCGCGGTCGGCGCGCGTTTGGTCACGGACCTGACCTGCATCGCATCGACGGTGGCGTTATCGCGCGACTGCACCAGCAAGCCGCCCGCCACTGATTTCACGGTCAGGCCCAACGCCCGCGGGTCCGGCAGTCCGCCGGCCAGCAGCAGGCGCAGGTTCTTCTTCGACGCGACGATCTTGATCGCCTCGTCGGTGGCATCTGGCGCGATGATCACCTCGGTGAAGATTTCCGTGATCGCTTTGGCTGCTTTGGCGTCGAGCGTGCGGTTGACCGCGACGATGCCGCCGAACGCCGAGGTCGAGTCGCAGGCCAGTGCCTTTCGATAGGCGTCGACCAGGTTGCCGCCCTCGGCCACGCCGCACGGATTGGCGTGCTTGATGATCGCGACCGCCGCGGTGCGCTTGGGGTCGAACTCGGCGACGCACTCGTAGGCGGCGTCGGTGTCGTTGATGTTGTTGTAGGAGAGCTGCTTGCCCTGCACCTGCCGCGCGGTGGCGACGCCGGGCCGCTGCTCGGGCGAGCGGTAGAACGCCGCGCTCTGGTGCGGGTTCTCGCCGTAGCGCAGCGCCTCGGCAAGCTTGCCGCCGAACGCGCGGAACGCGGGCGCCGGATCACCCAGCGTCTGTGCAAACCAGTTGGAGATCGCGGCGTCATAGCTTGCGGTGCGGGCATAGGCTTTCGCCGCAAGCCTTTTCCGCAGCAGCAAGGTCGTGGCGCCGCCATGCTGCGACAGCTCGGCCAGCACCGCGGTGTAGTCGTCGGGCTCCACCACCACGGCGACGTCGGCGTGGTTCTTGGCCGCGGCACGGATCATCGCCGGGCCGCCGATGTCGATGTTCTCGACGCAGTCGTCGTAGCCGGCGCCCTTGGCGACCGTCGCCTCGAACGGATAGAGGTTGACCACCAGCAGGTCGATCGGCCGGATCGCATGCGCGGTCATTGCGGCCGCATGCTCCTTGTTGTCGCGGATCGCGAGCAGCCCGCCATGCACCTTCGGGTGCAGCGTTTTCACCCGGCCATCCATCATCTCGGGAAATCCGGTCAGCTCCGAGACGTCCATGACCTTGAGGCCCGCCTCCTTGAGCGCTTTCGCGGTGCCGCCGGTGGAAACGAGCTCGATGCCGTGGCTCGCAAGCCCGCGGGCAAAATCGAGCAGCCCGGACTTGTCGGAAACGGACAGCAGGGCACGGGAAATGCGGCGCAGGTCGGTCATGGATACCAAGCTATTCGTCAATCAAGGCGCGGCAAGGGGCAGTTCGGGCTCTTCGCCCCGGCGCCGGGTGCTGCTGGGGCTGCCGGCGGTGGCGAGCGCCAGGCTCCAGTGAATACGCGGGATTTTGCGGGCACGGCCGTAGATCACCATCTGCACCGCGCGGCGCGGGCCGTCGGAGCCGGAGAGATACACGCTTTCCTCGATCTCGACGCGGTCCTCAAAGGCGTTGAAGGTCCAGACTTCGCGGTTCGGCAGCATCAGCATGGCGCCATGACCGTCGGTCAGCTTGTTGGCCTTGACGGCCGGGTGGAGGTGAAATCGCACCGCGAATTCGTCGGCAACATCCTGCGGGATCATGTCGCCCTCGGTGGAGGCAAACAGCTCCTCGCCATCGAGCCGGTGGCCGTCGCCTGCAAGCTTCAGGGCGCGCTGATGCACCACCTTGAAGCGGTCGGCGTAGCCGTTGTGCGAGGCGCGCAGGATGATGGCGTCGCCGCGGTCCTCGCGCGACACCTGGAGGTCGCTCGGACCGCTGACGATCGGGTTGCCAAGGAGCCGCTTGAACGAGCCGCTTTCGAGAAAGCGGGCCGACGACGTGTCGTTGAACACCACCGTCGAATGCGCCGCGGTGGCGCGCGCCACCTGCCGCCAGTTTTCCTTGTTGGTGCCCGGCAGGCCGCAGTTGACGACAATACGCTGCAGGCCGTGCGACATCTCGAAGGCGAGGCAGCCGGCGTGGGCCTCCTGGCTCACGTTGATCGGCGGCGGGGCACCCGCGTCCAGCAGCAGCAGCATCTCGCCGGCCTCGGCACGTTGATAGCCGGAATGCGGCGCGTTCGACAGCGGTGCGCCGCGGGCGTCGTCATAGGCAAGGATGGTCGCCATGACGTCCGGAAGCGTCGGGCCCATGCCGTTGAAGTGCGCGAAGTTGCCGTCGCCGTGCCGGAAGAAGCGCATCATCGGCATCATCCGGTCGATGGCGTTGTTGAGTTGCGGCGGCGGCGCGATGTTGCGGGCGGCGAACGCGTGCCGCAGCGGCAGGAGATCGAGCAGCAGCTCGATCAGCGCGCCGGGGTTGCGGCTGATATGCCCGCCGTCCGGCAGGATCTGGTGGTCGATCTCGGCCACGAGCTGCTTGACAGCGCTGCGCAGGTGCCGCCCCTGGCCCGACATGCACAGCGCCGCATAGGTGAGCGCGACCAGCGACAGCATCCGCGGCGTGCCCTCGCGCGACTCGATCGCGGTGTGGCGCAGATAGCGGACCTGCCGCACCAGGCTCCGCAGGAAGCGGCGGTAGAACGCGTCGTCGGCGTCATGCAGAATGAGCGGCGCCTGGCTGAGCCATGACGTGACGCGGCGCGCCAGGATCTCCGGCTGCCACGCCACCGGGTCCCACGAGCCCTGCACCGAAATCCATTCGTCGACCAGGGCGCGGGCGTTGGCGCGGGTGATGCCGGATTCCGCGGCACGCAGGTGGCGCAGCCAGCCGAAGCCGAGCAGGCTTGCCGCCCATTCGTCGGACGGCGGCGCGATCTCGAACGGCGAGCGGCCGTCGCTGATCACCACCTTCCCCGCGAACACAAAACGGCCGGCGTAGATTTCGCTCGCGCGCGTGCCGTCGGCGGTGCGCAGGTCCTGCGGCGCGATCAGCAGCCGCTCGGCCTTGCGCGGGATGAAGCTTAAGCGAATGAACGGATGGCCGCGCAGGCGTCCAGCGGCCACGCGCAGGGTGCGGCGTCCCAGGAGCAGCAACAGCTTGGCCCGCTCCGCAATCGACAGGCCGGCCATCAGAACGCTCGCCTCTTTCCAAAAGATGGCGGGCGCATCGCCCCGCCCCTTCCCCGGGCTGCATCATATAGCGAAGGCGGTCGCGTCGGCCAACCGTCACAAACGCTGCTAAGTGCCCTCAATTCTTGTGATTCGGGCGGCGTAAAAGCCGTCGAGCCCGGCCATCCGCGCGTCTTCGTCGGGCCAATGGCAGGGCAGGGTGCGAAGTGCGCCCTCGGCGGTGAGGAATTCCGCCTGGCCGCCGACCTCCTCGGCGCGGATCGGATTGCGGCGGAGGCCCGGGTTCCGGGCCAGGAGCGCTGCCACCTGATCCTCGCCCTCCTCGCGCTCCAGCGAGCAGGTGCAATAGACCAGCGTGCCGCCGGGCTTCACCAGGGTTGCGGCGTGATCGACCAGCCGGGTCTGGAGCGCGGCGAGCTTGCCGAGATCGGCCTCGGATTTCAGCCAGGGGATGTCGGGATGCCGCCGGATGGTTCCGGTTGACGAGCAGGGCGCGTCGACCAGCACGGCATCGAACGGTCCGCCCTGCCACGATGCGGCGTCGGCCTCGGCCACCGTGGCGTCGAGCCTGAGCCGCGTCAGGTTTTGCCGCAGCCGGGCGAGCCGTGCGCCGGAGCGGTCGACCGCGGTGACCTGCGCGCCGGCTTGCGCGAGCTGCGCGGTCTTGCCGCCGGGCGCGGCGCAGAGATCGGCGATGGATTTGCCGCGCACGTCGCCCAGGAGCTTCGCCGGCAGCGCCGCAGCGGCGTCCTGCACCCACCAGTCGCCGGCTTCAAAGCCCGCAAGCTGCGAGACCGGGCCCGACGCGACGGTGCGGACCGTACCGGTCGGCAGCGTCTTGCCGTTGAGCATCACCGCCCAGGTCTGCGGATCGCTCTTCACCGTGAGATCGAGCGACGGGTCGCGCGTATGCGCCACCGCAATGGCGCGCGCGGTCTCCTCGCCGTAATGTGCAATCCACCGCTGCATCAGCCATTCCGGCGTATCGAGCGGAACCGGATCGAGCGCGGCGAGTCGTGTCTTGCCATCGCGTGCGAGCCGCCGCAGCACGGCGTTGATCAGGCCGGAATAGCGTGCCGCATGGCGGTCGGACTGAGCGAGCCGCACCGCGAGATCGACCGCGGCGTGATCGGGAACATCGAGAAACAGGATCTGCACCGCGCCGGTGAGCAGGATCGCCTCGATCTGCGGCGCCTCGCGCGGAAGCCCGCGCTCGAGCTGCTCGGTCAGGAGGTGCCGCAACGTGCCGAGCCGCCGCAGGACGGTCGCGACGATGGTCCGCGCCAGCGCCCGGTCGCGCTCGGGCAGGGCGCCGAGCCCGCTGGTTTCCAGGAGCTCGTCGAGCGGCCGCCTTTTCCGCAGCACGCCGCCGATAATCTCGGCTGAGATGCGGCGCGCCGGAAGGCCCGGCGCTGCAGCGGGTTTCGCGCGCGTTTTGTGGACCGCGTTCATGACCTGTCATGCCCCGCTTTCGCAGGGCATGACAACGGTTAAGTGCGGAGCCTTCGTGAGATCAGCCCCAAGGACCACCAGGAGAGCGGCTGGAACGGTTCGCCGGACCGCGATGCCAAGGACCCTGCGGAGGACCCTGCGGCGCACGGGCCGGCGCAGCGGGCTGCTGCCAGCCGCCGCCACCGATCTCGCGCGCCAGCTCTTCGAGTGCGGCGATGCGGTTCTCGGTCGACGGATGGGTCGCGAACAGGTTGTCCATGCCGCGGCCGCTCAGCGGATTGACGATGAACATGTGCGCAGTGGCGGGGCTCCGCTCCGCATCCTCGTTCGGGATCACATGCGCCGCCGCTTCCAGCTTGGCCAGCGCCGAGGCGAGCCACTCCGGCTGCCCGGCGATGCGCGCGCCGAGATTGTCGGCGGCGTATTCGCGCGTGCGGCTGATCGCCATCTGCACCAGCATCGCGGCGATCGGCGCAAGGATCACCATTGCCAGCGTGCCGATGATGCCCGTGCCGCCGCTGTTGTTGTCGCGATGGCCACCGCCGAAGAACATGCCGAACTGCGCCAGCATCGAGATCGCGCCGGCGATCGTCGCGGTGATCGTCATGATCAGCGTGTCGTGGTTTTTGATGTGCGCGAGCTCGTGGGCGATGACCCCGGCCAGCTCCTCGCGGCTCATGCGCTCCATCAGGCCGGTGGTCACGGCCACCGCCGCGTTCTGCGGGTTCCGGCCGGTGGCGAACGCGTTCGGCTGCGGGTTGTCCATGATGAAGACGCGCGGCATCGGCAGGCCCGCGCGCTCGGCGAGCGCCGCGACCATGTTGAACAGGTCCGGTGCGGTCGATTGATCGACCTCATGGGCGCCGTACATCGACAGCACCATCCGGTCCGAGTTCCAGTAGCTGAACAGGTTCATCGCCGCCGCGATGACAAGTGCGATCAATGCGCCGGTCTGGCCGCCGATCAGATAGCCGACGCCCATGAACAGGGCTGTCAGCCCTGCCAGCAGAATGGCCGTCCGCAGATAGTTCATGTCGCTCCTCCAGCGGGTCCGTTTACGAAGCCCTTTCGGCGGATTCAGGTGGTGCCGCCCGCCCCGCCTTCAAGATGGCAGGGCGGTCTGCGCCGAAGGGCCGCGCCGCTTTGACCTCATTTCACCCCATTGCGGGGGCAGGGTCCCAAAGCCCATGTTTGGTGACCGATGGCAACGACATGGCTGCTGACGACAAACCCGGCCCCGCCAAACCTGCCGAAAAGAAGCCGCTGACGCCCGCGGCCGAACGAGCCTTGGCCGAAGCGGCGCAGCGCCGGGCCGAACGTGACCGCCAGGCCGTTCCGGCCGCCAAGGAGTATGGGGGGCCGAGCGGGCCCGAGCCAACCCGCTACGGCGATTGGGAAAAGAAGGGCCTGACCTCGGATTTTTGAGGCCGCGGCGGCTGCAACCTTTACGATCTTACGGTCAGATTTGCACGCAACGCGCGACATTTGCGCGCGGCGGTCGACTCGGCTACCCCTAGGACAATGATCTTGCGACCAAGATTATTGTCCGGCGGCCTGCGCGGCTCCAGCATTATGCTGGCGGCCGCGATCTTTGCGGCCGGGCTGTTGACCGGCGCCACGCTCGCGCCGGTCGCGGTCAGCCGCGGCAGCGCCCAGCCGGCCGAACCGGTCGCGACCAAATCAGCCGACGCATCTCCCGTGCGCCTCGGCCACCGGGCCGAAGTGGTTCGCGTGGTCGACGGCGACACCTTCGATGCGCGCGTTCATCTGTGGCCGGGCCTCGACATCACCACCCGCGTCCGCCTGCGCGGCATCGATGCGCCGGAGATGAAGGCGCGCTGCGGCGACGAGCGCGCGCAGGCCGAAGCCGCCCGCCATGCGCTCGCGGCGATCCTCGATCAGGGCGAGGTCGGCATCGCCCGCATCACGCTCGACAAGTACGGCGGCCGCGTCGTCGCCGATGCTTTTACGCAGGCGACGCCGGACGTCTCGGCGGCGCTGCTTGGTTCCGGCGCCGTGCGCCGCTATTCCGGCGGCCGGCGCGACGGCTGGTGCCCGTAAACTTAGGACGCGACGGGCCTGCTCAGCGGGTGACGATCACCGGCGTGCCGATGCCGACGCGGCCGTAGAGGTCCGTGATGTCCTGGTTGTACATCCGGATGCAGCCGTATGACACGAAGCCGCCGATCGAGCTCGGATCATTGGTGCCATGGATCGCGTAGTCGCCCCCCGACAGCGTCAGCGCCGCGGCGCCCATCGGGTTGCTCGGCGATCCGCCCTCATGGACGCGGGCCAGGTTCGGACGCGCCTTGGCGATGTCGGGCGGCGGCGCCCAGGCAGGCTTGACGTGCTTGCCGGAGATGAACGAGCGACCCGCCCACTGACGTCCGGCGCGGCCGACTCCGACCGGATACGACAGCGCGCGGCCTTCGCCGAGCACCAGGTACAGCCGCCGCTCGTTGGTCCGCACCACGATGGTGCCGGGCGATGCCTCGGCGTTGAACGCGACCATCTCGCCGCGCGCGGCCGCAGGTGTGACGGTGGTGGGAATGGAAAGGATAGCGAGAGCGGCTGCCGCGACAAGCGCGGCCAAGCCCCGGTACACTGCACTCATATTGCAACGTCCTGACTAACGTTGCCGCATCTCTTAACCGTTCATTAACCATGATTTTCCGCGCCCGACAAGGGATTGCGCGCGGGCACGCGTCGCGAAGGTGACCTGTTTTGGGACGAGTCGGGGCAATCGTGTCGCCTGCTGCACACCCACCGTCGTCATCGCCGGGCTTGACCCGGCGATCCATGAGCACGCGCGTCAAACTCCAATCGTAAGATTATGCTCTGCGGCAACACCGCATGGATGCCCGGGTCAAGCCCGGGCACGACGTGGACAGGGCGGTGCAATCCAATTGAAACCAACGGCAATGGCCCGGCGCGTCGCACCGGGCCATCACGACAGACCAGCGATGAGCTCGTCCTACGCCCCCGCCTTGGCGCCTTCCTTCTTGTTCTGCCGATTCTTCACCAGGTCGTCGACCACAGCCGGATCGGCGAGCGTCGTGGTGTCGCCGAGATTGCCGTACTCGTCCTCGGCGATCTTGCGCAGGATCCTTCGCATGATCTTGCCGGAGCGGGTCTTCGGCAGGCTCGGCGCAAATTGAATAAGGTCGGGCGAGGCGATCGGCCCGATCTCCTTGCGCACCCACTGCACCAGCTCCTTGCGCAGGTCCTCGCTCGGCTGGATGCCGCTCATCAGCGTGACGTAGGCGTAGATGCCCTGGCCCTTGATGTCGTGCGGATAGCCGACCACCGCGGCCTCCGACACATGCTGATGCGCGACCAGCGCGCTCTCGACCTCGGCGGTGCCCATGCGGTGGCCCGCGACGTTAATGACGTCGTCGACGCGGCCGGTGATCCAGTAATAGCCGTCTTCGTCCCGGCGGCAGCCGTCGCCGGTGAAGTACTTGCCCGGATAGGCCTTGAAATAGGTTTCGACGAAACGCTGATGGTCGCCGAACACCGTACGCATCTGGCCGGGCCACGAGTCGATGATGCAGAGATTGCCGCTCGCCGCGCCCTCCAGCACCTTGCCGTCGGCATCGACCAGCTGCGGCTGGCAGCCGAAGAACGGCCGCGTCGCCGAGCCCGGCTTGAGCCGCGTCGCCCCCGGCAGCGGTGTGATCAGAATCCCGCCGGTCTCGGTCTGCCACCAGGTGTCGACGATCGGGCAGCGGCCGTCGCCGACCACGCGGTGATACCACTCCCAGGCTTCCGGATTGATCGGCTCGCCGACCGTGCCGAGCAGCTTCAGCGATTGGCGCGAGGTCTTCTTCACCGGCGCGTCGCCCGCCTGCATCAGCGCGCGGATCGCGGTCGGCGCGGTGTAGAAGGTGTTGACCTTGTGCTTGTCGATCACCTCCCAGAACCGCGAGTTGGTCGGATAGTTCGGCACGCCTTCGAACATCAGCGTCACCGCGCCGTTCGAGAGCGGCCCGTAGACGATGTAGCTGTGGCCGGTGACCCAGCCGACGTCGGCGGTGCACCAGTAGATGTCGCCGTCGTGATAGTCGAACACGTACTGGTGCGTCATCGAGGTGAAGACGAGATAGCCGCCGGTGGTGTGCAGCACGCCCTTCGGCTTTCCGGTCGAGCCCGAGGTGTAGAGGATGAACAGCGGGTCCTCCGCGTGCATCGGCTCGCACGGGCATTCGCTGGTCACGACCTTGGCGGCCTCGTGGTACCAGACGTCGCGCACCGGGTCCCAGTCGACCGCGCCGCCGGTGCGCCTCACCACGATCACATGGTCGACCGAAAATCCCTCGGCTGCGACCCGCCTGATCGCCGCGTCGGTGTTGGCCTTGAGCGGAATCTTCCGGCCGCCGCGCACGCCCTCGTCGGCGGTGATGACCACGTTCGATTTGCAGTCCTCGATCCTGTTGGCGAGCGAGTCCGGCGAGAAGCCGCCGAACACCACCGAGTGGATCGCGCCGATCCGCGCGCAGGCGAGCATCGCGTAGGCCGCCTCCGGGATCATCGG